>CAZOXU010000001.1:0-25247 GCA_964583975.1 uncultured Planctomycetales bacterium
TTCTATGTTACAAAGCATGAATGAACATTCAAGAACTATCACGACAATATTCATTGCCTGAGAAGTTGGTCGAAATCCTCATCGCTAGCAATATTGAAACCCTGCATCCTCCCCAGGCTGATGCCATTAAAAAAGGCGTATTAAACAAAAAGAACCTAGTGATGGCGGTTCCCACAGCCTCAGGAAAGACCCTTATTGCGGAATTATGCATCTTGAAAACTATTCTCAATGAAGGTGGTCGAGCGCTCTATATCTGCCCTTTAAAGGCTTTAGCCAGTGAAAAATATAATGATTTCAAAAAAAAGTATGAACAATTAGGTGTCACTGTTGGCATTGCCACGGGAGATCTTGATTCTCCGAGCCAGCATCTAAATCGCTATCATATTGTCATTGCTACTCCAGAAAAAGTCGATTCTTTATTACGTTCCAAAGCAAGCTGGTTAATTAACAATCTTTCTTTGGTAGTTATTGATGAAATCCACACCCTGGATGATGAGGGTCGCGGCCCCACACTTGAGATCCTTATTACACGCATCAAACAAATGAAAAGCGATATTCAGATTGTGGCCTTAAGCGCCACTATCAGCAATGCCAAAGAGATCGCTGGATGGTTAAATGCTGAACTCACCTACAGCCAATGGCGGCCGATACCTCTTAAAGAAGGTGTTTATTACAATGAACGTATTATTTTTAATAATGATTCTGTCCGTATCATCAAGGAAGACGAACCCGATGATTTAAGCAAACTGAGCTTAGATACCCTGCGTGGCGGTGGACAGGTTTTAGTGTTTGTAAACTCTAGGCGTTCTGCCCAAGCTAGCGCCAGAGATCTTGCTCCATCCATATCTGGAATACTCAAACCTGAAGAAAAGAAACAGCTAGCACAATTAGCGAAAGAAATTGGAGACGAGCCCAGCGCTACTAAGGTTTGCAAGAAGCTGGCTGACTGCATCAAACTTGGAACCGCCTTTCACCATGCTGGGCTTAAGCCTAAGCAAAGACAGCTGGTTGAAGATAATTTCAAAAAGAATTTCATTAAAGTGATTTCCTCGACCCCAACACTGGCCGCCGGAGTTAATTTACCAGCCAGACGAGCAATTATCCGTGATTGCAAACGTTATGCCAGTGGCCTTGGCTCGGTTTTTATCTCAACTTCAGAATACAAGCAATGTGCTGGTCGCGCCGGACGGCCTCAATATGATGATTACGGCGAGGCAGTCCTCATGGCAAAATCTCTTTCAGAACAAAATACTCTCTTTGAGAAGTTTATCCTAGCCACTCCTGAGCCGGTGACTTCTAAATTAGGTACTGAATCAGCCCTTCGCATCCATGTGTTATCCTCGATCGCGGCAGGCTATGTTCATGATATCAATGGAATGTTTGAATTTATCAACCAAACCTTCTTAGCTTATCAGCGGCAGGGATTAAATCTCATAGATCTGATTAGCCAAATCTTTGAATTCCTTCACCAAAATGGATTTATTGAAAAAAGCGGCTTCAGGTTCTTTACTACTCCTTTTGGCAATACAACCAGCCGGCTTTATATTGATCCTATTACCAGCCTTACCTTACGTGAGGGTTTAACTAAAATTCATAACGGTAAGAATTTCTCTGACCTAGGCTTGCTACACCTTATGGCCTGCTGTCCAGATAGTGAGATGCTTTCAGTCGGAAAAGCTGATTACGAAGAGTTAGAAAGCCTTTCGAATAAGATCGAAGATGAGCTAATCCTATCCCCTAACGATTTACCCTCATTGCAAGATACCTATACCTACTATTCCACACTAAAAACCATGTGGCTGCTGGGTCGATGGATCGATGAAGAAAAAGAAGAAACACTCTGTGATGAATTTAATGTAGGACCTGGAGATATTTATAGGCATGTAGAAAGCGCCCAATGGTTACTATATGCAGCCATCACCATTGCCGAACTTTATCACTATAAAAATTTAAGTCTTAACCTAGAAAATATTCGCCAAAGAGTACATTATGGCATTAAAGAAGAACTGTTAGCTATGGCTAGTTTAAGAGGAGTTGGTCGTATTCGCGCTCGCCAATTATTCGCCCATGGCTACCATAAATTAACCGACCTTAAAAACGTCAATGAAAACTCATTGGCCTCAATTAAGACCATCGGCAAATCCTTAGCGCATGATATCTTGGAACAAATCCGCAATCCTTTAAAAAAGCGATACTCCCCTGCAACGATCATCGAAGAAGAACCTGCACAAGAAACAGCTGCGTGGACGGATTAAAACCCAACTTAAAAATTACTGACGAAAATTAATCTTCTGGTACGGAGCTAAAGCCAGTGGGTTATCTTGTTTATACGCATCGGGATCAAAAACCCAATCAAAATTAGCAGCGCGTTTAGGATACCAAAGCCCAGCAAATTTAATATTTCCATTAGCCTTATTAATGACTACCACAAAGTGAGTTTCTCTTAACTGGGTATATGTCTGCGCCAGAGGATCGGTAGATATTGGAGATAACCAATTATGACCAAAAACTACAAACCAATACTCTGGATACTTAACAGTTTCATGGGTCGTTTTAATGTCAGGGGCTGTAATGCGATAGCTATTTTGCTCTTCCGAAGAAATAATAATTCGCTGGGCAATAATCTTGGCTTCTTTCTCGGTGACCCCATCATCGAGATTAACTAAGTTATTATAATTTTTATAAATAGCTTCCGTGGATGCGCATCCAACAAACAAGACCACACTAGTTATTATTAAACCATTTAACACGTTTCTCATGCTTGCCTCCATTTTTCCATAAGCCTCGATGTTTTTCTTTTGCTTGAGCGTGAAGCTCTTGAAATAATTGACTATATTTGATATCTGGTTTTATATACACAGGATAAGCATAACCTGCTTTAATAATCTGGGCATTAACGAGTTGACCATTGGTTAAATAAACATAAGCCAAAAGCCTTTGATAATCATCATACTTTCTAGTATCGAATTTAAGTGTTACTTTTTTACCTTCCACCAATTTTTTGACATATTGATAGGATTTCTTACCATGGGCTAGCTCGGTTTTCTTACTTGAATGCCTTTGTTTTAAGTCTCTTGCTAATTTAGGACCCTCTTTAAGCTCTGGCGCATCGATTCCAATCAAGCGTACGCGTTGGCCATTATTTAATTTAAGCGTATCCCCATCTATAACACGCTCCACCCGATACAAATGGCCTGGAAGGGTTTTAATCGTAGTATTTTGAGCAAAAACAGGCAAACACAGACAAGTAATAAAATAAATACTCAATAGATAAATTTTCATAGATATTTTGTCGAACGTAGATGACGATCCAGATGAAATACTAAGAAATGGTTTAAAACGTATTGTAATTCTTTTTTGATCCTTGAAGAAAGGCCCAAACGTAGCACAGCAGGCCAAATAGAATTTTGAATATGGATAATTGAAGCTACTGTTCCCGTGGTGATCGCAACAAGATTATCTGCTGGAGCGCTGCAAGAATGACAGACTAGCCCCCCTAAAGGCATACTAAAACGGCTCTGACCTATAATTCTCTTTTCACAACGTACACAAGAGTCTAAATGAGGACGAAATCCAGAAAGTTGAAGGACTTTAATTTGAAAAATATGCACAAGCTTACTGACATCTTCCGTTGTTTGAAGATTCTTGAGGAAATTTTGCATCAATTCATAGATTTGAAGATTCTCGTCCTCTGCCACGACCAAGGCATCTAAAAGCTCACAGGCATAACTAGCAGCTGTCATGCGTCGGATATCATGGCGAAAGCCGTGGAAAAATTCCTTCATATCGCATTGGCTGACCAAATGAATTTCACTGTTGCGATATTGGTAATAGACAATCGAGTTGACCGAAAATCGTTCGAGGCTGCTGCCAAACTTACGCGGATCCTTACGAATTCCCTTCAAAACCCCTTTAACCTTGCCAAAATCCTTAGTTAAGAAGGTCGCAATGCGGCTAGTCTCCCTAAAATCAAAGCTTTTTAACACAATTCCTTCAGTTTTTGCTATCATAGGGATAATTATCGCAAATTTAATCCTGTTTTAAAATCCTTTTATATTATAATTTTCCCCATGTACAAAAGCTTCTACAATCTCAGAGAAAACCCTTTTAATATCACCGCTGATCCTTCTTTTTTCTTTGCTAGTCAGCGCCATGAGGAAGCTTTTAACCATTTAGTCTACGGAATTAATTCACGTAAAGGCATTATTGTTATTACCGGAGAAATCGGCACAGGAAAAACCACCCTTTGCCGTATGCTTCTCAATCGTATTAGTGAGAATGTGAAAACTGCTCTTATCCTTAACCCTTCTTTCTCTGATATACAATTACTTGAGTTGATTACCCATGATCTTGGCATCAAAACTAAAATGAAAAGTAAACTGGACTTGGTAAGAGCCATTTCCGCCTTCTTGGTCGATCAATCCGCCCAAGGATTTAATGTGGCAATTATTATTGATGAATGTCAAAATTTAAACATCCATCAACTTGAAGAAATTCGTTTACTATCAAATTTAGAGACTGAAAAAGAAAAATTATTACAAATTATTTTGGTTGGTCAGCCAGAACTGAATGACAAACTTCGTAATCATGCACTCAGACAATTGAATCAACGCGTGGCCGTCCGATACCATGTATTACCTCTGGATAAAAGCGAAATTAGAAGTTATATCGAACACCGTCTTAAGACGGCTGGCGCCGATCAACGTTTAGAATTTACACCTCAAGCCATTGAAGCTATCTTTAATTATTCGCAGGGCACTCCACGAGTGATAAACATTGTTTGTGACCGGGCCCTCTTAGCTGGCTTTGTCCAAGAAACATTTGTTATTAATGAGAAAATCATAGAACTTTGTATCAAAGAAGTACAAGGCCCTAAGGAGACAAATTTAAGTTATGAGTATCATTCATGAAGCTCTAAAAAAAGTTCAAATGCGAATGAAGAAGTCCAACCCTAAGACCGAAGATGTTGTTGAATATCTTCCCTCTTCTAGCGTAGATAAGCCCAGCACATCAAAATACTCACTTTTCCACTCGATTTTAATTATTGTGGTTTGTTTGGTAGTCATAGGAGTAAGTTGTATTCTGGGCTATATTCGACTTAAATACCCTCCAACTCTTTCAAAATCTGATACCGTCCAATTTAACAAACAAGTAGAAAAAACCTTTAAAAGTATTTCTATCCCTAATTTACTCAAACCATTAACAAGCTCAAAAGAAACAAAACCATCGCAAGCTATTTCCAAACCCCAGACACCATCTCCTAACAATACTCCCGTCGCACAAAAAACTGAGCCAATAGCCCCAAACGTTTCATCAAACACTCCTGCAACTACAGTTGCAAAACCTATTACTTCTGCACCTACTTCTCCTGATGAAATAAATCTTCAAGGCATCATGTCCAACACCACCGGCAATGTAGCCCTCATCAACAACAATATTTATGAAGAAGGGGTCGTGCTTCCAAATGGTGCAAGAATTATCAAAATTAATTTACAAAATATTACGATTGAGAAAAACGGTAAGGAAGAAATTATTACGGTTAGCAGATAGACTTGATGGATTGAGTAATCATGGCCGCAGGAACATTCTCAACCACCTTAACACTTCCGATCCCACAAACTAAAACAAAACGATTTCTTCCTGCTACAAATTTCTTATCGTGTTGCATCAGTTCCATAATCTTGGATAACTTAACATGCTTGAGTTGTTCAGGAAGACCTACACAGGTGATTATATCATTTAAACGTTTCTGTTGACTCGGGCTTAATAGCTTCTGAGCAACAGAAATTCCAGCGGCAATACGCATTCCTAAAGCCACGCATTCGCCATGCTGGTATCTAAAACCTGCGGCTGACTCGATTGCATGGCCTGCGGTATGACCAAAATTTAAAATGGTTCTGATCCCCTTGGTCTCTTTTTCATCAGCTGACACAACATCAGCTTTAATTTGAGCACAGCGAGCCACCATATATGTCATGGCTGCAGCATCGTTATTGAGTAATTTCTTAGAATTTTGTTCGATAAAATGAAAGAGTCGCGCATCTTTGATAACGCCATATTTAATAGCTTCTGCCAAACCATTTCTAATTTGTCGGGCGTTCAGTGTTGTTAAAACCTTGGTATCCGCAAAGACAGCCTTGGGCTGATAAAATGCACCAACCAAATTTTTTCCGTATTTCAAATCAATGGCTGTTTTCCCCCCTATGCTCGAATCAATTTGTGCTAAAAGGGTTGTAGGAATTTGAATATAGGGAATTCCTCTTTTATAGATCGCAGCTACAAAACCCGCCAAATCGCCAATAACCCCTCCGCCTAAAGCAATAATGAAGATTTTACGATCGACATCATACGAGGCAATGCTTTCAATTAATTTTAAGGCACAGGCTGCTGATTTGCTCTGTTCACCTTGCGGGACATTAAAAAACTTAACTGTATATCCAGATTTTCTTAAAGCTTGTGCTAATTGGGCCCCGTGTAGGCGTTCAATCAATGAATGAGAAACGATAACTGCATCGCGACCCAATGGCAATTTCTTTAAATATCGAGGAACATCCTTAAGAATATTCTTCCCAATGACAATCGGATATCCGTTCTCTTTTAACTTTAAATGGATAGTTTTCATATTCCAATCCCTAACCCACTGCCTAATAAAGAAACCAATGGGTACAAAAATCTTAACATTCCGAATTGTAAAAGCAAAACTACAATAATCATACCAAAAGGTTCTAAACGACTGTAGTAATACATTAATTGTTTTGGCAAAATACCCATCACGATGCGCGAACCATCCAATGGTGGAATAGGTATTAAGTTAAAGACGCATAAGACAAGATTAAAAACAATGGCCCATTGCCAAACTTGGGACAAACTTGCAAGAATGCCTAATTTATAAATCCAGATGTAAACAACAGCCAAGATTACATTCGTTAGCGGCCCTGCTATAGCTACCAATATTAATCCCAGCCGATAATTCTTAATATTTCGGAAATTCACTGGTACGGGTTTGGCCCAACCAAAGAAAAAAGGGCTATGTAAAAGAAATAAAGCTCCAGGAACAAGAATGCTTCCTATAGGATCAATATGTGAAATAGGGTTAAGGGTTAATCTACCTTGATCTTTAGCGGTCGAATCCCCCATCACATACGCCACTAAACCATGGGCACATTCATGTAAGATGATCGCTGGTCCAACAGCAAGGACAAGAAGAAGAATGACGTCAAGTAACATTATAATAGAAGAGAAATATTAACAATGTGTAGTAACGGATAGGCACTGCTACCATTGGCTTCTACCGTCCCATCAATCAACACGACCGCTCCTTTAAAACGATCTATATCGACTTTAGATTGGATATAATAAGTAGCTTTTCCATCAACCCAAAACTCATAACGGATATCACCTTTAGGCACAGCTAAGGCGACTACTTTACCTTTAACCTTTAACACATTTGGTGATGCGCCTGCCCCCGCTAAAATCTTACCGGGTAATTCAACGACTTTTTGGATCAAAGGCACATTAGTAGTTGTTCCTGGTTTTACGCTTAAGAAATCTTGCCTGATCCAACCTACCGCTTGAGATGGTGGTTCAATTTGCCACCAGCCATTCGTTTGAGTAATAACCTTCACAGTCGTTCCCTGAGTGATCATTCCCAGACTGGCAGAGTTACTATTAGGTAAGGCACGAATATGGACCTTGTCCCCTATGAGCTGGGCAGAAGAATTTTGTAAAATTTTAAGGTAATCCGCACGGATATATGCTTTGGCGCTAGAAGGCAACTGAACTTTATACCAATCAAAACTTTTAGACACCACAACTACTTCATGGCCTTGGGCTAACTTGCCTAATATTTCAAAATTGGTATTAGCACCAGCGCGGATGTTAACTGAGTGTTTGCTGACTTGCGCTATAAAAGGAAAATGCTCATCTGCATATCCTTTAATACTTAAGATAAAGATAAGGACAACAGATGAGCAAATTCGGACAAGATTTTTCATGAAAAAAATCGATTACTTCTTAGGTGCAGCTGCTTTTGCTGCAGGTGCGGCTTTTGCATCTGCCCCAGCGGCAGGAGCAGCAGCATCGCCTTCGGCCTTAACCTTCTTCTTGGCCTTAATACGAATAATCTTGGTTTTGGGCAACCCCATGACAGAACTTTCTTGTTTCCAAAGTCCTTTTTTCATCAATTCCTTGATGCGTTCAATGCGGGTCTGGACGCTGCGTGATGTAGCACTAGCTTTGTCGATTTTGAGTGATGAATGCAATGACATTAAATTCTCCTTACCTGACTACCTTGAAACTTGTTTTGAACCTTCTTCAAGTAAGCATCGGCTTGGTCTTGAGAAGCGAATGGTCCAATACTGACAAGGTAATAATCCTTAAATTTGACAATATAGACAGGATATCCTTTTGTCTTTAATCCTAAAGCATCCTGTCGAGCATAATTTTCGTTTCTATAAGTGGCTAGCTGAACTGCCCATTTTCCAGAAGTAGCTGCAACTTTGGAATTCTCTACTAGTGGTTTAGTAACGGCCATTTTAACGACTGGCGCAACTGCAACACGAGAGGTAGTGTTAGGACGAACAACATTGGTAGTACCTGTCGTTTTTACTGTCCCAGTAGCGTGCGTAGAGACTGTTACCGCAGCCGGAACAACTGGCGCAACTGCTAAACGACGACCTCCTACATTCCACGCTGCTGCTACTTTTTCATCTAGTGATTGAGCAGCTAAATGCTTGCCTCGCTCCACACCTAAAGAGAACGAAAAAAGTGCGATCATTATACCCAAAATGACTAAAATGACAAGACTTTCTGTAGAGAGGGTCAGGGTCGCCAAAAGGAATTTTGGCTTGTTAATATCTTCTAAAGTTGCTGAATTTGCTGGAAAAAGTTCGAACTGTGGCTCTTTATAATTGATATTCATTTATTTAATCCTATATAAAAATGATTTATATGTAAGTTGAATGCCAAAAAATCAAAAAAACTATGTAAAAGATTATAGTTCTAGGACTTAAGTAATGACAAGATTTTTCTGAACTTTTTTTGCTTAGCTAATTTTAGAAAAACATCGACGATTTTCGGATCAAATTGCGTACCACTTTTCTCTTCAATCTCGACGATAGCTTCCTCTATACTTAAAGCCTTACGATAAGGTCTCGTCTGGACCATGGCCTCAAAAGAATCGACCACCGAGATAATACGAGCCCCTAAGGGGATCTGTTCTTTCTTTAGTCCCGACGGATAACCACTCCCATCGTAACGTTCATGATGATAAAGAATGATCGGTAAAATTGGTTTTAAAAATTCCACAGGCTTGATCAGCGCAACACTCTGGGCCGTATGTTGACGGATAATTTTAAATTCTTCCGGATTTAATTGATTGCGTTTAGAAAGAATAGCAAATGGTACATCGATGATTCCTATATCATGCAACAAAGAGGCATATTCTAGAGATTTTAAACCATCTTCTCCTATTTTTAATTGTTCGGCAACCGTCCTGACAATCCGCATATACGCCGGTGAATGTGTCAGCGCATGCCCCCCTTGCTTACTAAGCAAATTACCAATCGACTTAATGCTTCCTAAAATAATCTTTTCTTGTTGCTGATGAAATTGTAAGTTTTTAATAGCCGTGACAGCTTGCTCAGCAAATACCGCAAGCATCTGACGATCAAACTCTCCAAAAGCCTCATCGGTCTTGGAACGTCGAATAAATATCGCACCCATGTAATCATCGCTGGTTAAGGGTAATCCAATCGTATGGTTTTCAAATACTGAAACCCCCATAGTAACATCCATAACCTGGGCAGGAATATCTTTTAACTCTCGGGATTTTTGATGAAGGATATTAATTTGATTATCAAAGCTTGCAATAAGATTAACCTTTTTAGTAAAAGGATCAATCAAATAAACATGAGCTGAAGAGGCTCTTATAAATTGACACAATAAACGGGTTAAACGTAACGTTAATTCTCCGACGCTGTAGGTAGAATTAACCAAACGATACACCATATGAACAGCAGAAAGAATTAAGCGATAGCGTTTTGAGGCTGGGACATTTGTCATACTTTTTGATAAGGTTCAAACAGCCGTTTGTGATCATCCAAAGCAAAACGGTCTGTCATTGATGCTATATAATTCCCTATAATCTCATACTTCTGTGCTTTCGTAAACTGCTCGTTACGTGGATAAATATTATATGGTAACTGCATAGGATTTTTAAGATAAACTTCAAATAAATCATTGATGACCCTTCTAGCTTTAGTGGTCATACGCTCAACTCGCCAATGATGGTAGAGCTTTTCATTAAGAATCTGCTGTAGAGCATCTCTTTCAGAGGCCATAAGAGAAGAAAAACCTATAATCTTTTGCTTGGAAGCTTTAACTTCAGCGGAAGATTTAAAGACTGCTTTTTTAAGCCTTTCATCAGTTGATATAAGCAAGTCCTTAACTTGCATATCAATGAGCTCCTTAACAATCTGATATTTAAACATCAACGGGTCTTTTCGCTTATCATCACCAATTTTCTTAACCGCTTTCTGCCACAAAACACTACCCATCAAATCTTCTTCACAAATACAGCCTGAAGTCAAACCATCGTCGATATCGTGGTTAAGATAAGCCAAAGAATCAGCTATATCAACCACTTGGGCTTCCAAAGTCGGACCTTCTTTGAATTTACGATACGCTGATCCTGCTGGAGTATCGTAAATGGTTTCGTGCTTTAAAATCCCAACCAAAACTTCATGTGTTAAATTCAGACCTGGAAAATGAGGATATTTTCTCTCAAATTTGCTGACGATCTCGAAACTGCGAAGATTATGGTTAAAACCTTTTCGACTTCCTTTCAAAACAATCTCATCCAAGGCCTCCTCCCCCGCATGACCAAAAGGTGGGTGCCCAAGATCGTGGGCAAGCGCAATAGCTTCTATCAAATCTTCATTTAAACGTAAGTTTCGTCCAATGGTACGGGCTAACTGTGCTACTTCAATGGTATGAGTCAAACGAGTGCGGTAATAATCACCTTCAAAAATAACAAAAACCTGAGTCTTATATTCAAGCTTGCGGAATGCTTCGGAATGGACAATGCGATCTCGATCACGCTGATAACAGGTGCGCCATTCATGAGTAGGTTCATCATACTCACGTCCGGCTGAATCCTTACTTTTCATTGCATAAGGAGCCAGGATCTTATTTTCTAGTTCTTCTATTTCTTTTCTTGTCTGCATCAGTCAATAATTGATAAATCGTCTTTAATGATTGAGAAATCACCTTGGTTCCAGCAACAATGGGCATGAAATTATGGTCTGCACTCCAACGAGGAACAACATGCATATGGATATGATCAGGAATCCCTGCCCCGGCTAATCGGCCCAAATTAAAACCTACATTAAAACCGTGAGGCTTCATCGCCCTATCTAAAAGATCCTTGGTTTTAATCAATAAATTCATCATATCAAGGATCTCTTCTTGTGTTAATTTACTAATGTCCCCCTCGTGGCGATAAGGAATTATCAAACAGTGGCCATTGCTATAGGGGTAAATATTTAAAACTGCGTAGGCTAATTTACCACGTAAAAAAATATAATTTTGCTTCTTTTCCTTAACAATCTTACAAAAGACACAGCCTTTATGTAGATTTTGAATAACCTTGGTAATATAGGTTTCACGCCACGGGGCCCAGAGTCGCTGCATAAGAAGTTATTTTAGCAAAGAAAGCTCGATTGACTAGTAGTTATTAAAAATGTCGAGACGTTAGGTTGGATTAAACCTTGATTCCCCAGATATCCTTGGCATACTCACGAATAGTTCTATCACTGGAGAAGTACCCGGCATGGGCCACATTATGGATAGATTTTTTGGTCCACTGAGCTCTATCTTCAAAAACTTTACCTACCAACTCTTGGGTGCGACAATAGCTCTCGAAATCAGCGCAAACCAAAAATGGGTCTGACCCATAAATCGAATGAATGATCGGGTCAAATAATCCCGCCTGGTACGGAGAAAAGAAATTACTCGATATTAATTTAAAAACTTCTGCTAAAGGAGAATATCGATTAATAAATTCTTTAGGAGAATACCCGCTTTTCTTCAAGGCTTCTACTTCCCCTGCCTTAAGACCAAAAATAAAGATATTATCTTTGCCGACCTTTTGGGCCATCTCAATATTAGCACCATCGTAGGTTCCAATAGTAAGCGCTCCATTGATCATAAACTTCATATTTCCAGTTCCAGAAGCTTCTGTACCCGCGGTAGAAATCTGTTCGGAAAGATCACTAGCTGGGAATATTCTTTCTGCCAAGGAAACCCGATAATTCTCCAAAAATACCACTCTCATTTTTCCCTTGGTTACAGGATCATGGTTAACCACATGAGCAATGCTATTAATAAATTTAATGACCAGTTTAGCCATTCGATAAGCCGGGGCTGCTTTACCTGCCACAATGAACGTCCTTGACACCATGGGACGTCTAGGATCAGCTTTAAGTTTAAGATATTGATCAACCATATAAAGCGCAAACATCAACTGTCGCTTGTATTCATGCATACGCTTGACTTGAATATCAAAGATGGAATGAGGATCAACAATAACATTATTAGCTTTTTCAATATATTGGGCGAGTACTTGTTTATTGGCAAATTTAACAGCCTGCCATTTCTTACAAAAAGCATTGTTGTCTTTAAATGGAATTAATTTCTCCAATTGATCCAAATCACGGATCCAACCTTCACCTATCGATTCATTGATTAAACTAGAAAGCGATGGGTTAGATTTTAATAACCAGCGACGGGCTGTAATCCCATTGGTCTTATTATTAAATTTTTGCGGATAAAATTCATAAAACTCACGCAATAAATGGGTCTTTAATAGATCGGAATGCAGTTTAGAAACACCATTGACTGAAAAACTACCCACAATGGCCAAATTAGCCATACGAATCTTCTTAGGATTTCCTTCTTCAATAATAGACATCTTGGCTAAACGTTGCACATCTCCTGGATAACGCAAAGAAACTTCATCAGTAAAACGCGCATTGATCTCATAAATAATTTGAAGATGTCGAGGTAACAGACGTTCAAAAAGATCCACCGACCATGTTTCTAAAGCCTCAGGCATTAAGGTGTGATTGGTATAGGCAAATGTTTGACAAGTCGTCTCCCAGGCTTCATTCCATTCTAAATGATGCTCATCTAATAATACCCGCATTAATTCAGGGATCGCCAGACAAGGATGCGTATCATTTAATTGGATTACAGCTTTGTCCGATAGTCTTCTAAGATCAGTATTTTCAGATTGAAAACGACGAATAATGTCGGCAATTGAAGCTGCCGTAAAGAAATATTCCTGCTTGAGCCTTAATTCTTTACCTTTAGAAATATCATCAGCGGGATACAGGACTTTGGAGATAACTTCTGAAGAAACTTTATCATAAATGGCTTTTTCATAATCACCATTTTGGAAATAATCAAAATCAAAATTTTCACTACTGCGGGCGGACCATAAACGCAAGGTATTGACTACATCATTCTTATAACCAGGAATAGGAAAATCATAAGGCACCGCCAACACATCCTTGGTGTCGCGCCATTGAACGGTTAAACGACCGTTAGCTTCCTCAATCATATGCACGTAGCCACCAAACTTTACATTGACGGTATATTCAGGTCGGGCAAATTCCCAGGGACTTTCCTGACGCAGCCATTCATCAGGCAATTCAATCTGATAACCATCTTTAATTTTTTGATGAAAGATACCATAATCAAATCGGATGCCATAGCCATGGGCTGGAATACCCAAAGAAGCCATAGAATCTAAAAAACAAGCAGCCAAGCGCCCCAATCCACCATTGCCTAAGCCTGCATCGACTTCCTCTTCCCTTAAAACATTCAAATCCAAACCCAAATCCTTCGCCGCTTCCATGCATTCATTCTCAAGCCCTAGATTGTACATATAGTTACCAAATAAACGTCCAATCAAAAACTCCATTGACAGATAATAAACCCGCTTAGCATTACTCTTATGGTAATGTTGTTGGGTTTCAATCCAACGTTCAATAACGCGGTCTCGAACAGCTAAAGCAATGGATAAGTAATTATCATTAGTGGTAGCTGAATACTGATCTTTGGCAAGAATATATTCGCGATTGGCAACAAGCGACAGCTTCACACCTTCAGCGGTCATGGCTTTATTTTTGATGGAATAATGCGGGGTAGATTTGTATTTGATAGTTGCCATAATGCTCCTATCTTACAAAAAACCCCACCCCGTACCGCATGGTACAAGGCGGGGCTTTTGGTGCTACTATTTAGCAAGCCTTAGTCACGACGATTGACTTTTGAAAGCAATCGTAAAATTTCCATATATAACCAAATTAAGGTCACCATCAAAGAAAAGGCTCCATACCATTCCATATATTTCTCAAGCCCTTCCTGGGAAGCTTTTTCAATAAAATCAAAATCAATGACTAAGAACAACGAGGCCATCCCAACAACAAGTAAACTAAAACCAATACCTAAAACACCACCTCCATTAATAAAGGCTGGCGGATGAACTCCAAAGAAACTTGCGACCCAAACAATGCCATAGAATACCATCAAAGCTACCATGGCGATCATCAACCCACGCTTTAAACCTTCGGTAGCCTGGATCCAACCTGTACGATAGGCTAAGAGCATACAAAACATAACTGCAAAGGTTAAACCAACAGCCTGGATCACAATCCCAGGGTAACGTTGTTCAAAAAACGCAGAAAACGCACCTAAGACCACCCCTTGACAAGCTGCATACAAAGGTGCAGTGACAGGTGACCAATTGGGTTTAAAGCTTGTGGCTAACGCCAAAATCAAACCTACAATTACACCTACCATAAGGGCCATTCCTGCAAAACCCACTTTCCCTGCAGTAGTAGCCAATCCCCAGCTCCAGCCAGCTGTCAAAAGCAATATACCAAAAAGCATGAAAGCCTTACTTACTGTTCCTTGGACAGTCATGGTTTGGCCAGAACCTAAACTAGCTCTGTTCTTGGCAAAAATGCCACTATTTAATGTTGGATTCGATGTTTCCATTTCTACTTCCTCCTTTTAATTTAACCCTGCATAGCGTAGCGCTAAATGCAGAACTATATTCGTGTACAAACCTGCCATCACATCATCCATCATAATGCCAAAACCGCCTGGTAAACTTTCCAGGCGATTAATAGGGTATATTTTAAACATATCAAAGGCTCTAAACAAGAAAAATCCTATAATTACAGTAGACCATGTCAAAGGCAAACCAATAAGGGCCACCATCACACCCACAACTTCATCAATCACCAAGATGCCAGGGTCTGCGCGCCCTATTTGACGCTCAAGATAAGAACATACCGGAATACCTAAAGCCAATAATCCCATAATGATAGAAACATATAGAGTCATGTTAGAATTAACTAAAACAACTAAAACAATACCAACAACTGTGGCTGCTGTACCTGGAGCTACAGGAAAAAAACCCACCCCCCCACAAGTGGCAAATATATAGGCTAATCTTTTCATTAAATTAGGTTTCTTCGTGTCTTGTGTCCGCCAGGGGCGGATCCGCCTTTGGCGGAGAAATAACTGACACCTGAAGCAATGGTCAAAAAAACCGTAAGGATCATCAACACTTCGATACCAGTCATATAATGATCTTTGATGGTATAAAACCATTCGGTATCAGAAACAGTCTGCCTTAAGATCATGTAGAGCAATATTAAGGAAACAGTTGTCATCTGGAAAAATGTTTTAATCTTTCCTGCTCTTTCAGCGGCCAGGACTTGACCTTTACGCATAGACCACAATCGATCGGCAGTCACTCCAATCTCCCGAGCGGCTATCACAATCACCATCCACCAAGCGATCATGCCGATATAGGCCAAAGCAGAAAAAATAGATAACATTAAAACCTTATCTGCGATTGGGTCCATAATTTTACCAAAATCGCTGATAAGCCCTAATTTCTTAGCTAAATAGCCATCATAAAAATCTGTCAACGAAGCTACCAGAAAAAAAACAGCTGCCAAAATATTACAAGACAATGATTTATTTAGTAAAAGAATAACCATGATAAAAGCAAATCCAATACGAGAACATGTCAAAATATTAGGCCAGTTCATAGCGCCACCCCTGCTAAATCATACTCATAGGCATCGGTAATATTAGCTTTCACAAAATCACCTGGTTTTAAAATCTTTTGAGAACGCACGTACACTAAACCATCGACATCAGGAGCATCGTACTGGCTGCGGCCGATATAGGTATCCTTGCTATCCTTTTCTTTTTCTTCAATGAGCACATCCAAGGTCTTTCCAACAAAGGACTGTTGAATGGCTTTGGAAATATCTTGTTGGTCCTTCATTAAAATATCCAATCGTTCTTTCTTGACCTTTTCAGACACCTGATCGGGCATGCCAGCTGCCAGAGTCCCTTCTTCCTTGGAATAAAGAAAAACCCCTAGTCTTTCAAAACGCATCTCTTGATTAAATCTGCGTAGCTCTTGAAAATCTCGATCAGTCTCACCTGGCATACCTACGATATAGGTTGTTCGTAAGAATACATCGGGGATTTGCTTACGAAATTTACGAATTAAATCATAGGTTCCCTGAGTTGTGATATTACGATTTTGTTTTAACAAAATATGATCGCTAATATGCTGCAAAGGAATATCAATGTACGAACAGATCTTCTCATTGGTAGCAATCACATCAATTAATTCATCCGTCACATGGGCTGGAAATGCGTACAAAAGACGAATCCAGTTAATATTTTTTGTTGCTTTAACCAATTCTTTAAGCAATTCAGCTAAAGCTTTACGCCTGTAAACATCCATGCCATAGGCTGTGATATCCTGACCAATAATATTGATCTCCTTAACACCTTTTGATTCTAATTCCTGAACCTCTTTAACAACAGACTCAATAGTGCGTGAAATAAATTTACCTTTAATTTTAGGAATAGCACAGAAAGAACAAGCATTAAAACAGCTTTCACAAATCTTCACATAAGCAAAATGTTTAGGCGTCATTTGCAGTTGAGCAGGATTGTCCTGACGGCTTAAGGTGGGCGTACCCACAAAAGCATCGACATCTTTGAATTCTTTAACCAAGTCCTTACCATATCGCTGGGCCAAACAACCAGCCACAATAACCTTTTGGATCTTCCCCTGCTTCTTTAATTCCAATAAATCAAGAATGGTATCTACGGATTCTTGGCGGGCCTCTTCAATAAAAGAACACGTATTTACAATGACTACATCCGCCTGATCAGAGTCCACAATGCGATGGCCATTTTTCTTTAAGCGGCCAAGCATCATCTGGGCATCGACCAAATTGCGGGCGCAGCCTAAATTAACAACGCCGACCTTTTGGCCGGCGTTCAAACGCTCTTTCTGAAAATCTTTTGTGGTTCTCATTTTTTAACGCTCAACCCATCCTTTGTAATCCAAACCTTATTAGCTCGGCGATTAAATGAACTTAAAGGACTGACATCGCGACCATTGACCTCGACATTTAAACTTCCAATATTGCGACCTGAAAGCTCAATATCACGATCAGCTTCCCAGTTTTCCATAGTCCCCTTTTTCATGGTCATTTCAAAAACTGTCTTGCCATCAGCCTTGACTTGAATCCAAGTATCACGGGTAGCCCGAACAGCCAAAGTGACCTTACGAATCTGGCTGGCGGCAGCCACCTTACTGGCCTCTTCCTTAGCTTCACTAGCCTGATTCGAAATTTCTTTCTTATATTTCTCTTTAGGCTCGTCCTTAGTCTCTTCTTTCTTTCCAGCCGTCTTCTTAGGAGCTTGTTGTTTTGACACAGGTGCAACCTTCGCTGTTCTTGGTCGAGATTTAAAAGCATTGGCTACACATCCAATCATCTTAACAAATATAAATAACGCGAAAATACCAGCTGCGATACGCAATAAATTCTTCTTTGTCTTAGCTGTCCAAAATCTCTTCCAAATATCTGGCAATTGGTCTAAAACACTTGGTCCTTTAGGCTCAGCAGGCTCAGACTTAATCTTACTCTTGCTAGCAGTATTAGAAGAGGATGGTTTTTTAACAGGAGTTGTCACATTGCTGGTGATAACATGGGTCGATTGAACATTGTATTCTTTTAACACTTCATGGACATTCAGACCTAAAAACTCACCATAAATTTTAATAAACCCTCGATAATAAAAAGGCGTTAAGATGCGAGTCGAATAACCATCTTCGATAGCTCTTAAAGCATCCATGGGAATCTTGGTCGCTTCATGGACTACTTCAAGAGTCAATCCCTTGGCTAAGCGGGTTTCTTTAAGTAACGCACTATTGGGGTTGTTCTTGAGGTTTGTTTGACTCATTGTCTTTTTGTCCCATGTTTTCTACTAACCATTTTTCACGGTCAACAAGAATATCGCGGGCTTTACTGCCAGCATACGGTCCTACAATACCATTTTGTTCCATAATATCAATAAGTCTTGCAGCGCGAGAATATCCAAGTCTTAAACGTCGCTGCAAAACAGAAACAGAGGCCTGATTGGTTTCTACAACCACACGAACAGCCTCATCATACATCTCATCTTCTCCCGCACCATTTCCTGATGCGGTTGCAGCCGGCGCTTTTAGAACCGATTCATTATACTCGGGAGTAGCTTGTTTCTTAATATGATCAATCACACGGTTAATCTCTTCATCTGACACATAGCAACATTGGCCGCGAACTGGTTTTGCATCTCCTGGTTTAATAAATAATAAATCACCTTTACCAAGTAAACTCTCTGAACCTTTCATGTCTAAAACTGTACGCGAGTCGATTTGAGAAGCGACTTTAAATGAAATTCGAGCTGGAAAATTAGCTTTGATAACACCTGTAATAACATTCACTGAAGGTCGTTGGGTTGCTAAGATCAAATGAATACCAGCTGCGCGTGCTAACTGGGCGATACGGGCAATAGAGCCTTCAATACTCTTGGCAGCCACTTGCATTAAATCTGCCAACTCATCGACAACCACGACAATATAAGGCATTTTATTACCTTTGGCATGATAACCCTTGATATTACGTACCTGCTCTTTGTTAAAAATCTTATAACGTGATTCCATCTCTCCTACGACCCAATTTAATGCTGCTACAGCCTTCTTCGCATCAGTGACTACAGGACAAATTAAATGAGGCAAATCATTGTACCCAGACATTTCAACCATCTTGGGATCAATCATGATCAATTTAACTTCCTCTGGAGAAGCGTTAAATAAAATGGATGTCATCAGGGAGTTTAAACAGACTGTTTTTCCTGAGCCGGTGGTTCCTGCAACTAATAAATGTGGCATTTCTGCTAAATCAGCAACCAAGGGTTTACCTGAAATATCTTTGCCGATCGCCAACATCAGTTTAGAAGCATTCGAACGATATTCACTTTGTTCCAGTACATCTTTTAAATAAACAGCAGCTGTTGAACCATTGGGCACTTCAATACCTACACGGTTCTTTCCTGGGATAGGAGCTACAATTCGTACCGCTGGAGCTCGCATCGCTAAGGCAATATCATCGGAAAGGGTCAATATGCTACCGACCTTCACACCAGGTGCTGGCTGCAATTCATAACGCGTAATGACCGGCCCACGTTCGATATCAGCCACCTTAACTGAAACACCAAAATCTGTTAATGTCTCCTCTAAAATCTTAGCCCCATTTTTGAGATCTTCTTGAATCTTGCTGCTGGAAAATACCGGTGGATTATTAAGTAAATCTAAGGAAGGCAAATGATACTCTCCCACAATTTGAGGCTTGCTCTCAACAGGCTTAGGCGCCTCTTGAGGCTTAACAATATGAATATTCGGAGCTGCTGATTTTGTAGGAGCACTTTGCGGTACCACCACAGCTGCTTTAGCAACCGATTTTGCAGGTTTAGCTACTACAGGAGGCTCTTGTTCAAAGTCTTGAGCTGCTTCATCTTCTTTTTCTCGAGCCTGCTTTAATGATAATTTCTTGTCTTTAGGTGTTTTACTAGCTGCTGCGGTATTTAAACCTGTAGCCATTTTAGGTAAATCTTTGGCTTTCGATAGCACGCCGAGCGTTCCAGAGGAAGCCATGCGAAAAAGCCAAATAAAGAAAGGAGAAACTAAAAACTCTCCCAATCCTATTAAACATAAAGCTCCAATGGCAAAAAGAAAAATCGAAGCTCCTAAAGGTTTGCAACTAGCCAACAAAAAATTACTAAAAACAACCCCTAGCAATCCACCTCGCAAGAAACGTTGACCATCAGCCTGATCTCCATATAAAGCCAACAGTGAACTAGTCACTATAAAAAGGACGATCAAAATAATAAATTTTAAGAAACTAAATGGGATCTGACGGCTGGCAAACTTATTCCAACTCCAGAAGAAACCGATGGCAACTAAGAAATAGGCGCTTAATCCTATCATGAAAAAAAAAGCACCCGCAATGAAAGCCCCTAAAGGACCGATCCAGTTTTGCGGGTGCAAATTTGGTTTTGAAGTGTACCAAGCGACGTCTTGAGCTGTAAAAGAAACCAGGCTAGCCAAAAGAATCAGGCTTAAAGCCAGTATGATGATGCCCTTGATTTCATTGACATGTTCAAGTTTCATCTTTAATCCCGAAACGCCTAAGTTTAAGCCTTTGCTGTGGCAGCTTCTGCTTGCTTACGGCTTAAATTATAACGTTTCATATCATCAACTTCGATGAGTTTGACTTTAAATTTATCACCAAGCTTAACGATTTCGTTAGGATCTTTCACAAACTTGTTAGCAAGTTCTGAAACGTGAACCAATCCTTCACGACCTGGCAAGAATTCAACGAAAACACCAAAATTCATGATGCGTTTGACTGTTCCATCATAGATAGTACCAACTTCAGGCTCCATGGTCAATCCCTTGATCATGTTGGTTGCTTTTTCTAAGGCAGCCTGATCCGGAGAAGCCACAATCACACGACCATCTTCTTCAATGTCGATAGACTTAACGCCGCTTTCCTCAATCATCTTACGGATTGTTTTACCACCAGGCCCAATCACTTCCCCAATCTTATCTTGAGGAATTTGAATGGTCACAATGCGCGGAGCATACGGTGACATCTCAGCACGTGGTTTGGAAATCACAGCTTCCATTTTATCTAAAATGCTTAAACGTCCTTCATGGGCTTGAGCCACAGCTTTGCGAACCAAATCCATAGATAATTTCTTGATCTTAAGATCTAGCTGAATAGCTGTTACCCCTTTTCTGGAACCAGCAACTTTGAAATCCATATCGCCGAAATGATCTTCCAATCCCATGATATCGGTAATTAAAACCGTATTTTTTTCATCTGAGATCAAACCAACTGAAATTGCTTTGCAAGCCAAGGCACCATGTCCAATTTCCCGACGTCCTGGAGACCCCATACGTTTAGTTTCACCCACACTAAATGAAGGGAAATTGTAATGAAGCATGAATGTTCTGTAGGTCGTAGCCTCCAAAGATTCAATCATCTGTTCATCATCCTTGGTGCCCAAGGTCACAATACCCAAGGCTTGTGTTTGTCCGCGGGTAAATAAACTAGAACCATGGGTGCGTGGTAAGATACCAGCTTCACATGAGATAGGACGGATATCTTTTAATCCGCGACCATCGGCACGTAAAGATTTCGTAAAAACATTGCCACGGATAATTTCATATTGAAGTGTTTCAAAAATCGCCTTAACACCTTCTTTAGAAATCTCATGACCATCCTTGGTAAATGCCGCATAAGCATCCATATCCACTGTGATGGTATCAAATAAAGTATTCACCGCAGTTTCACGCTCTGCTTTATCTGCAATTTTAGTATAAATTTCATTCATGCGAGGAACAGCTAATTCACGGATCTTATTGATAAACTCAACGTTAGGTTGTTTTAATTCAACCTTGGCTTTTTGTTTACCAATTTTGGTCCTTAATTCATTTTGAATATCTTTAGAAGCTCTAAGGGTATCTAAAGCAAGTTGCAAACCTTCAAGAACTTTGGCTTCTGGAACTTCATTAGCCTCACCTTCAATCATCACAATACCATCACCCCAACCAACAACAACCAAATCCATAATGCTGGTTAATCTTTGTGAAATGGTTGGATTAGCCACCAATTGGCCATCAATTAAACCGATGCGAGCAGCACCAATAGGGCCATCGTAAGGAATTTCAGATATCATTAAAGCAGCTGAGGCTCCAATAATCGCTAAAATATCAGGATCATTTTGGCCATCATGGCTTAGAACAGAAGCTACAATTTGCACATCATTGTAGAAACCTTCTGGGAACAATGGACGTACAGGACGATCAATCAAACGAGAAACTAAGATTTCACGTTCATTGGGACGGCCTTCACGTTTAAAGAAACCACCTGGGATTTTACCGGCAGCATAAGTTTTTTCTTGGTATTCGACCGCTAAAGGAAAAAAATCCATTCCTTCACGAGGTTTAGGAGACATACAAGCAGTGACTAACACAACCGTCTCACCGACAGTTACGGTGACAGCCCCGCCAGCTTGTTTAGCTAATTTTCCTGATTCAATAATAAGTTTAGAAGATCCGAATGGAATCTCAACGCGCGCCTGTGACATAGACGATCCTTTTTGTTGATCGATTACTTGCGTAAATCGAGTTTGTTAATAGTTTCTTCGTATTTTTTGGGATCTACTTTCTGGAGATAATCCAGAAGGCGGCGGCGTTTGCCGATGAGCATCAACATGCCACGACGGGAATGATGATCTTTTTTATGGGTCTTGAAATGCTCATTGAGCTGGTTGATTTGTTCAGAGAGCACCGCGATTTGTACTGGTGCAGAACCAGTATCTTTGGCGTGTGTCTTGAAGCGGTTGATAACATCTGTTTTCTTTTCTTTTAGAATAGCCACTTAAACTTCCTCCTTGAAATACGCCCTATCTTTATAGGGCAATTAATAATTTAATCTCTTTATCTAAGGGGCGAATTATACAAAAAAGGCTCCCTCCAGTCAAGGAATTAAAAATGCAACAAAAAACCCTGCACCATAAGGTACAGGGTTTTGTTCAACTTTTGTTACTATCCTTATTTCTTCAGTTTCTTCATAAAATCTTCTACGTTTTTACCTACCATATCCTTGCAGCCTAAGCCAAAAGCTAACGCAAAGCCTAAACCAAAAGAAGCAAGAATAATACTGATGGTAAGCTCAACGATTCTTGCACCGATTTGTAATTGCTCCATAGCGATAGCTACAGCAAAAACCATGATGACAATCTCAGTAATTCTGCTTAACAAATGGACATGAGAAATGCCTGTATTGCCAGCAGCGGTATTGATGATATTTTTGAGAATGGTGGCAGCAAACATACCCACAATCAAAATAAATACAGCAGCAATAATATTAGGAACATACAGAACTATTCTTTGGACCAAGTCTGCAGCTACTGATAAACCGACAGCATTAAAAGCAACCACAAAGGTGGTCAAAATAGAGATCCAATAGCAAACGTCTCCAGCTAACTCTGATAAAGAGCTATTAATACCTCCCTTAGTCAAAATAGTGTCTAACTCAATTTGTTTTGCAAAGCTATCAACCTTCATAAGTTGCAAGATTTTTGTTACACCAACTTTAACCACTAATTTAGAAATCAGCCAACCAACCAATATAAGAAATAGCACCAGAAAAAGATTTGCAACAAACTGTCCCACCTGAGACAAAACTTGTTGAGCAGGTACCACTAATGCCCATTTTAAAGTTTCCATCTCCCACCTCCCATGGTTATTCGATTAAACCTCCAGCGGTTTAATCTTTTTTATTAAAATTATTTTCGCAACTGTCTTTATTATAAGACCTTATGATAATAAAGAAAGGTAAAACCTAAGTTTTTTGATGAAGGTAAATATCCATTTGGGGGAAAGGAATAACGACGCCTTGACGTTGGAATTCATCCAAAATAGCCTTATTAACCGCAAATTTGACATCTGAGTAGTTAGATTGAGAAACCCAGACAAAGGCTCGAAGATTAATAGCTGAGTCACCAAAACCTTGGATACCAACCTTGATCGGTTGATTGGAAGGGATTAATTTATTGTTTTTAAGGATGTTTTCAATAATTCTCAAAGCCAGATCAACACTCGAATTATAGCTAATGCCTATTTCAATTTCTAACTTACGATATTCTGAGTAGTTCTTAATAATCTCCCCAATAATGTGCTTATTAGGAATAATAATGATACTTCCATCTAAACCTAAGAGCTCGGTACGAGGCAATGAAATATCTTTAACTTCTCCTTGGACACCAGCAACCTCAATAATCTCACCCACCTTAAAAGGTTTAGTAAAGATAAGCGTCACACCGGAAGCATAGTTAGATAATGGCCCTTGCAAAGCCAAACCAATACCCACACCAGCCACTGATAAACCCGCAATCAATGGGGCTACCTGAACACCTAAACAACTTAAAGCCAAAAGCAAAGCCAAAGCAAAAACCATCCAACGCACCATTTGCACAAAAAATCTTTCAACCGTAATGTCTATTTTCTTTTGATGTAAGGCCCGACGGATCATTTTGGAGGCAAAACGCGAGAGCATCCAGCCAACAAATAAAATGATAATAGCTCCAATAATCTGAAAACTATAACGAACGGCATTCTCAGCCACAAAATCAATAATTTTAGAAAACCTATCGTGATTCATAAATGACTCCTAGATCAGTTGATAATTATTTGGACGTGTAAATACGGCCTGCACAACAGCAATATTACGCTGAAGGAAGGCTGCTTCGCAATAAGAAAAATAATAGTTCCACTTACGGATAAAGCGCTCGTCGAAACCTTGATGTCGAATGCTGGAAGAATGACGATTAAAATTCTCACGCCAAATATTTAACGTACGCGCATAACTTAAAGAAATATCCTCCCAATCGAAAATTGACAAGGTGCCACTTCGACGCATCACTTTGTAAATAGCTTCAGCGGACGGCAAAAGACTGCCTGGAAAAATATGCTTTTGGATCCAATCGACATTTTTTTTAAAACTTTCATAACGATGGTCTGGAGAAACAATCATCTGCAATCCCACCACCCCATCCTTCTTCAAGAGGCGATGTATTTGTTTAAAATAGTTAATCAAATATTTATCGCCCACCGCTTCAATCATTTCAATAGAAATAATCTTATCAAACTGCCCCTTCATATCGCGATAATCAATAAGTTTAATATCCACCTTATGTTGTAGATGGTGCTCTTTAATCAACTGACGGCTATGCTCATATTG
>CAZOXU010000001.1:25257-362126 GCA_964583975.1 uncultured Planctomycetales bacterium
ACATGGACACCGTAATGCTTAGCTGCATAAATAGCAAAACCTCCCCATCCGCTTCCGATCTCCAGCAAATGATCAGTTGATTTCAAACGCAGCTTCTGACACCAAACCTCAAATTTAGCTAATTGAGCTTCATGCAAAGACAACCCTGGTGATTTAAAATAGGCGCTGGAATAAGCCATGGTTGAATCTAAAAAAAGTTTAAAAAAATTATTACCCAAATCATAATGTTCAGAAATATTTTTACGACTACCTGTAACGGTATTCTCCCGTAAATGATGAATAATCTTATTAAAAAGATGAAGATAGTTAACCTTCGAATGCCTTGTTTCGTCAGCCATCATGGTTGGATGATTTTCCACATTAAGAATCATCCATCGAACAACTGCGGTAATATCTGGAGTATCCCAGTCACCATCCACATAAGCCTCACCAAAACCCACATCACCATAAAGAACACATTTCTCAAAAAAACTTTCATTATTAACCTTAACCACACACTTAATTTCATCGCCATGCCCGTAATGACGCTCCTGTCCATCAGGCATAATCACTGTCATTCGACCCAAATGCATCGGTGAAAAAACTTTATGGATTAAATCTCGATAAAATGTATTAGATTTTTTTCCACTCACGCCAAACCTCCTTTTGCAATTTCTGATTCTCTTCCTTAGGATGATGGGAGATTTTCTTGATGAAATGTAGCACAGCTGCATGCCAATGAATTAAAAATATAACCTTTAATGTTACAAAAGGATAAATAAATGTTGCCCATAACAAATTTATTGTGGTTAATGCTTTTCTTCTCCCCTTCATCGATGAATAAAAAAACTTCTGCCCATTCTTTAAAACATCAATTTTAATATCTAACCTGTCATCTAAAACCTGAATCTTAAAATCCAACACATTATCTAGGTCAATAAATGGAGAAATATAATAATATTTTGTCTGCTGATCCTCAAATGTGAAGCAATTTAATTTATCAGCCCCTAAAAAGAAAAATTTTAGTTCACCAAAAGTATTACCAATCTGTGGCACCACACACAAAGGTTTACCCTGCACATCAAAACAAAAATAAAAAGACACAGGATTAAATACATAACCAAAGGTCCTTAAATTCGTCAATAATTTAACCTTGGCAATCTCGCCCGAAACTCCTTTGGTCTTTGCATAAGCAACAACACTACACTTAGCGGTAGTTCCTGAGGATAAAATATGATCTTCATCTCGAAAATTATAGATTCTATGCCTATTGTACCCGAGCATCCAACTGACTTGAGCGAGCAATGGTAATTCATCTAAATCTAAATAAAACATAAAAATCTTATGATCAAAAGAATACTTCTTAGGACTCTGCCTACTATGCCAAATGTCCACATCATATAAACAAGAATTTATCCCCACAGATTCTCTCCTGAAATAGCTCGGGCTGCTTGAAGGGCTGATAACAAACCATCCTCATGAAAGCCATAACGAAAATACGCTCCTGAAAAGAATACTTGGCCATTCTCGTTAAGTGCTGATAACTGTACTTGGGCCGCCTGAGAGGCCACCGTATAAATCGGATGCGTATAGGTCCTCTGCCATAAAATATTCTTAGGATCAATAAGGCCTGGATCATTAATTGATACAAAATAATCTTTCTTTCGCGATACACGCTGCAAAGAATTCATCCAATAAATGGTTGTCACGCCTTGGTCACTACCCACTCGATAATTCCACGAAGACCATGCTCTTTTTAATCGAGGCATAACCCTAATGTCTGTGTGAAGTGTTACACGATTGGAATGGTAGGTAAACTGTGACAAGAGCTTTTGTTCCATCGCGGTCGCATCAGCCAATATTTCCAAGGATTCATCCGCATGGGCCGCCAAAAGCACCTTATCATACGAATTTTTCTGACCTGTGGCATCAATGATTTCTACTTGATTCCCCAATCGCCTTACCTGCCTGGCTGCGGTATTCATATAAACTTTAGCATTAATAGCCTTCATGACCTTATCTCGATATTGCCGACTTCCTCCCACACAAGTACGCCACTGAGGCTGCCCCTGAAGATCTAGAAAGCAGTGATTCTTAAAGAAACGCACCAGGGTAGCTGCTGGAAAGCTCATCATCGTATCAAAAGGCGTTGACCAGACTGCTGAACTCATAGGAATCAAAAATTTATCTAAAAAATCCTCACTATACTTCTTTTCTTGAACATATTCATAGAGTGAATAACTCTGATATTTAGGATCATTCAATACTTCCAATGCTTCATTTCGAAAACGACTAATATCAAGCAACATACGAATATGGCGAGGATTAAAAATATTTCGTCGTTGGGCAAACAAACCATTGAAGCCACTACCTGTATATTCTAAGCGGCTCGGTAGGTGCTGAAAACTAAACGACATATCTGTTGTCTGAGTTTGAATATCTAACTCATTAAATAGACGCGTCAATAAAGGATAGGTTGCTTCATTGTAGACCATAAAACCTGAATCCACATAAACAGGCGTGCCATCTTCATCAACCGTCAGAGTATTGGTATGCCCACCTATATATTCATTCTTTTCATAGAAGGTAATTTCAAAGCGATCGCGCAAAAGATACGCCGCACCCATGGCTGAAATACCTGTTCCTATAATGGCCAACTTTTTCATCGTTTAATAAACCTATAATGACTGACAATCCATTCCTTGCCCCGATCATAGCCCCATAACTCAGCACAAGCCATAAAAAAAATCCTCCAATAATGCCACCATTTGACATATTCTTCAGCATAAACATTCTTAAATATCACTAAAATTTCATCTTTATTTGAGTCCATATTGGACAACCAATCTTCAGATGTTCTAGAATAATGCATTCCTGAAACCTGCCAATGATCTTCGATTCTGAGATGATCTTGAAAATGAACGAGTAAATCATCAGAAGGCATGATGCCACCAGTGAAAAAATAACGACCGATAAAATCCGCCTCATCTTGATGATCATAAAAATACGCATACTTTTGATGCGTAAAAATATGAATAAACAACTTCCCTTGAGGTTTGAGAAAGCCTGCCACGCGTTTAAGCAATTCCTGCCAGTTACGCATATGTTCAAACATCTCTACACTCACGACCCTGTCGAAGTTTTCATTGATACTAAACTGATTCATATCGCAGGTGATAATTCTTAGATTTTTGAGTCCACGTTCTTTAGCCTGCGCATCAATAAAAATTTTCTGTGTCTTAGAGTTTGAGATGGATGTAATCCGAGCATTAGGATACCTGGCCGCCATAAAAAGCGATAAGCTTCCCCAGCCGCAGCCAAGTTCAAGAATATCTTGTCCATCTTGCAGCTGTGCACGTTCACAGGTAAGCTTAAGCATATCTGCCTCGGCCTCATCTAAGCTTTCTTTACCTGTCTTGTAATAACATGAACTATATTTGAGATGTTTTCCCAAACACAGCTGAAAAAATCGGGTAGGGACTTCATAGTGCTGCGCATTAGCATCCTGAGTGTGCAAAGCAATAGCTGAAGATCGCATCTGTTCAACGAGTTTTTTTCGACGCTCTTGAATTGCTGGCAAGCCTCCCTTGCTTTCATCAACCAACTTCTGATGCAAAAGCCGTCGCATTCCCCAACGGATCAATGGGTCGGGAATCAACCCTTTTTCTAATAAACCTTTTGATAAACTGACTAAGTTCATTGCATCTCCAAAATATTCTCCCTCTGGCCCCCTCTTTATTAAAGAGTGAGAACGGGGGAGTTATTTCTTAAACCACGGAATAAACATACTTGTACTTTGTTGATACCGACGATATTCTTCGCCCCTACTCTTTAACGACTGTGCCTCGGCTAAAGGTACCCCAGACACATGAATCAAGAAATAATACATTAAAATTGGCAAAATACAGGCTGTCCACCCATAAGGAGCAACAGGCAAAGCCATTAGAAAATAAGCCACCCACATCAGCCATTCAAAAAAGTAATTAGGATGCCTTGAGTAATTCCAAAGCCCAACCTGACACGTTTTGCCTTTATTAGCTGCATCAGCCTTGAATCTTTTTAACTGTTGGTCTGCCAGGATCTCGCCAACAAAACCCACCACCCAAACAGCCATTCCTAAATAATCTAAGACAGAAAACTCTTGAGAAGTGTTTAAACATATCAAAAGAAAACCCCATGACAAGATAACATCGAGCAAGGCCTGAAACTGAAAGAAAAAGAAAAACTTTAAATTCTGGTGAGTGTGCCAATCTGCACGGATTTTGACATAACGGCTATCTTCCTTCTTATCCTTGATCAGTCTTGCAATTAAAAGACTCCCTAAACGTGCGGCCCATAAAGTTACAAAAATTAGAAGTACAAGAGTACGCGGATTCAAAGGACCTGTGAATCGCACGTAAAGCCAACAGCAGATCAGCAGTCCAAAGGTCCAACCAATATCTACCCATGAAGCATTCTTGGTTTTGACCTGCACCAGCCACAAAGCCCACATCAATAAAGCAGTTAAACTCCATGCGTTTAACAAAAGATCAATCATGCTATCCCTTTTTCCAGAACGTTCTTTCTTATTAACAATTCTTTTATACCTTCGTCCTTTTTAAGGCACACGAACTGCAAAAACACATAAAAAGCTGTTGCAATGCTACCTAACAACACAAAGGCTACGATCCAAACGATACTTTTTAATGCATTGGCTTCTTTATAAATGACCCAGGCAGAGATAATCGTAATGTTAAAATAAAAATCAACCAAGGTTGTCCAAAACCAAGGCTCACGAAGAACAGGTTCTGGTAAATGAAACATGTCACTCTTTAGAGAGGTATAGATGACAAGAAATACCATAAATACAGCCATTCCCAGAAACAAAAACTTGATCTTGTGATTACCCATGATAGCCCTCCTGAATTAAAAAATTACGAAGCTTCTTTATAGCTAACTCCTTGGCCTTGGCTTCAACTTCAATTGTACCTTTAAAATTCCGCCAACAACTTGGAAAATCCTTAGGATCAATAAAATCATGGTGCTGCGAAGGAATACTACCCTTCCAGCCGTTCTTAGGACTGGATATGTGAAAAAGCGGCTCACGATTCCAGGTCGACAACGCTAATTGTGTAGCTTGTTCAACACTCAAGCCATCAGGATTACACCGATGGTGATGAACATCATAAACGAGAGGTATTCGTTCTTTCTCACATAAAGGCAATAAATCCTCAGGCGTATAGGTTTTATCATCATTCTCTAAGGTTAAACGACTACGTACCACCTTAGACAAACGTTTCAAATTTCGAGCCACTTGAGATAAAGCCTCTTGTTTATTACCATAGGCCCCACCACCATGAATGTTAATAACATCTGCCCCCACCCACTCACTGACTTGAGCATGATATTCCAAATCTGCAATTGATCGACGGGTCACATCATCATTAGGCGAACTTAATAAAATAAACTGGTCAGGATGGAACACTATTCTTAAATTATATTTTATACGCAATTCATTACAAACTCTGAAAGCCTGGATAATATCTTTGCCGTCAGGTAAATTTTTCAACTCATACCCCACCTTAGGATGAGTCTTCAAAGGTAAAATCTGGCTACTAACTCGAAAAGAACCTATATTATTTTGACTGCAGTATTTCAACGCTTCTTGAAGAGACTGAGCATTCTTTAAACAAATCTCGGACAGCTTACCAAACGCTTCTTGTTTCTTAAGCTTCATTAAAGATGTGGCCGTCGTCGTATAAAACCGAATCGGCTCTGCTTCAAACTTACAACAAAGCCCTAATTTAATCATTATAATTCCCTTCAGCCAACTTTGATATTTTCTTAATCATGCCGCCAAAAATATACTCATGGATAGGGATAAGCATATGCCAATATAAAATACCCATCAAACCCTTTGGTTGAAATTGAGCATGCTGAACGAGCTTACAATTTTGTGCGTCTATTTCTTGAATATGAAAATCTAACGAAGCAAAGCCAGGCACCTTCATTTCTGCAGATAACGATAAATGATCATTTTCTTTAACACTTGAAACTCTCCAAAAATCCAAAGCATCACCAGTAAGTATTGACTGCGAATCTCTTCTGCCTCGAGATAACCCAACTCCCCCTACCAAACGATCAATAAATCCACGCAAAACCCAAAGCCATGTCCCATGATACCAACCTCTTTCTCCTCCAATGCGTGATACAACGCTCCACACCTTCTCTTTAGAAGCTGCAATGTTTCTCTGGCGCCTATCTTCAAAAATTGTTCCTCCAGCCCATTGAGGATCTCCCTTCTGAACCAATGCATCATTTGATACCACACCTGCATCCACCCAAGATGTTTGAACATCATTATTATAAATGCGTACAAGCGCTGATTTTATTGCTTGAGCACAATCAAGAAGTTCTTGTGGAATGATTTCTCTAATCCGATTATCTTTACAAACAACAGGATTCCTAAGCCCCTCTGCTAAGGGTCTTGCAATATAACTTGGAACAGGAGTTACAAGATGAATCCAAAGTGAACTCAAGTGAGGAGTTAGAACCGGAACGGGTATAATCCACCTTTTGGGCAAACCTGCTTGTTCTGCATAAATTCTCATCAATTGAAGATAAGAAACAATTTCTTTACCCCCAATATCAAATGTCCCGCCTATCGTTTCATCTTTTTCAATACATCGACAGAGATATTCCAATACATTACGAATAGCTATTGGTTGATTTGGGGTGCTGACCCAACGGGGAGTAATCATAATTGGAAGACGTTCAACTAGATAACGTAAAATCTCAAACGAAGCACTGCCCGATCCAATAATCATAGCCGCCCTAAAGACTGTGACAGGAACAGGGCCTGATTTTAATATTTCAGCAACTTCCTGACGAGATTTTAAATGCTGGCTTAAATCCCTACCTTCTTCACCTAATCCGCTTAAATAAATAATTCGTTTAAGATCACATTCCTTGGCGATACGAACCATATTATTAGCCGCCATTCGATCTGATATTTCAAAATCTGAACTTTGTGGGTTCATCGAATGAACTAAATAATACGCAATGTCCACACCCTTAAGAGCTTTTCGTAAAGAATCTGGATTATGAATATCCACCGAATAAAGCTCAAGGTGAGGATGATTCGCCCAAGATCTACTATTTAACTTCTCTATGGATCGACCAGTCGCCCTAACCTGATAACCCTCATCAAGTAATTTAACAACTAATCTGCCACCGACATAACCAGTAGCTCCCAAAACAATAATCTTTTTTAACTTAGTTACTAAACTCATTGTTATCGACCACTTTTTGGATTTCTTGGCCATTCATCAAATACATACTTAGGCTCAAATAAAGGAGCATACTCAGCAGGTTTGTCAATTGGAAAACTGACCACATCCCAAACACCTGAACCCAATCTTTTAATACCCTGAACAACTCCCCAAACAGCTCCACAACCAATCCAAGCTATAATATGTGGAGTTATTTGAGACCCCTTAATCCAATAAGCTCGAGCCTGCTTAGGCACTTCAATAGGAGCCTCTGTAAAACTTCTTAGATGGCCCTTGGTCTGCATTTACCGAATTTGAAGTTAATATTCCCATCATTAAGGTAAGAATAATTATTTTATTCATAATATCTCCTATTTACTCTTCAAGTTCTGCCTTTATTCCCCAATCAACAGTTATAAAATTCCCGACCAGCACGCCCCCCTGATCCAGAACTTTATTCCAAACAATTTTAAAATTTTTACGATTAATCTGCCACCTACCTTTAATATCTAAAGTTTTCTGCGTCGAATCTTTATTATTCAAAATCTGAGCTTGAAATGGAAAGCTTACACGTCTCTTGACTCCATGCATCTCTAAAACACCTTTAACTGTATAATCTAATTCATTTTTAATAATTTCATCACTCATAAAAATAATCTTTGAAAATTTATCCGTTGCTAATAATTGTTCTGATCGAACAATTTTATCACACCATTGGCAATCTGATTTAATGCTAGCTGCTTCGATTTCTAAATCTACAGATTGAATAAAATTGCTTCTTTCATCAATCGTAATCTTTCCTTGAAAAGAACTGAACTGCGCATTATATCGACCAATGACCGAATACTTGATAGATCCTTTTATCTGAGTTTCCTTCGGACCAAATTCAACTAATCCTAACGCATAAGATTGAATACTTCCCTTCATTAGAAAGAAAATTAGAAATAAAAAAATTACACTAAACCTTTGATTCTTGTTCATATCTATCTAACTTTCTTTGAAATTTTTGTTCTAAAACATACTTTCTGTAATTAAAAATTCCTATCAATCTATCTTTAACAATACAATCATTTAAAAACCCAGCTAATGGCCCCAAAGGCAAAGCATAATGCACTAAATCAACAATATTTACCTGATCCTTACCCAACGGTCTAAAAATATGTTGGTGATACCATAGTTTATACGGTCCCACTCGTTGTTCGTCCACAAAATAGTACGGTGCCTGAACATGCTTAATTTCAGATACCCAATCCATCTCAACACCAAAAATAGGCCTAACAGAATATTCAATAAGCATGCCATTAGTAGTTGTTCCATCAAACCTACCCTTAATCTTAAAGGAAAGACTTGGTGGAGTAATCTCAGCTAAATTTAATGGATTTGAAAAATAAGCCCAAGCCTGTTCGATGCTAATAGGTAGAATTTGAGATCGTTCGAGTTTAAATAATCTCATAGGTTATCCTCTTTTTCATAGTAATCACTTACATCCCTTTGAATAGCCATATAGTGACTAATTCTTCCTTGATGATTGGTAAAACCAATCACCTTCCACTCCATCATAAACTCACTCCCATCTTTACGATAATTAATTGCCTTACCATGAAAAGGCGCTCCACTTCGTAAATTTTCACTTAAGCGCTTAAGAACAACCCGATCTGTTTTAGGACCCTGTAAAAATGAAGGACTACGCCCCATACACTCGTGTTGAGAATATCCTGAAATTTTGGTAAATACTTTATTTACAAAGATTATAGGAAACCCTTTTTCAGCAGTTGTAATCATAAAAGCATCAAATGAATTTGTCATCGCTAAATTAAAAAGCTTGTCTGGTATCTGCCTATCTCTTTCTTCAATCTCAAATTGCTTATCATCACTTTTACTTTCAAATAAACCCTCGCATGGAATAAATATATTGTTCATATGATTTCCTTTTTAAGAAAATGTTAAACCTCTTAATTAAAGTTTAATCAATAATTTAAATTGCACAATACTGGAAAGAAACTTAGTTTTCATGTATATAAAAATACATGATTAAGATTTTATCTTAAAGCGTTTGAAGATAAGTGGTTAGGTTTATTTCTTTGTTTACAATATCTAATTTTTTACGGATTTTGTTGCGGTGCGTCTCAACTGTCTTAAAAGAAATATTAAGCATGTTGCAAATCTCCTTACTACTAACTCCATTTTTAATCAAATTAGCTACCTCTACCTCTCTTGAAGAAAGCTTAAACCTTTTTTCAGAAACACTTCGACCAAATGAAGATGTTAAATTCTTTAAATTACTTTCAAGCATATCCAGATACTTCTTATCAAGCTTGGCTCCCTTTCTCCTTATCTTCATCAAAGAAGGCAACAAAACCTTCTCTACATTAAGCAAAACATCTTCAGCAAGACTCTTCTTTTCAATTTGAAGCTGCTCCAAAATTTCTCTTAATGCTAAGTTTTTCTGAACAATCGCTTCTTCTGAAATCTTTCTTTGAGTAATATCTCGTTGAATTGCAATGAAATTAGTAACCGCTCCAGCCTCATCTTTAATTGGTTCTACATGCCATTCATTCCAAAACTCTGTACCATCCTTACGGTAATTGATGGCTTGCCCAAAAAATACCTTTCCTTCTTCCAAAGCCGTTCTAATTTTCTTTAAAACCTCTCGATCCGTTTTAGGCCCTTGAAGTATTCTAGGTGTTTTTCCAATAACCTCTTGAGAAGAATACCCCGTCATTTTTGTAAACCCAGGATTAACATAAATAATAATAGGTCCAGGAAGATTAATATCATTGGTAGTAATAATGATAGAATCCTCAGAAAAATGAACAACTGAGGACAATAATTTCTCACTAACCTTATATGATGGATTAATTTCTGGCATTATTTTTCACTAAAATTAACAGCATTAAACAAAACTTAATATTTAATTCCTAGAACCTGTCGCTTAACAATATGATCAAACGGCTTCTCCCCAATCCAAGTTGAAAAAATAGCTTTCGAAAATAATTCTCCTTCAACCACCCCAATAACCTTACCATTCAAAATAAATCTTGTCCCTTCATTAGGCCTATAAGACAAGGCAAAAGTGTCTCCGGATTTAATTCCAGGCGAAAATACCTTCATCTGATTTAATTGAGGCTGTATCATTTGAAATTCTTGCCGATTCAAATTTGGCTTTATATGATCCACTGTAAAATTGAAGAAATCTTTGGAAGAAAACTTAGCATAAAAAACAACCGAAAGATGTTTGGGAACATCCGTTTCCATAGCATCCGAAGATGGCACATTAGAAGGCAAATACAAACTTGCAATAAAAACCCTAATCATAAACAAAGTTTTAACACCAACACCTCTCAAGGTTAAAATCTCCTTATGACTCGCCTTAGGTTCCGCCCTAGGAATCTCCTTTGATTCAACTTTAGAAACTTTCTCTGCAATTACTTGAGACTCTTGTTCATAACTTTTAGGAAACTCATCACCTTTCAAACGCCACCCAGAAGAAGCGCATGATGAAAACAAAAGACAACAAAGCACAAAACTTAAATGTTTCTTAATCATTAGGCAATCCTTTTTCCAAAATGTTTGATACTTAAGACAATCACAATGACTGCCATCAATAATAACGGCCATACCTGGTCCACTAAATCCCAAAAACCCATGCCTTTGAGAATAATCCCCCGGACAATTTTTAAAAAATAGGTCATGGGCAAGAAATACCCAATATGATGAACCCACATGGGCATCGTTTCTCGAGGAAAAATAAAACCAGAAAGTAAAATAGATGGCATGGCAAAAAACATGACCGTTTGAGAGGCTTGCTGTTGGTTCGAAGAAACGGTAGACGCCCACAAACCAATCCCTAAGCAAACCACCAAATAGACCAAGGTCAAAAGAAAAAGCGTCAAAATATTACCACGAATAGGAACCTGAAACATAAAATGCATCGACATGACAATACTAGAAGCAATTAAGATCCCAATACCTACATAGGGAATAATTTTGCCCAAAATTAATTGGTACGGCTTAATCGGCGTGACCAGCAACTGTTCAATATTTCCCTGCTCTTTTTCGCGCACGATGGCTGTGGCCGTAATCATCGGAACGATTAACTGTAAAACTAAGGCAATTAAGCCTGGCAACATAAAAAAGGTGCTTTTAAGTTCAGGGTTGTACCAAAGGCGTGGACGAAAATCAATGGGCAGCACCGGAACATGGACCAGCCCCTGTTTTTGCATGAACGATGTTACGATCGACTGACTGGAATTCAAAGCCACATTGGCAGGATTAGAATCCGTTCCATCAATGAGCATCTGCAGCTCGGCACCCTTTTTCTTCAAGATATCTCCTGTAAAATTGGGAGGAATAACAATAGCTACTTGTGCCAATCCTTTATTTAAACCATCTTTAACTTCTTGCAGAGAGTTAACATTTTTCTTAACGGCAAAATAATCAGACTGGACGAAAGCATCCACTAAACAACGGCTTAGATAGGTCCTATCTTGATCGTAAATATAGGTACGTAAATGACGAACATCAGTATTGACACCAAAACCATAAATCACCACTTGCAAAACCGGCATCAAGATCACCATCATCAAGGTTTTTCGATCCCGCATGATGTGAATCATTTCTTTATATATTATAGCCTTAATATTACGAAACATGGGCTCCTTGGGACTCCAAAATTGCAAATGCTTCTTCCAATGTTGGAGCAATTTTCTTATATTCTGCTACTGTTCCTAATTTTAAAAGATGCCCATTGCTTAAAAAACCAATACTGTTACAACGCTCAGCCTCTTCCATATAATGAGTTGTGACAAATAACGCCGTACCTTCTTTGGCCAACTGAAACAATAAATCCCAAATTGCTTTTCGAGATAAGGGATCTATACCTGCCGTTGGCTCATCTAAAAATAAAATACGAGGTTTATGTAAAATACCATTCGCAATGGCCAACTTCTGTTTCCACCCTCCTGAAAGATGAGCCGCCAAACGGTCTTTAAATTTGTCTAGTCCTGTCAAGACGAGTACTTCCTCAACACGATGCTTTAAATGATTATCGGTTAAACCATAAATTTGCCCGTAAAATAATAAATTCTCCATCACAGTTAGATCAGAATACAAACTAAAACGTTGTGACACATATCCAATAGCTGTTTTGATTTGCTCGGATTGATTATTAATATCAAAGCCTGCTACGGTGCCTGTGCCACTGGTAGGAGCAAGGATGCCGCACAGCATGCGGATCGTTGTACTTTTACCAGAACCATTGGCCCCTAAAAAACCAAAAATAGAACCATAAGGTAGGCTAAAAGAAATACGATCAACCGCTGTAAACTTACCGAATCGACGGGTCAACTCATTAGCTTGTATAGCAATATCATTCATTATTTAAAATCCACTTCAGCAGACACTCCTGGATGAACACTATCATCAGGATTATCTAAGGTGACTTTGACAGCAAACACCTGTGTCATACGATCTTCTTTGGATTGTAAATTACGCGGGGTAAACTCACCTCGGGTAGCAATATAACTAACATGACCTTGGTACGTCTTGTTGACCCCATCAACCACCACAAAGGTTTTCTGCCCCATCTTAATTTGTCCAATTTGGCCTTCTTGTAAAAATACTTTAATCCACTGGTTCTTGGGATCACCTACTACAACGACAGCAGCACCTGCAGATAATGTTTCACCAATTTCAGCGGATTTCACTAGCACCACCCCATCAATCGGAGAAGAAATTTGCTGATCTTCTAATGCTAGTTTGGCATATTCTACCGCCTGGGCATTGCTGCCCCCTGTATTAAAAAGCTCGACAATACGCTCATAATCTTTTTTAGCTTGTTCATAATGATCCAAGGTGGCAATCATCTGTCCAGCCTTAACACCATCACCTTCTTTGACCTGAAGACTAGTTAATCGGCCTGCAGCCTTAACGCCTAAGACATGCTCGGTTAACTCAAGTGTTCCTGAATAATGATTGTGATAAACATCATTGTTTGATGAGCACCCAAATATCAAAAACAACCCCAGAGTAAGAATTATTTTTCTCACAGTGACCTCCTAAATTAATTCCCGCCAGAGGCGGGTCCCTGCCCGTCCGGCAGGCGGGCGCCTTTGGCGGAAAAAAGTTCTTCAATCCTTCCCATCGCATGTGCCAAATTTATTTTTGCTGTCCAATAAAGCGCCTGGGCCTCATTTTTCTCATCTGTAGCAAGGGCCTTTAAAGATTGAAAGTGATGTGTCTCAAGCCTATCTCCTAAACCTGTTTTAAGACGATTTTGATTAATCACTACTTGTTCGGTAGCATAGTTCAATTGTTCCACTTTAGCTTTTAAATAAGCCTTGGCTTTTGTCAAACTATCAATAGCTTTACGGATTTTAATTTGCGACTGCTCTTGAGTATCAGATAAAAGAATTTCATTCTCTTTGATCTTATCATTAGCTTGTCTTAGCCTTGCTTGCTTCGATCCACCCTCCCAAAAGGGCACGTTGACCGCTAAACCCATACTGTAAGTATTACTTGAAGAACCGACCGACTTGCCTGATCGCCCTAAATCCCCTGCAACAGCAACCTTAGGTAAAAAACTTCGCTTAATTTCAGCAGCCTCGGCTTTACTTTGGTCTAATTGAGCAAATAATACGGCTTCATCGGGAGTTAAAGGAGCTTGTTGCAAATCCCTATCTGCCCAGCTCTGGTTTTCTTCAAATACAATAGGTTGATTCAATGGAATTTTTAAGGCTGAAGCTAAATCTAGCTTTGTTTCATTAGCATAAACTTCTGCTGCTTGATAGGCATATTGGGCCATGACTAAATTCGCTTTTGCCTTATTGAAATCTGCCTGGGAGCCTAGCCCTTGTTTCAGACGCGTCTCGACAACTTGACTCTGTAGTTTGACTTCATCTAAAGAAACCTGAGCAAGCTCCAAAGCTTGCTGGCCACGCTGCGCTTCAAGAAACATTGCACCGACCAAAGCCAGGACATCTTGTTTAACCTTAGTTAATTGTGCCTGGGATAATTTCTCACTGGCTCGGGCTGACTTAATACGCCCTACTGCCTCGGGATCAAAAATTTCAAGGGTCAGCCTGGCTCGAGTATCAAAACTATTAAATGGCCCAACATGCGGATCACCCGGAATACTAATCCCTGAACTTCGAAGATCTATGGTTTGCCTTTTTACAGCCAAGGCGCCTGAAACTTGGGGTAGCAAGGCAGCGTTATGAACGGAAATATTATCTAATGCCTGCAAAACTCTCTGATTGGCGACAAGAACTTGTGTGTTTTGTTGAGATGCCCTAAACATAGCTTGTTTGAGGTTCAAATGTAACGGCTGCAAATCTTGCGCTTGAGCATTAATTAGATAAAAAAAGAATAAAATAAAACTACAAAAAACATTCATCATGCCTTTCGTTGCCTCATTGATAAACTTAATTTATTAATAATGGCCTGAAATTGTTCCAACTCTTGATTGTTAAGCACACTCAAAACCTCTACCCATCGTTTGGCGATAATAGATTTAAACAATTTTAAAAATCGATCTGCTTTTGGTGTTAAAGCAATAACTATTTGCCTTCGATCTTCCAAATGAGGCGATCGTTTAATATACTTGGCTTCAACTAATCGATTAACCAAACCTGTAACCGTAGGCATGCTGACCTTTAAATGAAAGGCTATATCTGACATCGTACAAGCACCCCTAGCATGCAAAGACACAAGAATCAAAAACTGCGTCTGAGTCATTGAACGCTTGGCAAAAACACCCAAATGCGCACCCTGCATAATATGGGGCATTAAAATTGAAATGGCTTGAGCTGTTTGCTCACGTTTGGTGGACATGTATTCTTTAACTCCTGCTAAAGATTAGCATATGCTAAGTATTATGTCAATTTGAGTTTATATTACTTAATTGACTTGTAGCGACGAATGGATTAAGATTTAACCGTTTATGCCACATTTAAGAAAAATTGTCTTTTACATCTTTGCCGCCATCTATCTGGTGGTCTGTCCATTGCTAATTTTGCGCTTATTAGGGTTTATTTTTGATCCTCAAACCTATCGATTTGTTAAAACAGGCATTATTTATGCTTCTAGCAATCCTCCAGGCGCAGACGTTTACGTTAACCATATCCGAGCTCCTGAAACAACCCCTACTGTCATTCGCGACCTTACCCCCGATAACTACACCATCACATTAAAGCTAGATGGCTACCAAGAGTGGAAAAACACTATTCCGGTAGTAGCACGTAAAGCAACAATCCTTGAAAACATTTTGCTTACTCCCCCTCAATGGATTATTAAACCGCTTAATGGTACTACTTTTGAGAACATGCTTCCCTTGGGAGAAGAGAGTTCTCTTTTAATCTGGCACAAAAAAACCGTCAAAGACCTATATCATCTACGTCTTAATAAAACTTCATCAGAAGATATCAACAACAAGATTGAAAGCTCTTTAATATCTCCACTTTTTCCAGAAGAATTTATCTACAAAGATGCTCAGATAACCCGTTTCTTTACCATTGAAAAAAGTCCTTTTTTCATTATCCATATTGTGGTTGATTCCAAAGACAAATATCTATGGATAGATCCCCGAGACCGCCAAGTTCATATTGAAGATATCAGTGACCTCATTCCTCTTGAACCTGACAAAATTTGGTGGGAACCTGGTGATGAGAAAATTATTTATGTCTACTACCCAACTCAAGTTAACCGCGTTGATATTAAAGCCAAGGCCATTTATCCTGACATTCAACTCAAAGATGTCCCTATCCCCAAAAAGCCCCTATTTAATGTAGCTAATATAAAAGGCAGCGTACCAGATGAAAATCGAAGCCAATGGCTTTTATTTACCAACACTAAAATTGGCATATGGAATAATAGTTCTAAGTCTCTCCTGTGGATTTTTCAAAATGGGCGCAATATTCAAAAAGTTTTCTGGGCCAACAATGCCAGCACAATTCTATTTCAAGATAACAAGGACATTTATTTGTTGGATAAGGTCATATTTGGCCAAACACGCATACAAAAAATCACCACGATTCGGGCTGATGCCTCCTTTTTCTATAGTGAAAAAACAGGTAAGATTTATTTTATTGAACCTCATGAGAATTTACTTTCGACTGTGCAAGTCTTAAGACATACAGCTCTTTCACCTCGAATCATTGCTGAGAAATTAAGATTACAGGATCTATAAAAATGCGCTTTCATTATTCCAAAGAAAACCTAAAACCCAGCGAAGCCCGATGGCAAAGAAGACTAGAAATCCTTCCCGGCTTGATTAGCTGGAGCACCCTTCTAGGCATGGCTTTTCTGGCCATCTTTTATCCATTTACAGCAGCTATTATTACAATCTCTTTTTACCTATGCTGGCTTCTAAGACTTTTATACCTGACTCTTTTTCTTCTTCTGTCCTATATCCGCTTAAACATGGAAAACCAGACTAACTGGATGGATCGGGTCCATGATGTTGATCGCTTAATCAGCAAAGAACCCGAAGTATTATCGATTACCAAAAAATCTTATTCTCTGAAAATGCATCAGCGACAATTGATCAAACTTAAAGAGAGCAAAGAATATTCAGCCTTATCTAAGGATCTTTACCACCTTGTAATCTTTCCTATTATCAAAGAATCAAAAGAGGTCATCGATCCAGCGATTAAAGCCATTAGCCGCCAACAATTTCCTTCTAAGCAAATTATTGTTGTCTTTGCCTTGGAAGACAGAGCTGAAGATGTGATTAAAAAAGGAGTTTACGACACCGAAAGTCGCTACAAATCATTCTTCTATAATTGTTTTAACGTTGTTCATCCTAGCGATATTCCTGGTGAAGCCCGCGTTAAGGGTGCTAATGTCACTTTTGCAGCCAAAAAAGCAGCTGAATACATTCACCAACAAAATATCCCTATTGAGAATGTCATCGTTTCGTGTTTTGATGCTGATACGGTGGTGGACGAAGATTATTTCTCCTGTTTGACCTATCACTTCATGATTACACCTACTCGCCAGCGAGCCAGCTTCCAACCAATTCCGGTTTATCACAACAATATCTGGCATGTGCCGGGATTTGCTCGTGTGGTAGAAACAGGTTCGTCATTCTTTCAACTCATTGAAGCGACCAATCCCGAGAGATTGGTAACCTTCTCTTCTCATAGTATGAGTTTCAAAGCTTTAGTGGATGTCAACTACTGGCCTGTAGATATGATCTCTGATGATTCGGCTATTTTTTGGAAATGTTACATCCATTATGATGGTAATTATCAAGTCATCCCTATGTACGTCACTCTGTCAATGGATATTGTCAGTGCCCGCAACTGGTGGGATACGGTCAAAAGTGTTTATAAACAAAAACGGCGCTGGGCCTGGGGCGTTGAAAACATTCCTTTGGTATTGCGCGGATTTATTAAAAACAAAAAAATTTCATTATGGGAAAGATTTAGGCACGCTTTCAAATTACTCGAAGGCCACTGGTCCTGGGCCACCTGGGGATTTATGTTGTCTTTCGAAGGATGGCTTACAGCTATTTTTGCTCGGCAAGAATTTACAAGCTCTGTGGTATATTATAATATTCCTCAAATTTCAGCCTTAATCTTTAATTTAGCTTCAGGTTGTTTAATTATCTCAATCATTTTAAGCATAGCTCTTCTTCCCAAAGCTGATGTCCGCTATCCTTTCTTAATAAAAATCGGTCATGCCTTAGAATGGCTGATGCTTCCTTTCATTCTCGTCTTTTTAAGCGCACTGCCCGCCTTGGATGCTCAAACTCGCTTAATGTTTGGTAAGTATCTAGAATTCTGGGTCAGCGGTAAAGGAAAAACCAAAAAACGACAAAAATAGAAAAACCCCATTCACATTTGAATGAGGCTTTTCAACCCAACCGGGTTAGGTTTCCTAGGCCATAAACACCGATTTACTGGGAGAAACCAACGCAGACTTCCAATGCAATAAAATCCTTAAAGTATGATAATACCCCACCTTGACCAAACGGCGGTTTCGATTCACATAAAAGAACCCTTTCACACGCATGGTAAACTTCTCATTACGATTTAAGCTATCATAGGATTTACGTACATGGACCTCTGGCGCGCCAGGGTCTTCTTGCTGATCAACCTCATGGGCTAAATAAAGAAAATTCTTACGAATATCTGATACACATTCTTTATCCTGAGAATGCTCATGGATGACAATTCTTTTTCCACGGCCTTTTAAAATTTCTTTTGTCTTATGCAGTACGTCTTTCATTTGGTTCCCCCTGCCTGCCAGCAGGCAGGCTATCTATTTGCAACTGCTAAACTTATGTTGATTAATAGTTCCCTCATCCCTTACTACTATTGAAAGTATAGCACCTGTCAAGGTCAAAACAAGGCGATTTAGCCTGTTTTGAGAAAACGTTTTCCTTGTAAGAAACAGCTTAAAATATAAGAAATAAATGTTTATTACTGTTTTTTATTATTTTTTAAAATACGGCAGGTGAACGCGGTTTTCCTTACCCTGAATTAACCGCGTAATATTGGAACGATGGCGAAAAACGATGAAAATACATAACACAATAGACATAATCTTAAACTCAATAGGGGCATCAAAAACAACCATACAAACAGGCAGGCTTATGGCAGCCACAATAGAGGCCAAAGACACATACCCTGACAAGAGGAAAATCACAGCCCACACACCTAAGACAATCAATAACACCCAGCGCAATCCAGGTAGCTGAATGGCAAACCCAATTAAAACACCTAAGGTTGTGGCAATACCCTTTCCACCTTTGAAGTTTAAAAACACAGTCCAGTTATGCGCAGCAACCGCGATCAAACCATAAACCACCAACATCAAAGGACTGTTAAAACCTGAGAAATTAGCAAAAACAGTGGTGGGAATGATCCCTTTTACAATATCTATGATTAAAACAATACTACCAGGCCCTTTACCTAAGACGCGAAAGGCATTGGTAGCCCCCACATTGCCTGAACCATGCTGACGAATATCAAGATTCTTCAAGACACGCCCAAAAATATAAGCGGTGGGTACAGCTCCCAATAAATAGGTCACAATAAGACTAATGACTAGCAGAACTATGTTCATTGATGGATTGAATCCCTTTTTTAATGTAAATCACACCTGAGATAATTGTTGCTATCAAAGCCAGATACCAAAACACTTTTGTAAACGGCCACTGCAAAAGCATTCCTAACACACAAACAACTTGCAAAAACGCGGTCGTTTTCCCCGAACGATTCGCTTCCATATCTAATTTGCCTGTGACCAGCTGAACAATCGATGCTCCTATAATCAGAATAATATCGCGAGAGATAATGGCAACCACAAACCAAAGAGGAAAAACAATCTCTTCAAAATTCCCTCGACGAATATAAAGGCAAATAAAGGCGCTGATTAATAGAATTTTATCAGCCAGTGGATCGAGAATAGCTCCTGCCTTGGTTTTTTGATGAAAAGTGCGAGCCACATACCCATCAATAATATCTGAAATAACAGCTGTTAAAAAAAGTCCTAAAGCAACCCAACGTAAATAGGGGCGCTCAGGGGACAAATACAATACAGTAGCAATAAAAAATGGCACCAGAAGAATACGTCCAACTGTAACCTTATTAGCAAATGTAAGAGACATGATTATTATTCATCCACTGATTTTAATTTGACTTTATGTGTCGGACAAACTTCCACAGACGAATCAAAGCGCTGCCCATCTATAGGACAATATTTCACACCGGTTTGCTGCACACTCAAAGCTCCATTAATAGACTCAACAGCTGATCGAGTTTTAGGATCCTTTTCTACCTGCACAGCCAAATTCTTCAAATCTTTTTGAGAAATATTTTGATTGGTTAAACCTTCGGTCACGGTGCCAAACGCAGCGATGGTCTGCGCCATGGATTCTTTTTGAGGGGGAGTTTTTGGTTGAGCACCTTGGCAGCCAACCAAAAAAAGTATGGGTATACAAAAAATAGGATAGATTGATCGGATCATTAAAGTAATCGAATACGGTTAAATGGAAAAAATAGAAGATCTGCTTTACCAACAATATCGCTTTCTTCTATAAAACCCCAGTAACGACTATCATGACTTGAACCACTATTATCCCCTAACATAAAATAATGCCCATCAGGAACAGTTACTGACATTCCTTCTTGACCATAATCCCCACGATTGTAGTAATACACATTCTTAATACGAGGATCCATGATCTGCTGGCCATTAATAAAAATTCCACCGTCCTTAATCTCAACGTGATCTCCTGGAAGACCGACAAGGCGCTTGATAAAGTCCTTGGTACGATCCTCAGGGAATACAAACACTACAATATCTCCTCGTTGAGGCTTACCAAACCCCGGCAAACGTACCTTAGCCAAAGGTTTCAAAAAATCAGCCCACTGAATATCAAAATCAGCACCGAACCATTGCCTTAAAAAATCAGGTGAGTGTAATTCAGGCAAAAGAATAGGACCATAACGCAATTTATTAACGAACAAATGATCGCCTTCAACGAGCGTCATGCGCATCGAACCGCTAGGAATTTTAAACGGCTGAAAAAAATACGTACGAATAAAAATAGCTAATACCAAGGCTATCAGAACCGACTCAACCCACTCACGCAAAGCTGATTTTGGTTTATTATTTTTCATATTAAATTTTTAAAGCAGCCAAGAATGCCTCTTGCGGGACCTCTACCCGACCGATTTGTTTAAGCTTCTTCTTTCCTTCTTTTTGCTTCTCCCACAATTTTCTTTTACGGGTGATATCTCCCCCATAACACTTAGCAGTTACATTCTTTCCAGCCGACTTAATTCGAGCACTGGAAATAATTCGCCCATCTGCAGTCGCTTGAATACGGATTTCAAACAATTGTTGGGGAATTAAATCTTTAAGTTTACTGACTAAGGCCAAACCCTTGTCATAAGCCCTATCTTTATGGACCATGCAAGAAAAAGCATCACATGGGTCATCGTTAATTAAAATATCCAACTTAGTGATCTGAGAAGGGATATATTCTTTAAAATCATAGTCGATCGAACCATAACCACGGGTAGCTGATTTAATCAAATCATTAAAATCAACAATAACTTCTGATAAAGGAATATCAAAAGTAATCTTCATACGGTCGCCAATAAATTCACTTTTTTGATAAACACCGCGCTTGCGCTTGGTCAATTCCATGACCTGATCCATATAAGTGACCGGTGTAAAGATAGCAACAGACAGGATTGGTTCTTCAATACGGTTAATTTCTGACCCATTGGGTAAATCTGAAGGGTTTTCTAAGTCCATCACACTGCCATCACGTTTAATAATTTTATACCCAACGTTCGGAGTTGTTAAAATGAGATTCAAATCATATTCACGTTCCAGACGTTCTTGCACAATTTCCATATGCAATAACCCTAAAAATCCACACCGAAACCCATGTCCGAAAGACAAGGATGTTTCATGTTCATAGGTAAAACTAGGATCTGATAATCGCAACTTATCAATTGCCTCTCGCATGGTTGCATAATCGCCCGCATTGACGGGATAAACACCGCAAAAAACAAAAGGCTTTAATTGACGATACCCATCTAAAGGCTGGGCTGTTGGATTAGAGACTTCGGTTACAGTGTCACCTACACGCACTTCTTTAGGATCATGCAAATTACAGGTAAGATAACCAACTTCACCAGCGGCTAGTTGCTTAACTGTCTGGGCTGTAGGAGCAAATACTCCTACTTCTTGTACAACAAATTCCGTACCAACGTTCATAAAACGAATCTTGGTGTCCGGCTTGATCGTTCCTTCCATAATTCGAACATAAATAATGATCCCTTTATAGATATCATACTTCATATCGAAAATGAGCGCTTTAAGCGGAGCCTCAACATTGGCTTCAGGAGGCGGGATAAACGACACAATCTTCTCAAACAACAAATCAATATTGATACCCTCTTTGGCTGATACCAATTGAACATCTTCGGGTTTAAACTTCAGAATGTCCTTAAACTGACGCTTGGCTTCATCAATATCAGCGTTAGCAATATCAATTTTGTTAATGACAGGCAAAATTTCAAGATTATTGTCAATGGCCAGATAATAATTGGCAATGGTCTGAGATTCTACACCTTGAGTCACATCAATAAGGAGTAAGGCACCTTCACAGGCGCGCAAAGATTTCTCTACTTCATAAGAAAAGTCCACGTGGCCCGGAGTATCAATGAGGTTTAAAATATAATTCTTTCCATCCTTGGCTTTATAGTTTAAACGCACCGCAGAGGCTTTGATCGTAATTCCTCGTTCACGCTCCAAATCCATATCATCAAGCATTTGATTACGAAACTTACGTTCATCAATAGCTCCTGCAAAAAGCATAAGCCGATCAGCCAAGGTGCTTTTGCCGTGATCAATATGAGCTATGATGGAAAAGTTACGGATATTTGATTGGGACATATCTTTACTTACATGTCATTCCCGAATGTTTTAATCGGGAATCTAGAACTTTCTAATTCCTGGGTCCCCGACTAAAACTTTGGGGACGACATCTATATTTTTATATACTTCATAATAACATCAACACTTTGTTCCACGTTAAGTCCTGAGGAATCAATAGTGATGGCATCGTCTGCTTTTTTTAATGGACCAACGGCCCGTGTAAAATCTTTCTGGTCACGCTCATGCATATCTTTTTTTAAATCTTCAATATTGACTTGTTTCCCAGCAGCTTGAAGTTCTTTTAATCGACGCATGGCACGTTCTTCAAAGTCCGCATCAACATAAAATTTATAATTAGCTTGAGGAAATACAACTGTCCCCTGGTCTCGGCCATCAGTCACCAAAGAACGTCTGGAAGCAATATCCCTCTGCCATTTAACCATGAGCTCTCGGACTCCAGCTGTACGGGCAGGATAAAAGGTATTGTTGGTAACTTCCGAGCTTCTTATGTCTTGGGCTACATCTTGGCCATCTAAGGTCACATTCATACTACCATCAGGAGATTCTTTAAAATCAATCACAGTCTTTTTAGCTAAATCTGTCAGAGCCCCTTCATCTTCTAGATTAACTTTTAATCGAAGAGCCTTAAGGGTCAACGCCCGATACATAGCGCCAGTATCCAGATAAGAAATCCCCAATCGTCGGGCCAGACCTTTAGCAACAGTGCTTTTACCCGCCCCGGCTGGACCATCAAGTGTAATAACTAAGTGTTTATGTTTTTCCATGCGAACCTTCTATGCTTTCTCGTTTAGCTTTGGCAGCTTTAAAAATTTCTTCTAACACAGCTGCATCCGAAGTAACAATGGCCTTACGGATGGCAGCTAAAACCTTCACCGTTTCATCTACAGATTTAAGTACATTCTTTTGATTAGATAACACGATATCACGCCAAATGCTTGCATCCGACGAGGCAATGCGAGTCATGTCGCGTAAGCCTTGCGGAGCTAATTCCAGATGTTGATCTGGGACGGCTTTCATCAAACTAAATGCAATCATATGTGGCAGATGACTGACAAAAGCTAAACTCTCATCATGTTCTTGAGGAGACATGGTCTTGACTTGTGTTCCCAATTGTGACCAAAAGTGTTTTATTTTTTCTTTAGCTAAACGATTAGTCTTATCGGTTGGCGTCATGATACAGCTGGCATTTTCATACAAATTAGCATTAGCATAGGTTGGACCTTTTTTCTCAGAACCGACCAAAGGATGAGATCCTACAAAAAGCACAGAATGATGTAACACCTTTTCTGCTTTCTCAACAATGGCATGCTTGGTACTGCCTAGATCGGTCACAATACAACCACGCTGATGTTCTTTAGCCAAAAAATCTAGGGATTCTAAAATAGCGTTCACAGGAGTGGCTAACACAATGAGATCGGCACCAATAATACCTTTTTTAATGTCCAAAAAACTCTCATCAATGGCCCCAACATCGGTCGCTTCTCTTAAAGCAGTTTCGTGACGGCCAATCCCAACAACCTGACTCGCCAGGGCTTTCTTTTTGATGGCCAACCCCAAAGAAGCACCCATGAATCCTGTTCCTACAATAGCAACTCGACGAAATAATTGTTTTCGATTAAACATAGTGTTCCTTAAATTTTATAGATCTCTATCCACGGCTTGAGCTACGCGTTTACAAGAAACCATTAATTCGGCAAACTTATCTGGCATGAGTGACTGGGCTCCATCAGAAAGAGCTTCTTCTGGATTATCATGCACTTCAATCATTAAAGCATCACAACCAACGGCAATTCCAGCTCTTGCACCTGCAGCCACATATTCCCAACTTCCAGTTCCGTGGCTCGGATCAACAACGACTGGCAAATGAGTTAATTTCTTAGCCACCGCCACAGCATTAACATCCAATGTGTTACGGGTAGCTGTTTCAAATGTACGGATACCACGCTCACAAAGCATGACATCAAAATTTCCATGAGCCAAAAGATACTCAGCTGACATTAACCATTCTTTGACCGTTGTCGACATACCACGTTTGAGCATCACCGGTTTTTTAGAAGCACCAACTTCTTTTAACAACGAGAAGTTCTGCACATTACGTGCGCCAATTTGCAAAATATCGACATACTTAGCCACCAATTCCACCTGACGCGTATCCATAACTTCAGAAATCGTACAGATGCTTTCTTCACGGCCAACTTGCTGAAGGATCTTTAAACCTTCTTCTCCCATGCCTTGAAAATCATAAGGTGATGTGCGAGGTTTAAATGCGCCACCACGTAAAATATTCGCTCCTTGCTTTTTAATCATCTTGGCAAGCGACTTCATGCCATCATAACTTTCAATCGAACAAGGACCTGCCATCACCGCTATTTTCTTGCCTCCCACCTGAGTATTAAATGGAAGCTTAATAATAGTGTCCTGACCTTTTTTAAACTCACGAGAAACCAGCTTGTAAGGAGCTAATACTTGAAGAACTTGCTCGACCCCAGGAAACACTTCTAAGGGGATCTCACGAAGAGCATCTTCTTTACCAATAAATCCTATGACCGTGCGCTCAATACCTCGCGACACATTACTTTTAAGTCCTAGTTTGTTTGCACGATCAACAATATGCTGGATCTGTGCCTCGGTTGCATCCGAACGTAAAATAACTATCATACTTCCTCCTGTAATGTACGGGCGGGTTCTAAACCCACCCTATATTTATCAGGCAGGTTTGGAACCTGCCACTACACCTTGTAATGTTTTTATGAATCTCTTATTTTCTGGCGCTGTTCCAATTGATACTCGAATATAATCTGACAATCCCCAGACTGCCATGTCACGAATAATGACTCCTTTTTTCAAAAGGGCCTGGGCCACTGCAGAAGCATTTCTCACTTTCACTAATATAAAATTCGTATGACTCTCTTCATGTCTTAATCCCAAATCTTGCAAGCTCTGATAAATATATTGACGCTGACGTTCAACGTCTTGGGCAATGCGACGATAATAACCCTGATCAGACAAGGCAGCCACCGCAGCTACCTGGGCCATGGAATTGACATTAAAAGGTTCACGTAAACGATTTAGAATATCAATAATGTTCGGGGCGCCAATCCCATAACCTACACGCAACCCTGCTAAACCATACATCTTTGAAAAGGTGCGAATGGTCATTAAATTGGGGTATTTCTTCATGAGCTTAAGAGTGTCAGGGTAATCCTTGGCATGCACGTATTCAAAATAAGCTTCATCAAAAAATACCAGAGTGTCCTTGCCTACAGCCTTCATAAAATCCTCGGCTTCTTTGGCATTAATATAACTACCCGCTGGATTATCAGGATTTCCAATAAACACAATCTTAGTGTTCTTAGTTAATTTAGCTTTCATGCCGGCTAGATCATAGCGAAAATTCTTTAAAGGTACTTCATGGATGCGGGCACCTGCCAGACGACAGGCAATTTCATAGATTAGAAAAGAAGGTTTAGCAATGATAACCTCATCACCTTTACCTACAAAAGCTTTAACAGCTAAGACGATAATTTCATCTGAGCCATTACCAAAGATTAATTGATTTTCATTGATTTTAAGGTGTCGCGCCAGGGTCTGACGCAGCACAAAGCATCCGCCATCAGGGTAACGGTTAATCTCTTTAGCCGCTTTACTTAAAGCTGCAAGCACCTTAGGTGATGGTGGATAGGGATTTTCATTCGAAGCAAGCTTGATCACACTGCTTAATTTCAGCTCACGTTTGACTTCTTCAATGGGTTTTCCCGGAACATAGGGCTTAATGTCAAAAATATACTTATTAGCAACCTGCACTTTAGTTAAATCCTTCTTAAATATAGATTTATAAAGGAAGGATGCCTACTCTATGACCGGATAGGAACCGAGGATTTTCAGGAATTTGCACATGCCTTCTAACTGTTTTAAGGCACGTTTGACATGAGGAGAGTCTTGATGACCTTCAAGATCAATGAAAAAATAATAATCCCAGGCCCTTTTCTTAGATGGTCTGGATTCTATCTTGGTAAGATTGATTTTATTTCTGGAAAATGGGGTCAACATGGCATGCAAAGCCCCCACCTTGTCTTTGATGGAAAACACCAAGGAAGTACGATCTTTACCTGTAGGTGGCGTATCACTGTTAGAAAGCACTAAAAATCGCGTAATATTATGAGCTCTATCTTGGATATTCTTCTTTACGATATTTAAGCCGTACAACGAAGCAGCAATTTCTGAACCAATGCAGGCTATCTTTTTATTTTTAGAAGCTAATTGAGCAGCCTTGGTAGTGGAATCTGCTCCAACTACAGGAACGCCAGGCAAATTCTTCAAAAGCCATTGACGACACTGACCCAATACCTGAGGATGAGAACAGACCTGAGTTACACCTTTCAATGATCCCTTGGCCATCAAATTATGCGAAATATCCAACAAAATTTGAGAACAAATCTTAAGATCAGAATCGACCAAAAGATCAATCGTATGCGTCACCACACCTTCAATTGAATTTTCAATAGGAACAACGCCATAATCGCAATCGCCGTGCTCCACCTTGCTAAAAATTTCCGAAACATTATCACAAGACACATGCTCAACAGAAGATCCAAATCTCTTAAGGGCTGCTAAATGTGAGAAGGTCGCTTCAGGACCCAAATAAGCAATACGTAAGGGTTTCTCTAAAGCTAAGGAAGCAGACATAATTTCTCGATAGATGGCTTCCAGCGCCTCTTTATTCAAAGGGCCCTTGCTTAATTGTTGAATGCGATCGAGCACCTGCTTTTCGCGGGCAGGAGCGTAAATCGAAGCTTTATTTTTAATCTTGTGCTGACCAACCTCTAAGGTAATGGCTGCTCTTTGATTAAGAAGCTCAACAATTCGGGAATCTAAGGCATCAATCTTTTTTCTTAAATGTTGTAGATCCATATATTAATTGCTTGCTGTATTTTCTTGAGGCACTTCAGCCTCTACTCTTGATTGTCCACTTGTTTCTTGAGCAACTGTCTCGAGTGTTTCTGTCACTGGAGCACTGGCAGTCTGTGGGATTGGTCCAATATTATCATTAGCACCAGCCACAATCACTGTTCCCTCAGTTGGAGTTAATTGAGATAGTTGTTCTAATTTAGGCAAATCTTCTAAAGACTTTAAACCGAAATATTCTAAAAATGCTTTAGTAGTCCCATAAAGAAATGGACGACCAGCGACTTCTTTGCGGCCAACAATTTCAATAAGTCCTTTATTTAATAAATGAGCGACCGGGCCGTCACAGTTAACGCCACGGATGACTTCCAAATCCCCACGGCTAACGGGTTGCTTATAAGCAATAATTGCTAGCAGCTCTAAAGCTGCGCGTGACAATTTCTCTTTGGACTTAGTTTTATAGAATTCGCGAATATATCCAGCTGCATTGCTATTAGAAAGCATTTGCCATCCACCAGCGATATCTACAATCACTATCCCTGCCTCGCGATTCACATATGCTTCTTGAAGCTCTTTAACAAGACCTGAAATCTCAGCGGGTTTAAGTTCTGGAAAAACTGTTTTAAATTGCTCTAACACAACTGGTTTATCACTTACAAATAACAAGGCTTCAATACCGCTTTTATAAAGTTGTAATTGGGCGTCCATTATTTTAAAGTCCTCTGTTTATCCCCTCATGCCGGGGACTTTTCGTTGGTTGTAAATTTCGTTTAACAATTCTTCAGATGTCATAATTTTACTGTTTCGTTCAACTGCTTTTTGGATCATTTCTTGCGCTTCAGCTCGTTTATATTGCAATTGTAACAAAATATTTAAGGCTTCTTCCTCTATATCTAATAAATTTAATTTAGGTCTGGTTTCAACGACCTTATCACGAATGAGCGTGTATTTGCCCATCTTGCTTTGCAGTTTGGCCACAATTTCCTTGGCCTTCTGCTCGCCTATACCAGGCAAAGTCTTTAAATATTTAGTATCGGCACGATCGATGGCTTGAGCAATTTCACCAATCGATTTATTCAATGCTTTGACCGCAGCCCGAGGCCCAATTCCTGACACCTTAATAAAGTCGAGGAAGAAATCCCGCTCAACTTCATTTAAAAAACCCACCAAAATCTCATTAGCACTGGCCGGGGTTATCTGTAAATAATGATACGTAATTAAGCTGACATTGCCATCGCTATCTTGATTTTCTTGCAAACGTTGTAAAACAGACGCTGAAACAAAAACCTCGTAGCTTAACGCCCCCGTATCGACGATCACGGTGTTTTCTAAATATTGAGTAATCTTTCCCTTAATAGATGCAATCATGCTGTCCTCTGTCATTCCCGAATATTTTAATCGGGAAACTAGTGCTCTAGGTCCCCAATAAATACATTCGGGGACGACAAATCTACATTAATTTCATTTTCAACATATGCGCATGCCCCAGCGCGAGCGCCAAAGCATCGCTTGTATCTAGTGTAAGTGTTGCTTTTTCAATGTGAAGAAGTCTTTTAACAAACATTTGCACCTGCTCCTTGGTGGCATTGCCATTTCCGACCAGGGCCTGACGGATGCGCTTAACGCTGTGTTCCTGTAACTCAACCCCGTGTTTTTGGGCCACTAAACAAATCACCCCACGAACATGACCTAAAATACAAGCTGTCGTAGGGTGTTTATAGTGTGCGTAAAGTTTTTCTAAAACCAATACATCAGGTTTATGCGTAGCGACAATCTCTGAGAGCAAATCAAAAACTTTGGCAATGCGATTCTCGAATAAAGCTTTTTGATTTGGTTCAATACTTCCAGCGTCGAGCACTTTAATGCTTCCTGCTCTTATCTCCACCAGCCCAAAACCGGTAGCCCTAAGGCCAGGATCAACGCCTAATATGCGCATAGTTTATTCTTCAGCTGCCATCTTAGCCATTTCTTCTTCAGAAATGTCAAAGTTCGCATGAACATGTTGAATATCTTCGTGATCTTCCAAAGATTCCATCAAACCCAAAACATTTTTTGCATCAGAACCCTCTACTTTGACCGTAGAATTAGGAATCATGGTCACTTCGGCAGAAGCTGTTTCGATCTTCTTAGCACCTAAAGCACTCTTAACTGCTTCAAAGGCTGACGGATCACAAATAACTTCAATGGTATCCCCATCAGCTTTAATATCATCAGCGCCAGCCTCTAGGGTCGCTTCCATGACAGCATCTTCGCTAGATTTGGATTTATCAATGGTGATATAGCCTTTTTTGGTAAACATCCATGCGGTTGAACCTGCACCCGCTAAAGAACCGCCTTTTTTACCTAACAAATTACGAACTTCAGCAGTTGTACGATTTTTATTGTCAGTAAGACCTTCAATTAACATAGCTACCCCACCAGGTCCATACGCATCAAAAACAACTGTTTCATAAACAACGCCTGGTAATTCTCCTGTACCTTTTTTAATCGCATTTTCGACGTTGCTTTGAGGCATATTGCATTCACGGGCACGAGCCACGGCAGCACGCAATCGGAAATTGGTATCCATGTTACCGCCGCCTTCTTTAGCAGCAGCTGTAACCTCTTTACTGACCTTGGTAAATACGGCTCCGCGCTTGGCGTCTTCCGCACCTTTTTTATGTTTAATTTTTGCCCATTTTGAATGACCTGACATTGTAAAAACCTCCTAAGTACTATTATTCACTTCCGTTGATAAAAATAAACAAGTCAATAAGCCGAGTTTTGTGATCCCCACGTCTTGCTGTCGCAAGACAGCTGTGGGGACGATGACCATTTGACTAACTTTCACGCTTACGCATGAACATCTTGCAGCCTACCCGAGAATACAAGCGAGCCGGATTGCTCTCTTCTCCTATTTGGCATTGCTCCATGCAGAGATTGCTCGTTTCACTCCCATTTAAGGGCATCGTCACTGTAGCTCTCCAGCCAAAGGCTGGTCCGCTTTTGGCGGAAATCCTCATCTATCTGACGATAGACGGTCTCGCATTATCGAGATGCATTATCCTTTGGAGCTCGGACTTTCCTCCCCGATACCTTTAGTACCAGGGTGGCCATCCTGACTTGTTTTTAAACCCTGACAAGCAAGTTTATCAGCCTCTTTATTTTGTTCCCGAGGCACATGCTTAAACTCTACTTGTCTAAAACCTTCGATTAATTTCTTAACTTCTTCAAAGAGCGGTCGGATATTCTCATGCTTTACTTTGTAATTACCCATAATCTGTTCGTACATCAACTGACTATCGGTCCTGACTAAAACTTCATCGGCTTTTAATTTTAAGGCTTCCTGCAACCCGCAAATTAATGCCGTATATTCTGCAATGTTATTGGTAGCCAACCCAATGCTCTGGGAAATTTCTTTAACGATCTGTTGTTGATTCCTGATAACCACACCGATGGCAGCAGGACCAGGATTACCAGAACAAGCCCCATCCGTATATATTTCTAGTCTCATAAATCATCTTCAAGATAAAGAATACGAGCACACTGATCACAGCTCACTAACTGATCATTCATTTTAATCTGATGAATAATCTGCTCTGTCAAATGCATAAAACATCCGCCACACGCATGATCCTTAACAGGAACTATTCCTAAACCTTCTTTATTTTGCAAAACTCTTTCGTAACGGCTTAAAATATCCGGACGCACATCGGGGGTTACACGAGCTCTTTGGGATTCCTTTACCTTTAACTGATCACCCGCAACGGCAATGGCATCCTCAAGCTGTTTTTTCTTGATATTGAATTCTTTCTCAAAAGTTGCTACAACAGCCTTTTCAACTTCGACAGCCTTGCGTGCAGCTTCAATCTCATCCATACCTAAAAGAAGTTTTTCTTCTACTAAAGATTTATCAGCCTTAATATTTTCAATCTCCATCAATTTCGCCTGATATTCTTTGTTGGTCTTTAAAGCCAATAGTTGCCCATCAGCCTTAATAATGCCTTCTTCTTTGGATTTAAGATCACCTTCTAATTCTTTTTGTTTTAAAAGGACCTGTTTTAACTGATCCTCAAGACTTTTAAATGTAGATTTTTTTGATTCAAATTCTTGCTTTAGCGCTTCGATCTCTGATGGTTTATCTTTGAGTTCCATCTTAAGACGATAGGCTTCAAAGTCCATAGCTTGTAATTCTATAAGTTTTTTGATCTGATCTTTTATTGAAATGGTCGTCATATTTTTCCAAAATGGACTCAGTAGGACTTGAACCTACGGCCTTCGCCATGTGAGGGCGACGCTCTAACCAGCTGAGCTATGAGTCCGTTACCACATTAAGTGGGCCCACCAGGACTCGAACCTGGGACCAAGGGATTATGAGTCCCCTGCTCTAACCGACTGAGCTATAGGCCCAAAAATACTTTCACAGGCCTGTTAAAGAAGGGACAATATTAGCATAATTTATATATAGAGGGAAAGGAAAATTTCCTACGCATCCAGCTTTTAGATTACTTTTCCATTTTTTCTAAAGCTGAGACGGCTTCGGGGCCTAGATTGGTAAATTGGACTCTAATGCGGTATGTTTTTCCAGCTACAATGTCTTCACAATCTAAAACTTCCCCTTCAATGGCCGTAATTTGGGGATAAGAAAAAGGAAATTGGATATTAAAAACAAGTACGGTTCCTGCTGGATAAGGCTCCAAAGAAAAAAACTTTAACCCTCCGCGACTTATATCCTGAAACCAAGCTAAAGTATGTATGCCATCTTGTTTGTCTTTCAAATAAAAAAGAGCCATGAATTTCTGTTCAATACGCACATGGGCCCGCTGTTCGGGTGGCGGAGTCTTTTCTAAATTGTAGCGCTCCATTTGCTCCAAGGCAGCAGTTGCTTCAGGAGACAATTGTATAAACTTAACTCCTATCTTATGCACATTATTGGGAACGACCTTTTGCACATTGACCACTTCGCCTTCCATAGCCACTTCGCCATCATAAGGAAAATTGACGATGAGACTAAATATGGTGCCGTTTGGGTAGGAATCGAGTGCAAAGAAACTTAAACCGCCTTTGGAAATGTCTGATAATTTAGATATATCAAAAACTTTCTGAGGGCTATTTTTAAGCGCAAACTTGACAACAAATGATTTTCGAAAACGCGTATGAATACGATTATCTTTCATAAGATATCTTTTACCACGCATCCATATAAAAAACCATCTAAAACCTTGAATAAATAAACTTAGATCTTCGCCACTTGCTCAAATGAGCGAGTATCTTCTAATCCTAAGATAGGTAGGACACTGTTAAGAGGAGTAATACGAAGAATAACGGGGATAACGCCTGAAAAATCTCCTTTTTGAAATTCTGCAACCATCGCTGGATTTCCGCCAAAGGCGGACCAGCCTCTGGCTGGAAACTTCACTGCAACACCTTGAGCATCTTTAGTGATATCCAGCCCCATATTCTTAGCGTTTAAGTCAATACCACCTTTTGCAGCCACTTGAGCTGGATCTTCGCGCTCTGCTGTATCATCAACCCTTTTGAATTCAACCATCGCTGCATCTGAAGCATTTAAACTAATTTCTGAGGAAACCCTATTAGAGAAAAACTCTCCGGTAAAGCCAAATCCAAATAACATGTCAGGAAAACGAGCCTTAAGGAATGCTTTTAATGTTTCATTCAATGCTGTCCTCACCTTTATGAACTGATCGTGATCAATCAAAGACACCCCATCCCCATCTGATCGCTCTTCTTGTGAAGAACCCGCACGCACTAAATTAGTAATATTAATTTCAAGACCAAGGACACTATTGCTGACTTCCAAATCTTTAGCTTCGATCCCCAGATCCAATCTGGTGTTCAAATCAACCAGAATCTTATACTTGTATTTTTCAATTCCTATCTTTAACGCTTCTTGTTCCTTTGCAATCTGTTCCTTTATTTGATCTTTTGAAATTTGATCTAATAGCCTGCTCAAGAATCTTGGATCACTACCTTCTAAAACCCAAGGGTGAGATCTTTCAAAAATTCGAACAAGCCTCCATGCTTCTTTGTACCGGCCGGCTGCTTTCAAAGACTCAAAATCTATTTCTAATTTCTTTAAAAGTCTTCGTTGTTTTGACTCCAGATGAACATTTAATTCCAATAAAACATCTTCCTCATCCATATACAACAGAGGATTTTGTTCTTTAAATCTAATGATTAAATCTTCAGCTCCTTTGAAATCGTCCCTCTCTACAAATTCTCTAACATTCGAATTCAGCACCCTCAAAGATTCTTTCCTTTCAGATTCTTCTTTAGGAAAATCTGCTTTGCGATGTGCCAAAATAATTTGTTGAGCAATAATTACTCTTTGCGCATTCGTTGTTGGACCATACTGTTTTTCTTCCTCGATGACGCGCATTTTCCACTCATCAAAAAGACTAGAAAAAACGACTTGCGGATTATTTTTAAGATATTGATCATCATCTAACGGAAGCTGATCATCAAACCTTCCCTGTCTCATTTCAATAAGAAATCCATTAAAATAAAACAACTCATCTTCATCTTTAACAGAGAAGCCTTTGACAATCCTATCCCTATCTTGATCAAAAATATCTCTGCGTTTCTTTTGTATAAATCTCTCCCCAGCGCTAATCATGTTCTCTTTAACGAAGTTTTTAGTTCCAATTTGGATTTGACGCCTTAATATGTCAACTCTCCAGGCCCAATAAAAAATGGATGAATAATAATCTTCAACTGGCAACTGAAAACTATTTTTCTCTTCTAATCTCATACTTTGACTATTCAATGGCCACCCACTCTTCACAGCAATTAAAAACATATAAAAATGATACAAGGCTTCTCGCTCATCATAGATCGTTGGATCTGGCTCTAACAATTTTTTATTTCGTTCTAAAATAGCATTAATGACCTGATTAAATCGCTCTGGCGTAGCTTCATCTGCAAGCCCTTCTACTTCATCAATCATTTGAACTGTTTCTTTAGATGGATCCCTATCAAACGCTTTCCTAAAATTCACCTGTGTTTGACCTTCCTTATATTCTTCAAAATTGGTTGATATCATCCACTGGACATAATCAATAAAATCTTTAAACGCAAGAAGTTGCGGACTATCCGGGGCAGATGCATTCATCGCTGCATCAGAAAACTTTTCAGCAGCTTTGGCATCAACAACATAGGTTACATTAGAATGAGCCTGCAAATAGGAGGCTGAGCTTTCAGGTGAGATTGAACCTGTTACAGATTGATATACAGCCTCAGCTTTCTTATCTCCGGTGGCTGCAATCATAACTTCTTGAGCGTCCATAATGGTTCCAATACCCACACTCAAGGCTTCGACTGGCATCAAAGAAACATCATCTTTAAAATACCTACCGTTATCAATGATGGTTTGAATCGCCAAATAGACATGCCTGGTCCGTGAACGGGCAATTTCTTGAGCATTTTCAAACTTAACATCATTAGGATTAAGGCCTAGTGATCCAACGGCATCACGAAACACTTGGAGGTTTTGATAATCTTGAGCATCTAAATAAATGACGGTTTTCTGCTTCCTGATCTTGCGAGTTAAACGTTCGATAGCTTCAGGTATTTGAGGATTATTGGCCGCAACAAATTTCTCGGTTAAAAACCTAATCAGCTCTACTTCTTCTCTTAATTGGGCATGCCTTTGCAAAACTTGCTTAACCTTCTCAACTCCACCTTTAACATAGAACTCATTGAATCCTCTGAGATTTTCAATATTCCCAGCTTCAGCACCATTAATCACAATAATCGGTTCATTAAATGCTATATGACGGTCTGTACCAATCCCGCCATAGGCTAGCTCAACGCCACCAGCATCCCTAATAACCTTTTCATAACGCTCTACCTCTGCCTCGATATCTGTAGCATTACCATTTAAAAGATGCGCATTTTCTTCCTTCCATCCCAAATCCAATTTCCTCAATTTGCTAAATAAATGTGTTTCCATATATTGCCTGTAGCTTTGGGAATTCTTGTCCCACTGCTCAGCTTCAGGCCCTACATAATATTCATCCATGTTAATAGTAATCAAATTAGAAAGATCGATTTGTTCAGCTTTGACAATTTCTACAAATAATCTATAAAATTCTTCCTGGGTTCCGCCCGTAGGTAAAATAACTACTGTTTTCTTCTTTAAATGATTATTGATCTTAACAATTTCAGCCATACGTCTGGCAAAACGATAACCAACAGATTCAGGCAGGTCATATGTTTCGCCTTTAACTTTACCTACATTCCATTTAGATATTTTAAGATGATTGCTTACCTTCCATCTCCTCATTGCTCTGTATAAGGTTAGGTCACCACCTTCAGATTTGCGCTTATTTACTAAAATTCCAGAATTATTAGGCACACTATCAATTAATCGTCTTTCTAATTCTCTACTCGTCGATCTCTGTGTGGGATAAAGTTTTGTAGTTGGTAAAGGTATTTCAAAATCTTGCGCTGCTTTATACAAAGTCTGATCTCCACCATTTTCTATCGTTTCATGAATTAAAAAACTCGCATTATTAGGCAACCCTGCCTTGTCTCTTTCTGCCAACTTTGCTACCACTGATTCTGGAGTCGGATACTTTATACTCATGGCTCGATCAACCGCCACTGTAGCTATAGCTAAATCACCGACAGCCTCTGTGCTTTCGCCAGCTTGTAAACTTTGCACCCTTTGAATTAAACGATCAGGGGCGATTTCAAAAAACTTTTCTCCACCAGAGAAATACTTGCGAGCAATAGGTTGTTTGCTTACCGCATCCATATCTTCCTTTATATAATTAAACACACCTTTTTTATAAGCCTTCAGATACTGCTCATAAATTTTCTCTTTATCTTTTACGTCATCAGAGAGAACGCCGCCAGTCTTAGCCTTATTGCTGTAAACTTGATTCAAGAGAGCATCTTTCAAAGCTAGCTTGTACCAGGAAGCTAGGATCATAGAATGAAAAATCTGACGTAAAGGAGCGAAGTTTTTGCCCTCATTAACTTCTTTTTCTATTTCTGGAAGGATGAGATCGCGAACGATTTGATTTGAATCCTGTGCCCGTACGGCATTCTTATTCATCGCCAAATAATCTTCTTCCAACATCACCTTCAAATGCGAACCAACCACATAGGCTGTATTATTACGTTCTAAAATCTTAGCCTTATCAGCCATGATCCAAACCTTATTGAAGGTATTAACAGGCACCTCTTTGTCACCATAGAGTTGCTGGGCTTTAGCATAGATTCTGCTCCAAAACTCCTTACCCAATTGCTTCTCTGGGTAGATTAACGAGGCAGTTAATTGTTTAAGGATATAATCCTGAGCCAACATATCCCGACCCAGCTCAGTTTTGCCTAATTCCTCTGGAACGATCCTATCTTTCTCATAGGGAGATAAATTGACCCACAAGTCTGCCTCGGGGATAGTTAAAGCGGCTAGAAAATATTTGATTAATTTCTGCGATTCTAATTGTAGGGGCGAGGCGCCTGCCGACGAGGCAGGGATTTGCACAGATAATCCCGAATGACCTGTATCTAGGATAAAATCGAATAACAACGGATTCTCAGGATGGACCTTCAGGCCTTTGATCAGCACAGGAGTATAGGTAGAGCTCAAATTTACCATGGTGCCCGGCTCGGGCAAAGGAGTCGAAGCATAGCTGCGCTGAGGAGCAATGACCGAAGTAGATATAAAGCTAATAATAAGACATAGGGAAATAATACGTTTCATAGGTACAAAAAAGATATCACATAATATATATATTAGCCAATTCTCGACAAAAAAATCCCCTTAACTCCTTTAAAAGAAATTAAGGGGAAAATACCATTCTAACCAATGGCCTTAGAACCTTCTTCACCCGTGCGGATACGAATACACCGAGGCAGATCCAAAACAAAGACCTTACCATCACCGATCTTGCCTGTTCGCGCTCCTTTGATAATAGCCTTAATGGTTGGCTCGACATAATCCTCATTAACAGCTATTTCAATCTGAATCTTCCTGAGCAAATTACCTGTTTCCTTAACACCTCGGTAATACTCATCAACACCTACCTGACGGCCGTGCCCTAAAACTTCACTAACCGTAATCAAATTAACCTCGGCTGCATAGAGCTCTCTTTTGACATCTTCAAGTCGATGCGGTTGTATAATAGCGATGACCAATTTCATTATAATCTCCTTTATCTCTGTCATCCCCGAATGTATTTATCGGGGATCTAGTTCTCTGGATTCCCGACAAAAGCTTTCGGGAATGACATTTTGTTTTAATCTAATATCGTGTACGCTCTTTCGTGATGCTGCGTTAAATCCAATCCCATAATCTCATCTTCTGCGCTCACACGAATTGGAATGATACGATTAACCACATAACAAATAATCCAAGTCACACTTGCACAATAAACAATGGTGATTAAAGCACATTTAGCCTGAGTTACAAACTGAGCTGGATTACCCAGCAGCCAGCCATCTGCTCCTGCAGGGTTAACAACCTTAGTTGCGATCACCCCCGTAGCTAATATTCCCCAAAAACCACCAACAGCGTGTACCCCAAAAGCATCCAAGGAGTCATCATATTTAAATTTCTGCTTAATAACTCCTACAGCAAAATAGCTGATAATACTTACAACCAAACCAATGATCAATGCTCCTGAAAAATTCACAAAACCTGCGGCTGGAGTTATAGCTACCAGTCCTGCGACTGCCCCGGTTAAAGCACCAAAAAGAGTTGGCTTTCCTGTTAAATACCACTCCAGAGCAGCCCAACCCACGGTTGCTGCTGCAGCTGCGGTATTGGTCGTTATAAAAGCATTGACCGCAACAGCATTGGCAGCCAAGGCAGAACCTGCGTTAAAACCAATCCAACCAAACCACAGCAAGCTTGCTCCTAAAGCAACAAAAGGAACATTGTGTAAACTTGGTTGTGTAACCCCGATACGACGACCCAAAAATAAGGCGGTTACCAATCCAGCAATACCACAGTTAATTTCAACAACGGTACCTCCGGCAAAATCTAAGAGTCCCCAGTTACGAAAAAGCCCGCCAACTCCCCAGGCCATATGAGCCACAGGACAATAGACAAAGGTTAACCATAAAACCGTAAATAGTAAAAATGCGGAGAACTTCACTCGTTCGGCATAGGAACCAACGATAACTGCAGGTGTGATAACAGCAAACATGCACTGAAAAAGCATGAATGCAGCATGAGGAATGCTAGAGGCATAATCGGGATTAGGCGCTGCCCCGACACCGTTTAACATTAGATAATCGAATCCACCAAAGAGCGAATTGCCTGGGGCAAAGGCCAGAGAGTATCCATAAATCCCCCAAAGCACACTGATTAAGGCCAAACAGGCCATACATTGCATCAAAATTCCAAGAATATTCTTACGACGAACCATCCCTCCATAAAAAAAGCCCAGCGCTGGAGTCATTAATAATACCAAGGCTGTTGAAACCATTACCCATGCCGTATCGCCGGCACTGATTTGATTGACTGAATCCATATAGAAACATCTCCTTCATACAGCTCTCCTTAATAAAATTCTCCATCAATGGATCCGTGAGCTTCTTTGCTCTAAAAAGAGAACGTCAATGCCCTCTTTGAAATGAATTTGGCGAAATTATAACAAAAAATTCTCAAAAAGAAATTACAAAAAATCTTAAAAGGGATTATTTATAGTAAAACTTCAGGTGAGATTGCAGCGTTCGCACATCAATTTGCCCAGGAGCGGTTGGTTTGTGCAAGAAAGTATAAGCAAACAAGCTCCCAGCTGCTGGAAGAATCAATCGAGATATACTGCCTAGGGAACCAAGGCAAAGCGTAATCAACGGATGCTTGCGATGTGTTTGAGTAAAAGCAATCATACGAAACATATCTTCATACGAATTAGCTTTTGCAGCGATTTTGACGATATCTCCTCTGGTGCTTAAAGCTTTCTTAAAAATATTCTCTAAATGAGATGGAGTGTGACCAAAATCATGCATTGAAACAATGATGATTTTCTTGAGTCGGCGCGCTTTTGTTAAAACATCCTTCAGTAGCCTTGAACTTAATTCAATGTCTACCATATCCACAAAAGGCAAGGCTGCTTCGAGAATATCGCGCTTTTTGGCATCAGACCAATCCTTCGCAGCGCCTTCTTTTTTTTGATTACGCACTGTTAATAACAATGGAATGCGAAGCTTACGGCGATTTTCAATCTGTTTTACTACATAATTTGCATCGAGTTTACGGAACAAATCAACCCGTAACTCTAAAACATCCACCTTTAAAGGCTTAATTTGAGCGTTAGTTTCTCGGTCTGTAATAGATAAAACAATTTGCGGATTCATAAGTGTTATTAACATAACCTTATCAAAGGATTTTGGCAACTGGATAATTAATTTAAACTTAAAATCCTTTATTCTTTTATAATTATATATAAAATTAGCCTGGAGAATTTATATGAAACCCCGATCTACCGCCCTATTAGGCCAACTATTAGTTGATAATAAAATTATCACTTCTGAGCAGCTTGAAATTGCCCTCAAGAAACAAAAAGAAACTGGCGATCCTTTAGGCATTACCCTCTTAAAGCTCGGATTTGTTGATGAAGAAAACTATGTGCTTCCCATTGTAGCCAACCAAATGGGAGTTTCCTATGTTAATCTCAACCAGATGGAAATAGCCAAGGAAGTTATCAATAAAATCCCAGCCAAGATTGCCATTTACTACAAATTAATCCCCATTGACTATAGTGATGGGATTTTAACAATAGCCACGACCAAACCTTTAGATATTAACATCATTGATGGCGTTAGTTTGGTTGTCAGCGACAAAATCAGAACTGTGCTGGCTAGCGAGAAAGAAGTTATCGAAAATATCCGCACCTACTACGGAGTCGGAGCAGAAACCATCGACCAAATGATGGAAACTGCCCAAATTAAACCAACCCCCGAAAAAGAAGAAGATATTGCGGAAATTGACTCTGAAGCCACCATTGCTAAATTCTTAAATCAAGTTTTTATTGAAGCCTATGAGAGCCGGGCTACTGATATTCATATTGAACCCTATGAAAATGAATTAAAAATCCGTTACCGTATTGATGGCGTTTTATCTGACACGCAACTGCCAGCCAACATCAATCACTTTCGCGATTTCATCAATGCCCGTATTAAAATTATGTCGAATCTTAATATTGCTGAAAAACGCCTTCCCCAAGATGGCCGATTTAAAGTCAAAATAGGTGATATTAATTTGGATTTACGTGTATCTTTTTTGCCAACCCAATTTGGAGAAAGCGTTGTTATTCGTTTATTGCGTTCTTCTTCCCTTTATAACCTCAAAGATTTAGGTTTATCCCCTGAAGATCTCAAAAGGTTGGATGGTTTACTTAGCAAACCCCATGGTATCATTTTTGTTACCGGCCCAACTGGTTCAGGAAAAACGACCACTTTGTATGCTTGCCTTTCCCATATCAATAAAGCCGATAATAAAATTATTACGATCGAAGATCCTATTGAATACCAGCTCAAAGGCATTATGCAAATTCAAATCCATCCTGAAATAGGATTAACATTTGCACGAGGGTTACGATCCATGTTACGTCACGATCCCGATGTCATGATGGTTGGCGAAGTCCGTGATGTGGAAACAGCCCGGACGGCCGTACAAATAGCCATGACTGGTCACTTGATTTTCTCAACCCTGCACACGAATGATGCTGCCAGTGGTGTGACCCGCCTCATTGATATGGGTATTGATCCTTACTTAGTCACCAGTTCGGTAGAATGTTTTATTGCTCAACGTTTGGTCCGCCTATTGTGCCCTAAATGTAAAACCCCTGGAAAATTCTCTGAAGATGTTGTTAAAGATTTTGGATTAGATCCTCAAATCGAAAGAAACATTACGATCTATGAAGGCACCGGCTGCAAGGCCTGTAATTTTAGCGGTTATTATGGCCGAGAAGGAATTTATGAATTTTTAGTTCTAAATGATGAAATACGAGAAATGATCATGCATCGCTCCTCTTCAACCCAAATTAAGAATAAAGCTACCTCTTTAGGAATGACTACTCTTCTTCAATCTGGATGGGAAAAGGTTAAACTGGGGTTAACCTCGGCTAGTGAAGTGATTCGTGTAACGAAAGAAGATTATAAATAATGCCTCTTTTTTCTTATACAGCTAAGCAAGGACCCAAAAAAACTGTCCAAGGACAGATAGAGGCAGAAAGTGTAGACACAGCCATTCGAAAGATTATGGAATTGGGATATACGCCTATTGATGTCTCTAAACAAAACCCAACAAAAACACCTCGTTTTGAGTTTATCTTAAACCAAAAAATCCCAAACAAAGAAATCATCTTATTTACACGACAATTAAGCGATCTCATTGAAGCTGACGTGCCTCTTTTAAAATCCTTAAATCATATCTTCAAACAAACTAAGCATCCTATATTTAAGGCTATGCTTCAAAAGATATGTACGGCGGTTAAAGACGGATCCATGCTTTCTGAATCTTTAGAAAAATTCCCAGAAACATTTCCAACAGTATACGTTAACATCATTCGATCAGGAGAATTTAGCGGTAATCTTACTGCTGTTTTGCAACGTCTAGCAGATTTTAGTGAGCGGCAACAAGACATTCAAAACCAAATCAGGGCCAGCTTGATTTATCCTGCCTTAATTCTGAGTGTCGGAGCAGCTACCATTTTTGTCTTACTCACTTGGGTTATTCCTCGTCTAACAGCTATCTTTGAAGATCTGAATCAAGCCTTACCCTTGCCAACTCAAATTTTATTAGCCACTAGTGACTTCTTTGTACATTTCTGGTGGCTCATTGTATTTATTCTGGCTACTCTAGGATTTGCTTTGCAGCAATTGAATCGCACACCCGCAGGAAAATTGAAAATAGATCGATTTAAACTCCAAGTTCCTTTTTTAGGCAATTTCTTGAAAAATGTGGAGATTGAACGTTTCAGCCGCACCTTAGCGACATTGTTAGAAAATGGCGTTACGATTATTTCTGCTTTAAAAGCAGTGGCACTGGTTACTGAAAACCAAATCTTTAAAGATGTGATCAAAAAAATTGAATCAGATGTCAGCAATGGAGAAAGTTTGGCCAAGGCTATTGAAAAAACCACATTATTTCCTGAGACAGCTACTCAAATGATTACGGTTGGTGAAGAAACTGGTCACATGACTAAAGGACTCCATAAGCTTGCCCAATACTATGAACGATTGATTCAGAATTTTATAAAGAGTATGACCACCTTAATCGAACCCATTTTGATACTTGTATTAGGAACGGTTGTTGGTTCGGTTGTTTTAGCTATGCTATTACCTATTTTCCAAATGAATTTATTGATCAAATAATAACAAAATTCGGAGGCATTCAATGTCACAATCAAACAAAGGCTTTACGCTCGTTGAAATTCTTTTAGTGGTCATCATTATTGGTATTCTAGCAGCCATGATTATCCCTAATATTGCTGGACGCGGTGAAGAAGCCAGACGTGGTGCAGCTAAGGCAGATATCATGGCTAATCTTTCCTCGGCCTTAGATATGTACGAAGTTGATAATGGCCGGTACCCAACCACTGAGCAAGGACTGGCTGCTTTATTGAGCGAACCCAGCACCTCTCCTACGCCTACTCACTGGAGAGGACCTTACCTCAAAAAGAAAAAACTTCCTATTGATCCTTGGGGTAAGAATTACATTTATGTCTGTCCTGGTGTACGCAACCCTGATAGCTACGACCTGTCTTCTTCCGGTGCTGATAAAATTGAAAGCCCTGATGATATCGTCAACTGGGAAGACAATTCTTCGATCCAAAAATAATGAAAGCTTTTACCTTAACGGAGATGCTCTTAATTGTGGTGCTGCTTACCGTAGCAGCAGGTTTGTCGCTTCCCAATTTTAGTAAATCTTACACAAAGCTACAATTAGACACTTCTGTTACGACACTCACTCATATGATGCGTTATGCGCAAAGCAGGGCCATTACTCAAAACAAGAAAATACGACTTTTATTTAATGATCCCACTGAGAAATACCAATTGTTTGAAGAAAAAGAAGAACAATATGTACCTTTAAACGGTCGCTGGGGAAAAGTTGTTAGTTTTCCTAAAGGCATTACTGTAAAACCCCTTCACCTATCTATAGATTTTTTCCCACGAGGTGAAATTGAAAAAACCGACGTACAAATCTGTCAGGATAAAGATTGTGCTATTGTTACAACTCAACAACAGCGCTCGCAAATAGAGGTTTTATATGCCAATTAAAACGATCCCTCACAACCAAGGAGCTTTGTTGCTAGAAGTCTTGATGGTGATGGTCATTCTTGCGGTTGGATTAACATGTATTATTCAATCTCTTTCTTCTAGCATGAAAGCATTAAACTATGCCAGTAATTATTCCCAGGCCGCCTTTCTAATTGATAACAAACTATCTGAAATACTTATTAATCAATCTATCGAAGAAAATTTCCAAGACAGCGGCAACTTCAATCCTCCTTTTGAGGCTTATCATTTTCAAATTTCGACTGAACCGATGAAATGGACTGATGATCCATCGCCTTCCGAAACAGTCAGCCAAATTCGACTTAGTGTCGATTGGCCCGTTGGCACTAAAAATCAAGAGATTTCTACAGCCCTCTGTTTACTCCATGCAACGGAGGATAAAAATTGATCATGAAAATAAAATCAAATATGGCTTTTACTCTGATTGAGTTCTTAATTGCGTTTGCTATTTTCTCAACCATTGCTTTGAGTGTTTATGGCACTTTCTACAGCGGTATGCAAATAAACAAGAAAGCCAAGAATTTTGAACTCTTCTATCGCAATATCTACTGGTCTTTTGATCTTATACAGCGCGATCTAGAAAATATGGTCGCTTTTAACGATGCCGATAAGAGTCTGAAGGCATTTTCAGGCAATGCTGATGGGTTTTCCCTAGTCATCCCTACAAATTCAGGACTCAAAAAAGTCAGTTACCGATTATCCGAACCAAATAAAATTCAAGTACATAAAACCCAACTAGGATATCACACCTCAAAAAACGTTCCCATAACTACCGGTCACATTCAAAATGAGGATCAAATTAATTATCTTGTCCGACAAGAACAAAGTTGGGGTCAAATCAGCCCTGAAGATGAGATCCTTAACAAACAAGTGCTCAACAATTCTTTAAAAATTTCTTATGCGAGCGCTGATAAAGAAACAGTCCTCTGGCATGAGGAATGGACCGATGATGGTTTTCCTGTTGGAGTACGCTTGGAAATGACTTTTATAGATCCAGACAACCCTAAACATTCCGTAGTGATTCGCAAGATTATTCCTATTTCTTTGAGAACAAATAATACTAATCCTGTATTAAATCAAAATCCTTTGTTTGATCTGAATAATTTATTAAACCAAAATACTAATCCTTTAGGAAATTTACTAAAAATTAACCAATGATGCTCAGAACCAAAAATAATTCTGGTATAATACTAATTGTTGTCTTGTGGATCATGGTCATTTTGACCTTGCTGACGATCGGCATAGGATGGCAAACCCATATTGAACTTACCCTAGCTAAGAATTTCAGAGGGAAAGTTCAATCCAAATATATTGCCCTTTCTGGCCTGACCTATGCCATGGATCTTATAAAAAACAGCACAAACAATAAAGACCTTCACAAACCGGATGTTCTAAATTCGCAAGTTTTTTCAAAAACTATACCCTTAGGAACAGGTTATTTTAAAGTGAAAAGTATCCAAGACGTAGAAAGCCGAATTAATCTTAATGCTATAGATCCAAATAATTATCGAATTCTAACTAATCTCTTAGAAAAATTAGGCATTGATCGCGAAACCGCTATGACCATCACTTATTCTGTTATTGACTGGAAAGATACTGACAAGACTGTTTTGAATCCACCCTATGGAGCAGAAAATGACTTTTATCAAGAGATTGGTTATAACGCCAAAAACCAACCCTTGGAAAGCGTTGAAGAAATCCTCCTAATTAGAGGAATGAACAAAGATATTTACCAAAAAATAAAAGATTTTATTACAATTTATCCCACTAGTGGCGCCTTATTAATTAATATAGATACTGCTTCTGAAGAAGTATTACGGGCCTTTGCAGAAAATTTTGCCGGACCTTTAACAAATACAAGTATCGAAGATGCAAGCAGCCTTGTTGATAAGATTATGGAATACCGAAGAACACTAACAGATACAAGTACGACTGCCCAAGAACGGGCTGTTGAAACTAATAAAATGAGCCTCAATTCTAAAGAAAATAGTATTTTCCTTACCATGCAGTCTCAAAGACAAAGAACTTCTCAATATTTTAATATTCAAGTTGTAGGGGTTGATGAAGAATCTCAGGCCTCAACAGAAATTTCAACTACTATTCAAATCAAAGATTTGGCTGTTCTAAGCTGGCACAGAAATTAATATGATTAAAGATAATCGCACTATCATTGAAATCACAAGTACCTATATCAAGGTGTTACAGGTATCGGTCCAACGCAATAATCCCATCCTTAGTAATCTAGAAATCATTGAAACTAAAAAACATACTGAACCACAAATCATTGAGAAACTTTCTCGCTTAAATCTTAAAACTAAAAACACCCTTCTGGTATTACCTAAACGTAATGTAATTTTAAAAAACTTCTCCCTTCCATCCCAAAACGAAGATGAAATTAAAAAAATATTATCTCTTAAAATCCTTCAGGAAATTCCTTTCAGCCAGGAAGAAATTGTCTTTGATCACCTCATTGTTGATAAATTATCTGATGGATACACCAAGGTTCTTGCAGCTATTAGTCCCTTGGATCAGATTTCAACCAATCTTAAAATATTAAAAAAAGCGGGCTTAAATGTTACAAGCGTACTGATTAATTCTTTTGGTATTATTGGATGGTTTCGCCAACTCTTACCCCAAGAAAAGAAACCCATTAGCATTCTAAACCTTGATTGTGATGGTGCTGAACTATGTTTTTGCGCGCAAGGGAAATTCCTGTTTTCGCGCAATTTTAATTTTAACCTTAATGATTTAAATGATCAAAATATTGCTGACATTCTCAACCAAATAGAATTAACTCACAAAGCCTATCAAAATGAATTCCCCAAACTTAATATAGAGAAAATCTTTATTGCTTCTGACATATTCCAAATTGAAACATTGAAAAAAAGTATCCTTGATCACTTTAATCTGCCTGTTGAGGTTATTAAGCCCTCTGAACGAATCACCTGCGAATTACAGGCCCTCTCCTTAATCAAAAATAATCCAATGATTTCTATTACAGGTAGCTGGGGATTTGTTGTTGCTGCTGGAGACCATCAAATTGATCTGATGCCACGCTCTCTTAAAATCGAAGAACAAACGCCTTTAACTATAAATCGATTTCTTCCCTTTTTGCTGTCTGCCAGCATACTACTAGTCTTAATTGTTATTGCTTCTTCCATGGGGATTTATCAAAAATATTTGCACCTTGAACGACTGCAAAAAACCTATTCAAGCATTCAAGAGACAACAAAAACTGGAAATACAAAACTTAACGATATACGCATATTTCGTCATTTACTTGATCAACACCTGCCCATGGCCGATGTATTACGTGATATTTATCTAAAAACACCTGCGGGAATTACATTTCGCTTTATTAACTTTAATAGAGATTATTCTTTCACCATTGATGGCGTAGGTCCTTCGCAAGAAGCTATTAAAGACTTTCAACAAAGGCTTACGGATTTACCTTGGTTTAAGGATGTAAATATTGAATTTAGTAACCCTAGGCAATATAACAAACAAGAACTATTTGATTACAGAATAGCTTGTCAGATTATTGGGCCTGAAGAATTTAAAAAACAATGAAAAAAATCCACGCTCCTAACATCATTTCGACCAATAAAGAAAAACGCATCTTTATTTTAGGCTGTCTATTACTCATTACGTTTTTTATCTACCGGGGGGTCTATTTACCGTTGATGAATGCCAAAGAATCCTTGGAAGAGAAAGTCTTATTATTTGAAAACCAGATCTATAAATCAAATCGCGTCATCTCCCAAGTGGAACCATTTCAAAAAGAATATTTGGAAGCTACCAAATGCTATAAACAGGCCCTTTCTGACAAACAAGAATTGTCGAATATATCTTCAGAACTACAAAGTATTGCTCAAAGAACTCAGCTTAAGATAACAGCAGACCTTCCCAAAAAATCTAAAGCCACCCTCTATAAAAACGACTTTACAATTAATCTACTTTTGGAAGGTAATTCTAAAAATATCCTGGAATTTCTCTATGCCTTGCAAAACTGCCCTCATTTATATAATGTTAATGAATTGAGGATTTTCACGTCTCCATCCAACGACTCCCAGTTGCAATGCCAGCTGGTTTTGACCAAATCTTTAATTAAATAAACTATTCTTAGATCTAGATTAATAGAAAGCGTATTATCCGATTGACACTAGTTTTTATTTATGTCAAATTAGGTCTACTAAACCATGTTTCAATTTAGATTACCCTTATTCAATAGCAGCAATATATTTGATTCCCTAACCAAGGTTCTTGCGTTAGTTTCCGTTTTACTATTTATATATATACTAGCTAGATTCTTTGCTATCAATAAAGAAATGGCAACGTTAAACCCAAATTCTATGACTACGACAGCTTCTATCGATTCTAAAAATAAAATTCTACCGTCTTTCCCTCCTTTTACTCAATATGCCCAAGCTGTGGAAGGACAAAACTTTTTCCAAACACCTAAAATAGTCGTAGCAGAAGCTACCCCCGAAGTCCCTAAGGAACCTACACCTCAAGATTTAACTAAAAACATTAAAGTGCTTGGGATTATGTTATCTCAAAAGCCTCAGGCCGTTGTGCTCAACCAGACTACTAACCAAACACTTATTCTGTCGTTAGGGGACACTATCAACAATTTAAGACTAAGCGAAATCCAAAAAGACCAAATAATTTTTGACCATGATGGACAGTTGTTAAAAGTCCATTACACCAAATAATGACACGACATAAATTTATATTATTGATAACTATATTAATCCTAAGCGGACCTATAGTTCCTTGCTTAGCCCAAGGAAAGAATCAATCCCAAAAGGATTTACTTATCGAAAAGACCCTTGATGCCTTTACTCCTCCCAATATCTATCAGGAGACTGTCTCGGATAATGAGTCTTCCATTTCACGCTCTAACTCCCAAGAATTATCCTCCACATCTGTTTCGCCTGATCAAGCGGATGCTGACGTCAATGCCGATGGTTCTCCTGCTGTCAAGAATACCGATGATATTCCCAACGATGAAACTATTGATATGTTGGAATTAAAAGATGTAGATATATCCGATGTACTTAAATTACTTTCCCAGAAAAGCGGATTAAATATTATTGCTAACCAAAATGTTCAAGGAAAAGTGACAGTCTTCTTAAAAGATGTAAAACTCAAAGATGCTTTAGGTATAGTTTTAGATTCCAACAACCTGGCGTATAAGGTTGAAGAAGGCATCATTAGAGTTATGCCTGCTCGCGAATTTGAAGATAGATATGGATATAAATTTGGAGGCAATGTCAAAAATCTGGCTGTCCATTTAAACTACGCTAATGTCAACGATGTGACTGCTATTTTGATGCAAATAAAAAGTTTCTCAGGAAAAATTCTTGCCGATATTAAATCCAACACCCTGGTCCTCATTGATTCTTCTGAGAAATTAAACATCATGGAGAATTTAATTAAGAAAATTGATGTCCCAGTGCAAACCGAAGTATTTGAACTGCTCTATGCTCAAGCTAAGACTGTCTCGGAAAAATTGGCAGAAACCCTCAACAAAGATACTGGTAAGGTCCGTTTTGATGAACGCACCAATAAAATAGTTGTTACTGACACGCCTTCTAAGATCAAAGAAATTTCTAAACTTATTAAGGCTTTTGATGTTAAAGAAACACAAGTTCTTATTGAAGCTAAAATTATTCAAGTGACTTTAGATAAACAAAATCAATTTGGGATTGATTGGGAAGGATTAATCAAGAAACATAGCAATATTGACTTTAAATCTAATTTCAAAGTTATACCTGATACAGCACCTAATTCTGGTTCATTACGTATCGGCACCGTCAGTGATAATCAATATGGAATACTTTTGCAAGCCTTGCAAACCTCGACCCACTCAACCATTCTTTCATCCCCAAGCATTACAGCTTTAAACAATCATGAGGCCAAAATATTGGTGGGTACCACTCAGCCTTATGTGACATCAACAACAACAACGCCCTCTTCTGGACCAGCTACGACTGCCGAAAGTATTAACTTTATTGATATAGGCGTTAAGCTTTACGTTACACCAACCATTCATCAAGATAATTTTATTACAATGAAAATCCGGCCTGAAGTAAGTTCGGCTGGAACTTCCTTAACCACCAGCAACGGCAATAAAATTCCAATTGTAGACACCTCTCAGGCGGAAACTAATGTTTCTGTTAAAGATGGGGTGACCATTATCATTGGTGGGCTTATTAAAGACCAATTAATCAAATCATCTAACAGGGTTCCCGTGCTAGGCAATATTCCATTGTTAGGTGCAGCATTTCGCAACAGTGATGACCACCCTATTAAATCTGAAATTATCATCTTCCTGACCCCTAAAATTGTGACAGGAGATGTCCCTGTTGAAGTAAAAACCCGCCAGTATCCTGATAACGATAAAAAATCTAATTAATCTAGCAATAAAAAACCCTGCACCAAACGGTACAGGGTCTTTTATTAAACTTCATTAACCTTGATTATATAATCACTTCCCCATCTTTAGCAGCCATATCTAAGAATGACTTGATACGACGGCTACGTGTGGGATGACGTAACTTGCGAAGGGCCTTGGATTCAATTTGGCGCACGCGTTCACGCGTAACGCTAAACTCAGCCCCTACTTCTTCCAGGGTGCGGCTTGTGCCATCATGGATCCCAAAACGCAATTCCAAAATCTTGCGTTCACGTTCATCCAAGGTCTGCAATACTGAAGTAATTTCATCTTTTAACATCGAATGCAAGGTTGCATTAGCAGGCGATACAGCTTTTTTATCTTCGATAAAATCACCGAAATGTGTATCACCTTCATCACCAATCGGTGTTTGTAAAGATATAGGAACCTGAGAAATCTTAAGGATTTCCTTAACCTTTCCTATAGGCATACGCATTTCCAAAGCAATTTCTTGAGGTGTCGGTTCACGGCCGTATTCTTGTACCCACACGCGTGAGACACGAATGATCTTATTAATCGTCTCAGTCATGTGTACTGGAATACGAATGGTTCTTGCTTGATCAGCAATCGAACGAGTGATAGCCTGACGAATCCACCAAGTGGCGTAGGTTGAGAATTTATACCCGCGTTTGTATTCAAACTTTTCTACCGCGCGGATAAGACCCATATTCCCTTCCTGGATAAGATCCAAGAATGAAAGACCACGATTAATGTATTTCTTAGCAATTGAAACGACCAGACGCAAGTTAGCTTCCACAAGGAGCTTCTTGGCCTTATTAAAACGAGACTGACGTGTTTTTATTTCACGCAGTTGATTTTTAACGGTCGCAACTGGCTCACCTAATTCTTTTAATAAAGCTTCTCTTTGCTTTTTAAACTCAGGAGCATTGAGAGCATTCTTTTTAGCTTTCAAAATACGGTCAATGCGTTCGATATTCTCAATGATCTCGGTGATCTTGATAACAATATCTTCGTTAACGGTGGACGTTAACTTAAACTCTGCAATGGATTTTGAAGAGATATCTGATCCAACGCGTGTATGACGAACTTTCTCTAAGATCTTGGCCAAATCTTTAACCAAGCGTCCTCGACGTTCAAGTTCATCCTTGATAACATCTTCGGCATTGATTTCTTCCTTTAAGACGGCATTGATCATGGCAATCGCTTCTTTACGAGCGAAATACGTCTTAAATAAAGCTTCGGCAAATTTGATTTCTGCTTCTTCGATACGTTTTGCCAAAGCAATTTCTTCTTCGCGGGTCAACAAAGGAATTGATCCCATTTGTTTCAAGTACATTTTGACAGGATCATCTAAAGGAATAAATTTGTCTGAGTAAACATCTTCTTCCTTATTTTCTTCCCTGACACGACGAACTTGCTGTTCACGGGTCTCTTCATTGGAAGCTTCTTCACCAGGGGTAGCAGCTGCTTCTTCATCAGAATCAACAACCTTGATTTCCTGGCCGTCTAAAATATCAAACACTTGATCGACATCATCCGAAGAATCAATGGCATCAGAAAGAGTTTCATTAACCTCATCATAGGTCAAGAAACCTTTCTTTTTACCTAAGGACACTAACTTGTCCAAATCTCCTTGAATATCTCTGTCTTTAACTTGTTCTGCCATGGTAAGTCCCTCTATCTTTAATTGAAGTTTAACTTCAAAGTATTAATTACATTTTTATCAAATCTTGAAACTTGGCTCGTAATACTTCTATGTTTGAACTGTCCCCTCGAGTTTCAGCTTCTTTAATTTGTTCCATCAGTTCTTGTTTTTGTTTCTTCAGACGCTCTTTTTGAATACGTCCGATACAATCATCAAAAACTTGCTGCATTTGTCCCAACTTAGCATCTTCTTGATTGACTAACTTAGTCAAAAGATTATGGGTTGCTACATCTTCAATGTGCATCAGAAGATCATGGACTGACCATTCTGGGCTTTCCTGACTTAATTGCCAGATCGTTTCAATGATACCCCGCATAGGGCCAGCTGAAAAATCTTGCGGGCCAATGAATGCGCGAGCTTGAGCAACCCATGACGGATCTTTTAGAAACAATGCCAAAAGCATGGTTTCAACGGCCGGGGTCTTATAGTTTTGAGATGCGATCGGGCCTTTGGCCTCTTCTCTCACTTGCCCTTTGGGTTGTGACAATTGCCCTGATTGTTTAAATACCACAGATTCGGGTAGACTTAAACGTGCAGCCAATTGCCGACTGAGCTCATACTTGATGACCTCATCTTTATAATGACCGATCGTTGCTAACATTTGCTGACAGATTTGGGATTTACCCTCTACGGTTTGTATTCCGTACTGTGTTGTCAGCCAATTAAGTTTGTAGTCAAACAACGACACCGCTTGGTCTAGGCGTTGACGAAAACGCTCTAGCCCCTGTTGCCTTATAAATGAATCCGGATCTTGGGTCTCTTCAAGTGTGACGACCTTCACATTCATCCCTTCATCAATCAACAAATCTAAACTGCGAATGATCGCTGATTGACCTGCGGGATCTGTATCAAAGAGCATTACCACATTGGATGTATATCGTCTTATGAGTCTTATTTGATCGACGGTCAATGCCGTCCCTAAAGACGCGGCGATATTTTCAATGCCGTGAGTGAAAGGCATAATCATGTCCATATAGCCTTCCACAATCACGATATGGTCAACATCTCCGATGGACTTTTTGGTCAAATTAAGACCAAATAAATGCCGGCCTTTTGTATATGCCGGTGTCTCGGGAGAGTTGATGTATTTAGCCCCTTCAGCGTCATTTAAGGCGCGAGCGCCAAACGCTAAAGGGTGACTATTAATGTCAAAAATCGGAAAAATAATGCGGCCCCGAAATCTATCGTAAAAGCCGCCTCGTTCACGGGCTATGACCAAGCCCGCTTGCTGCATTAATTCTAAGGTAATACCTTTATTTTTTAAAACCCCGATCAGAGATTCCCACTCATCGGGAGCAAATCCAAGTTGAAACTTCTTAACCGTTTCTAAATCAACACCGCGACCTTTTAAGTAATCCCTTGCTGCTTTAGCTGCTGGTTCACGACTAGTTAATAAGGTCTGATGAAAAAATTCTAATGCCAACTGGTTGATCTTATAAATCTCATCTTTTAACTTCTTTGAGGGATTTACAGTAGCTCGATCTTCCTCAATGATCTCAATACCAGCTAGTTCAGCTAAAAATCGTACTGCTTCTGGAAATTCCAGACGTTCCTGACGCATCACGAATGATACGACATTGCCTCCTACCCCGCATCCAAAGCAGTGAAAAATCTGCTTGTCAGGATTTACGACAAATGACGATGTTTTTTCATTATGAAATGGACAAAGAGCTTTAAAATTACTTCCTGCTTTTTTGAGCGTCGTGTATCGACTAATAACCGCTACGATATCCGATCGGTCAATGACCTGACGAATAATATCTTGCCCAATTAAACCCACATCCAACTCCTACTTAATATCCTCTGCCTACCGGCAGACAAGTTCAAACGCTTTACTTTGAACGCTTTCGATCATCGCTATTTGGTGAAATCACCTTAAAAACATCTTCGTTAAGTCTTTCTTCTGTAAAGACTTTCCCAATAAAATTTCGATAAATAAAAAAATAAGTGTTGGGGGCCACTTTTAAAGCCAGTTTTTGCGAGGTGGAACTAAAGGTTTGGCGCTGTAAGAATTCCAGATTACTTAAAAGCATACCATACATAATTAAACTTGCCAAAAATACGGCTCTGACCACTGAAAGGATGCCTGCTCCCCATTGGTTAAAGCCTGCATGGGTCGTTTCAAACTTAAAAAGGATAAGAAACCCATCTCGCAAATACTTAATAATGATAACCAAAACCACCACTAATAAGACAAAGAACGTAATTTCTAGCCAGTTGAGCGACCAACCTGTTTTTTTAGCGATAAATGCCGACAAACCGCTATAGTAATGCAAACCAATAAAAACCGCGCATAAAATTCCAAAAAGCTTGAAAAGCTCTGTAACAAAGCCAGTTTTGACTCCAATGAAAACTATGCGGATAAGCAAAATCAGCATAGCTACATCAACCCAGTTAATACTCTTTAAAATATGTGTAAATGTGTTCATTTCTGGGATTTAGTGGAAGTATAACATGCTCCCCATGGCAGTGTCAAGGAAGCGCTCCCTACTTTCTTAAGATTTAATAAAGTATTTATCCTATTCATATTTATAGAGTTATAGCATAATGGGGATTAAAAGAAAAGCTTTTTCTTTAAAGGGGATTCCGATACCTTATTTATACAGCCATGGCTGCTTCAACAGGTTGGGCAGGCTTAGATTGTGAAGCCGCTTCTGAAGGAGATTCCTTAAACTTAACAGATACAATACGAGAGACGCCTCTTTCTTGCATGGTCACCCCGTACATAATATCGGCCACACCCATGGTCTTTTTGTTATGAGTAATGACCACAAATTGGGCAATTTTGGCAAATTCTTTCAAAAGGTTGGCAAAACGACCCACATTGCTTTCATCCAAAGCTGCATCAATTTCATCGAGTACGCAGAATGGTGAAGGATTGACCTTAAACACACCAAAAATCAAGGCAATTGCAGTCAGGGTTTTCTCACCACCTGATAAAAGGCTAATATTTTGTAATTTCTTGCCTGGTGGCCGAGCTACAATATCAATACCGCATTCCAAGGCATTTTCAGGATCCAACAAGATTAATTGGGCCTCTCCGCCTCCAAAAAGCATGCGGAAATAGATCTGGAACTCTTCATTGACCTTAACAAATGTATCAGTAAACATCTGCCGGGTGGTACGATTAATTTTCTGAATGGTTGACATCAACTGCTCACGGGCAGTCAAAAGATCGCTTTGCTGTTTGGTCAAGAACTCAAATCTGCCTTTAAGCTCATCGAACTCTTCGATTGCAACTAAATTAACCGCTCCATAAGATTCACAACGTTTCTTCAATCGTTCAATTTCAAGCGCCAATTCTTCTTCATTCATTTGAGGAATAGCGATGGCATTAGCTTCAATATTTGAAGGCACACTATTTTCAGAATTCTCAACCGTTTCAGATTGTTGAGCTTGAGCTGTTAATTCAGGTAATAGCGCCCCTTCAGCCATCCATTGATCCCAATCAATCTTGTAAGACTGCAATAGACGTTCTTTCAGTGAACGCTGAGTAAACTGTAATTCTTGCTGACGCATTTGAAGATTATGTAATTCTGTTTTGGAATTAATAATTTCATCTTCAATCGCCTTAGCGTTAAGACGGATTCCATTTAAACGCTGAGCCATCTCTGCTTTTTGAGCAACAGCTTGATCCAAAGAAGTATTCAATCCCTCTTTTTTAGATTTCAAATGTTCAATGGCCACTTGCAAATTAGTGATGTCGTCATTGATTTTAACTTTCTTGGCAATAGATTCTTGATACTCTTGATCAAAACGACTGATATCAGAAAGATCACGTTCTAAATTTTGGGAATGCAAATTAAGATTATCTTGCGCATTGATTTGCTGACCTTGCAATCCATTTAACTGTTCTTGCAACTGGACAATGGTCATATTCCATTCTTCACGCTCTTTTTGACGACGCTCAATGTCTTCTTGTTTGATTTTAATTTCTTCTTCAATGAGCTTGATTTGTCCGTCGATACCTTGCAATTCTACCGTTAATTGAGATTCCTGCACTTTAAGTTCAGCTAATGCTGATTCGATTTGCGCAAACTCCATATGAATCATATCTAATTCACCAACAATTTTACCCGACTGAAGTTCGATATCATTTTTCTGAGCTTCCAAAACTGAAAGCTTCTTTTCTTGTTGTTGGATATCTTTCAATGCGATATCGATTGATTCATTCAATTGTTTTACATTTTGAGATAAAACATCTTTCTGGGCATTCTCAGCAGTCAATTGAGCATCGACCATAACAATGCGATCATCCATATGGGCCAAATCTAATTCGACATACTTGGTTTCATAAACAATTTCATACCCTCCTGCTACTTCTTGAATGCTTTTGATTTTTCCAATGATACCGGTTTGCAATTCCGAAGGTTTAACCGGCGCAATGAAACGACCTTCAACCACAGGGTCAGGATTATCCTGATATTGACGCTGCATTCTGGCGATAAAATCTTTTTGGGACATCAAAAAGACTCGAGACTTTTCTAATTCATCAATCTTAGCTTCAGTCTGTGACAATTGATCTTTCAAATTAACTTCGCTTTGGCGTTGATCATTTAAAGCGACCCATTGTCCTTCAAGTTGCTTTTGAACATCATTAATAGCAATGTTAATAGATTCAAATCTTTGATTGACCTGGGTCTTTTCTTGACTGACCTTACTATTTTCTTGTTCCAATCGACTCTTGTGGGCGTTTTCTTCCAAAACACGCTTCATATTTTCTGTTAATTGATTTTTCAGTCGAACTTGGCTGCTATTAAACTCAAAAATTCTAGCTGAAGAAGCATCAACAAAAGAATTAGCCTCATTAATAAAAATCATCAAAGCATTTAAACCACGACGTTTTTCATCGAGGGAGACTGTCAATGAGGCAACCGATTCAGTGATCAAGACCAACTGAGCTTTAATATCTTCAATTTTACCTTGATGTCCGCTGCAACGTTCCAATGCTGCTTTTTTGTCAGACTCCAAACGCAGCATGGTTTGATCAATATTTTGTAAACGTTCATCATTAAACCCAATTTGACGAACATTAACCTCAATATCATTATCCAAACGGATCTGTTGGGCCTTAAATTCATTGATTTGTTCATCTAATTCTTCGATTAAGGCCGTTTCATGTTCGATGCGTTCATTGAATTCTTGTAAACGTAAAAGCCCTTGCTGTTCTTTGTTGTGCAGATCCTGCAAAGAGTTAGCAATACCATCATATTCACGCGCAAAACTTTCCATTTGGCTTTTAGCCACGATCAATTCAAATTGTTTAAGACGTTCAAACTCTTCCTTGTAGCGCTGCGCTTTTTTGGCTTGGCGTTCGATGGTTGCAATCTGGCGTTTAACTTCCACCACAATGTCATTGATACGCACGAGATTGTCTTCAGTTTCTTTAAGCTTATTGAGAGCTTCTTTTTTCTTAGCTTTATACTTGGTGATACCGGCCGCTTCATCGAAAATTTGACGACGATCATCGGGTTTCGCAGAAACAACCAAGTCTACCTTACCTTGTTGGATCAAGGAATAGGCTTCTGCACCAACACCCGTGCCTAAAAACATCTCAACAATGTCTTTCAATCGGCAAACAGCTTTATTAATTAGATATTCACTCTCACCAGAACGGAATAAACGGCGGGTTACAATGACTTCTTCTGTTTCTAGAGGCAAAATTTTAGATTCATTTGAGAAGATTAAAGAAACTTCGGCAAATCCAAGGGCAGATTTCTTATCTGTGCCATTAAAAATAACATCTTCCATGGAAGATCCACGGAGTTCCTTGCTGCTTTGCTCACCTAATACCCAACGCACGGCATCAAAAACATTACTTTTGCCGCAACCATTAGGTCCGACGATAACAGCAATACCCTTTTGAAATTCCAAAACGGTTTTCTCAGCGAAGGATTTAAATCCAAAAATTTCTAAACGCTTAAGATACATGCATTTCTCCCGTAAAAAAGTCGAATAACAATACTTTATTAATCTTTCGTCGGAGTGTCAATTGTGAAATGAAATATTTTTACGAGAGAGGGACTTCAGGATTGACATCGGCATTATAGTCTACGCCTGGAAGGCCAAAACCAAAAAGCTTTAAGAAGTCTTCATTGTAGCCATTCACATCCGCCACTTTGAGAAGATTTTCATCGCTCACTGTTTTCCAAACCAAAGCCACTTCATCTTGAACATCTTTTCTCATTTCTAATTCATCCACGCGTACACGCCCCTTATCATCCACAGGGATTTGATTTAAAGGACGTTTATTAAACAAACGATCGGCAAAAAGTCGGTAAATCTGATGAATACAGTCCTCATGAATGCCTTTTTGTTTCATAATCTTCATTAAAATCACAAAATATAATGGAATAAATGGAATAGCTGAGGAACTTTGGGTCACCAAAGCTTTATTGACTGAAACAAATGCGCGACCGCCAATTTTCTTCAAAGATGCATCTAATTGATGGGCTGTCGCTTCCAGATGATCCTTAGCCGCACCAATAGTACCGTTACGATACACAGGAGTTGTCACATCTGGACCAATATAAGAATACGCTACTGTTACAGCGTTAGGGGCCAATAAATTTTGACTTACTAAGGCCTCAATCCATAATTGCCAGTCCTCGCCCCCCATAACCTTGACTGTTTCTTGCACTTCTTCCTCCGAAGCAGTCTCAAGAGTTACTGTAATGACTTTATTAGATTCAAAATCAATACTCTTATTAGTATAGGCAGCGCCTTTTGGCTTAAGAACTGACTTATAAATATAACCTGTCTTAGAATCTACTCGACGTGGCGAGGCTAAAGAATAAATAACACAATCTGCCTGTCCCCAATCAGCCTTAATGGCCTGACATACATCTTGGCGCATTTGATCTGAAAAGGCATCGCCATTAAAACTCTTAGCATAAAGACCTGCTTTCCTAGCAGCAGCCTCAAAAGAAGTAGAATTATACCAGCCTGCAGTAGCGGTACGCTTACCATCGGAAGCTTTTTCGAAAAACACACCCATGGTCGCAGCCCCCGCACCAAAAGCAGCTGTAATACGAGAAGCCAATCCATAACCTGTAGAAGCTCCAATGACTAAAACCTTCTTAGGAGCACCTGTAATAGGCGCTTTAGATTTGATGTAGTCAATTTGCTGTTGGACATGAGCAGCGCAGCCTATTGGATGGGCTGTTGTACAAATAAATCCACGAATTTTAGGTTGTATAATCATAAATAAAATTTTAAATGGTTTTTAAAACGGGATAATTTATCATATTGGCGTTTTCTTCGCAACAATAACTATGCCAGATGTGGTCAATACGAATCTTTTACGGTCTTGTTCCGCATCAAAACCAATCTTTACCCCTTCAGGAATTTGCACATCTTTATCAATGATAGCATTTTGAATACGGGCATTTTCTCCCACACTCACACCATCCATAATGACAGAATTTTTAATGACTGCGCCATTTCTAATCACCACATTAGTCGCTACCACTGAATTATTGACTTCAGCACTTTCTAAGATACACCCACCAGCAACGATAGAATTAATTACACTACCCGGTTTAGATCCCGTAGTATAGGCACGCATCGGTGGGTAATGATGGTGATGCGTCCTTAAAGGCCAAACTTTTTGAAAAATATTAAATTTGGGATTTTCTCCCAACAAATCCATATTCGCCTGATAATAGGCATCGCGTGTTCCAATATCCCGCCAATAATTATTACCGAAATTATAAGCCAAAACCTTCATCTTCTTCTCGACCATTTGGGGAATAATATTTTTACCAAAATCGTGATCTGAATCCGTACGCTTAGCATCAATTCCTAGTTCTTTCTTTAGCACTTCTGAATTAAATAAATAAATCCCCATAGATCCCAATATTGAATCTGAATCCCCGGGAATAGTCTTAGGATTAGTAGGTTTTTCCTGAAAACCAATAACCATATTTTTCTTATCGACTTCTACAACCCCGAAATGAGCAGCTTCTGATTTAGGCATTTGAAGACAGGCGACCGTCATATCCGCATGGCAATTGCTATGCGCTTCAATCAATTTACGATAATCCATCTTATAAACGTGGTCCCCTGCAAGAATCAAAATAAACTTAGGATCGTAATCATGGATCATATTAAGATTCTGATAGATCGCATCGGCAGTCCCCCGGTACCAATCTGTAGAAACACGCTGTTGGGCAGGAATAACATCAATAAACTCACCTAACTGATTTGAATAGATGTTCCAACCTTCAAAGATATGCTTTTGTAAAGAAAAGGATTTATATTGAGTTAAAAGAAAAATACGTCGAAGGCCGGAGTTAACACAATTGGATAAAGTAAAATCAATAATACGATAAATACCACCAAAAGGTACGGCGGGCTTGGCTCGATCGCGGGTCAAGGGGTCTAAACGTTCTCCCTTGCCTCCTGCTAAAATAAAAGTTAATACATCACGCATAATTTCTTATTTCTTTGAGTCACTTTTAGGATTTTTATTTTTTTCAATAATATCACGAATTCGCTTAACAGCAACCTTATCTTTAGGGTCTAATTCCTGCGCTTTCTTCAAATTATCCAGGGCTTTAGAAGTCTTACCCTTCAAAGCAAAACCTTCAGCAAATCCAAAATAGACCTTAGCACTCTTGGGATCTATTTCCCAAGCTCGATCGAATTGCATCAAAGCACCATCATAATCTTTTAAACGCAAATAAGACCTAGCCAACTGCAAACGGACCTTAAGATCATACGGCCTTAAAATGACCGCAATACGAAAATTCTCAAAAGCCCGTTGATAATCCTGCTTGCTCTCATAAATTTCCCCTAGAATTCTAAAAGAATCCGCATCATAAGGATTAACTTTTAAAGCCTCTTGGGAAAGTTTAAAGGCCAAATCATTAAATCCTAAGGTCCTTAGCAAATAGGCACGATTGGTTAATGGAACAGGATCCAAACGTTTACTAGCTAGGCGTTGCAGATCAAAACCTTTGGCCTGCCACTTTTTCAAATCAACACCAAAGCGATCAATCAATGGTTTATTTTCCGGCGTATTTTTTAAGAAAATGATGGCATCATAATCAAAATAGACGATTTTCCAATCCGGGAACTGATAAAACATTTTGAGGACTTTTTCTGGGACTAGTTGGCTATTATTATTTAAAAAAGCTCCCGTAATATTATATTTTTTGGCATCAGCTAAGAACACCTTACTGTCCCCATCTCTCCAAATCTTTAAATAACGTTCAAAAAATTCAGCTCCATACTCCTCGGTGCGACCATCAATATATACTTTAATATTAGGGAAACACCGTCCGATCAAATAAGCGCCAGAATTAAAATCATTATAAAAATTTCCTTTAATTTGATTTTTGACAAGAAAATCAACAGCGTGGTAAGGAAACGATCTTTTTGACACATCCCAGAACTCACTCTTGCGCTCAAAAGTGTCAAAATCATAATAGCCATTATCCGAAATCTTCACGCCTTGATTAACAATCCAGAAAAGGAGCAATCCTTTTATCATAATGCATGTGATGAATTTAAATTTCTGTTGAGAGAAATAAATAGGAACAATGTTTTGCCAAACAATGGTTGCCGCATTAGCCATCGTCACTAAATAGGCCGCAACCGCAAAGAAAACCATATTACGAGAAGCCACCAAAGAAAACACCAAAAAACTGCCCCAGATAAAAACAGTGCTAATATCGATCTTACGTCGATTAAAAATCAAACTCATGGTTGAAATAAGGATCAAAAGCTTATAGTGCACATACTGATTAGTCCAAATAGTTGCCTGGGTTATAGGCTTTTGCAGTTCCGTGATATGGTCAAAGAACACTTTTGAATCACCCGAACCGATGTGAAATAAAACACCAATAGGATACCACGCTCCTTTAAAGGTCAATGGATTGGCACAACAAGCTAAAAGAAGAACCGGAAACAATTTTTTGATACGTGCATACTCGTCATCGCTCAGACGTGCTGTTTGATTCCACTCCCAGGGCAAAGGCACACGTCTTTTAATAAATTCCGACATCCATGCAACTCCTACAATCAAAGGACCAAAAAAGAAAAATCCATGCATATTGGTCCATACGATCTGGATGGCTACGAGCAACCACATTGACCATGAACGGCTAATAAACCAAGATAGGATCCAAATAAAACTTACAAAAAATAAAATAGAGAAAATATCCGGACGGATGGTAAAGCGTGACTGAAATACAAATAACACTAACAACAAAGTCAGGGCTGTTAAAAATTGGCGGTCTCGACTATAGCCTAATAACAGAAGAATCAAAAAGGTCAAAACCACGACCCAAACTTGCATGTTGATTAATCCATTAAAGCCCCACAAATGTTGGATCTGATAAGCAATATACTGAAACAACCACTCATGATTGACCCAAGGTTTACCATTTAAAGCACAAGAAAGAATATCGTGATCAGGAACAAATCCATTCTCACTGATAAACTTGCCCATTTTCAAATGCAGCCACAGATCTAAATCTTTAATTTCCAAGCTGGCCATGTAGGTGGTTAGACCAAAAACAGCCCCAATGGCCATAATCCCTAAAATGAAATTTAATCGATCCCAGAATTTCTCACTCATAGACGATAATCAAAGGCAGATTTAATCAGAGTCTGCGTATATGGCTCCTTTGGTTGTTTAAAAATCTCTTCTGCTCTTCCCATCTCAACGATTTTTCCTTGGTGCATCACGGCTATTCTATCACTAAAATTTTTAACTATTTTCAAATTATGAGAAATAAAAATATAGGTTAAATTAAATTTTTGTTTAAGTTCTGCTAAAAGATCCATAATCTGTTTTTGCACCAAAATATCCAAAGAAGATACCGCCTCATCTAATATTAAAATTTGTGGATTCTTTAATAAAGCCCGGGCAATCGCAATGCGCTGGCGCTGACCACCACTAAATTCATGAGGAAAACGCTCAAGCATCTCTGGTGCCAATCCCACTGCTTTAAGTATACCTTCTAATCGTTGGGTTTGCTCCTTGGAAGAAAGCTTCTGCCCCAAAAGAGCCTCGGCCAATATAGAACGAATAGTCCATAAAGGATCTAGTGAATTATAAGGATCCTGGAAAACCATTTGAATGCGACCCTCCACACGCACCTGCCCTTTATCTGATTTTGATATCCCCATAATAATTTTGGCCAAGGTCGACTTACCACAACCAGATTCTCCAATAATCGATAAGTTTTCCCCTTGAGTGACTGTAAAACTAACACCATCCACAGCCCGCGTGGCGCCAAAAGATTTCTCAATACGGTTTACCTCTAAGATCATACAAAAGCTCCCATTAAGGCCTTGGTATAGGCATGCACGGGTTTATTCTTGATCGATTGAACCGAGCCAGACTCAACAACAGAGCCATTTTCTAAGATCACCATATCATCGGCCAGATGCGACACAAGTCCCAGATCATGTGAAATAAGCAATATGCTTAAACCCTCTTTTCTAAACTCTCTAAATAAATCCATGATCTTAGCTTGTACGGTTACATCTAAATTGCTGGTTGGCTCATCGGCAATCATAAGCTTAGGATCGCTGACTAATGCCTGAGCAATCATGGCCCGCTGACGTTGTCCGCCGCTTAATTGATGCGGATAACGATCGAAAATTTCCTGAGCATTAGACAATTGCACTCTTTGGAGGGTCTGCAAAATCTTTTGCTTCCTGCTACTTCGATCCATCCTTGTATGAGCAACCAACACCTCATCGATTTGCTGTCCAATAGTCATTAAAGGATTAAAAGCCCCTAGAGGTTCTTGAAAAACCATGGCTATTTGAGCACCACGCAAACGACGCATCTCTTGTTGGTCTAATAACAGCAGGTCTTGCTGGTTAAAAAGAATTGATCCTCGAATGACTTTAAAGGCTGGCGATAAAATTCTCATAATACCATTGGCGATCGTTGTCTTACCGCTTCCTGAGCCTCCCACAATGGCCGTAATTCTTCCTTGGGCTGCCGTAAATGTGACATCCTTAAGGATTAATTGGTTAGCCACCCCAACTGTTAGTTGTTTGATCTCTAGCATAAAGTCCTAACCTTCTTTAAACATTGGATCAAAAGCATCACGTAGCGCATCGCCTACGATATTAAAACAAATTACGGTCATAAAAATAAAAATTCCTGGAATCATAATCCATGGAGCAAATTGGATTTGTACAATGCCCATAGCATCTGAAAGCATATTCCCCCAACTGGGAATTGGATCTTGGATGCCTAAGCCAAATAAACTCAAACCCGCCTCGAGCATAATATAGGAAGGAATCGTTAACATAACCGCTACCAGTGAATACGAGAGCGTGTGCGGTAATATATGTGTAAAAATTATTCTTAAATCCGATACGCCCAATGCCTTGGCTGCCAAAACAAAATCACGCTGACGCAAAGATAAACTCATCCCCCGAATAATCCGAGCCAGAGAAGCCCACCCTAAGAAACTTAATATCAAAATCACCATGAAATAGATCTGCAAGGCGCTGATATTATCTGGAACCACACTACGCAAGGCTAACATTAAATAAAATGATGGGATTAACATTAACATTTCACAGACACGCATCAATACTGAATCAACCCATCCCCCAAAATAGCCAGCCACCCCTCCGATCAAAAGGCCCAAAGAGAATGAAATCAAGGTCCCCAATAATCCAATGGACAACGAAATGCGGGCCCCATGCATCAGCCTTGAAAACATATCCCTGCCTCGCGAGTCAGCTCCCCACAGATAGATACGACCCGGCTTATCCACACCAAAAAGATGGCCATTAGCAAAAAGTTTGATGGGATACTTTTGGCTCTGATCAATTGTAAAAACGCGTTTATGATTAGCATCAAAACTTAAAATCTTTCCATAAACAAATGGCCAGGTTACTTGGCCGTGGGCAATGAATTCAATGCTTGTCGCAGAGCAATAAGAGTAATTACGATCTTCATCATCAAATCGATATGGAGAGATAAAATCAGCTAGAATCGCACAGGCATAAAGAATCCCAATGAAACAAAAGCACCAGCGAGCCAGAGGTCGACTCCAAAAATGATCCATGGCCATTGAAAATTGGCTTTTAATCTTTACCATAACGAATCCTTGGATCTAAACGTGCAAGAGCTAAATCAGCCAGCAGATTACCCAACAGCAGCAAGAAGCTCACCAACATCAAATTAGCCATGACGACATAAATATCTTTCGAGCGAACGGCCGTTAACATTAATGAACCCAAACCAGGCCATGAGCAGACGATTTCGATAAGCGCCGCACCACTGATAAGCCCTGAAAGTTCGTAGCCTAATAAGGTCACTAAGGGATTAAAGGCATTCTTAAGGGCATGAACGTAAATCACCCGATTCTCAGGCAAACCCTTTGCTCGAGCGGCAGTGATATATTGCTGACGTAACACAGAAAGCATATTGCCCCTCATAATGCGCATAAGCGAAGCAATCGAAGCTAAGGAAAGCACCACAGTTGGGATGACCAGATGTCGAGCCAGATCGATCTGCTTATCAAGCCATGAGAAACTCTCATAATCTGGGCTGTGCATACCTCCTAAAGGCAAAATTCCCCACTGAGCGACCATATACAATAAAATCATGGCTAAAAAGAAGCTCGGGGTTGAAAACGCAGCAAAAGAAAATAGCGATAATGCCCTGTCAGCCAAACGATTACGATGTAAAGCAGCTAAAATACCTAAAGGAATAGCCACGGCCCAGGTTAATAAAAATGAAGCCATGGATAGAATTAAGGTATTGCCCAACCGACCGACAATCAAATCAGTTACCGGAACGTTATAATAAAAAGAATATCCCAACTCTCCTGTAAAGAAATTCATGAGCCATCGGCTGTATTGGACTAATAACGGCTCATTCAATCCATACAAAGCCTCGTAGCGAGCAATGGTCTCTTGGGAAATCTGTGGATTGAGTTTGAGCGAATCAAAATAATTACCCGGTGTCATATGCATCAGCCAAAAGGTAAAGAAACTGATTCCTATTAACAGCAGAAAAGCGATAGCGATTCTTTGAAGGATAAATTTGATCATGGCTTATTGCTCTTAATATAAATTTCTTCCGGATTATGAAACGCGCCAGCATAGGCTGAGGGTTTAAGATTACCAAAACGGTTTCTTACAGCAAAAATATCAGCAGCCAATACGGTATAAATTAAAGGAAGCTGCTCAGCAGCAATCACTTGAAATTCATCATAAAGGATTTTACGTTTATTCTCATCTAGCTCGGAGGCTCCTTGATTGTAAATTTCATCCAAACGTCTCTCCCAGTCTGTTGCAGGCTTACTTTGCTTAGGATTCCACACATGTAATTGTCCTGAGGAGGCCCATACATTGCGGCCAAAGTGTGGCTCGACTCCCCCGGTTAAGCCAATCAGCACAGCATCCCAATCGTAACTGGCCATCAACTTACTGACCAAGGTATTAAATTCCAGCGGCAGGAAGTTAACTTTAATTCCAAGTTTCTCTAAATCGGCCCGAATCATATACGCCATTTGAATGTTTTCGCTGTGCTGCGCGCTGGTGCTGGTATACAAATTAAATTCTAAAAGGTGACCATCCTTATCATAAAGAAGCTTGTCTCGATAAATAAAGCCTCCTTGTTGCAGTGTTTGCCTCGCTTTTTCTAAATCATAGGAGTATCCCTTAACCTTCGAATTATAAAAGAAGCCACTCGATGGACTCATAGGTCCATCTTGGGAATACCCCAACTCATTAAATAGAATCTGGATTATCTTCTTTTTATCAATGGCTTGGGCTACAGCTCGTCTAAAATAAACATTCTCAAACCACGAACGTTTGATTGGATCCAAAAAAGGCTTTTGGGTTTTAGGATTAATGCCTGGGTTTTGATTAAAAACGATAAAGCTGCTGCCGAAATCAGCACCAGCCTCATAAATCGTAAAGTTTCTTTTAGTCTCCAAAGGTTTCAATAAAGGATAGTTCTGTCCACTAACCCCAATCGAATCTAATTCCCCATCAATGAATTTAAGCACACCGGCATCAGCATCAGGGATAATTAAATATATAATCTTGTCTAAATACGGTAAAGCATCGCCTTGAGCTGATCGCTTCCAATAATGAGGGTTGCGCTTAAATACCAAGCGCTCCCCAGGTCGATATTCATCCAAATAAAATGGACCTGTTCCTATAATCTCGCGAGGTTTTGTATTAACACCCCAAGTAAAAGCAAATCTATCTTGGCTAACAATTTTTTCAAGGCAATGTTTGGGCAAAATCGATTGGGACATGCTTCGCAAGAAAGGTGCAAACTTGACTGGTAGATGAAATTCAACCGTGTAGTCATCTATCTTCTTAACTTCAAGAATTTTGCCATCTATTGTAAAAATATCTCTGGAGGGTGCGGGAATTTTGGGATTATAAATCAAATTCAAAAAGGTAAAAACAACATCATCAGCCTTCAAAGGCTGACCATCAAACCAGCGCACATCCTGGCGTAGATAAAAAGTCCATGTCAGTCCATCCTCTGACACCTTCCAGCTTTGAGCAAGATTGGGGATGACTTTCAAGGTAAACGGGTCAAGCGTAGTCAAACCTTCAAAGAGTATTCCCGTAACTAAAGAACTCGAGGTTTCAGAAGCGGTGATTGTATTAAATGTTTTAGGATCGGAAGGGGCAGATAAGACTAGCTGTCCGCCGTAATGATTCTCTGCAGCATAGGCAGAAAAGCTTAAAAACAAGACAGCTAGAAGAACGAAGAAAGGTTTTAACACCGTTTTTTTATTTTGCTGCGTTAGTGATGACCTGTTCTACTGGTTTTGGTTCACTTACCCTAACTGTTGGTTCTTCAGCCTTAGGCGTTGCTGGGGCTGCGGCCACAGGTAATTTAGCATTGGACATCAAAGATTTGTGTCCTTTACTAGCATTGAGCGCTAAAAATAATGAAGTGCTAAAAAAGATAACTGCCAGAATGGTTGAAAATCTCACCATAAATGAATTGGTCTGCGTACCAAACATGGATTCTGCTGAAGTAAAGCTTTCAGCCAAACCTCCGCCACGGCCAGCTTGCATTAAAATAGTAATGACCAACAAAATACAAACAACAATGTGAACAAACATGATAAAACCAATCATCGATTTCTCCTTCGATTATTTCTTAGCAGATTTAACAATCGCTGCAAAAGATGGAGCTTTTAAACTTGCTCCCCCTACCAAAGCCCCATCAATATCAGACTTGGCAATTAAAATCCCAATATTTTCTGGTGTCACTGAACCACCATATTGAATACGCACCGATTGAGACACTTCTTTTCCAAATAATTTGCTTAATAGTTCTCTAATATAAGCATGCACTTCCTGGGCCTGCTCAGGTGTTGCTGTCTTACCTGTTCCGATAGCCCAGACAGGTTCATAAGCTAAAACAATTTTCTTCATTTCATCGGAAGTCAGGTTCGCTAATGACCCCTCGCAGTGGTTCTTAATTACATCAAAAGTCTTATTGGATTCACGTTCAGCTAAATTCTCCCCTACACACACAATAGGAGTTAAACCATGCGCTAATGCGGCACGGATACGCTTATTGACGGTTTCATTGGTCTCACCAAAAAATTGACGACGTTCGCTATGACCAATAATCACATATTGGACACCTAAATCTTTGAGCATCGGAGCTGAAACCTCACCAGTAAACGCGCCACTGTCCTGCCAGTAAACATTTTGAGCTCCTAAAGAAATATTTGTTTCCATGACAACTTCTGAAACATCTCCCAGGGCTGTAAATGGTGGGCAAACCACAATATCAACGCCATTAATATCTGACACTTCTCGTTTTAATTCCTCGACCAAGCTCATGGCTTCGCGAGAAGTTTTATTTAATTTCCAATTTCCAGCAATAATGATTTTTCGCATATACCCTCATCATGTCATTCCCGAATGCTTTTGTCGTGAATCTAGTGTCTGGATCCCCGATTAAAATATTCGGAGACGACAGCTAGTTCAATTAATTCTTGTCGTTCAATGCTGCGATTCCGGGAAGTTCCTTACCTTCTAAGAATTCCAAAGAAGCACCGCCACCTGTTGAAATGTGAGTCATTTGATCTTCTAAACCAAATTTAGCAACGGCTGCGGCAGAATCACCACCGCCGATAATGGTTGTCGCATTCTTTAATCCTGCTAAATAATCAGCAATCTCTCGGGTTCCCTTGGCATAGGCTTCGCGTTCAAAAACGCCTAAAGGTCCGTTCCAAACAATCGTATTAGCTTTAGATAAGATTTTTTTATAATACTCCCTGGTCTTAGGACCAATGTCTAAACTTTCCCAACCAACAGGAATCGTATCAGAAATCTTGCAATCATCGCTTGTGAAAGATTGTGTGATCACAAAATCAGTAGTCAAGGCAAGCTCGACACCAGCTTTTTTGGCCTGTTCCATCAAATCTTTAGCCATATCAATCTTATCTTTCTCAAGTTTAGAATTACCAATCTCAATTCCCTGAGCTTTCAAAAAGGTATACGCCATGCCTCCACCAATGATAATGGTGTTGGCTTTAGGGATTAAATTTTTAATCAATTCGATTTTATCGGAAACCTTGGCACCGCCTAAGATCACAACCAAAGGACGTTTGGGGTTATTGATAGCACTACCTAAATATTGAAGTTCTTTTTCGATTAAAAAACCTGCTACGGATGGAAGATACTGGGTAATTCCTGCGGTCGAAGCGTGAGCACGATGGGCAGTACCGAAGGCATCATTAACATAAATATCAGCTAAAGAAGCTAATTCTTTGGCAAAGGCAGGATCATTCTTTTCTTCGGATTTATGAAAACGTAAATTTTCTAACAAAACAACACGCTCTTTAGAAGAAGCGATGGAATTTTTGACTGTCTCGCCAACACAATCACTAAGAAAAGCTACTTTTTCCTTTAATAATTGTTCTAAGCGAACGGCTACTGGTTTGAGGCTGAAATCAGCTTCAAAACCTGTACCCTTAGGACGACCCAGATGGCTCATTAAGATGACCTTAGCAGCCCCTTCTTTTAATGCATATTGGATCGTTGGCAAGGCAGCTGCGATACGACGATCATCGGTAATATTAAATTTTTCATCCAATGGCACGTTAAAATCGACGCGGATGATAATTTTCTTGCCCTTAACACTAGTGTCTTTGATTGTCTTTTTATTCATGATTTCCCCTTCTATTAAAGCGCTCATTATAGCGAATTAGCCTCTTTTGTCAAACCTGAGCTTGAGCAGAATACCAGGAAATAGTTTTCTTTAAACCTGCTTCAAAACCCACCTTGGCTTTAAAACCAAATTCTTTATAGGCCCTGGTTGTATCCAGACAACGGCGCGGTTGTCCATCAGGTTTGGTCGAATCCCAAATGACTTTTCCTTTAAATCCAGTCAGCTTTACGATTAACAAAACCAAATTCTTGATTGATATCTCAAAACCTGCCCCTAAGTTCACCGGCTCGGAGCTGTTGTACTTCTCGGCAGCTAGAATAATTCCCCTGGCAGCATCTTCGGAATATAAAAATTCGCGGGTGGCTTTGCCTGTTCCCCAGACTGTAATTGATCGATCACCTCTGCGTTTGGCTTCAATACACTTACGAATAAGCGCCGGGATTACATGTGAACTTTGCAAATCAAAATTATCGCCTGGCCCGTAAAGATTAACAGGAAGAAGATAAATAGAATTCAAACCATACTGCTGACGATAGGCCTGTGACTGCACCAAAAGAGCCTTCTTAGCAATACCATAAGGCGCATTAGTTTCTTCAGGATAACCATCCCAAAGATTGTCTTCTTTAAAAGGTACAGGGGTAAATTTAGGATAAGCACAAATGGTTCCAACTGTTACAAATTTAGAGATATTGAATTGTCGAGCTTGCTCGATGAGCTCCACACCCATCATAAGATTATCGTAGAAGAATTTCCCGGGATTCTCACGGTTTGCACCAATTCCGCCCACTACTGCAGCTAGGTGAATGACCATGTCTGGTTTAACTTGAGAATATAATTTACGGATGGCTTGGGTTTTACGTAAGTCAAATTGCTTCGAACGTGGGACCGTAATATGACGGCAGCCTTTGGCTTTTAACTGCTCTACTACCACCTTCCCCAGAAAGCCAGCGCCACCAGTCACAATCACTCGTTTGTTAGACCAAAAACTCATGCTCGCCCCTTTGTTCCATACACAGATTTTCTAATTAATTCCATGTCAGCATCAACCATCATGCGCACTAATTGTGGAAATTTAACCTTGGGTTTCCATTTGAGAACGCGACGGGCCTTAGAGCTGTCACCTAAAAGCAGATCAACTTCTGTAGGACGAAAATATTTCTTATCAATAGCTACATACTTGCGCCAGTCCATCTTGGCATACCCAAAAGCTTCTTCTAAGAATTGCTTAACCGAATACGTCTCTCCTGTTGCAATCACATAATCATCGGGTTTAGATTGTTGCAACATTAACCACATGGCTTCCACATAATCGCCAGCAAATCCCCAGTCACGCTTGGAGTCCAAATTTCCTAAATAGAGTTTCTTTTGAAGGCCATATTTGATCCTGGCCAAGGCCATGGTGATTTTACGTGTAACAAAGGTTTCACCACGACGAGGAGATTCATGGTTAAATAAAATCCCATTACAAGCAAACATATTATAGGCTTCACGATAATTAACGGTGATCCAATAAGAATAAAGTTTGGCTGCGGCATAAGGACTGCGAGGATAGAAAGGTGTATTTTCAGTTTGAGGTGTTTCTTGGACCTTACCATATAACTCAGAGCTGGAAGCTTGATAAAACTTAGTTTTAACCCCTGTTTCACGAATAGCTTCTAAAAGACGGATGGTCCCCAGACCTGTAATTTCGGCGGTGTATTCCGGAACATCGAAAGACACTCTCACATGGCTTTGGGCGCCTAAATTATAGATTTCATTGGGCTTAATAGTTTTAATAATGTTATTTAAGGAACTTGCATCATTAAGATCTCCATAAACCAAATTCAGCCGTCGATCTTTTTCATGAGGGTCTTGATAAAGATGGTCAATACGCTGCGTGTTAAAACTGCTCGAACGGCGGATAATCCCATAAACACTGTAACCTTTTTTGATCAAAAACTCTGCTAGATAGGAACCATCTTGACCTGTAATACCTGTAATCAATGCTCGTTTTTGTAGACTCATGAAATTAATAGGCCCCCTTACCCTTGATCACCACTGGCAATGTCTGAAATAAAATATAAAGATCCAAACCGAACGACCAATTATTAATATACCAAATATCCCATCTTAAAAAACGCTCGAACGACACATCACTACGCCCTCTGATTTGCCATAAACCTGTGATTCCTGGACGAATATTTAAACGTCGAAGCTGCCGCAGATCTTCTCTTTCAATCTGTTCAATGGGCAAAGGTCTTGGCCCCACAAGACTCATATCACCTATAAGCACATTAAAAATTTGGGGCAGCTCATCTAAACTATATCGACGAAGTATGGCCCCCACACGAGTGATACGCGGGTCTTTCTTCATCTTAAAAATAGGTCCATCAGCTTCATTTTTATCTTTGAGTTCAGGTAAAAGATCTTCGGCATTAACCACCATGCTGCGAAACTTATACATATTAAACATTCTCCCCCCCTTACCATAACGTCGGGAAGAATAAAAAATAGGACCAGGACTATCTAATTTAATCCAAATACCAATAAAAATAAAAATGGGTGATAAAACAAGTATGCTTAAGAAAATTAAACATAAATCAAATATTCGTTTAGCCTGTTGACGGAAACTAACTTCGATATGGGTATACTCTAGGATAGGAATAAGACCAATGTTATAACGATTAACATCTTTGGACATCCATTCAAACCCTTGAGGCACCACCTTGACAGCAATGCCCATTTGCTTAGCTTGTTCGAGAATTTTTAAAAGCATCTTGTCATCCGGATGGATTGTCACAAAAACTGTATTAATAAAAAGCCGTCGAGCTAAAAATACAAAATCATCAACCTTGCCTAAGATGTCTTGTTGATTACTTTTCACATCTTTAAAATCATCCAGAAATCCTACAATCTTAATTCCCAAGCCGGGACGTCGTCGGATTTCATCTTCCAATAATCGGCCGATCTTACCAGCCCCAATAATGAGAGTGTTAAAATTATTGTATCCATGGGCCACAATGTAATCAACCATACCCTTCTTAACGACACGCCAAAGCGACAAAAACACAACAAGTAAGACATCGCTGATAACCACAACGCTACGAGGAAAATCCTGGACTCTTAAAAGGTAGGTAAAAACAATGAAAATGAGAGTCGCACCAATGACAGACTTTACCACCTCCCAAACTTCGATCGTTTCTAACATTTCCCGACGGGTTTGGTATAGACCATGGGTTTGATTAAAAAATAAAATAACTGCCAACCAAAGGAAAAACACCAAGCGGTAAGGATTTTGAGGGCTAAAAAAGAAATTTTCTAAAGAAACCGGAAAGGCAAAAACAGCAGGCCTTAAAAGACATGCTAAATAAAAGGCCAAGGTAATAAATACCACATCAAATAAAATATAAATTAAACGAATAAGACTCGTTTGCCAGTAATCACGGTGCATCATCGACTTTTACCCTTAAATAACAGCTCTTTAGAAACATAAAAGACAAACAAACTATTTCCAATAATATACCTTCGCCACAAACGTTTTGGCTCAGAACATAAGCGAAACAGCCAACCCAAAGCTATGTTTTGCATCCACTGAGGTGCTTCTGGTTTAGCTCCAGATAAAAAATCAAATGCAGCACCTGAACCTACCATCACAGGAACATTTAATAAGGACCTATGGATATTCATCCAAAAATCCTGTTTGGGAGACCCTAACCCCACCCACAATACATCTGCTTGAGCATCATTGATCAACTGCAAAATTTCTTTACTTTCCACCTCGGCCTGAGGACGAAAAGGTGGTGCATAAACGCCAGCTATTTGAATTTTAGGATAGCTAGCCTTTAAACAATTTTGCAATTGTACCAATGTCTGCTCAGTCCCGCCATAAAAAAAATGTCGTAACCCTAAAGATTGGCCTTGGTTACACGCCAGTCGCATTAAATCTGGACCATAGGTACGTCCTATTTCCTGAGCTCCTCTCATTCGAGCAAACCAGACAACAGGAACACCATCTGGAGTTACCATACCTGCAGCATTGACAACCTGGCGATAATTAACATCTCGTTTGGCATCAACTAAGGTAGATGCAGGAGCCACACAAACGTAGGTCTTACATCTGTCTTTAACCCATTGACAGATCTGTTGATACGCAAGAGTGAGCGTCACACAACTGACTTCAACTTCTAGAAGAAGGATATTTTTAAACATAATTTTTGAGGCGGTTATTATATATCAGAAATAAAGGTATGGAATAAAAAACTGCGGGATAGTTCTATTGTTTGAGGTATACGCTCAAATTGGCGGCTGCGGGATCTTCAGACCAAATTTTCTTGAATTGACCATTATTGCCCTGCCAAGGATCTTTAGATGTAGTTGTGGATATTAACATACATGGATTGAAATTTCCCAATGGATAGCTTAATTTTCCTGAAACATTATCTACTCCCACATGCTCTAAACGAATAGCTTTGTTTCCCTTATGCAAAAGGAGCCACAAAGGATATTCCCAGTCATCGGCCGCCATTAACAGGCCAATATCCTTGCATTTATAATATAAAACACCTGAAACGGCATTATTGTAAGCAGGAGCTAAAGGTATTTTCTTAACAAAATATCGGCCAAAACGAGGAACTTTGAGCCAATTCCCCTTTCCTATTAATTTCCTGGGATTTCCTGTAAACAAATACGCTTGGGAAAAAATAAAGAGAATAGCAAAAATAACAATAAAACTGCCACGTAGATTAAGACGTTGCCAAATGGCCCCCAACCAGGGTGATGCCAATACCAAAAAAGGAAGATGAAAACGATTAATCCACGGTTGCCAATTTACTCCCCACGAAAAAGCAATGGCTGATGCTGCCAGACAAAACATATAAATATTCAGATTCTTATCTTTTCGATAGAAAAAGAACCATAAAACTATTGTCAGACATCCTAAAAGAACATGCTGAAAGCTTCCGGCATAATCTTCATCCCGCGATATCTCTCCAATTAAAGTTTCATGACCAGTTTCTGAAGGATCTATTTTATGAATTAAACCCACTAAAGGTTTGTTCACTGCCGCATTAAGAGATTCTATGGACGTACCTAAATTTGATCCAAGATTACATAATAAATTCACCGCCAGGGTCCGAACGTCGAATTGACGATTTTCTGTCCCCTCGGTTGATCCATAGATATTGCCAAATGTCGATATATTGCGTGCAAAATAACCTGTATTGAGCAATAAAGCCAAAATTAAAACCATCACTACCATGGCAAATCTTTTAAATGGCTCTGACTTAACGACACTAAAAAACATTAATAGTAAAAAAGGCACAGCATAAAGATAGGCATAAGCTTTTGTTAAAAAAGCGAGTCCTAGACCTAAGCCTGCGAATACCGCATTGGTCCATGAAGGATTAAGACGCCAGCGTAAAACACAATAGACAAAACTGACAAGCCAGAATGAAGCTACATAATCTGTCTGGGTGCTTGATCCTTGTAAAATACCCATAGGAATCGTTGCCGCAAAGAACATAGATAATAATTGCCCTAAACGATTGGCTCCTAAGAACCCAGCAATTGCATACACTCCTACCCAAGAACCGATCATGGCAAAGAATTGTACAAAATTTGCTAAATAATCTGTCCCCGTCAAAATCAATGTCAGAAAAATAACGTATTCAGCAAAGGGACAATACGATAGTTGCCGAAGGATATGGGTAGGATAATGTTCTAAGCTATGATTTTGCACCCAATGAGCTACACGACTCAAATGGTACGTCATTGAGTCCCACGTATTAGGAGGAAAACTCCATGCCGTAAAGGCGATGACTAGAGCTATAAAAACAATGCTTATTAAAAGAGCTCTTTCCTTCCACGACAATCGACGAAGCTTACCTAAATCTAATGAAAGACGATAAGCTTGATTTTTCCAAACCAACGCTCCCAGGAAAATAGTTACAATAAGCCATCCTGCCGACAAACCTGCAAACGACAAGCTATGGCCGAGACTTAAACCTTCTGTTAAAACAACTAAAACAACACTCCAGAGAATAGAACCTAACAAAAAACTATCTTTCCAGGTAAGCTTAGAATCATATTTTTTTATTAAAGAAGAAATAAAAATGAAGGCGAGGACAGGAACGAGGATCATACACCATCCATCCAATTCAAAACCTTTTTTAAACGTGGCAGAATAAGTGCTAAGAGCGCCGCCCAAACAATAATTCTTACCCACCAAGTCTTTGAACGTTTGATTAATTCAAGAGCACCAACAGTAAAAATAATAATTCCCAAGGGTGTTAACGACATCAAATAGCGATTGGAGACTTCAAAGCCCTGAGCGGGAGTTTGAACAAGGAATAAATAGCCAAGAAATGCGACGTAACCAGCTAGCGTTACCCATCCCCAAATAAAAAAAGGCCAAAGAATAAATTCTCTATTCTTATTGATACGCCAATCCCATACCCAAATCAAAATTGGAATAATAAAAAACGCTGCCAACCGTCCAGAAGGAATATTGGAGAAAATAAGATTGAATGGCTGACCATAAGAGGCAAAATAAAAAGAATAGTGATCGGCTCTTAAATAATAAATGATACTGACAAGTGCCGGTAAACCAACACAAGCTAACAAAGTCCTTACTCGACGTTCTCCCTTAAACCACAAAACAACCGTGGAGGCAGCAATTTGAATAATGCTCAAAGTGGAAATCAACGATAAGAACAAGTTGGCAATTCCTATCCCCCAACAGTTCGGCTTGCGATCAAAACGGTAATAATAAAGTAAAAAGAGTGCCTGAATGGTAGTTCCTAAAAAAACTAATGCGTACGGTCTGGCTTCGGCCCAGTAATACCAAAGCATATAAGAAGACACCGCAACAATAAAAGCAATTAACCCGCCTATCCAAGAATAATACGTACAAAAAAACCACACCAACAAAGCCAAACCCAGAGATATGCAAACGACAGGAGCTATTCTTAAAATAAAACGAGCTTCCATATCTTCTTTATGCCACAGATCATTGGATTGATAATGAAACAGGTTACAGATGATCTTTTGAATCGAATAAAATAAAGGAGAATTATTTCCCTCCCCAATCTCCCCTTTCCAAATATCCCCCCAAGAGATAACCTCCACACTGGAGATCTGCGTAAAAATCTCATCATTCCAAAGCGGCTTATTCATCGCCAGGTTAAATCCTTGGCACAGACCTAACGTGAAAATAAACAAAGCCACAAGCAAAACACAAAATTGTCGGGATAATTTCATAGGAATCCTATTTAACAAACACCTTTACCATGCGTTGAGAGTATTGATTCAAATTATAAACTGAGTCGAAACGTGAGCGACTGGCGCTAGACATTCGTTTACGCAAATCTGGATTAGATAAAAGTTCGAGAGTTTTTTGGGCAAACTCTTGAGAATTTCCTTTGGAACATAGGAATCCTGTTTCTGCCTCCATAACAATTTCAGGAATTGTCCCCTCTTTCGAGGCAACAATAGGAATGCCTTCGGCCATCGCATGAAGCAAAACAAGGCCAAAAACATCTCTTAAAGTGGGAAAAATAAAAACATCAGCCCCTCGGAAAATAGAGGTCCTCTCTGTAGCATCTTCGACATAACCTAAATATCGAACTCGGGCAGGATATTCTTTTTGTAATTTCTCTAACCGCAAAGCTACCTCTTCATTCTCCATAGGTCCAGCAAAAGTGATCACAACCTTTCTATTGGCTTGAAGAATTAAGGCACAAGCATCAAAGGCTACAAAAACACCTTTATCCTTACTCATGTGAGAAAAATACAATACATTTAAAAAGTCATGATCTGGTCTATTGGGCTGCGCCTTCCAATCATGACTGTCTTCGACAACCCCAGGCACAGAAAAGATTTTTGAATCATCCATGAGTCCCTGATAAGTTTTACGGACATTTTCTCCCATGACAATACTTCCCTCTGCATTTTTAAGCATCCAACGCAGCATATTGCGTTGCCAACCCGACAAGCTCTCATACAACTCAGCCACATATTGCCCAAAATCATGAAAAATAACCTGACGTCTTAGTACAATCCCTGTGCCACAAAATAAAAGGTCTTTCAAAAAAGGCATCCGATAAAAGCTGCTATTGTAAAGAACGTACTGAGGCTGCCAGAAAATAATAAGACCAAGATACTGGATATAGTACTTGGCCATCTTAAATATCTTCTCAAAAGTGACCTTCTTATTAGTCTGATATGACCAAAAATGCATATTAAGAAAGCGAACATTAACACTCTCAGGAAAAGCGGATTTCATCAGCATCTCATACATAACGCTGTGGCCGAAATAAGGCGGTGGTAAAACTCCACAAACAAGAATTTTTGGTCTAATGTTGTTGGGCATAATATTGATAATAACGACGCAAACCTTCTTCTAGATTAATCGAAGGCTGCCAACCAGTCGCTCGCTTAATTTTGTCACAAGATACTTCCATTTTAGGCTGCGAACCTTCATCGGTAAATGTTATATCTGATGATGACTTACAAATTTTCTTAATCATCGATGCCAAGTCTTCAAGTCGTACAAGTTCAGAGGAAGCTAAATTAAACACACCATGGACCTGAGGATTTGTTGCCACATTTAAAATAGCACTGATTAAATCATCAATATAAACAAACTGTAGCCAAGTTCCTTTTGGACCAAAGACCTTGATAGGCTCATTACTCATAGCCTTGCTAAAAAATATAGGAATAACAGCTTTCTCTGGCTGACCAGGCCCAAAAACATTCGTACATCTTAAAATAACCAACTCCTGGGCAGGCTTCAAATTCAAACATGCCTGCTCAGCCTGCCATTTGCTTTGTTCATAAGCATTTTGAGGATCAATATCGCTGTCCTCACGAATGATCTCTATGCCTTTACGATAAAATTTAGTAGTTGATAAAAAAATGTACTTCTTGGCCTGCACACCAGATAAAACATGCTTAGTCCCTTCAATATTCACACGCGAATAGATTGAAGGATCGGTATTCCCCACATTTGTAATGTTGTAAGCAGCTAGATGAATAACAACATCAAATGGTTCGATGACTGTAAAAGGAGTTGTAATGTCAAATCTTCGTGCATCGACCTCATGTCCAGCATGGGTAAGTTGCTCAACTAGATATTGACCAACAAAACCACTGGCTCCGGTTACAAAGATTTTCATTTTTGACTTAATGTATGGATAAGGACAGTAGCATTGTACAGAGACTCGAAAGATCCAGCATCTGTCCAAGGTGATTTTAGAATGGAATATGACAACTGACGTTCTTTAATGTAGTGAGCAAGCACATCAGTCACTTCATACTCACCACGAGGACTCTTTTTTAAGTTCTTTAAAAGTTTAAATACATCGGGTGAAAACATCCACAACCCTGTATTAACATAATTAGATTTTGGATTTCTTGGTTTCTCCACAATATTAACAATACGATCACCTTTAATAGTGACCACTCCGTATTTCTGAGGATCTTTGACCTTGGCTACCAAGACCTTTGCTTTAACGGCATCTTTTCTCTTTTTGAAATCCTCTACAAAGCCTCGTGCACTCTCAACAATAATATTATCACCTAAAATAACCATACAATCTTGGTCCTTCACAAATGATTCAGCCAACAGCAAGGCTGCTCCAGTGCCCCCACTACCTTCTTGGATTTCATAACTAAAATGCGCACCCCATTCCTTGCCAGAACCTAATAGACGAAAGAAATCACCAATATGTTCCCCACCCGTAACAATCAAAATATCTTTAATCCCAGCATTAATTAATGTTTGCAAAGGATAATAAATCATGGGCTGTTTATAAACAGGCAATAAATGTTTATTAGTGACCTTGGTCAAGGGCAATAATCGAGAACCTGTTCCGCCTGCAAGTAGAACGCCTTTCATTTTTTATCCCCCCAAAAACCCCTTTGATATCGCTGATCCATGCTCTGCTTAATTGGACGCCACCAGGGTTCATTGTTTTGATACCAATCCACAGTCACTTTTAATCCTTGATCAATGCCATGGGTTTGCTTCCACCCTAACTTCTTAAGTTTAGAACAATCTAAGCTATATCTAAAATCATGTCCTGGTCGATCCTGAACATATTTAATAGAAGATTCGTTTTTCCCCATCAACTTCAATATTCGCTTTGTTAAATCAATATTGGTTAATTCTTGTTCTCCGCCAATATTATATACTTCTCCATTAACACCTTTGTGAATCAAAAGATCGATACCACTACAATGATCTTCGACAAAAAGCCAATCTCTAATCTGCTGACCCTCCCCAAAAACAGGCACTTGTTGGCCATCAATCAGATTGGTTATAAACAAAGGAATAACTTTCTCAAGATAAGCCGCAGGTCCGTAATTGTTAGAAGCCCTTGTGACGATGACTGGTAAACCATAAGTGGCAAAGAAACTATAGGCTAAGCGATCACCGCCTAATTTTGAAGCCGCATAGGGATTACGAGGCCGTAATTCCGAAGTTTCCGTAAAACTTCCTTCTAGTATTTGCCCATAGACTTCATCCGTTGAAATTTGGATAAAGCGCTCTAATTGTTTTTGATTACGGGCTTCCTGCAATAGTGAGTAGACCCCCAAGACATCGGTTTTAAGAAAAGAATCAGGATCATCAATAGATCTATCCACCGCAGCTTCAGCAGCAAAATTAACCACTATATGCGCACCCTGCATGGCTTTTTTGACAATTACTGGATCACAGATATCTCCTTGGATAAATGAAAATCCAGAATAACGTTGCATGCCTTTAATATTTTGAATATTGCCCGCATAGGTCATCTTATCAAGAACAACGACTTCGATATCTTTATGTTGTTGATATAGATAATGGACGAAGTTACTTCCAATAAAACCTGCAGCGCCAGTTATTAAATATCTTTTTTTAACCATAGGACCTATTTAACAACCTTCTCTTCGAGTTGATCACGATAAGCCCAAGTAAGGCCGAACAATGACCAAAATAAGACAGCATTATAAGGCAATTCCAAAATGACAAGGAAATTTGATAAAACCAGCCAATAAACTAATGCGCCCACCAAAAAACCTCCCTCAACGGATTTCATTTTATAAAAATCTTTAGCCAGCCTAGCCACTAAAAGTAATAACATAATAATCAAGCCTACTCCCAAAACGCCTGTACGATAAATGATATGAAAGAAAGAATTATGTGGCGTAATCCACCCATCTCTATTCCACTCAATAAATCCCCATTCCAAAGCTTCGATCGATGGCGAACGCTGCGGTTTACCAAAACCAACTCCAAGAAATTTATGGCTGGACCTCAATTCTTCAAACATATCTTCCCAAATAAAGACGCGAAATAAAATATTATTAACCGCGATATCTAAATCACGCGGGGTTGCACCTTTTGTTGGCACAACGTCCTCGGTCGTCTCATTTATTATAGAATTTTGTTGTGTTAATTGCCCACTCTTAGAGGAATTCTCACTGGATGCTTCTAAAAAAGTATTTAATTTTGCCATTTTATAATTTAATTCATTCATAAAAGCATCTGGCATATTAGGATTGTATAAATTATATGTTGGGTGTTGAGATGAACTTCTTTCGTTCACTTTATCAGGAACAGATTGGGAAACTTCATTAATCATTACTTTTTCTTGTGGTACTGATACTTGTTGGGGCTTTAAGATCTCTGCTCTTGATGAAGGATGAATCTCATTCTTAAAAATCTCTCCACCTTGAGTGCTTAACTGATTGTCAGAACTTTTCCGATTAGGATTATACAATTTATAAGAAGCAATCTGCGGATTACTGGATTTCTTAATTGTTAAAATATGCTTTTTTTCATATTTATACCTTTTCACTAAAGTATCCCACTTCAACATAGAATTTACGGCATTTTGATCTGAAACCTTAGTGACACCAATAAAAAAAGCAATAACGAAAACTGCAACCAAACACACACGAATCTTAAAAGGAACCTTGTAAATCAAACCTCTATTCGCATAGATTAAAAATAATAAGGCGCCCCAAATAGCCACCATATGCGTTCGGCTACCTACAAATAAATTGTCCATATGAGAAAGAACCAAAACAAGGATAATGGCAGGAAAACGCCAAGAAAAAGGAAGGATCTTAAAAATGAAGATTACTATTAAAAGAAGATAAGTAAACCAGAAGTAAGCTTGAACTTGATTTAAAACCATGAGTAAAACCAAAATACCAAAGATAGGAAAGCTTAACATTTTGTTAGCAAAAATACGTCGGTTATAAAAACTATACCCTAAGAAAGCAAACCATGGGTAGTAAAACAATGCTGCATTACGTAAAGCTAGCGGTCCCCATTCCAAATATCCCACCAAGGCAAGAATCAGCACCCATACAAAATAAACAACCCACAACCAATACCATTTAAGCCAACCTTGAGTAAGCCAAAGCTTTAAGAACAAAAGAATAAGACAAAAACTCAGCAACCACTCACTAATAAAAATAGGAAAATTTAAAAAAGAAAATCGGGTATTCAGTTCTGCAAAACTAGAACCAAACACAGAGGATCCCAAAGCATAAAGAGAGATTCCCAATACACCTAAAATATCAATGTAATCTGTTTTAGATAAATCTTTAAAATTATGATTCTGTGTCATTTTACAGTATCAATGCGTCCTAAAATAACCTTCCCTATACCTTCCCAGTCCCCTTGGATTTTCTGGAAATCTAAACATATTAAATCTCGCAATACATACCCCAACACACACCAGGCATAAGCACCAACAAAAATATTATTCTTCTTAGTTAAATAATACATATTTTGTATCCATTCTCTTCTATACTTGCGGCCAGAGTCCTTACCTGGAGGATTCTTGGTCTGAAAACAAATAGATTTAGGCTGAAAAAAAAGTTTGTGATGGCGTGAGATTCGATACGAAACATCAACATCATCTCCGTGACCAGTGCCGCATATACGCTCATCAAAACGATACTTACCAATTATCTTGCGTCGCCAGAACGTGCAACCACCTGAGACAAATTCGGTTTCACAAAATTCTTTCTTCCAATGAGGATAGGTTTGCATCCCACTGATCAAAAAACGACCACTACCTTCGTGCGGCATCAGAAAAAAAGCCTGAAAAGGTTTTGGACGATAATTCCATCCCTGTATCGTCCCCATTCCTCCGGCATACTTCTCTATGCGGTCATCCATAAACACTTTAACAATACTCTCACAAAATAGAGGATCTAAGGTAATATCATCATCCAAAAAAGCCACCAAATCCGTTTCACAAGCATCTAAACCAGCATGACGCGCCAAAATGAGTGATTTAACCTGGCGATGGATATATGTCTTATTGATCTGCGGATGATTCCATGCATTAAAAATATCACGCGTTAGATGATTGTCACTTTGATCAACCACAACGATCGCAGCAGGCAAAAGGGTTTGCTGTTCAATGGAGGATAAAAGATTTTTGACAAGTTCGGGACGATTTAATGTAGGAAGAATAATGCTATAGGTCATAGGGGTTTCTTCAAACAACCTGACGGACTAAGCGGAACGCTTCAGCTTTTTTAATCCCTACAGACAAGCCTCTAAAAGTAGCCAAGGTTTCCAGTCCTTTATCTGAACGAAAATGTGGAAATGGCCTTGCTTCCCCTCTATAGCAATGCCAAGCTTTCATTTTTTTCTGCCAGACTTTCTCAACATCAACAAAAACATTTGGCCTGAAATGGGGATCAAATTTCCAATTCCCACTGCATATAATTTCAAAAGCATAAATTTCGCGAGGGGCCCAGATATTCACAGGACGGCAGGCAACCTCAACAGCTTCATAGGTAATGCGATGGTCGATATTCACTTCAGATGGGTTATGTGTCAAAAGAATGGTCGGACGAAAAGACCTCATTTCTCCTTCAATATCTTTAACAATGGAAAGAAAAGGGTACGTATCAAATTGCGTGCATAATCTTTCAGAGAAACGGACATGTTTGACCCCTAAAACCTTGAGGGCTGCTTGTGCTTCCCTCTGTCTTTGGGCTGTCTGTGCAAAGAATTCTGGCGAATCATATTGTCCAATAGGAAAACGTGCTGAAATCCCTTCGCCCAGAAATACCACCTTGACCTGTGCACCTTGCTGCAAGGCCTTTAAAATAGTGCCTCCACAACCGAGCACTTCATCATCAGGATGGGCAGCAATGACTAAAAGACGTGTTTTAGAAGTAAAATGCATACTCTAATTTAGTTTACCAACCAGACAAGAGATCTGTTTTTTAATAACAATCGGATTTTGTCGTGAGACTTGTTTTAATGTTTCTTGTTTTAAAGCTTCAACTTTTTCTTTAGAAAAACTTTGAATACTTTCTCGCCATAACAATGTCGACCAATAATACTGGCCAAAGCTTTCAGCATCAGGAAAAGTCATGACTGAATCTATTTCTTGATAAGTCACATTGGTCTTACCAAACAAATCCTTAAATTGAGGATAAAATTCATTACAAATTCTTTCAATTCTTTGGAAATGTTCATTATTAGGAGCTTGTCCGGTCAATTTTTGGCTAAAATCAGTCAAATCTCTGACATTCTTTGGTCCTGGTCCTATAACAACAAAAGTTCCATTTTTGGCCAATAAACTCTTTGTTTTTTCAAGAAGTTTATTGCTGTCTTCGGTGTAATACAACGAAAAAATAGAAAATATCCAGTTAAAGGACATGCCAAAATCCGGAAAAGGTTTATCAAAATCATGGACGAAAAACTTAACCTTATCTTGAGGTAAATTCTTCTTTTGCTCCTTGGCCTCTTCAATGACAGAGGCATTCTTATCTAGCCCAATAATGGCCCCTTGCGGCTGGACAAAATCCCAAAAAAGGTTGGTAAAATTACCATTTCCGCAGCCCAAATCAAGGATCTTGCTGCCAGAAGCGATGTCAAAGTTTTGTTTAATCCAATTATGAAGGTTGAAATCACTGAACTGCAAATGTGCAGATATTCTTGAGGATAAAGCGTCTTTTTTCTCTTCGTAACTAAATTTCTGATTAGACATATTTACTCCTTAAATGTCATTTTAAAAATTGAATGCAGGATAATATCATCCCACATCCCCACTGTCAATACAATGCCACTTCTCGTCAATCTGAGGGTTACAAAATCAAAGATTACGCGTATTTCCAATAAAACGATCTGCATCACTAAAGCCTAAATGCGATGCAGGCCTTACCATTTCAGCGCAACGGTTAAAAATTTTTGCTAGTAAAGAACGCCCCCATAAGCCTGGCATACCCCACGAAGAAGCTTCTTTACGAATAAGCCCGCTTAACTGTTGAAATTGCGAAACTTCCAACCATCCTTTGGCATTGGCTTGGTCCAAAAGGTCGATGGCATAATCAGGTAAACGATAAACCATGGATATTGTTGCAGCTTTAATGATCTTAGCCGTACGCACAGCTTGGTCTTTTTGTTTTAAGGCATTTAACAGACTATCAATCTTACGAAAATACAAAGCATCACCAAAAACCAATTGTCCACTACCAATATAGCCAGTATATTTCTTTCTCTTCCACCAAGACCGACGCAAATTCATCAATTGAAAACCTTTTTCATCCATAAAAGCATCAACATCACGAAATAAAGCTTGGCCCTTATATAACGGGGCAAATTCAACCTCTAGTTCCACCCCACAAAGCAAATCTAAATTTGCTTTTGCACCTTTTAAGATATCCAATTCACTGCCTTGGGTATCAATTTTGATAAAATCAACCTCTTTAATACCGGCTGTAGCTAGGGCCTCATCCAAAGATTTGACTTTTTCTCGGCTAAATTCAATCTCTTGTATGGTTTCATACCTTTGATCATCGGGAAAATCCTTTAATAAAGCCATATTGGGTGGATAAATAGAAGATTTACCCTGATCACGAGAGATATAAAAACGTAAATCTTGGCTAGAATGATAAAGGGCGTAGGGTAAATAAGTTATATGAGCGTCAGATTTTAATTTAATGAATTCTCGTTCATCCGGTTCAAAGGCAATCACATGGCAATGATTCAACAATTGCTTCCAATATAAAGAAATGCCGCCCATCGCTCCGACATCAATGTAATGCAGCACAATCTTCGAGTCACAAAACTCATCAAAAAAGTTCTTAAAAGTGGATTTTCCCATTATAAAACAATCTTTCCATTGGTCACCGTTAGATTGATAGAGTATGGAATATCAGTTTTCTCTAACGTAAAAGATCCCCCGGCAGCTATTAATATGGGTAATGCACCTGCAATATCCCACAACATAATACCTTTTTCACAATACACTTCTGCTCTAGCACAGCTAACATAACTTAAAGATAAAGCCGCAGAGCCGAGCCAGCGTAATTTTTGATAGGCTTGAACATCTTTCTTAAATTGTTCGAAGAACGCGGTTGAATAGTTGGTATTCAATGCAAAACCTGTGAGCAACATCGCTCTATCTTTATGGGTAACATCACTAACCTTAATGGGAGCGTCATTAAGCCATGCGCCTTTGCCTACTAGGCCTGAGAATAATTCTTCGTTTCTAGGTGAATACACAGCTCCTAAAACCGGTTGATCTTCCTCCCATAAACCAATAGAAACACCATACATCGGAATTCCACGATAATAATTAATAGTGCCATCCAAAGGATCAACAATCCAACGAAGACCATCGGATTTACCTGAGATCAAACCTTCCTCTTCAGATAAAATAGGATAATTAGTCTGTTTTAATTTTTCTAAAATGAATGATTCAGACATTTTGTCGGCTTTTAATTTAAGATCATGATGCTGCCACTGGTCAATTTTCTTAAAATCTTTTGGAGCATTAGCTAAAAGAGTCCCTGCTTCTCGTACTGTATTTTTAACTAGTTCTAAAAGGCTTTGCAAATCTGCCATTACCGTAATCCTAACTCTTGGAAACCCTGCAATAAGTTCTCAGCTGCTTCCAATTCCATTCGTTGACGACATTCATGGGTTAATGAGCCCACATGGGGTGTTAATAACACTTGAGGGCATGATAACAAAGGTCCCGAATATGGCTCATCGACAAATGTATCAATCCATGCCCCGGCAATTTTATTTTGATTTAATGCCTGTAACAGGGCCTGCTCGTTAACCACTCCGCCCCGAGCCACATTTAGAATAATAGCGCTGGGCTTAATTAAAGAAAATTCGTTGGCGCCTATGATTTCCTGTTGCCCACTTGCATGAATGGAAATAATATCAGCTAAAGGCAAGGCTTCTTTGATAGACACATATTTATAATCTGGATGGGAATTCTTAACATGTGGATCAACAACAAGGATTTTAGCTTTAAATGCTTTAAGAATCTCAGCAACTCTTAAGCCTATTCTGCCACAACCGATAATAACTACAGTTTTACCTTCTAATTGGTTTCCTAAAATCTTATTCCAAGCTCCTTTATGTAGCTGATCATTCATTTGAGGAATTTTCCTTAATAAAGACAACATGGCACCAATGGTCAATTCGGCGACAGCATTGGTTGGAGCATCAGGGGTAGAGAAAAATTTAATCCCCTGGGCTTGAGCTGCCTGAACATCCACATTAGAAATACCAGCCCCACAACGGGAAATGACTTTTAAGCGGGATTTTTCTAAAACTTCTTTGTCTAATATTTCCAATCCAGCAATCAAACCATCAAAATCTGGGAGTAAATTCAGCGATTCTTGGCGGGTAAGTTTTCTTTTGAAAGGATTTAAAATAACTTCAAACCCTGCTGCTTCTAAAGTCTTGATGGGCGTAGGATCACTTTCACCAAATGTGGAGGTAGAGATTAAAACTTTCCCTTTAGGCATATATTGATTATTTGTTCGAACCAGCGGCAGAAATACCTTCTGATTTTTGCGCGGGGGCAGAATCAGGAGCACCGGGTTGAATCATATATTCCGTCAGAAAGATTTCTCTCAATTCATTGAAAATACGGTCGCCTTCCTCATCGAAGATTTCAGCTCTTTTAATCTTAGGCCAATAGGATTTGGGCATTTTACAATACAAAACAAATGTCCTTCGCATTCCTTGAATTTCCTTTTTAGAAAGCTGAGGCATATCCAATGGAGCATCCACATTGATCGAACCAAAAACCGTATCTTCTTTAATGTATCCTCTTTTGACACATTCCTTCTGCAACGGAGTGCCGTGAAAAGGAGCAAAAACCGAACAGTTGGTTGAATCGCTCACTAAAAGTCGATTTAATTCAATGGTATCAAAGATTAGCTCTCTTGTTTCGTCTGGAAATCCAATCATATTATTAACCGTTAAAGGAACCTGATATTTCTCCAATACCTTCGAAGCATCGACGAATTTCTGATTATCAAATGTCTTCTTAAGGATTTTCCTTCTAAAATCGATATTTCCATGTTCTAAACCTAAAGAGGCTCTGTGCACGCCAGCTTCTTTCAGTCTTTTCATTCTATGATCAGTGATCAATTCTGCACGTATTTGCATCCAGAAAGGAATTTTAAATTCACTGTACATATCGACAAATTCGTCAAACTCCTGGTCTGAACCGACTAACAAGTTATCGGAGGTGAAATAAACATACTCAGCACCCCATTGTTTGATCAAGGTCCTAAGCTCTTTGCGTAAAACATCATTACTTTTCTTTCTAAAAAATTGAAAAGTATCATCTTTATACATTTTTAATGACGAAGGCGAATTACAAAAGGTACATAGGTATGGGCACCCACGGGTGGTTTCTACAGGAATGGTCCTATAGACCTTACCAGCCATAGGTCGATAAAAACGTTCGATAGGAAAAAGGCTAAAATCTGGAATAGGTAAGGTATTGATATCAACCGGTGGTCTTAATTTATTCTTTCTAACCTTGCCGCCGTTTTCTCCTCTAAAACACAGATTGTCGATATCATCCAAACTTTCACCCTTGGCCAAGCGCTTACAGGAATCTATTAAAGCCCCTTCTCCTTCACCTGAACAAATGAAGCTTATATTCTTGTTTCTAAATACGATTTCTGGAGCAAATGTAGGAAACACGCCGCCTGCAATGATAGGAACCTTGATTCCATCAAGAGCTCTAAGCATATCCAAAGAATTCGCATAGGTGCATTCTAAGATGGAGATAATAATGATATCTGGATTAAATGATCTAACCTTTTCTAGCAGATCATCTTCCATTCGTGTTGTTTTGACTTTAATACCTCGTTCAGCCCAATCAAAGGGACGAACTTGTAAATTTTGCTTTTTGGCATCATCTGAACTTAAGGTCATTGGATCAGCATAAAGTGTGGAATCAAAAAGATCGACTTCAAATTCATTTTGACGCAATAAAGCTGTAAAAAGTCCAATGCTAATAGGGGGTGGATTCAATAAAGTTCCATTGGGGTAAAGAAGCAGTACTTTCGTTTTCTTCATATGGTCTCCTAGGATTTTGAATGGCAATATTATGAATTTAATTCTTTGAATAAACAAGCCAAATTTTTGCCATATTAGCCTTTATATTGGGCAAATAGCCTGTCGTTTTGCATCATTGCAACTGCATTTTTTAAGTCATCAATCGTATCTACACCTATGGTAGGCTGATCACAGCATACCGTACGCACCTTTACCCCCATCTCTAAAATACGCAACATATCGACCGATTCAGTCTTCTCTAAGCTAGTTCTTGGCCAGGCTGTAAATTGCAAAAGCGATTCTTTGCGATAAGCGTTAATTCCATACTGTTTATAGACCGGCATAGGGGCATTTTTATCGGATTTTTTGGCTGAAGGAATAGGTTCCCGCGAATAATAAAGGGCATTGTTAAATTTATCAACGACAACTTTGACAACATTAGGACTGGTGAAATCCGCCATATTGGTAATAGGCCCAATCATGTCTGTATACTGAACATTGCGATCATTTAATAATGGCTGTATCAATTGGTCTAAAGATTCTGGTTGGACAAATGGCATATCTCCTTGAACATTAATGATGATATCAGCCTTTAATTTCTGTGCTGCTTCGGTCACTCGGTCTACACAACTTTCATGGGTTGCAGATGTCATAACCGCCTTACCCCCAAAACGTTGCACCTCATCAACAATTTCCTTATCACAGGTAGCTACCACCACATCATCCATTAAGGTTGATCGCATCACACGGCGTCTGACGTGTTCAATCATAGATAAACCCATAATTTGGGCCAAAGGTTTGCCTGGAAAACGGCTGGACGCCATGCGGGCAGGTATGATAGCAACAACAGACATTAGGATTTCCATTTTTTGAGATAAGCTTTTTTCCATTGCCTATCAGCCCCGTAAATATCATAAACCAGCTTCATGGTTTCATAAGCATCGTTTACATGGCCAGAAACAATAGGTTTATTTTTGGCAATAGCATCAGCAAAATCATCAATTTCATCTCGCCAAGAGTTATCGGTCAGATATTTAATGACCTCCTCGGCATCTGATCCTGTAGTTCCCTCATTCTTGCGACCAATAATTAGCTTCTCTTCCCCGTAACTTTTGGTGCTAGAGAGAATTCCTTGCAACTTCAAGTAGCCTTTGGTTAAAGCTATATCCAATGAAAAGCAATGTTGCCACTGGGTAGCACTCGAATGAAGAATAGCTATTCTTCCGCGATTATCTTTCATCAAGGCGTAAGCATTATCTTCTACATCATGTTTCCAAAATTGATTGGAAACAAAACTTTTAACTTCCGTGAATTCGCCAGAAAACAATCGCATTAAATCAACCATATGAATACCTTGATCTAGCAAAATCCCCCCACCCGCATATTTTCTTTCAGAGCGCCAATTTCCATCAAAAGGAGTAATACTGCTTTTGCCGTATACACCACGCAAATTAATAATCGTCCCTAAATCGCCGGATTGAATGATCTTTAAAGCAGCGCGCACCGAGTCATGGTAACGATGATTAAAACCATATTTTAACTTCAATTTGGGCAATGTCTTTTTGACCTTCACAACATCTTCAATATCTTTAACTGTTTTTCCAGGTGGTTTCTCACAAAACACATGCATCCCTGCTTTTAAACCGGCAATGGTCACTTCAGGAGCCAGATAGTTAGGAAGGCTGACAAAAATCACATCTAACTTTTCTTTTAACAATTGTTTATAATTCGGGAAATATTTCACACCATCCGAGAACTCCCCCGAGCTTGTAAATTTCTGATCACATACGGCAACTGTCACCATATCAGGACGCATATCAATATATTGCCGACGGCGTTTTCCAACCAGCCCATAACCTGCAATACCGACCTTAAGTTTGTTAGCCATTATTTACCCCTCGCCCAAATTTGATTCCTAGTTTGATCGTTTTGACTCCACGTTAATTTAAAACCATAGGATTTTAACAAATCTGCACACAATTGGCTGTTCTTAGGATCTGGCGGCATTTCTAAAACCAGACTTCTTAACCTAGGGTCCTGTAATATCTTTTTAGCACCTGTTAAAACCTTCATTTCATTACCATCGGTATCGATCTTTAAAGCATTGGGGACTACATTCAATTGTTCACAGGCCCTATCTAAAGTAATAACGCTGATTCCTTCTCGAAAAACAACTGAAAATCCTTCTTCGGTCTTAGTAATTTTTGTCTTACTTTCGGTATGAGCTGCAGCTCCCACAGCAGTATCTTGCATGTTTAGAAAACTTAAACCTTCAAAATCTCCAACAGCCACACTATTGATGGTCACCTTATTAGCCAAGCCGTTTAAAAACACATTATCTTTAAGGTGATTCAAATTCGAATACTCTGGCTCAAAACTATATACAGAAACATTGGAATGTTTCTTTGCACAATAGACTGAGAAAATTCCAACGTTAGCACCAATATCAAAGAAAACATCGCCTTCTTTAACGAATTCATCGATGTAATAACATATTTCTGACTCTTTTTTACCAAATAAATACCAACGAAAATGGGTGATCCAATTCACGCAAGAAAGTGTAAAACTAACGTTATTAGCCCTCACTGTTCTTCGTGGTACTAAACATTTTGCTAAAAACCAGCCTAAGGCAATATGAGGATAGCGCCAATCACCATAGGAATGGATTAAAAATTGTCCAAGGGGTGTTCTTTTTAAATACTGCTTAAATTGGAGGGATGAATTATTTGAGCTCATTTCTTAATTAACTTTAATCCCTCTCTACATTGATCTCCTAATAAAAGAAAATCAACACTGTAAGCGATAAACCTAAAGCCTTTTTTAATTTTATCTTTAACCATACGAGTGTCTGTTGGGACACAATGAATACCTGCAGTTACACCCTTTTCCTTGGCTTTCAACATAATCCTCTTTAAAGCTGCGATTAATTTGGGGTTTTCAAACTCGCCGGCAATTCCCATCGATCCAGAAAGATCATAAAGTCCAACTAGAAAGCCATCAATTCCTTGCACAGCAAAAATTTTATCGAGATTTTCCACAGCTTCGATATGTTCGATTTGAACAATAACGACGCTTTCGTTCTTGACCCATCGTTTATATTCATTAAATGTAGTGCCATACCCTTGAGCTCGTGAAAGGCCGATGCCTCTAGTTCCTTCTGGCGGATATTTAACAGCGTTAACAGCTTTTTGAGCTTCCTGAGCCGTGTTCACCATGGGAACGATGACCCCCGTGGCCCCCGCATCCATCACTCTTTTAATTAAGGTAGGATTATTATCCCCGACTCGTACCAAAGCTGGGATACCACATAAATCAATGGTTTGAATAAGTTTCATGGCATGCTGGACGGTTAAAGCAGAGTGTTCCATATCCACCGCCAACCAATCAAAACCTGCTTTAGCCATAATTTCAGCAATGCAAGTATCGGTCATGGTAATCCATGATCCAATGGTCAGTTGATTTTTCTTAAGTTTTTGTTTGAGTGAAGCTTTCATCGGATACTCACAGATTTATCTTCGATGGCTCCTGAAGGAAGATATCCCTGCCCTTTCTTAAGATTTGAATTTAATAAAAAGACCTTTAAATTTTCTTCTGACGGTTGTGTAAAATATTCATTCAAGACTTGTTGGGCCATCTGTTCAAAACCAAGTTTATCTTGGGCATTCATCGTTTCGATCCAACGAATCTGATTTTTCAATTCCAATGGTGCAACTACTGGCTTTAAAGCATATCCTTTTAGATGAAATGGATCATGATAAATCGCATTATCTGGAATAACACGTATCACTGGGACCGCCATCATCATGGCTTCTAAAATAGCAATTGATCCACCAGTTGTTACAACAGCATGTGTCAGAGTCAAACTTTCCTGAATCGGCCGTGGCTGATCAAATTCCCAATGCGAAAGATTCAGCGTTTCAAGGAATCGTAAAATTCGATCCTTTGATAGTAACGGATGCATTCTAACAACCACTTTATACTCGTTGCTATCTTGCAAAGCTGCTTTTAACTTTGTAAATAATTCAAAAGCCAAATCATAGCCAAATGTCAATGGTAGCAAAAGCATTTTCTTAGCATCAGAAACCCCACTAGATCGGCGTATTGTCTTATAAACTGCCGCAAAACGCAAGTTGGATCCCATGACTATGCGCTCTTGAGGAAATCTTGCTTCGATATGTAATTGTCTGTATTTAGGACCAGAACATATAATCTGATCTGGCAAAGGATGATCTTTCCACTCTCCATCTGCGAGATGATAGGTCAGTTGATTGCCGAAAAATGTTGTGTGTTGGAATCCTATGATTTTAGAATCTGGATAATATTGGCGGCACGCCAAGATAAAAGGATTCTCAGAAGCATTACATTCAAATGGATAGTAGAAAGCATCGACTTCGAATCCTCTTTCACTTAATCGTTTCAGGGTGGGTACACACAAATTAAGAATGGATAGGTGAACGTTGAATCCTGCCTTCTTTAACACCTCATTAAAAATAGGACTCACATCCAGACCTGCGATTTGGACATTAGTGATAACACGATTAAATCCCTGATAACTGCTCTTAAGTACTCCCAAATAATCTGAAAGTTTCAGATATTGTTCAGGCATCACTAATTTCAGATTTTGCGCTTTTAATTTCTGGATGATAACGCTTAAGGGTGATTTTAGATTAAAAAATGTCGGAAGAAGCAAAACTTCATACTGTTTGTCCTCTAACCAGGAAGCAAGCTCTCCAAAATTTCGATCATTGTATTTCCCAGAAGCACTAAATGTATCTTCAGTTATCCAGCTTCGAAGAACCACTCTCTTAGATGCCTCGGTCTTACTTTTCAAGGACATTTCTAGATTATTTGACACAGCCAGTTTATTGCGAAGATTAATCCGAATAAAATTAAGAATTTGAGCAAGGTAATAAAACTGATGCTGGATTGGCTCAAGCAGTCTTTTGAATAGACTTGTTCGCCATTTGATATCTAGATTTAAAGAATGACCATATTCCACAATACACTTAGACAAAACCATGCTATCGGTAATGAAAACAATGTCGCTTTGGGATTGCGCGATAATTTTCTTGGCACAGATCAAATAAAGAATATTCTGGGTCAAAGGCGTAGCGGTCGTGCTTTTGGTAGAAACTTGATTGGCCCACCACTCCAACGAATGATTGGCCGTATTAACTCGATGATACAACTTAAGTAGATCTTCTTTATACTCTTGGAAGGTTGTATCTAACATTTCCCCCAGAGTTCGAATTTCTCCTGGTATCTGGGATTTTAATTGAACCAATCTTTCCCAATCATTAGATAAATACCAGCACGTAACGTCCTTACCCATAAATTTAGGGAGAAGTCCTGATAAATTAAGATGATCTATTACGGTAATTCTCTTCATAGATTTAAGTTACCTTGGCCATCTTACGAAACTGCTGATTATTCTCTAAAAGTTGCTGATAGGTCCCTTGCTCAACAATCTTTCCTTTTTCTAAAAGGTAAATCACATCACATTCCTTGACCGTACTTAGTCGATGCGCAATGATCACAATAGTCTTCTTATGGGCTAAACGATTAATGGCCTCTAAAATAACGTCTTCCGTAATTCCATCCAAGGCGCTTGTGGCTTCATCAAATACAATGACCGAAGGATTTCGGTATAAGGCCCGTGCAATACCAATACGCTGTCTTTGTCCTCCACTTAAACGCACACCTCGCTCACCTACTTCCGTCGCATAACCGTTAGGCAATTCCTTTTCAATAAAATCATGGATATTAGCCATCTTAGCCGCTGCCTGTACAGCCTGCGCATCGATCTGATCATCAGGAATACCAAAGGCAATATTGCGCGTAACAGTATCATCACAAATATAAATATGTTGGGGAACATAACCTATATTTCGTTGCCACATCGGCAAATTATCTTCCGATATTCTTACGCCATCGACACGAATTTCACCGGCCTGAGGCGATAAAAGACCTAATAAAATATCAATCACTGTTGTCTTTCCAGCCCCTGTACCGCCTACAAACCCAACAGTTGTGTTGTGCTTAATAACTAAATTAAAATTCTCAATCACATTGGTTTGAGCTTTAGGATATTTGAAATTGATACCGCGAAATTCAAACTCCTGATTAAAAGGCATTGTCTGATCAGGCCCTGTGGATTTTTCTTTCCTATAATCTTTGTAGTTAATCATATCCTCATACAAAGAATCTAAGGCAGATTGGCCAAAACGTATCGAACTAATCGATTGAAAAATTTGCTGTAAAGCCGGGATTAATCGATAGGCAGCTAAGGTATATAAACCAATCATGGGCACGGCTTCTTGATAGTTTTTACTGATAACCACACAATAAACCGTGACCAATAAAAGCCCTCCAAAGGTCAACGATTCAAAAATGTAGCGTGGGGTCGTTGTAATTAAGGCTTGCGCCACATAACCATCGACTGTTTTAATCGCTGGCTGATAAAATCGGTCAATAAAGATATTCTCTTTACCTAAAAGCTTAATATCTTTAACGCCACCAAAAGCCTCATTAATGACTCTAAACATGGTTGCTGTATGCGCCCTATTGGTAGCCCCTATGGAAGCTAGCTTATTTCTAAAACAAAAATAAATAAGCCCATATCCTCCACCCATCACAGTCAATACAATGCCCGTTACTACAGGATTGACAACTACTAATAAAATAATGACCGTTGCAACAAACACAGTCTTGGCAAACATTTCAAGCGAAGGAATCAGGACATAACCAACCACTCTTCCTACCTCAGCCATTAAATGATGGGTCAATCCCGCGCTGTTGCGGTTAAGAAAGAATGCATACGGTTCATAAAGGTATTGGGTCAATAATCGAGAAGCTATTGTTCCCTGCTGCGTCCATGTCATACGTGTTAACACAGCCGTAGTCAGAGTGCGAAAAATATTGCTGGATATAAAAATAGCAAACATGGTGATGGCCAAGGCCACAATAAAGTCCGTGGCGTTTTGAAAACTAAAGAATTGATAACACCAGCGTAATTTATCATTAGTTTCAATAATGCTTGGAGTAGCCACCACTTTCAAAAAAGGAAAAATAGAGGCTACTCCCAACATATCTAAAAAGGCCACAAAGACCATCGCCACCGCCAGCCAGTAGAGCTTACGACGATCTTTTGGCATGATGATTCGATGTAACTTATGATAAACATCAAAGCGGTGGATTTTCAATTCTTCCCCTTATTTCTTATCAGATGCAAGCTGATAAGAATGTATTAAGTTTTCCTTGCGAGCACTATTTAATGTTCTAAAAGGACTAAACTCAGGATTACCAAGCTTTTTATGGATCTTAGCCAATGCTGAAAAATGAAACGGAAACCAGATCTGAAATTCTGGAACTCCTGAATCTGTATGATAGAAATTCTTCACAAAAATAGAAAGTCCAAATCGCGGATATTTATGTCGATTAACCACGGTGCGATGCAAGGTAAAGGTATGCATAAACAAACCATCTCCTTCTTCCATCTTCGGGGTCAAATATTGAGCAGACTCAGGAATTTCAAGAGGCTCTCTATTACGGTGCGGAATATGACCCCACTCATGTGAGCCTGGGATTAATTCAAGCCCTCCCATTCCTTCTTCCATAGATACGGGAAACCAAAAATTGACCGTATGTACACCACAGCCAGACCAATATTCTTGATGCCATTTCTTAACTAGGAAATCATCTTTGACCTCTGTTACGTTAATTGGGAATCCTGGATATTCAGTGAAGCATAAATCTGGCCCTAAAAGAGTAATGAACTTATTTAAAACTTCTTTTTGATTTAAGATCCTCGTTGCAAAATTGTTATACGCAAGATCCCGGTATAAATACTCCTGCACCTCAAACTGACGATCTTTCTTAATTGCTTCTAAAAATCCTTCGTTGTAGTTAACCTTTTTGCCTAATTTCTTCGATAAGGTCTCTGACATAATTTGCTTAGCTTCATTGAGAAGATTTTTATCAATACAATTCCTAACAATTGCGAATCCATCCTTTAGAAAGGATTCTTCAAAATTCTTCAAATCGTCCATCTTTACCCCCTTCTTTGCTGTTCTACTTCATGGTTAATAATTATATTAATTTAAAACTTTTCAACTGATACTCTCTGGAAAATCTTTTCTTAATACTGCCATTCGCAGGACCATAAGGAAGAATTAAATGGACGGAAGAATCAAGTAGCGCCGGATTGATGACCGGTTTGCCTCTAAATCGTCTCGACTCATTCTTACTCTTCATATTTTCATCTACAAAGAATTCAATTCGATTACCTAACACACTCTCTACAAACGCTGCAGTTGTTGTTGTTCCTAAAACACATGTCTTTGGCTGCGAAATTGTAAGCAATTGTCGTTTCACTCGGTCTAAATATTTCATGGTCCTATAAATGCTTGTATCTTTTTTGATCTGACTGGTCTTATTTGAAGATGTCGCTTGGGCTATGGCAACGATATCTCTAGGGAAATGCTCATTGGGCAATAAAACCATATCAAAACCAGCCTTATGAAGAACGTTCCTTAAAATAGACGGCGTAAAATAATAATACTGATCAGCCAAAAGGATCGAACAAGGATTGTTAGTGACATCCGGCAACTGGATAAAGAGTTTGCCTTCTTTTTTTAACAATCGTCGAACATTCACCAATAGTCCTTGGATGTCCTTGATATAGATCATCGACAGGGACATACAAATCAAGTCAAACTCACCTTTAATCTTTGAAAGATCGGCTAAATGAAAAACAAAATTCTTTTTCGAAGGAAAACATTTTTTTAAATGTCGATTAACATCAAAGCCATGAAATTCAGCTTTAGGAAAACGGCCATTTAACTCTAGTAACAATTCCCCCTTAAAGCATCCAATGTCTAATACCTTGGTCTCCTTGCTATTACGTAAAAACCCCTTTAGTAGTTCTCCTTGTAAAAAAAATCGTGTTACACGTCGATTAGGTTTCAATAAAAATGTCTGATTAGTGATCGGCGCCTTAGCATAGTCTAAACTTTCATAAATCTGAGCCTGCTTTTTCTCATCCGCCTCACTCATGATATTAATGAGCAACTGACAATCCTTACACCGACCTATCATTCCACTTTTTCTATAATCTACAAAACCTAGATGTCTAAACAAAGTATACGGAAGTTTAATCAATTCTATTTTTGATCCCTGACAAAACGCGCACCTTTTACTCAAGTTGACTTAAAACCTCCCCTATAGGTAATAAAGCTGCATGTTTTCTTAAGAAACTTCGTCCGATTCTGCTATTGACCGTAACTTTTTCATCAGCATAAGCCTTTCCTACTTCAGCCATGGCTGCCTTGAACCTCTCTTGCAAGATTTCATCTTCATCCACATATTTTAAAGTGCCCTTGCACTTATCTAACATTTCTTCCACCACTGCTTTTATTTCTTCAGCTGAATTTCTTATAACTTCTAATCCCATGGTGTCATAGGTGTACTGTTCGCAAGCAGCTCCCACAGGTGGACTCACCAATTCTTCAAAGTTTAAATATCTTTTTTCTAGCGAATGCCAACAGAGCCCGGGTAAGAATAAATCCTTCGCTGATAAACAATAGATAGCATGTGCAGGTAAAAGATTTGTTACAACTGCCGGAACGCCAAAAGCAACTGATACCATAAAATAACCAGAAGAAGTACCAACCACAAAACGACATTGTGACGACAAAAAGACATCCATCCAATCACTTTTGAGATTGCTGTGAGCATAATCAATCACATGCGACATTTTCTTTAACGGTTTCATCGAAGGATCACCCATACGAATCACCCATCCTCCCGCAGACACAATCGATTCAATAGCAGGAATATAGGTATCGATATCCGCATTACGGTAATCTTCTACAAGAGATTTTTCATGCCATCCTGCTTCTCGGACATGAAAACATACAAACCATGCAGTCTCAGGAACTCCCAATAATTTTAAATTCTGCCAGCCACGATTAAAGTCTTCTTGGGTTAACGTCAATAAAGGAGGTCGGTTTTCTTTATCCCATTGCTCCTGCACAATCCCAATGGCCGTATGACTAACAATGACTTCATCGCGCAATTTCATAGCGTAATTAAAAGGATAGTCCAAAGCTTTTTCCAAAGGTTCCAAGGTCTCAATAGTTTGCGGATCAGTAATAACGGTGATGTATTTACTCCAATAATTGAGGTAGCATCGATTATTGATCTTGGTATTAGGAGGCAAAAGCAAAATCATTTTCTTTAAAGGACGCCAACCAAGGAGTGCTGCCATCACATAGGTGCTAAGCGTTTCGTAAAGACCAATAGAACCACTTACAAGGATTCGTGGCACAAATTCAACGTTTAAGTTATCTAATTGATGAGATTTCAAAAGATAAAATCTTGTTCTTTCAAAATCTTTAAAAACGACTCTATGCTTCTGGTATTCTCCGCTAAAAAAATATAATACCGCAAGACCTACATTAGCAGCTGCCCAAGAAGACATATTTTCTAAATCTGGTGTTCTAGCAACTGTCTTTCTTAATATCTCTTCTGCTTTTCTTTGCGCCCTAACCAAGGATTCGCCCTCAACCCTCTGGGTACGCAGTTTTCGGTAATCTTTTAATAACTTCACAGAAAGAAAATCGTATGCCTGAGGCCAATTAAGATTCCACTGTACAGCCAAACCTGCAAAAAGATTTAAAAGGAGCTTGTTTTTCCCATTAGAAATCTTTTGACTGAAAGCTCTCCAACCTCCCTTTTTGATCTGAAAAAATTGACGTTTAAGAAAAACAAACATGTTATGAACTCACTTTTTGGATTAAAACATCTTTACTAGACGCTCTTGTAGTATCTGTGGACCAGTTAAACTTTGTTAACATTTCTTGAGGAATCATCCGCGTGGCTCGATCGATCTGAGCCGCAGTAAAATCCTTCTTCCATTCATCGACCCCTCCTGAACGCATACGTGTATTCTTTTTAAATTCAGGTGATTTGGGGTAAGTAAATTTTGATTCCTCAATGTCATAAAATTTAAGGATCTTTTGAAATAGTTCTTTAGGTTGAGCTACCAATTCTTCTTGAGTAACAAATAATATCTCCGGTTCAAATGTTGGATCTTTTTGTGCATCCATCCATGATTGAATCCATTTGATCGAGGCAGGTAAATAAAAATGATCAATTTGCCAAGAAATCTGATCTTCCAGAGACATAAGGAAATACCCATCAGGAATGTGTGATTCTAAAAGGCCTTCGATATTATTAATCGATCTCATATACGTGTTGATATAGTGCACGTAGGAAATCAACCCTTGGCGAGGATCACGAACATTGACAATCATACGATCTACGCACAAATTAAGAATAGCTAAATTAGAAGGTGCCCCTGAGGTATGATCCACTGAAAGCATATCTTCAATGGGTGCGGTGCTTAATGCATAATTAGGAAGCGGAACTGTAATGTCTGGATACCACCACCAGGTCGCAGGTGTAACCTGACCAATATCTTCAGCTAATTTTAAACCTTCTTTGAGCGATGTCTGGATATAACCTGAAGCTGAACGATGCTGAGAAGCCACAAAAATAGGGCCAACCCCTCCCTGTGCACGACGCTGGAATATTCTTAACTTGGTGGCTTTATGAAAATAATGATTTGCTTCATTACGGTTTCCTTGGGCCATGAGAACCGCATTGCCTCTAATAAAATTGGCTTGCACAGAATCTGGAAATATTTCCACCATTTTCTTTGTACACGCCAGATGTTTCTCTACTGATGCCTGATCCAGAATTAAATTTCTATGATCATGCATTCTATTACCTTTGCTATCTGTCCTTTTCTCTTGTCCATTATAGCGAACCAACATTTCTAATTTTAAATGAGCCTCTAGCAGATTCGGATCAAGAGCAATGGCCTTTTCACAGTGCTTAATTGCTTGGGCCAATTGATCCAATTTATAACAAACTTCCGCCATCTCCATCTGCGCCATGGCAGAGCCAGGGTGAGCTGCTATTTTCTTAGTCAATACGAATTTCTTTAAGCGATAAAGTAACTTTACGCACTTGCGACTCCAAGGAAGGAACTCTTTCCTGATGAATCGGATCAAGTCAGAAGGCAAATGTTTTAATAACCATAATCGCAAACTACGCTTCTTCATACTGTTTAAGACTCTCCTTATTCTTGGAATATTTCCTTGCCCGCATCAATTTGGTTGATGATCAATTCTGATAAATCTTTACGCATAAACCATTCCGGAGGCAGATTTTTATCCATCAACATCTTTCGTCCTTGCGTTCCACTGATGGAAAGAATATCTTCTTGTTTATGGTCGCATGTCTCTACGTAACTTTCGCATTTGCGGCAATAATTGATTTCATTAAAGAAAATTGGTTCAATTCCAATATCTCCCAAGCTTTCAAATAATTGACGAACGCTATCTTTCTGATAGTACCCCTCGATCCCAGAATGATCGCGTCCCACCACAAAATGGCTGCAGCCATAATTCTTACGGCAAATCGCTGTAAATACTGCTTCTCTAGGGCCCGCATAGCGAGGGTAATTTAGCCAGGCTGCAAGCAAAACTTTATGAGCCGGATAATATTTGCTAATAATAATTTCATAGCTTTTTAGAATGATTTCAGAGAGATAATCGCCCTTCTTCTTTGGTCCAGACAAAGGGTGAATGAAAATGCCATCACAATGGTATTTCTCGATGGCTGTCTTCTGGATGTGTTCGTGAACCCGGTGGGCTACATTGCGTGTATGAAAACCAATAATTCTCGACCAACCTTTATGCTCAAATATTTTTCGGACCTGCCTAGGCGTCATTTCAAACTGTTTGTTTTGAGAAGGCAGCCTTTTAATTAAAGTAATCTCTCCACCCAAAAAATGATTAGGTCGTTTTAAAATATCTTCAACACCAGGATGTTTAGAATCATTCGTACCAAATAACTGGCTGGTCAATTGTTGCAAATCATAGGTATATATATCTTTAATATCCAAGATGGCATATACCAATCCATCATTCTTAAAACACAGAGCAACTTTCTGGCCAATACTTAATTGCTCAGCATTTTTCTGATCAATTTGTAAAACTATGGGCATGGGCCAGATGACACCCGTAGGAAGTTTAAAATCCTTCAATACCCCATCTAACTCTTCCTTGCTCATAAAGCCTTTAAGCGGAGAAAATGCTCCAATGGCAATCTGCTCGGCATTAATCAAATCTTTTTCTTCGACTACAATCTTCTTGTATGCATTAATTAGCTCTAAATCAGGACTATCTTCATAGCGATGAATTAACTCTCCACCGTGAGGCTTAATCAAAAAAGAATGGTCGTCACTATCTAAATTCTCTAGAAAACCATTGGGTCCCTGACAATACTCATGGAATTGTTGCATCACACGTGAAACCATGCTGGCGCATTCTACCGGATAGGAACCAATTGCTGTTTCCGCAGCCAAAACCAAACCATCGGCACCATCTACCAAGGTATTAAAAATATCATTAACTTCAGCTCGAGTTGGATTAGACATAGTGATCATGGATTCCAATAAATTGGTAGCTACAAACATTTCCACATTAGCTTGCTTTGCTCTTCTAATTATTTCTTTTTGCACCCTAGGGATTTGTTCGATCGGTACCTGCCTGGACATGTCTCCTCGATCCAACAAAAGGGCATGGCTACGACCTGCAATGGCTTCTAAATTCTTAATACCCATCAGTGATTCAATTTTAGAAATAATATAGGTCTGAGGAGCAACGTGCTTCTTTAGCTCATCGATATCTTCAGCTTTATTAGCAAAGGACAATGCCACATGTTTAATTCCCATCTTTTTGCCAATAGCAAATGCCTGGATATCTTTTTCTGTTAATGCAGGCAGGTCAATTTCACGATCTACACTGACAGCTTTATTACGTCCAATAAAGCCGCCGGTCAAAACCTTAATCACCAAACCATTTTGGTCCTTAGCAATCACCTTGACCAAAACAGAATTAAAATCAATGCTGACAATGTCTCCGACTTCTATTTTGTCAACGCAATCTAAAGGATACAAATTAAATGAACTACCGCTTCCCTCAACTGCTTGTCTTGGTATTTTGATGATTTGATTTTCTTCCAACAGGATTTTAATATCAAGGAAGTCTCCTGTTCTAATCTGTGCGCCTTCGCTGTCTAAACACACAGGGACCTTGGTCCTGGACTGAATAAACTTAATCACTTCTGGAAGATCTTTAATCTTAGTATGCGAAAGATTGATCCGAAAAAGACTGACCCCCACATCAGTTAATCGCGCAATGACACGATCATTCATTGATGCAGGACCTAAAGTGCATAATATTTTTTTCGGCACACTCATATTGAAGATATTCTTTCCTTTAAGCACCCGTAAAGTGATCTGTTGCTAAATGTCCTGTTGCTCGATTAATCAAAAACCAATTGCCATTAAAATTCGTGGTGGGATGCTCGAACCAGACAACCGCAGCCTCATTCATCGAATCTCCAATCTTTTTGATCAAATCATCACCATGAATCGTAGAAATACCATCAGGAATATTCAAAGGATAATTGTTAAACACATGCTCAGTTCCCTTATCCGTAAAAATTCGTAAATTAATGGTCTTATCTGGATTTGTTCGAGCTCCACCTGCAGTCGCTAAGGCATAAATACTTCGAAATTCCTTAAATAAAGGCGCCATTTTTAAACAGCGATAAGATTTAGGTAGGCCACAGGAATCATTATGGTAGCCAAAAGAATATTGGGTATGAACCTGATCAGCAAAGCTCTCTCCCCGGCGATAATATAAATGCAGATAACATGGAGGTTTTTGTTCAAACTCATTTTGATCGCGCTGAAAATCGACCACAAAATAAACACCGCCTTTGATCTGTTTTCCCTCAAAGACCTTAGCCAAATCAAAACCCAGCTCTTCATCACTTAATGTAACAAATTTCTCTCCTAACAATTCACCAGACTCTCGATACCCCTTGATCAAGAAGGATCGGGTTTGAAAACCAATTTCTTCTTCATTCACATTAATCAGTGGAGCATTAAGTTCAAAATCTGGTACATAAAAAGCAGTGACACAAGATTGTACGGTTTTCTCCTTTGATGGAATATGTCGAATGTTCTTCATATGGCCTGAACAGTTATCATGCCAAAGAGTTGTTGGATCGCCACTCTCATCATGCACGATACAAAAACCCATTGATCCTTTAATAGGCCCTTGGCTTTGGGCTCTTCTAAAAGCACCCTTGGCCCCCTCAGTCTGAAGAACTTGGTAGGGATCAGCAAAGTTACAATAATAGGCTAGCTGCTGCCCTGGAATAAATGCACGGTAGCAAAATTCATCACGTTTGACATAAGGCTTCAAAAGAACAGGTATCGAATGAATACCCGAAATCGTACCTTTGGCCGTATTGTTGAGAAACATAAAAAAACGAAATTCATTACCTGGGGTTTTAAGCCGAGGATGAAAGGCTTCTAACATCACAATTCCCTGCTTTGGTAAGGCGTTCTGGTCAGCCTCCTGGGTAAAGTTCTTAAGATATTTAACTTCATTAGGGGCCAAAAGATATTGTTTAGACCAAAAACACTGCTCACCTACCAAGATAGACAAACGAATGAGGATAGGATCACGAAGGCCATAGTTACGTTGCAAAAAGTTAAAAATCAAAATATCTGTCATGCCTCTATGATAGGGAACATGAACCGAGGCTCGAGGAACCGAAACATCCGGAACAATTTGTTCAGGCGTCTTCTTACCATAATAAATATTAAATAACTCAGGCAATATTTTGGAGGCGGCAACGCTCTTGGCTGCAGAGTGTTCTTTTAAATAATATTGCTCGGTAAGGGTTGGATTATACCCAGGGCAGGCCTTGAAAAACTTGACCGCTAACTTCTCAGCATTGCTCTTTCCTATAATCCTTGAAACCATTTCGAATTTTTGCATAGTTTTTCCGCTTAGATACTTGATTGAAATTCATGGACCCGCTTTTTCATTCTAAAAACTTCTCCAGGATATTTAAGCCATTTAATATTCCCTCCAAGAGGGCCCGCCATCACAGAATACACTAAAGGACTTTTAAGTTCAGGCACCTTGGTGAATCGCACTGTATAGCGCGCATAATCTTTTTGGCCAACAAGTTCTGGAGCCATATACGCATCACTTTGAGGATCAGAGGAAATAGGCTCAAGCTTCCCCCAATACAAAATACGAATATGATTAAAGCCTTCTGCTAAAGCAACTTTTACAATTTCAGGAACACTGATAATGTCAAAGTACACAAGTCCCTGGCCCGCATTTTTATGATGGCACTTATCCAAATCAGAAATCGTCCCTTCTTGAATGCAGCCTATAAAAGTCATGATAAAACTGATATTAATATGTTTTAAAACCTTCTTTAGTTGTTCGAGGGGCTCAGGCATATGGTGGATCGAATGTCTTTCATAGCCATAATCATAATTTCGAGTAAATTCATACTTAGTAAAATCTGCATGCACCCACTTGGCTTGAGGAAAACGTTCACGAGCAGCAGCAACACCCTTGTCAGAAACTTCAATTCCGGTATAGTCGCTCACATCAATAATACCCTTACTCTTTAATGCATTAAATCCCTGCCCCATAGCTGAACCAATCTCAACTATACTTTTCTTTTGAACAGGTTTTGTAACCTCATAACGCCAAGCACGATTTGGTCGTTCGAAATCATCATCAAAAGGCAGATGGATCCAGTCCCATTGCACTTGACCGTATTTGCCATAGGCATCAAAGGTCCATACTTGACCCAAATTCTGTTCATAATATTTTTCTTTATGATTCATAATCACCTTTCAATCTTACTTAGCCTTAAAGGCCTTTTTTCTTTCGCGCAATTGATCCATATAATCTTTAGCCCGTCCGGAATCTTCCATCGATGGCGACCATGGAGCAACCACGGTATCTCTGTCTCGATCAAAAGGGCCCTTGGTTGTCTCGTGAAAAACGCAAGTATCGGAATCAATCAAAACCGTATGGTAAAACTCACCGTCCATTCGGTAATAAAAACGTCGACCTGAACGATATTCTCCCATATTAACTACGTCCTTAATTTCACCATGATTGTCAAAAATAATAATGTCAGCGGCACCTTCAATAATATGAATAGATTCGGGCTTACCAAGATGCTTATGCGGTCTCACATAGGTGTCTCTAAAATGAACAATAAACATTTCATGCAAATCTGAATTGGGATCTTCATGCATACATAATCGACTGCGAACAGTTTTAGCGACGTGAGCCTTTGCTATCAACACCCCTATATCTTTTTGATCAACCTTAACGATCGGCTTGTCAGCATAAAATATACAATCCGTTATTTCTTTCATAAAACTCCTTTTAAAAAAACCATTTATCTACGCCTTTTCGCTGATAGCGATCTACACTTGATTTATAGACGAATTAAAGGCATTTTTCGATTCATTTAAATCTTGTAAATATTGATATTTTTCCAAAAACAATGCCCCTATTCTGGAATAATTATGCGGGCCGTGCACACCATTTGTAAAAGGGAAATCTCCCCAGAATTGCGACTGTAACTCTTCTTGTTCTTCGGTAGTTTTCCATTGACCCTTTAAACGTTCTTCCATTTCTAAGACTACATCACGAATCTCTTCAGGAGAGTTTTTGATCACCTCTAATCCTTGATCTTCAAACATCTTGGTCTGTACACCATATCTGATATTTTCATTTAACATTTCTTTAAAACTCAAAAGTCTGCCATCTTTCTTGTTTCTCAAAAGTTTGAGAATGCTTAAGAATTGATCTGACCAGGTAAAGAGAAAACCAACGGGAATAACATTGATATAAACAACCGGTTTTCGGAAAAGTCTGGCCACAGCTTCAATACCGCCCTCTCCGACAAAGAAATGACACTTGGAAATTAAATAGATATCAGCAAAATCACTTCTAAAAGAGCTGTTGGCATAATCAATGACTTGCGGATGAACCAACGGAAACTTCTCTTCAACAACTCGCCCCATACGAATGATGTAATAACCTCGAGCTATCAACTCTTGAGCTGCCAATACAAAATCTGCAACAGGAAAATTACGATAATGATGATAGCTCCAATCTCGGCCAGGGCTATGCTGACTTAAATACAAGCCATCGCGTCCTTGAATACAAACAAACGGCGTTCCTTTGGGAATGCCCATGCAACGCAATAAGGTCTCACCCTGCTCTTGTTCGGAAGGAGTAAAAGTAACCTGAGGTGGAGTTTTATACGTTAAAGAAAAAATATCCCTGCTCTGAAAGGTGCGCCACTTATGAAGATGTGCTTTTCCACCAGGAACTTTTATATTGATTCGAAAAACCCAATAGGCCAAATTTGATACAGGTAAAACTCGACTCCATAACTTCACCATCTGCTTATTGACCTTGTTGGGACGATTAGGAAAGAAAATATTGATGGCTTGTGGCTGATGCATACCCATTTTTCTTTCTAAAACATAGGTATCTAACTCTCCAGCTGCATGTCCAATGCGATCTTTGATAGGAATAAGCCGCACCAAAACAAATGGACGGAGAATTCGCATCAACACAACACAAGGCAAGGCTAAAAACAAGACTGGAATTTTAGGCACTACGACTGATACTAACCATTGAAATGAATATTTAGGTGGAACACTCGACACAATGACGCTCCTTAATCGGGATTCAACTCCAATGATTGATTGAACTCGTGTAATCCCTTCATATCTTTGCCAAAAATGGCATGGTAAGTTTCATGATGCTTCTTTAAGGATTGGCCTGGCTGCCATTTCAATGAATAAAAAAGTTTATGAAGACCAATATCCATGAATGAATACAATTGGGTACCTTTGAGACTATTGAAATTGACCCCATGTTTCTTTCGAGCCTCCAATAAAACATCGACAGCCACATCACTGGCTGAATTTAATAGACAAAAAGCAGCATATTTTAAAGCTTTAATAGCAGCGCTCTGGTTTTTCTTAAAAGCAGAACGAAAAAGATAATCTTTGCGCTTCATCCAGATCGCATCGCCATCAAGCATGACTCCGTATTGGCCATGCACATTGACAAATTCATTTAAAGGATGGCCTTGGCCTTTATAACTTAAGTTCATCAAAAAGAAATCGTGCTGCAGCATAAACTCATGGATGGTTGAAAACATAGGCATGCCCTCAAACACATAATCAAAGCTGACCTCGCAACGAACACCCATTACATTATTTTTTAACTGAGATAATCCACCATTTAGAATTTGAAATTCAGTTCCTTCGGTGTCTAATTTTAAGAAATCAAGTTCAATTTTATTCTTCTGACAGAAATCATCGATCGTGGTCATTGGTACTCGTTCTTTAGAAACCACCTGGGTCTCCTTTTGTTTTTCTCCAACAAAGGTAAATCGATCTTTATATCGCTTGCAGCTGGTACTCATGGCTCGGTTATGAAAGAAATTAATCTCTAACTCTCCCGCCTCTTGACCTAAAGCTTGACCATAAATAAAGATTTCTTTAGAACGCGCCTTGTATTTTTGTTTAAGCCTTTTGACCTCGATGGAATCCGGCTCAAACAAGTAATAGCCCAACTCACCTTTAAAAGGTTTCCAATTGGGATGCAATCCATAACGTCCGCCTGCATCAATAACCGTTGTTACAATGTTTTTCATATTTTTCTACCAAGGAATTGGACTGCCATCATAGTTATAAAATACGCCGTTTTTCTCCGGAGTAAATGCGCTAATAATATTTCGCATCGATTGTATGCTATGCTCCACGGTTATGTCTGCCCTGTTCCCTACCCTTTCTGTCTTTACAAATCCTGGATGCATCACAATGACGCTAATACCCATTGGCGTATAATCAAACGCCAAACTTTGAGTAACAGCATTTAAAGCTGCTTTTGAAGAGCGATAAATATAAGTTCCCCCACGCACATGATGCGGCAATTTTCCTCGTTCAGCCAAAGATCCAGCTCGGCTGGATATAAAAACTATCTTTTTTTCACGACTACGTTTGACTAAATCAAAAAACATCTCAGTAAATTTAATCGTCGAAAAAAGATTCGTATGCATCACTTCAGTCCATCTTTGAATATCAAGGTGACCAAAGGTAGCTTTCTCATCCTCCGGTCCTCGAATTGCCGCGTTATTCAAAAGAACATCAATACTTTCATCTTTGATCTGATTTCTCACCTGCTCTACGGCCTTGATATCAGTGATATCCAAACGAAACAAGTGCAGATCACCTTTTAATGACTTAAGCTCACCAGCCAACTCTTCTTTGCGATAGGTTCCATAAACGCGACATCCATCATTTAGATACTGCCGCGCAAACTCTAATCCAAGTCCACTATTAGCACCAGTTATAAAGATATTTGACTTCGCAACATTCTTCATTTGCTATAGATTTTCCACTCTGGAAGAAAAACAACAAACTTCCCACCATTTTCCAGGAATTTTTGGTGGCGTTTTAAAATGGGATCAATATAACGCCAAGAAAACACTATGACATAATCTGGTTTTTTCTCATATAAAACATCTGAAGAATATGCTGCGAGATGGTGCCCTGGCGTAAATAAATTAAATCGATCTGGATTATCATCAACCACATACTCAAGCTTATCTCCTAAATCAAATAAGTGCGCCAAGGTCGTTATGCCTACAGAAGCGCCATAAGCGGCAATCGTCTTACCTTGTTTTTTCCATCCTGAAATTTCAGAATGAAGACGTTTATGCGTCTGTTCAATAAATTGATTAAATGGCCCAAAAGCTTCAATTTGATCAATTCCCTTACTCTTTTCCAAAGCAATCATCTGAGCTACGGATGGCTGAACCTTCCTTGGCCCATTTCTTCTTTGCACATAATTACGAATACATCCACCTTTAGAAACAGTATGTTGAACATGGATCAATTCCAAATCAAATTTAGACAATGAACACTGAAGTGACTTTACTGTAAAATATGAAAGATGTTCATGGTGAATAACATCTAAAAGTCTTTTATCAACGGCGTCTAAGCCGTAGCCCGTTTCAAAAACAAAACATCCCTCTGGACTAAGAAGCTCTCTAATACCAAAAAAGAAATCCTCAAGTTCATCGATATTAGCCACCACATTATTGGCTGTAATCAACTGAGGCATTCCCCTTTTGTCTTTTAACTCTTTAGCTACCTTGGTAGTAAAGAATGTTTGTATGGCTTCAATACCTGATTTATTAACAACCTGAGCAATCGGAGCAGGATCAATGCCTAACACCTTAAATCCGCGATCTTTAAAATACCGCAGCAAAGTCCCATCATTGCAGCCAATATCAATAATGAACGCACCTGGTGCGGGCGCCACAAAACTCAAAACATCATCGGCATATTTCTTAAAATATTCGGTAAGACCATATGATATTTCTGTTCGGTAGATATAGTTTGCATATAAAGTTTTTGGCGAAACCACATCCAATAACTGTACATTGCTACAAGAGTTGCACAGAAATAAATCTAACAAGAAAGTCTTCTCTGTTTGCCCAAGTTCATCAGCTTTAATAAATATATCCCCTGGAGGCGTGGGAGCTAGTTGTGAACCCAATACAACCTTATCGCTTCCACACAGACGACAATTCTTTCTACGATAATAATCAATCTCCATCTAATCACCTTTCATTCTATGCTATTTTCTTAAAGCTAATGTAGGGACTTGCCATTCCCCAAGATCTACGTAAATAATTTGTTTTCTTATAAGAGGCAACCATCTGTTGGTCTGAGCCTGTCTTTAAAACCTCCAACAATCCTTTAAGTTCTGTATTCAATACAGATAGTTCAGGCTTTCGACTTCGACTAAAATACTTATCCATCAATGCAGGATAAGACACCGATTCAAACGGCATCTGTAAAAAATTATATGATGAAAGATCTTTAATAAAGTCTGACACTGCTTGTACCTCTTGAGGGGTGATGATCTCTCCATCTTCAGAAGGAGTTGGTGCTCCCACTAAAAAGAATGGGAATGCTTTATAAAAATGATCCAGAAAACGTTGATAACGTTCTTCGAAAGACAAAACATTCTTATACCACAGATAATAATCCATCGTGGTCCATCCTGGCGAAGTTGCATGAATCTCACAATTAGCTTTTTTTAGAATAGATAAAAATTCAGGATATGTTCCCAAGTGATCCCAGGACACATACTGATTAAGCAAAACATCCTGCCACCAAGCTTCAAAAGGACGTGAAGCTTTTAATTGTGCGAAATCTTCCCCATAAAGCTCTTTCGCAACGGCTAAGGCTTGTTCGCTATGAAGATCTTTGATATTTCTCGTTTGACAAACACGTCTAAAAACCATTTGTCTCAATACTTCAAAAAAAGATCCATACAGATCGTCAAAAGAAATAGACCCATATCCACCTGGAGCTATTAAACTACAGATCTTCAGAAGCATTGCCTCACGATTAGGAATCATCGTCAGGAATCCTTCAGCAATCATAATGTCATATTGCTTTTTTGCATTAAACCCAGCGATATCAGTGTTAGCTAATTCTACAATACTGCCTTCCATACCGAAATTTTGAAATAAACTACGCAGTCGTGGGAGAACTTGTTCATTAGGTTCAACGAGTGTCAACTGCGCCCCAAGAGAAGCAAGATATAAAGCATTCTCACCAGAATTACAGCCAAACTCAATCACTGAACGATCACGAAACATCGACAGGGGAATTTTAAGATGTCGTTCATAAAGGTTCTGACGCTTGATTTGATGATTCTCCCAGATTTTCTTATCTTCGATCTTAATCGGCACAGGATTGATCTGATGGCTTTGATAATATTCAAGGATAGACATTAATTTATTAGAAGATTCTGGCATTTACTCCTCCTATATTCTTGTTAGACACCCTCATGACTACTTTTTTCCGTAAAATCGCTTAATACGGTCGATGATATAATCAATTTGTTTATTCGTTAGATTCGCTTCATTGGGAATACAAACCAGTTGTTTGACAAGGCGTTCTGCTACCGGAATCTTAGGAGAAAACTTACCACGATAGGCCGTATGGTATGGCATTAAAATCGGATGCTGGATCTTAGTTTCAATGCCATTCTTCATTAAATATTCTCTAAGCTCATCTCGACGTGGAGCAAGGATCGTATAAGAATAGTACACATGGTCATCGCCTTTATCCTGAGGACATGTCACAACCCCTTTGAGAGCTGCTGTATAGCGCTTGGCAATTTTCCTAAGTTTTTCTAATTTAGCTTGGAAATGTTTCAAATTAACAGAAATCATGGCAGCCTGAATAGTATCGATACGGCCATTAAGACTTGGAAAATGGCAATCATCACGGTTCACAGTACCCGCATAACGCAGCGATACCAAACGTTCGCATAATTTTGGGTAATCCGTCACAACCGCCCCAGCTTCCCCATAAGCACATAATACCTTCATTGGATTCATACTAAAGCAACTAATGTCTCCAAATGATCCTGCGACACCAGAGGGAAGTCTGGCACCGAATGCCTGGGCAGCATCTTCAACCAAAAAAAGTTTATGACGATTAGCAATGTCCTTAATGCGCGGCATATCACACATTTTGCCGGTGAAATGAACAGGCACAATGGCTTTGGTTTTTGGCGTAATAGCTTTTTCAATTAAATTTGCATTGATATTCAAATCTTTGCCAATGTCCACATAAACAGGTGTTGCACCCGCTAAGACAATGGCATTGGTCGTAGCGATCCAAGAAAGTGGAGTTGTGATGACCTCATCTCCTGGGCCAACTCCCAAGGCACGAAGTGCCAGATATAGAGCATCCGTACCTGAACCCACCCCTACAGCATATTTCTTATCACACAAAGCCGCGATTTCACGTTCTAAGGTTTCGACTTCATCGCCTAAAATAAACCAGCCATGGTCTAAGACTTTTTCTACGGCTTGCATTAATTCTTTCTTAAGAACCGGGTCTTTAACACTCAAATCTCTATAACGAATATAGATCATAGTTTAATTACCACCCTTCCGCTTTGGCCGCTGCGTATTTTATCCAAAGCTACATTTATTTGGTCTAATGAAAATTCATCAGTAATCAAACCATCAAGGGTCATCTTACCTCGTTTCATTAAATCAATGTAACGCGGGATCTCTAAATTTGGCTGAATGCTTCCCCCATGGGATCCTTTTAAAACTTTTTTAAAATGCAAAGGTAAGGTATAGATAGAAACATTGTCCCCCTTACGTGGAACACCAACGAGAATGGTCTTTCCATCAGGATGAGTTAATTCATAAGCTACTTCAATGACTCTTGAATTGCCTGTTGTATCAATAACAACATCTGCACCTTTTTCACCAACAATCTTGCGTATCTCGGCTAGATATTCTTTATTATCCTTGGTATTAAAACAATGCGTGGCACCAAAACGCTTGGCCATATCCAATTTCTTATCAAATAGATCAACGGCAATGATGGGATTCGCACTCACCATGCTAGCGGATTGGATAATATTTAAACCAACCCCTCCAACCCCAAAAACTACTACCGATTGACCGATTCGTACATGAGCATCATTATTAATGACGCCCATGGCGGTGGTCACTGCACAACCAAATAGAGGCGCGATCTTCAAATCAAAATCATTAGGGATCACTGTCAATCTGTTTTCTGAAACAATGGCATGATCATTAAAGGTTGTTACCCAACCAGAATTGACCTTCTGTCCATTCCAATTGTAGGTTGGTGTCGGAGCTTGAATACCATCACTTTGACGCCAGTGCATGACCACACGGTCATTAGGTTTAAGACGTGTGACGCCTTCTCCAATAGCTAAGACTGTTGCTGAACCTTCATGCCCTAAAAGATGTGGCAAGAATTTATCTGGCCCTTTGGCTCCTTCGATTTCATTAAACTGTGCCCCGCAAATTCCGCTGTAATGGACTTTCACGAGAACTTGACCAAAAGACAATCGCTTAGGCAACTCAATTTGAGCCACAACCAAAGGTTTATTAAGCTCGGTTAAAATAGCTGCCCTCATCGTTTTAACGGGAAGACCAGCTTCTACTGTCATCTGTGCTTGTTCCATATTTTTTGACTCCACTTTCTTATTCAAAATAAATAAATTCATAATCACCGGTATAACCAAATTCTTTCGCTAACCATACCCAAGCCTCATTATCAAAAAACGCTTCAGCGGTTAACGCCCAACATTGCAAATTAAATTGTTCTTGTTCATTGCGGTAACTTTCCACCATAAAAAACTTTTGCTTACCCAAGCGTTCAATTTCACCGAATGCCTTTTTTAAATCAAAAATACGTAAATTGTGTAAACAGCCTAGTGAAATGACCAAATCAAAATATTTGTCTGGCCAGGGATAAGGAACATCTTGAGCTTTACGAATAGAAAGGCTCTTTTTTATTCCTTCAGGAGCATCAGCAATACCGTGTTTAGAAATATCAAAACCATGTAATTCCGCATTAGGAAGCAATTGCTTTAATTCATATAGCACATGCGCTTTACCACAGCCAACATCCAAAATCTTACAACCATCTTTGAGATTATATTTCTTGATAAGCACTTCAGCGATAGGCTTCCATCGTCCATCATATTTGTAACCGCCATAACCGTAACGGCGATCGCCATCCCAATAATCAGCTTCATACTCTTTGGCTTTGAGCATGCAATGGACCTTATCATCCACCATACGATCGAGATATTTTCTTGCTGTCTTCTTGTGCAACGGTGTAAAAACTTCAACAAAACTTCCCATACTTACTGACTCCTTTTGATGGTTTTAATAAAATTTAAAAAATTGGCTAAAGAATCTGCCTCGGATTTAACACCCGTCTCAATGATCAAATCTGGATTCTCTGGCGGTTCATACGGGTTTTCTGTATCGACCCCAATAAAATTTCGAATTTCTCCAGCTAAAGCTTTTTTATACAGTCCTTTTACATCTCTTTGGATGACTTGCTCTAAAGTTGCCTTCACATAGATTTCTGCATATTGTCCTGCGAAGGTCTCTCTTAATTCCCTACGTATCTGACAATAAGGAGTAATCACAGAAACAAATATATAATCAAACTCCGCTAAACGTTTTCGACAAAGATCAGCAATAAACCTGTTATTTTGAAGGATATCTTCTCTAGTGAAACCTAAGGCTCGTGGATATTGCGAGCGGATCTCATCTCCATCTAATAACAGAACCTTCTTTCCTTCACCCTCCAAAACCTCTTTGGCCTTTCTTGCGATGGTTGTCTTGCCCGCTCCTGAAAGACCTGTAAACCAGAAAATTCTCATATTTAAACAAGCTCTTGAATACTCGCACTTCGATTAACTTTTAAATCTTTTAATTCTTTGACGGTACTTATCAAATGTTCGGTCGAAATTTGAAAACCTTTCATCAAACTTGACTGTGAACCATACTTCTCAGCAAAAACATCAGGAATACCAATACGTTTGAAACGTTTAACGGTTGAGAAATTAGCTTCGGTAATAACTTCAGCAATAGCACTACCCAGTCCACCAATAATCGAATGTTCTTCAATCGTCACAATCACTGGCACGCGTGCAGCATATTTGGTAATTGTCTCGACATCCAAAGGTTTAATCGTAGGCACATGCAATAATGCACACTTCAATCCTTGATCACTTAATTGATCAGCAGCTTCCAATCCGTTTTTAAGCGTAATGCCGGTTGTCATAATCAAAGCATCGGAGCCTTCACGCATAGCTAAAGCTCGTCCTATTTTAAAAGGAACTGTATCATTTGTAACAATAGGATCTCCGCCCTTAGCAACGCGAATATACATAGGTCCTGGATAATCCACTGATTGCAGCATCGCGCGGCGCATCTCATCTGCATCAGCAGGTGCAATTACGGTCATATGAGGGATCGTACGCATGATCGCAATATCTTCAATCGCTTGATGCGTTGGACCTAACGGAGCGTAAACCAATCCTCCACCATTACCAATTAAACGAACATTGAGATTATGTAATCCTAGATCGACCACTACTTGTTCAAAACAACGACGCGTTAAGAACGTAGCAATGGTATTAACGTAAGGGATCTTTCCATCCATGGCAAAACCAGCAGCCATCCCGATCATATTAGCTTCACTGATTCCTTCCATAAAAAAACGGTCAGGCATTTCTTCTTTAAATTTCTGTAAGGTCCCGACTCCTAAGTCAGAACCGATAAAGAAAATTCGCTTATCCTTACGCGCCAGTTCATGGACCATCTCAAGACACAATTTACGCATTACGCAATCTCCAATTCTGTCAAAAGCTGCTGAATTTCTTCATCCTTCAGGCCGCTTTTATGGTGCCACTTTAAATTACCTTCAGTACAATTCATGCCCTTACCTTTAAGCGTGTGACAGATGATGGCTGTTGGCTTATCAGATACCAAAGGGATCGCCTTTAAAGCGCTGCGCAAATCTGCCACATCATGACCATTGACTTCACGAACAGCAAAACCAAAGGCCTTCCACTTATCAGCAAATGGTTCAAGATTTTGCACTTCATGGACTGGGCCATAGGATTGAAACTTGTTATAATCTACCAAAACAACAAGATTATTTAATTTATGCTTACTAGCTGATAATGCCGCTTCCCAAACTGATCCTTCATTGCATTCACCATCACCTAATATGACAAAGATACGATGACTTGCTTTATCATGACGAGCACTGAGTGCCAGTCCAACTCCAATAGGTAAGCCATGTCCTAAACTTCCAGTAGAAGCCTCAACCCCTGGGATTTTAACCTCAGGATGACCTCCTAAAAGCCCTTCAGCTTCACAAAACCTCCATAATTCATCTTCAGGAAAAAATCCTTTGTCTTGTAAAACAACGTAAAGCGCCAAGCATCCATGGCCTTTGCTTAAAATGCAACGGTCCCGGCCCAACCACTTAGGATTCTTTGGGTCATATTTCAAAACATCATCGTAAAGCACACGTAAAATTTCAATCAAAGACAAGGCTGGTCCGACATGTCCACGTCTGGTGGCATTGAGGACATCAATGATTCTTCGACGTAAATATTTGGAACGTTGATCTAATTTGGTATTCTTAGCTCTATCTAGATGCATAAGGAAAATTCCTGTAGGTTTCTTTGATTTGACTGCTTAAATTCTTGGCCTTCACTAATTGTTCGAATCTAATAGTGGCTTTATCCTTAAGTATTGAACCTGCAAAATCCCGTCGTTTGGCATCTGAAGCGACAAATTCATTCAAACAAATCAAACACCATTTGAGTCCAAACACAGGAAAGTAAGTTTCTAATCGTGTTTGAAAATGCGTATCATCATTAAATAAATCCTGCATACGCTTGGTAAACTGATGTTTATATTCCTCTTTAAGGTTCATGGCTGGATGCCACAAAAAATCAGCGGTCATCTTCACCGGATCATCCCAACCAAAATATTCAAAATCTAAAAAACACAAATGTCCGTCAGGACGGCGAATAGCATTATGAAAACCAAAATCCGAAGGACTCAACGTTCTGTATTTCGAATCAAGCGTTTGTTCCCAGGCAATACCAGCATCAGCCAATTTCTTCTGGGCCCACTGTTCAACTTGGTCCAACAAGGGCATAAATTCATTATACAAATATTCTTTAAGCGCTTTGTACTCGGGTTCTTGATGAAAACCAAAACGTTTTAAACGATTCCTTACTCCTGCCACAATATCTTTAGGTGAAAAAAACGCTTCAGAGGCAGAAGAAAATTCTTTAGCAGCCGCTTCGGTCTTTAATGTCTTTAAATTCACTAAAAAATCTGCAGCTGTATCAATATCTCGGCTGCTGATCTCTTGGATTAAAGCACCATCAACGCATTCATACAAGGCACAGGATTGTTGGGGCCAGGCATTGATGCATTGCGGCACCTGACGATTGCCTCGGTCCCACAAAAACGACAAACTTTTAAATTCTGTCCCTAATCGATCGCGCGTATCTGAAGGGTGCTGAAAATAAAACTTCATCACGCACTCTTGATTCGAAATTTCCAATCGAAAAAGCCTGCTGTTGCCTCCATGACGAATAGGAGTAACACGAGTCACCAGCTTGTCGGTCAACTCGCCAGCCAACTTTCCCACATCTTCCAAGGCTTGTTTATCAACTAAAGAAGTGCTCATAAATCTCTTTCCAATGGTGCATAACCTTCATATTCTTCCTAGCAGCAACATTCTTAGAAGAATAAAGAATTTTAAAGGTACCTTGGGGAAATGACTTCTCTAAAAAGATCTCCTCTAAATCATCAATAAAATGCGAACAATTTAACTGCTTGATTCTGCTAATTTTTTCTTCACGGGTGTTCTCAAAGAAAACCTGATCGCGTGATAAACCTAATTTTGAAGCTTCAAAGAACCCCTGATCCTTCATCCACTTCAAAGCAGCTTGCTGCAAATCAATTTTATCGGTATCCTGAGCAGCATGCTTCGATTTATGGCTAACAATGAAGGTTGCAATATGCTGATCCTTACAAGCTCTAAGGAATCGCTCAACCCCTTCAATCAAACGCGCGCGGTTCATTTGCTTGCCATAAACCTCGGCCTGCAATTTTTGCCACTTGATTTCCCCTGCCGGCAGTCCTCGAAGATAATCTCGAATCTGTTGTTTATTTTCAACCGCCGCCTTTGCATCAATCAAATCTAATTCTAAGGCCGTTTGAACCATGGCCTCGTCATAACTCACTATCGTGTTATCAAAATCTAAACCAATGATGAATTGGGTTTTAGGCATTAGCAGCAACCGCAATATTTTTCTTCGTATAAAAAGAACGTACTGTTTTGACCATATACTCCATCATCTCAGTGCTTAAATGTTGGTGTACTGGCAGGGTAATCATTGTACGGGCATCTTCTTCAGCCACAGGAAAATCGCCTTCTTTGTATCCCAGATAAGCCGATGCTTCTTGTAAATGCATCGCAATTGGATAATGAATCTTGGCGCGTATCTCATTCTTCAATAAATATTCTAAAAGTTGATCACGTTGTTTCACACGCAAGACATAAGTATGATAAACCCACTTATAACCTGCAGGACGTTTAGGAACCTTGATAAAATCTCCTAAGTCTTTAAAAGCTTCATCGAGATAACGCGCATTTTCGATTCTCTTATCGGTAATCCAATGCACATCTTTGATCAGACGAAGACCAATAGCAGCATGGACAGAATCCAAACGACTGTTGTGCCCGAAGATTTTAATTTCTTCACGGGTATTCATGCCGTGATTACGCAATAAACGTAAATGATCGCGCATTTCTTTGGAATTGGTCAGGATAATGCCACCATCTCCCCAGACATTTAAATTTTTCAAAGGATGTAAACTAAAACCAGCAGCTTCACCCCACATGCCAACATGTTTTCCATCAATGGCTGCCAAAATAGCCTGGGCCGCATCTTCGATGACCTTTAAGTTATGCTTCTTAGCAATGCGCATAATCTCGGGCATATCAGCAGGACATCCGCTTAAATGCACCGGCATAATGGCTTTGGTACGAGGTGTAATGGCCTTTTCAATTTGAGCAACATCAATGGTGTATCGTTCATTATTATCGACAAAGACCGGAGTGGCTCCGCACATGGCGATTGCACCAACGGTGGCCACAAATGTATTGGCCGCAGTAATAACCTCATCACCTGGACCAATCCCGATAGCTTTTAAAGGCAAAATCAATGCATCTGTTCCAGAGCCAACACCAACGGCATAGGCGACACCGGTTAATTTGGCAAACTGTTCTTCAAATTGGGTCACAGCCTCACCTAAAGTAAAGTCTCCTTTTAAAACCACCTTCTTGACCTCTGCGAGGTATTGATCGATATCAGCAAACTGCTCATTAAGATAGGAATATGGAACTTTCATGATGAACCTTTCATTTTTTATAAAACTCTTGCACACATTGGACAATATATTCCATTTGATCTTGGGTCAATTCTGGATAAATCGGAAGACTTAAAATTTTCTGAGATTGTTGTTCTGTAACAGGCAAATCTCCTTGTTTATACCCCAAATCACTGGCAGCGGGTTGTAGATGCACAGGCACTGGATAATGAATTTTAGTCCCCACCCCTTTTTCAGCCAGATAAGCGCTTAACTCATCGCGCCGTTCAGCTTGAATAACAAAGGTATGATAAACAGCCTTTTCATGAGCTTGCTCAAGAGGAAATTTAATACAATTCGATTTAGCGAATGCTTGTTGATAAAACTTAGCATTCTGAATTCTCTTGTCCGTCCACTGCTCGAAATGATCTAGCTTGACTAATAAGATGGCTGCTTGAATCGAATCCAAGCGAGAATTGCTACTCCAAGCAACACATTCACTACGGTTCTTCATTCCATTGTCGCGTAGAACTCTACACTTCTCATACACCTGTGTATCATTCGTCACCATCACGCCACCATCACCGCAAGCATTGAGAGTTTTTAAAGGATGTAAACTAAAACACCCCACATCACCGAAACTTCCTACCTTCTGCCCCTTATATTCAGCGCCAACCGCTTGAGCACAATCTTCAATGACCTTCAAGTTATGTTTCTTGGCAATGCTCATAATGGCAGACATATCAGCAGGTCGGCCGGTTAAATGAACAGGTAAAATGGCCTTAGTTTTTTTCGTAAGGGCCTTTTCAATAAGCTGAGGATCAATATTATAATCACCTCGTACATCTACCAAGACTGGTCGAGCTCCAACAAGCGCAATACTGCTGATCGTTGAAACAAAGGTATTAGAGACACTAATGACTTCATCACCAGGTCCAATACCTAATGCTTTGAGCGCTAAAATAATGGCATCGGTACCGTTTCCAACCCCGATGGCATACTTGGTTTTACAAAATTGAGCAAAGCGAGATTCAAATTCTTCAACTTCAGAGCCAAAAACAAAATGAGCATGATCAAATACACGTTCGACCGCAGCCACCAGTTGCTCTTTGAGTTGGGCATGCTGAAGGGCAAGATTGCTATAAGAAATTTTAGTAGCACATGTCATTTAAGAGTCGAGGCTTTCATAACTTTAATATTGAAATAACGATCTTCAGTCATCGAATTAGGAAGCTTGCCATCTTTAAAGGCGTTGACGAGATCTTTAACGGCATCTTCAATCGTATGCACAGGAACAAATCCTAATTCTTTTTTAATTTTCTCAGAAGAGACATGGTACGAACGATTATCATCGGTTGGTTCGGTCGCAATCACAATATTAGGATCGCCGATCACATCCTTGACCATCTTAGCAATTTGACTGACCGTATGGTTTTCGTAACCTGCATTAAATGTTTTGCCAGCGATCTTTTCCTTAGGATATTCCAAACATTTCACATACAGATCGGTGATATCTTCAATATGAATATTAGGGCGTTTTTGCGCACCGCCAAAAACACGGATCTTACGATTATGGAAGCCATGATTAGTCAAAATATTCACGGTCAAATCCATGCGTTGACGAGTGGAGTATCCACAAACGGTGGCAGGTCGTAAAATAAGAACGGTAAAATCATCGGATTGATGTTCTAAAAGATAATCTTCGCATAAGGCTTTAAATTTAGAATAATCGGTCAATGGAAGGCGTTCCATATCTTCGGTAACATTCTCGACTTCCTTAACACCATAAACACTCGAAGATGAGGCATAGATGAAACGTTTAACTTTATTCTTCTTAGAAATCTGAACGAGCGGCAAGAAAGCATCATAGTTAATCGATTTTCCTAAATCAGGATTTAATTCAAAACTCGGATCATTGGAAATACAAGCCAGGTGAATAACGACATCGCTTCCTGGAATAGTTTTTTCCAAAAGGGCCACATCACGCATATCCCCTTTGATTTCGGTTAGATTAGGATGACCTTTTACCGAAGCTAACACATCATCGCCATAAATATACAGATCAAGTACCCTGACCTTATAACCCTTATTCAAAAGTTTAGGAACCAACATAGCTCCCACATAGCCTGCGCCACCTGTGACAAAAACAGTCTTTAACTCACTCATTTAAATCCTCCTACGGTAAATTATTTTAATAATCTGGTGATAAATTTAATAAGATCGACGGATTTAACCGGCTCGCGATTACACACAATTTGTACCGCTAATGATCCGACCGCATTTCCAATTAGAGAAACAATTTCCTGCGGCAGCCTGGAAGCAAAACACGGAGCAATGAAGGCAAAAAAGGCATCGCCAGCTCCAATAGTATCAATGACATTATTCGAAAAAGCTGGGGTTTCATGAAATCCATGTTTTTTAGAATAGCAAATAGATCCTGCAGCCCCGCGCGTGGCAATAATATGCTCACAACCCATTTGTTCATACACCTTCTTGGCATGGCGCTTAAGATCACTGACTCGATCATGGGTAGCATAGCGTAGTTCCAATTCATCAACGCAAACACAATTGGCCCGACGATATTTGGTCACCAAGTTAAAACCGATGTTTGCACTATTGGTCTGCACATTTAAGGCCAAATATTTAGCCTTAGCTCCAATTAAATCACGGATTTTCTTGGTTAAAAATCCATGTCCAAAATCAGAAATGATGACTGCATCATAGTCTTTGATGACCTTATTCAAATGCTCCAGAACCTTCTTTTCTTCACGTTCAGCAATATCGGTATCATCAATAAAACAGATCTCAAATAACTTACGATTATTGTCCTTGCTGACATATCTTCTTTTAACAATGGTCTCGGTGTCAGGACGGAAAAAGAATTTAGGTTTAATATTGGAACTTAAACGCGATTCGATAAAGGCTTGATGAGATCTTTGTTCACCTAGGATGGTCACCAGATCTACTTTGCCGCAAACACTCGCAGCATTATTGGCTGTTGCCAAACTACCGCCCGCAAAAGCTTCTTTGGATTTATAACGATTGACCACTAAATGTTCCTTGGATGATTTTCCCATCGGTGTGCAATAGTGGTATTCATCGATAATCGTATCGCCAATGACCAATACTTTGAGCTTCTTTAAAGCTTCTAAGGACTGAATAATATAATCAATCGGATATCGCTTGGCCATGGCCCGCAGATACTTAACAGTCCGTGGTGGGTAAGCATCCAAATAATCATTGATCAATTTCGAAGAGCTAAAGGTGATATCATCAGTAATAAATAATTTCCCACCCACCGCCTTAACAGCTTCTTCCTCTTCAAAGATCTTACCTGTAACGTCTTTTCCTTTAGCTCGGTAATCAGGACCTTTGGCATAGATATCAGGACGGACCTTACGGATAAATTCGGTAGCTTCAGGAGCATCGACGATCGCTACGTAATCGGTGACTGACAAAGAGGCCAACGCTTCGGCACGCAAGCGACCTGTAAAATAGGGGCGGCCTGGTCCGCGTTTAACATATTTATCTTGAGTGACAGAAGTGATTAAAACATCACCTTGTTTTTTGGCTTGATTAAAGTGGCGGATATGTCCTAGGTGCACAATGTCAAATACACCATGACAAAGAACCACTCGTTTTCCTTTTTTCTTTAAATCTTCAACGATCTTGGCCAGCCTGGCTGGGGATTGTATTTTTCTTAAAACTTTCTGGTCCATGTTTTACTTAACCAAATATTTAAACCAATCTTCAGTTGCCTTTTCGATAGTTTGAGGAGTCCAGACTGGAGCATCCTTCCAATAATCAATATGTTTAAGAATTTCCTCTACGCCTTGCTCAAAAGAGATCTTGGGAGACCAACCGAGCACCGATTTGATTTTACGGATATCAGCCCAGGTGCAATCGGGTTCGCCAGGACGCTTAGGAATGTGAGTCTTCTCACCGCCTAACAAAGCGACCAGCTTATTAATGCTTTGAGCCTCGCCAGTTCCGACATTAAAAATCTCATTTTTGACGGGTGAAAAAGCAGCAGCCACAATCGCACGGGCCACATCGGTGACAAAGGTAAAGTCGCGTGTCTGATTTCCATCACCAACAATGGTGTAGGGTTTGCCATCGAGTTTCTGGGCTAAAAATACTCCAAACACCGCACCATAGGTTCCAGAAGTTCTGGAGCGTGGACCATAAACGTTAAAGAATCGCAAAGAAACCACTGGCACATCATAGACCTGTCCCCAATGAAGCAATGTCTGCTCTCCTAAATATTTCGTTAAAGCGTAAGGATATTGTGGACTGATAGGTGCTGTTTCGGGAGTTGGATAATATTCTTTTGAAGGAATGCCATAACAAGACGATGAGGCGGCATAAACGATCTTTTGAACCTTGGCTAAACGCGAAGCTTCAGCCACATTCATGGTTCCAAGCACATTGGATGCATAATACCCGCGAGGCTTAACGATCGAAGGAACAATGTCTGCTAAAGCAGCTATGTGAAAAACAATCTCCTGACCTTCAAAATAAGGGGCAATCAGATCAAAATTGGTAATATCAGCTTCAATAAGCTTGATATTTCCTTTTTGATGAGTCAAATTGCCCGGTCGGCCAGTGGAGAAATTATCAAGGACCGTGACCGTATGACCCGCTTCAACCAATTGATCGACCAAATGACTTCCAATAAAACCTGCCCCACCTGTAACTAAAACTCTCTTCTGACTCATTGGATTTCTTTCTTTAATTCCAGCATGAAGTAAGAAACAATCATGTGGTTTAGGATTAAATGGATATCTTCCACAGGGCCATATTCTCCCTTTTTGCTCTTAATATGGATGGTATAATCGCAAATTTGAGCCAAACGGCCGCCATCAAAACCAACTAAAGCTACGGTTTTACCTCCTCGTGATTTGGCTAATTCGACCGCCTTGATCACATTGGGGCTGTTGCCGCTCGCTGAGATAACGACTAAAACATCACCAGGATTAAAACTGTATTGAATTTGGAGGGAAAATACATCTTCGTAGCTGTAATCATTGCTAATAGCGGTCAAGGCTGACACATTATCATTGATACTTAAGGTCCTAAAACCCTTACCCTGGATCTTGCGTCCAACCTCGTTCATATCCTGGGAAAAATGTGAAGCAGTGGTAGCACTTCCCCCATTGCCTGCAAAATAAATAGTTTTATTGTTTTTTCTAGCTTCTAGGAAGCATTCGGCTACTTTTTGGACTGATTCGACATCTATTTCGGAGATAAGCTTTTGGAGATAATCCCCATATTTTTTAAAATAATTGGCTTGTAAACTGCTTTCCTTATAGATTTCTTCTAGGGTATTCATGGGCATCTCCTGTTTCAAGCTCGGTTAGAACTTCTTTGTATATAAGGGGTTGAGAGTTTAGAGTTCAATTTTTGAACATAATTATAAAAGAATAAGTTACCCTGTCAAGAATTAACTCTTCGTCGGCATTGTCTCATAATCGGTGACTTTAACGCCACCCACCCCACAACGGATAAACATCTGTTTTCCTACACTAAAAGGTACTCCTATTTTTTTGGTAGAAAAGAGCTTGGGAACATAACATTCTTCCACCCACCACAGCTGATATTTAAGACCTTTATGGAAGAAAAAAGCTCCTGGATAAGGTCGGGTCTGAGCTCGGACCCAATTATAAACCTTGCGAGCAGACCAGCCAAAGTCAATCAAACCATCGCTTGGCACCCGTTTGCCGCAATAGCTGTGCTTATTCCAATCCTGCTTTTGTCGCTTAAGTCTACCTTGGGCAATATCGCTTAAGACCTTATTTAAAATAATAGGATAACGCGGACTCATGCGCTTAATCAAAGACCCACCTGTATCGGTATTGCTGATCGCTAATTTTTCCTGATAAAGAATATCGCCGGCATCAACCTCTTCGATCATTTCATGAACGGTAATCCCTGTTTCGATTTCATCATTGATAATGACCCATGTATTTGGCGTGCGCCCTCTATATCGAGGCAGCAGTGCATCATGAATATTGATCGCTAGCGGCGCTGCAGCTAAGACAGCCTTAGGAAGCAAGAACAAATAATTAAGAGATAAAAGCACATCCGCTTTTGGCATTTGGCGAGCGGCTAATTTCTTAGGCTTACCAACATACAATGGAATCCGTGACTCTTGGGCCCAATCGATAATCCCTTGAGAATCTTTATTCGTCCACACGGCTGTAATGTTCCAGCGAGGATTTCGAGCCAAAGCTTTTAAACTGACTTCTCCCAAATGCCCTCCACAACAAATCCATAAGGATAATTTACGCATGGCTGTCTCCTACTGGATCAGCCATCTCTACAAAAGCCTCGGCGAACTTCACTTGAGATTCATCGCCACGCATGGCTCCTAGCTTTTCAATGAATTCCACCGAACGAAAATCCGGATAAACGCGTCTTTCGCTTTCATAAGCAGCCAAGGCTTTTAATTTCAAGGCAAATGTCACGCTTACATCCACATAATGGTTAGGTTTAAAGGATTTTTGTCTTTCAGGTACCGACAAATAGGTCGATTCAGGGACTTCAAAATGCAACACGCGCGTATTGGCCTGTCCTGGTTTTGGTCGAAAAGCTGTCAATACCGAGCGGCAGACAATCTGATGGTCTAAATTCAGATCTCCCCAAAAATGCGTATAAACAATCGATGGTGATACGCGATTTTTAATGCTTTCAATGCGCTTGATCACATCTAATAACAAGTATTGATCGAGCCGCTGATCTGCTAATTTCAAGAAAACAACATCTTCTTTCTTCAAACCTAATATAGTCGCAGCCTGACAGGCTTCCTTGGTACGCCGCTCGAGCCCCTGGCGATTTAACTCAAGTTCCTCTTGGCGAGATACCAGACGATCAGGATCATAGGTCCTCGAGGTTACTCCATCAGCCACCAATACCAACGTGACATGATCTCCAGCAGCCGCATGCTTGGCCATGGTAGCTCCGCAACCTAAAATTTCATCATCCGGATGAGCAGCGATAACTAAAATCTCTTTTGCCTTTGACATTTGCTTAACCTTTCTTAAGACGAGGCACATAACTACGGCCTTGATGTGTAATACAAATAAAATTCTGTAAATTAACAGCTGTTAAAACACCAAAACCTTCTGAAACAGGATATGTAGCTCCTGTATCGATACCCAATTTATAACCATCCCAAAAAGCTTGGCTGAATGACGTATGTCCAAATACAACAATCTTGCCACGAAATTTTCTACGTACTGGCAGAAAATCCCGACGAGCAAAGACCATCTTTTCTAAATTACCAATGCGAAATCGATTGCGACGATCTGATGGAATACCTCCATGCACTATAAAATAATCCTTGGTCTCATAATATGATCGTAACGACCGAAAAAAATTTAAATGTTTTTCTAGAAGTATTTTAAACGTCCCTTCTTTGATCATCTGCGCACATTGAACATCTGAAATCTTCTTGCCCAAATAACTTTCCAAAGTGTTTTTAAAACCATAAGCCATCATAAATTCCTGGGCTTGCTTGTGTCCTTCCCAAGCCTGCAGTAATTTAAATTCATGGTTGCCAATCAAACAGATGACATCGCGTCGCGCTTTAAGTTTAATAAGAAAATCAACAACAGCCTTAGAATCCTTGCCCTTATCAATGTAATCGCCTATAAAAATGAGACGCGCTTTAAGGGGAATTCTTTTAAGCAAGGCCTTTAACTTATCTATTTCGCCATGAATGTCCCCAATAACAAACTCCATCAATGCAATTCCTCTAATAAACGCTTCAGGCCGCGGGCTCGACTTAAATTCCATGGTTTTAAATGCTTTTTTAACGCAGCAACGTCCATCGCACAAGGACAATAATCCTGTTGATTTAAAACGGTGACCTTGGATTTGGACTGATAATAGGTCTGCATCTGTTTTAACAATGCATTTAAATCCATGCGATCGCCATAACCGGCATTGAGGACACTAAATTTGCCATCCAAAGCAGGTTTATTCAATAATTTAACCAAAGTATGAACAGCATCTTGGACATTCATCACATCCCAATTACCCAAATTCTTGAGATCCAATGTAATGTCCTCATTGTTCTTAAACTTCTTGGCGGTGTTATACAGCATACCGTTTTTACGGCTGCCACCAAATAAACCAGGAAAGCGTACAACCAATCCGCTTTGGATATCCTTATTCGCACAAAATAAACGCAGGATCTGTTCGCCCCAGAGTTTGGATAAACCATAAAAATGTGAAGGATCTAAAGGAGTTGTATGTTGCAAACGACCCTTAGGAGGATTATTTTTATAGACGGTCATTGAGGAAGCCAAGATAAATTTCTTAACTTGATTATCCTTAGCCCAATTAAGTACATTGTAGACTAACATCATATTGTAATTAAGAAGGTTCTGGACCTCTTGGCGATTATCGGTATTGATCTTAACCAAGGCGGCCAAATGGATGATCGCATCAACCTGACTTATTTGCCCCATGGACGTCGGCGATAACAAATCACATGTTCTTTTCTTAAAACGTAAATGTGAAGGAGTATCTGAATCCCAACGACGGCTAACCCCAATCACTTTATGTTGGGTGTTTTCTAAAATGTATTGGACCATTTCTTTGCCTAAATAACCGTTAGCCCCTGTAATTAAGATATTCATAAGACTTTCTCCACAGGTACATAATGTTGTGACATGTATCGAAGCATGACTAAATTTTCTTTAAAATGCAGCTTGCCTGGTTGTGAGATGCCTGAAAAATCTTTAATTAAACAGCCCACCTCATCAATTCCAGCCGCGATCGTATGCGCTACTGTAGTTGAAAAACGCGGATTGACTTCCAACACATATAACTTCTTAGCTTGCTGGATCAATTGCACATTAAATGGGCCTTGGGGATGAAATTCTTGTTGAATTTTCGATACTAACTGTTCAATAGGTTGATGACGCTCGGTCACTGACTGATAGGTAATCCCCTTTTTGGTAATGATTCGCTTTGGCACAACCGCATACACATGATCCCTCTTTCCCACCACAGCACTGACGGTATACTCCTGGCCTTTAATGTACTCTTGCACCATCACATCTCGTTTCTGATACGAATGGTCTTTGAAATATTGCTGCCATTGTTGATAAGAACGGATCAATGCCACTCCACGACTGCCTCGGCCAACGATGGGTTTAATAATTTTTGGCGTTCTAAAGGATTGTTTATTAACATGCGATGGCAAAATGGTTGCAGGACAAGTAATCCCAGATGCTGAAAATTCTTTGACCATTTGATATTTATTTAATGTTAATTTTATAAAATCCTCAGTTGGCGTGATGACTTTCAGGTTCTTAACCGACTTCTCTAAGCTCTTAGCACCAAGTAATTCTTCGTCAATCAAAGGAACATACACATCTATCTTATATTTTTGGATAATCTTCTTAACTTGATTCCAATAGCTGGCTGAATTTACAGATGGGACTACAATTCCACGATCAGCCATATATAAACCAACTGCATATTTATTCATATCCAAAGCAGCAATCCAAAACCCTTTGGATTTGAGTTCCTTGATGATCTCAATAGTCCCTGCGCCACCGGCTCCTGAAATCAATACACGCATCTGCTTCATTAAATGTTCTCCCATGTAATCGCAGTATCTTCTTCAATATCCACCTTGGATATTTTACCAATCACCTGATCTATAAACTTAGGCTTTATCCCATATCCCGGTCTTTTAATTGTTAGCTTATCGGCCGTGATAACACTTCCCTTGGCAATATTGGCAGCTGCATGAATGCTGCGACGAGCCTTGGTAAACATTTCTTGTTCTTGCTTAGAAGGGCCATTTTTAACGCCATCGCCTAAGGCTGCCTCGACATCACGAATATATTCCACCATCTGCTTTAATTCATGCGGCTCGATGGCAAAAGGATGATCAGGTCCTTTTAATTTACGACTGATCGTAAAATGCTTTTCAATGACCTTGGCGCCCATGGCCACCGCAGCTGGTGCAATATGGACTCCTGGTGTATGATCGGATAAGCCTATCTCAACTTGAAATGCCTTTCGTAAAGTAGCCATGCTGTTTAAATTCATAATGGATGCTGGCGAAGGATACATCGAGGCGCACTGTAAAAGGATCAAATCTTTGTTTCGGGTTTTTTGCACAGCCTCAAAAGCATCCTGAATCTCTTCCATATTGCATAAACCTGTTGATAGGATGACTGGCTTTCCTTTGGCTGCCGCATAGGTAATCAGCGGCAGATCAACAATTTCAAAAGAAGCTAATTTAAAAAGAGGCAAACCTAATCGGTTAGCCAAATCTATATCTTCCTTCGATGTGACTGAACAAAAGAAAATAATACCAACCTTCTTGGCATAATCTCTTAGTTGCTCGACCCATTCTAAAGGAAGTTCAATCTCTTTAAGCAAATCGACAATATTCTTCGTTATCCCTTGTTTGGCTAGGTATTCAAAAGGCGGTGTTTTACGTGAATAATGTTTTTCACCTGTAAACAATTGAAATTTGACCGCATCCGCACCTGCGTCTTTAGCTGCATCGATGAGCTGACAGGCTAATTTGAAATCACGATTATGATTACTGCCTGCCTCGGCAATAATAAAACAAGGATATTGGCCCCCTACATTCTTACCAGCAATCTTCATATGGCTTCTCCTATCAAAACATCTAACATCTCATGGATCTTGGGACGCTTCACACATTCATGCAATGACCGAGCCAGAGACTCTCTTAATGGAACATCATTAAATATCTTCTTAAGAGCAGTGGCCCAATCTTCTACAGATCTCTCATTAAACCAGCCTAAGGAAACAATAGCCCCAATTTTATCAAGCTCTTCGATAATGCGTTGCTGATTATCAATCAAAATAATCCCAGCCAAAGGGGTTGATAGATGTGCATATTCCCAAACTGTACTGCCGCCTGCGCTAATGGCCACATCGGCCCATTGCATAAGTTCGGGCATCTGACGATGCACATTCTTGATAAGCTCCATATCCAAAGAAGTCTTCTGTATAAAATCTCTGAGCGAAGCTTCATTTTTATTTAAATGACCAAAAACGATCTTTACCTTAAGCTTAGGATCCTTCAAAGAATCCAAGGCCTGCAAAACTTTTAAGGTCACATTATTAGGATCCACACCCCCTAAGGTAACCAAAACATGCTTAACCTCTGGGTTTATGACCCTACGAAAGCTTTTGGCTGCATCTAAGAAATCTCGACGGACTAAGGCATGTTCGGAACCTAAAAAGAAACGGGTATATTCTTCAGCTGTATACGCCTCGCGCTTAGCTCCAAAATTTTGATTCAAAACCATATCAGCCACATAATGACAAGAAGCCATATCATCAATACACAAAACTTTTAAACCAGCTTGCTTTAATGAGCGTTGATATTCTACTCCAAACAAATATCCGTCTAAAATCACCCATGTGGCTCGATATTGCTTAGCTAATTCAACCGTTTGCCGAGCATCTAGCATTGAGCCACGCTCGACATTGGAGTGGATCGCTACTAATGCAAATCCTTCTTCTTCAATGCGACGTAGAAAATCTCGGTTATAGGCAATCGAATGAAAATAAGAAGTGACACCTTTTTGTTGCAATATTTGGGCTAAGGCAATACATCTAATGACATGCCCAATACCAATATGTTCTGCTGCATCTGTACGAATAATAACGTTCATAAGCTTGTATTGATCGCCAATATTTTATCCTTGCCCCACATTTTAGCGTATCGCTCAGCTACATCAGCTAATACGATATCTCGATCTAGATTGGCTTTAAGTCCATCTCTAACCCATTCTAAATATGTACCCATACGCTCGGCAGCTCTTCCATCTCTAAAAGGATCGATATCCTCGATCATGGCTGACCAATCCCCAAATCCAGGCCCACCAGACTTCCAATGGTCCTGGCAAGCTTGCCAAAGATCATTCCAATTTCTAAAAACAACACGACCTTCACCTAATTCATAGATAGGGCTCTTAGAACAGCCTTCTCGATCTAACATCAAGGTTGGCACGCCAGCTAAAGCAGATTCAACGCCGGCGGTAGCTCCAAAAAGATGTCCATGAATAGCAATATCCGAAGCCAAGGCGGCGATGGCTGGCGTATGCGAGCCAAAATGAAACTCACCCTCAGTAAATATATAGCATCGGCCGCTCGCTTGAGCGCGATCTAAAAGATCAGTAACGGGGCCTAATCTTCGGCGCAAGGTTGAACTGACCTTGGGCTTAAGTACCAGGCCAAGCGAAGGCGTATCTAAAACCTTCTTAAGTAAGAATTCATAATTCTCCTGGGTTATATTATGCCCTTCGACCCATCGCGGATCATCCGCCGTATTCTCATCAAAATAAGCCAGAATGCGATTAGCACCATGACTCATTAACTGCTCGCGGATCTGCAATGCTTCTTTTTTAACTAAAGGGAAACGGTAATCTCCCAAATAACCTGTGACCACATAATAAGGAATCAGAGAATCCTTGTCTTTCCCCAGATGCGCGCCGAGCTTAGAAAAACCAAAAAATAAATCAGCCTTGGTGACCATCCATGGATTTGTATCACTTTCAAAAGACCTTTGATACATGGCGGATACTCCCCCAAGATCCTGCAAGGCATCAGCCATTGGAAAATATCTGGTTTCACTACGATACCAAGTGACATGCATCTTAATATTGTGTTTAGAAAAAAACTGATACCAATAATCTTTCTGTCTATAATATTCCACGATTTGGGTATTCAAATCTCGGCTGATATCATCCTGGTCTTTGGTATGAATAACAAAAACTTCTTCATGATTGATTTTGCCATTGTAATGAAACAACGGAACCCGCGAAGAACTTGTAGCCCTGGGATTAAGAACTACGGCTGACATTCCATGGGTCTTGATTTCCGCCCATTTCTCATCAGAAAGCGGAAGTGGTGGATGCTGAAAATAAACTAAAACGTTCTTATTTAAGCTGTTATTAGTTTGGCAAAAAAATAAATCTGAATTCAGTTGGGGATAATCCAAATTAAGATGCCCGTAGAATTCCACAGCTATCTTAAGTGAATCGTTACTGGCCTCTTGCTGATCGCCCTGTGCCATTTTAGAAATATTCTGTTTAATTCCCACTGCTACAAACACGGCCTGCTTAAGAAAGTCTTTAATAAAATCCAATCGCATCATGATCTCTTTCCTACTAAAACGATGTCCGCCACGCATAGGAATAATATGCACATGGCGCGTAGCAGCCCATTTGGAAAGTTCAGACAGCCAAGGTCGCTTATAAGAATAAAGAAAGAAATTAATGGTTTGGGGTTCTTTGTGTTCTAAGCGAGCCACACGAAAGAGCATTAGAATACGCATCAATGTCACAGGGCTTGAATTAAAATATAAAATACGGCGCATGAGAAATAACTTTAAGTGCTCTTGGGCTTCATGACTTTTGAAAATCTCCTGTAAAGCCGAATACTGTGACATATACTTCTGCACCTCGGCTAGATCCTCAAACATCATGATCCACCAAAGAAAGTCACCCTTTTCATCCTTGGCATCAAAGAAAGTAAATTCTAAACGCTTAATCTCAATCTTAAAATTTTTAGCCATGGCCTGGGCCAACCACAGCCCTGGTCCGGAAGCATCCACATAATAGACAAGCGCGGATTCCGCTTTATGTTGGCGCTTAATTTCAGGAACAATAGATACGATCCACGAAAAAACTGTTAATTTCTCTACATAATACACTTTTCCATCACCTATTAAATTAAAGCAGGCTTGCCTTCATCCTTTTTAGCCTTGCTCATTTTTATACCTTCTAAAGCTAATTTGTACTTCCCTAGAAATGTCGAATCATAAGCGAATTGGGGCGCATACTGTTCATGAATATTCACAATTTCAATAACCGTATTGGCCAAACTCTTTAATTGAGAATGATACTTCGCCCCCATTTTTGAATCGAGCCAGTCAGCAATGCTTAAAGCTTCCGCAGCAAATTCCAAAGTTATACGATCGTATCTCATGGAATAACGTGAATGTGATCCAAAACGCAATGTTTCTCGAAAATACCAGAAGATGGTCGTGATCAGACGTTCATGACATTGCGGTCCCTGGGCCAAATGTTCATGAAGAGATCGCTCTACATTGCTGATGATTCTTCGAATCCACTGATCATCTTCGCTCGCCTTTAAAACCGGCTGAGCCTCGTTGATTTCTTTAATTTGATCATGGTCAGGAAGAATAGATGACAGGACTTGGGAACTATGCAATAGCGCCAGCGAGGCAGGAAACAATCGCTCATATTGAGAGTCTTGCTCGATCGCTTTTAAATATGGAATCATTTGTCTAACTAAGAAGTATTCTGGAAAACGTCCTATATCAAAAGAGAACCGTGGAGGAAAACGGCAAATATCAATGCTTTGAGTAAAGCACGGATGCTTGCGGTGATATTCAATCGCCCTTTGCATCTCAGTTGAAATAAAAGCCAACGAATGATCGGTAAACTGACCATTAGTTTGGAAATCCTCTTTGAGCCTAACTACGTCATTTTCAATTTGCGCTTCAGAGTATGGCGCATAGGTTTTATAGTAGTCATGGAATCGACTTGTATTGCCTAAAGCTAATTCCAAATTTAAAAGATCATTGTTAATAGTAGCTCGGGATTGTCCATTAAGCAGATTCAATTTCTTTAAAATGGCTGCTACACGATCTTGCATGAGCCTCTGTCCTACAGGCAAAAGATGACAATGATCGATAAACAAGTTATCATCTAGGTCTGCCATAGAAACAACGTTAACGTTCTGAGCGAACTCATGGGCAATCTGGTCCATTTGAGTCAGATAACTATTTTTGACACGATACATAGATGTATCAATCTCATAGGCTTTGTGCAAATAGCTCTTAAAGCCTTCTTGATCAGCTTGCTTTAAAAGTAACATGGCATAATTAAATAAAAAGATCTCCTGACGAGCGTTCCACTCTTTAAGTAACATCCCAAATACAACTTCGGCTTCTACAAATTTTCCTAACTGAGCGCAGGCCAGCGCATAGTTATGCGCGACTAACAATGGGTATTCCATAGAGCTTTTGCCCGAGGTTTCTAAAATCTTTTTATATAGCTTTCGACTGACCTCAAAATCACCATCTTCATAGGATTGATAAGCCTTTAAGAAATTAGGATCAGGATGTGTTAAAAGACTGGCAAATTTAGTTGTCAGGTTTAAATAATGATAGTAGATAAAATTCCCTTTTCCGATACCTGCTGGAAAAAGTTCATGTGCCTTTGGACGGATCAAAATGACAGGGATATTACGTTGTTGGCAGGTAGAGACAATGCGACGCAGATTGTATTTAAAATCCTCAGGCGATTCAGGCTGCTCTAGAGATGGATTGTACGAATGCTCATTCCATTCATAGCGTAAGATTTTATTATATAAAGAACTTTTAGGAGTCTTGATGTTCAAAGCCTCACGGCATTGTTGAGATAACTGACGAAAAGGTGTAAATCTCGCTCTTTTTAATTCACTGGCATTGGCATCGCAATTACCCAAATAAATAATGATTGCTGCGATATCTTGGACGGATGCTTTACGAAAGAAATAGGCAGCTGCATCAGCAGCCGTGATCCCTGGTTGAGATATATTGATAAACTGGCAGCCACTGGGCCACACAGCTTGATCAGCCAAAAGAAAAGGATACGATCGTCTTTCTAAACCAATCGTCATGCTAGTTGAATCACCTAGGATAAGAATATTCTTCATAATTAGAATAAAGGATACACGTCATCCCCCGAGGCACTAAGAGATGTTGAACTATTGTCCTTATTAGTTTTGGCCAAATCGCGCATCAAAAATGGCATAAAAATGATACCTTGGATCATATATTTAAGACGTTCATTAAAAGTTTTCTTACGAGCGGCCATTTTCATAACATTACTCAATAGATTAGATTTCATAACCACTGCCTCTTCTTAAGTTCTACCGTCAGGCATTCAGCCACCTTTTGGTGGCCATGACTGTTGAGATGACCATCAGATACAATCACTGGTTTGCCATTCTTTTGTTCACTGATAAGTTCTTGAGATAAATTCACGTAAGGAACCTGATATTTTTCTAAAACAGCAACCAACTTCTTAGAAGGCAAATCGTAATCAACTAACTCACTAGCATTCTTAGGATAAAAATGCTGTAGATGTGCCGTTAAGAAAATGAGCAACTTGATGTTATGCTCATCACAATAATTCTTGATTCGCTGGGCAATCTTTCCATATAGTTCATAGGCATATTCGTAATATTGGCTTTTCCATAAAACAAATACGGGATCCAAGGCTGGATCATAATTTTCTTTAATATTGATATTACCGCACATCTCAACAAATTCTTTTTTATACGAACGGTAGGTCCCCACAATGTTGCGGTACACTTTAAAACGCGCCAAGGCTGGTACAGGCACAAATTTTAATTCGCCATCAGGAAGCAAATAATAATAAGGTTTAAGATACCCGTTAACATAAGAATTTAAAACGCGATGAAAAGCCCACGGGTATTGTTCAATGACAATCCCCTCAGGTTTATAGATACTGCTTCGCTTTTCAATATCTAAGGCTATTTGATCAAAACCAAGGCTGGCGTGACCGACGTTTAAAAATCTCTCTTTCGTTAATTGCGTTAATTTGTCGCTATAACGCTCATCTTGCTCAACGTAAGCGCCCCAGGTATGAGAGCCGCCATAACATAAAAATCGTCGCTCATTTAAGTTGACATCGACTGATTTATCACGGTTTCCATAATCATTATGCACAACTACAGACGAATCACTATCCCCGGCTGTAAACTTCACTCGTCGGTTAACATTGGCCATGCCCCAAAATCCAGTTAACGCATCATAGCGGTAAATGGAATGGGATGTTGGATCCGATTTTTGATTGCTCATAAGAGAGATTATTTCTTAATTTCCCAAAGGGAGATTCGTCTTCTAGAAAAAGAGACGCTTAAGATTCTCTTTAAAAATCCCAAAGGGGTCAAAACTACAAAGAAAATAATGCCCAGGACAAAATCGATAGCTAATTTCTTTATCATATTAATCTAACTCAAACTCTTTCTGCCATTCAACATGGTCTTCAAACTTCGGTTGTTGTTTTCTATATAGTAAAAAATTTCCCAAAACCAAAACATCCATGTTCGTACGCATAAAACATGTATAGGCCTGTTCGGGAGATTCGACAATGGGTTCGCCTCTAACGTTGAAAGATGTATTGATCAACATAGGGCATTGGGTTTTCTCATAAAAACTTTTTAATAACTGGTAGAACAAAGGGCTTTGCCGGGCTGATACAGTCTGAAGACGCGCTGAGTAATCCACATGCGTGATAGCAGGAACTTCTGAGCGAATGCTATTAAGCTTACTTAAACCTTGAAGCTTTGCCTCTTCAGCTGATAAGGCACGACAACGTTCTTTTTTGACATTCACTACGGTCAACATATAGGGACTTTTAGCATCGATCTCAAACCAGTCTCCCACCTTCTCTTGCATAATTGCTGGAGCAAACGGACGAAAACTTTCGCGAAATTTAATTTTTAGGTTCATCGTCTTTTGCATTTGAGTCGAACGCGGATCCCCTAAGATCGATCGACCTCCCAAGGCACGTGGGCCAAACTCCATACGACCTGAGAACCAACCAACCACCATCTCTTTGGTTAGCAAATCGGCCACCCGATCGACCAAGGCAGCATCGTCATATCGTTCATACACTGCACCTTCTTTTTTTAAATACGCTTCGATAGCAGCATTATCGTGCGAAGATCCCAAATAAGATCCTCTTTGCAAATCTTCACCATTCTTAGGGGGTAATTGTCCTTTAAAATAATGGCAATGGGCCATGTAGGCTGCACCTAACGAACCGCCTGAGTCACCCGAAGCTGGCTGGATCCAGATATCATCAAATATTTTGGATTTCAAAATCTTGCCGTTAATTACACAATTTAAAGCAACCCCTCCTGACAAACATAGATAGCGTTCCTGAGTCACTTGTCTTATATGCTTAACCATGCGCATGACAATTTCTTCCGAAACAACTTGGATCGATTTAGCTAAGTCCATGTCTCGCTGCGTTAATTTTGTTTCAGCTTTTCTTGGGGCACCAAACAACTCGATAAATTTGTCACTGAACATTCGGTTCTTGGTACAGAAATCAAAGTACTTCATGTTCATTAAAAAAGAGCCATCGTCTTTTAAATCAATGAGATTATCTAAAATTTGACGCGTGTATTTAGCCTCTCCGTAGGGCGCTAAACCCATGACCTTATACTCACCCGAGTTGACTTTAAACCCTAAAAATCCTGTAAAGGTTGAGTATAGTAGTCCCAAAGAATTTGGAAAATGTAGTTCTTTTAAGATCTCAATCTTATTTTGATTACCAACGCCATATGAAGCCGTCGCCCACTCACCTACGCCATCGATCGTTAAAAAAGCTGCTTTTTCAAAAGGAGATGGGAAAAAAGCTGAAGCTGCATGCGATTCGTGATGGTCAAAACAAACCACCTTAACAGAACAGTTAAGTTCCTTTTGAATCAATGCTTGGATATTTAATTTCTTAAATACCCACTCCCTCACCACCTGGGCAAAACGGTCAAATCCTTGGGGCGCATAATCAATATGCGTTTGGATAATACGTTGAAATTTCTTTTTAGGATTATCATAAAAAGCAATCAGATCCAAATCAGATACCTGGATATTGCCTTCTTTTAAACAATAACGTATGGCATTGATGGGAAAATTCGGATCGTGTTTCTTACGCGTAAAGCTTTCTTCGGACGCCGCAGCCACAATTTGGCCGTCTACCATCAAGGTGGCTGACGCATTATGATAAAAACAAGCTATGCCTAATATCTTTTTACTCATTGCACATCTACGATCGAGTCTTCTCGTAAAGACTTAGCGTACCCTTCTTTTCTGATAATATGTCGGTTAAGCTTAGCAATCTGGGGATTTTGATCGATAAATGCTTTAATCTGTTCAATCGTAAAAACGCCAGAGCGCAAAGACAAAGCTTCAAAAATCGATTTAATAACCTCAAAATCCTGAGGCTCATCAACAGTCAAACGATACTGGCTATCATCAGTCGCATTCTCCAAGATGTAAATCTTAAATGATTCAGGATGATTCTTAATATATGGCATAACATGTTCACGCTCTGAGCGCAGCCTAGCATTTTGATGCGCCTTTTCTAAAGCACTAAAAGAGACAATTTCTACACTCATGCCTTCAGCAAAACTTAAACCGGTACTCAGATAATCGACCTTTTTCTCTAAATATGTTTGCACGACCGCATCGCACAACGCAGGATCCATAAGGGGACAGTCCCCAGTTAACCTCACCACATGATCGGCCTGGTATTTTTGAGCAGCCAAGAAATATCTAGAGAGCACATCCTCTTGTGAGCCACGAAAGACTTTGACTCCCAAGAACTCAACGTATCGAACCAGACGATCATCATCAGGACTAACCGAGGTTGCTACCACAATTTGGCCCAGAGATTTCGCAAAACTCAAACGATCAAGCAAGTGGCCAATCAAAGGTTTACCACACACCTCTTTCATCACCTTTCCAGGCAATCGTGTGGAATTCATTCTGGCTTGAATGATGGTTAGCATATTTAAACATCACCTGTTGTAATCAAGCTGTGGATCAAATTAAACACAGTCGTAACGTCTTGATCACTCATCGCTGGGAATAACGGAATCGACAGACACTGACTGTAATATTTCTTCATATTGGGATAATCATCGACATTGGTCTGAAAAGTTTTGGTGTAAAAAGGTTGCATCACAACCGGAATATAATGCACCTGCGTAATAATATGTTTATCTCGCAATTTTTGCATAAACGCCTTACGACTCATCTTGATCGCTTCAAAATCAATAAGCAAAACAAACAGATGAAAATTACTGACACTATCAGGTACAGATGCAGGCAGCACAATATGCGGGGTATTCTTAAAAATTGCGTGGTACTTGTTTGCAATCTCACGGCGGCGTTCGATAAAAGATGGCAGTTTTTTTAATTGCGATAAGCCTAAAGCACTTTGAATATCGGTTAAACGATAATTAAAACCTAGAAGCTGTTGTTCATAATACCAAGTGCCTGGCTTCGCCTGGAATAGCTCGTCATCATCATTGGTAATTCCGTGCGAACGTAATTTCTTAAGGGTCTTGTATAACTTTGCATCATTGGTTAAAACAGCACCACCTTCGCCTGTTGTTATATGCTTAACAGGATGAAAACTCATAATGGCCATATCCGAGTACTGACACGAACCAACTTCGGAATTCTTATATTTTGATCCCAAGGCATGCGAAGCATCTTCAATGATATAGATCTTCTTGCCGAATGCTTTTTCTTTGGCAGTCACGATTTTCTTAATCGCTTCCATATCACAACTCTGCCCCGCAAAATGCACCGGAATAATGGCCTTTGTTTTAGCCGTAATCTTCTTTTCAATCTCAGAGGGAATAATGTTATAGGTCTTTAGATCGATGTCAGCAAAAACTGGCCTGGCCCCGCAATACACAGCGCAATTAGCCGAGGCCACAAAGGTATTAGGTGATGTAATAACTTCATCACCGGCAGTCACGCCAGCTGCTAAGCAAGCAATGTGTAAGGCCGATGTTCCTGAATTCACAACCAGGGTGTGCTTAGAAGAACATACCTTGGCTAACGCAGTTTCTAATTCATTAATCTTAGGACCTTGTGTGAGATTACTCGATTTTAAGACGCTAACTACAGCATCAATATCTTCCTGCGTAATGCTTTGACGCCCGTAAGGAATAGAATCTAGTTTCGGATAAATATCCGCTAGCTGACCTTGCTTGATTTGCGAAGGAACGCCTTTTTGATAGTCTTGATAGAATAGCTCGATGCACTCTTCCATTGTAGGACATTGAGCATCAAGTGCTTGTTGGATTTTGGTTGTGTCTAAGGCCATAAATTTGCGACGCTTGGCTTTAAAATCAAAATCATCAATCGAAGTAGAGTCGATCAATTGCTCATCCAATTGAAAACGCTTGGCAATCTGGCGCGCAAATTGGTATTTGGACAAATGCGTGCGACTCGCTGCATTGTAGGTGCCTTTAATATTCTTTTGGATGGCCTTGTCGATCATCTTGGCTAACTCAAAGGTATAAATCGATGAGAATTGGGCATCTTGAAATCCTTTGATGCGATTGCGATTGGAAAGTTCATTGATCACCCACTCGCCTAAACTAAATTTATTCTGAATATTCCAACCAAAAATATTGGTCCTCAATATAAGAGTATTGGGATGCTTGGAAGCCTCCTTTTCTGCTTCAATCTTGGTTTGAGCATAATAATTTGAAGGAATCACCGCATGCTCTTCATTAATCAAATGTGTTTGCTCATCGTAAATAGCATCGGTGGAGATATAAATAAAATGACAATCTCTCCTGGCCAGAGCTTCCACAAGATAACGTGTGGCTAAAACATTGCTCTTATAGGCTAAATCTTGGTTGGCTTCGCAGTACTCAATATTGGAAAGGGCTGCGCAATGGATAAGGACATCTGGTTGGAATTCATCGACTAGAGATTTAGCTTGCCCAGGGTCGGTTAAGTCCAGTTTCTTCAAGGCGATCCCATCAATACTGCAAGCATGTTGATAGTATAAGCCTAAAATGCTGTATTGATCCTTCAGACAATGAGCTAAATTATTGCCTAAAAGACCGCTGATCCCGGTGATTAAGACTTTTTTTTTAGTTTTCATCGAATTTTATTGTGGAATATCATCCATGGCCCAACGAGATTGCTCGATGGTGTAATCATCAGCGATTTGCTCAACTAAACGACTTAATTCAGCCACACTCAACCATTGATCATTGTCGCCAGAGTTAAAACAGAAACCTTCATCACAAAGCTTACCCTTACTTTTTAATAATTCCTCGCGTAAGGTCTTCTCGGGTTGTACAACAAAACAATCTTTAAAGCGTACGGCATTACGAGCCTCATCTTCACTGATCAACATTTCATGGATTTTCTCACCTGGGCGGATACCAACGACTTCTTGTTTGCAATCAGGACCAATGGCAGTCGCCAAATCGGTAATTTTCATTGATGGAATATGAGGAACAAAGATTTCTCCACCTTTCATACGGGTTAATGATTCAATAACAAAATAAACAGTTTGATCCAAGGTAATCCAAAAACGAGTCATGCGAGGATCGGTGATCGGTAAGACGCCACTTTTCACTCTTTCCTTAAAGAAAGGAACGACCGATCCGCGACTTCCTAAAACATTACCATAACGTACAACTGAAAAACGTGTACCACCTTCGTTCGAATAAATGTTAGCGGCAGTAAAGAGTTTATCGGAGCATAATTTGGTTGCACCATACAAATTGATTGGATTACAAGCTTTATCAGTCGAAAGCGCAATGACCTTCTTAACGCCATTTTCCAAACAGGCTTGGATAATATTCATGGCTCCGTCGACATTGGTCTTGATATACTCTTCAGGATTGCGTTCAGCCGCAGGCACTTGTTTGAGTGCGGCTGCATGGATGACATAATCAACGCCACGAAAAACACGATTTAAACGGCCAAGATCTCTAACATCACCTAAAACATAATCGAGGCATGGATATTTATGTGGATTAAAATACTGCGACATTTCAAATTGCTTTAACTCATCGCGGCTAAAAACGATCAGTCGTTTAGGTTTAGCTTGAGTCAATACGATTTGTAAGAACTTCTTACCAAAAGAACCTGTTGCCCCTGTTACTAAGATTGTTTTTCCATTCAATAAGTTCATAGTTTTATTCCACCTTTGCTATCAATAAACCATCTTTAGATAATTCATGCATTACGTCTATGACCTTTAAATACTCGGCCCCTTCAACCTGTACATCTTCTTTTCCTATCAATAAAACCCCTTTGGAGGTCTGATTCGTCCACTCATTAATATAATGAGTCTGGCAATTAGCCAAATCAGCTTCCTTGACCACCATTTCAATGAGTGTGGCTAAATCCACGGTCGCTAAGACCCAAAATTCCCGTTCGCCTTGGGCATACAAAGCGACCATCATGTCGCGTAAACACGTTTTAATGAGGGAAATCGAATTAAGAGTTTTGATGGTGTATTTAATGGATTTACGCATCTTTTCGCTAAATCCTTTAGAGGTAAGAATGTACTGTATCTTGCGGCTATTGAGCTGTTGAATACGAATGTAACCTTTAGCAATCATTCGCTTTAAAAGCATATTGGTCATCCCTAAAGAAATGTCCATCTGGGTAGAGAGATTGCGCTGATTATTGGCTATTTGGGAACCAATAATATTGATTAATTCAAATTCCCGCTCGTTTAAAGAACTGTTTTTTATGTTCATTGTTTGAACATTATAAAAATAACGACCATTAAGTCAAGTCATTTTAAACTTGGAAACCCGAATTTATAGAAAGTTTTTGTTTCCCTTGCTCTATGTAAACCTCGATGCTAATCTGTGTTCACAATGAAGCAAAAACCCTTCTCTGTAATCATCTTAGGTGTTTTTTTAAGTTCTCTCCTTTTTTGGATTTATTTAATCTTTAACACTCAGCAGGTCCTGGAAAATGATGCGATTGGCTACGAACAATTAGGCCGTCTCATCCATACTCAAGGCTACATTCCCTATTTTGAAACCGGCCCTAACCGTGAACCCTTTTACCCTTCCTTAGTTGCTTTATCAATGTATCTGGAACCCATGCTCAGCATCTCATACACTAAAATTATCGCCACTTTAAGCGTCATTTTCCTGTTCATAAGCCAACTTTTGACCTATTGCCTTTTGCAGCGACTCAATGTCCGCCCTCTGATATGCGTCATTATTCTTATTTATTTCGGACTATCCCCGGCCTTAGCCAACACTGCGTTTAGCTTATACTCTGAAATCGCAGCCATTCCTTTTGTTTTGATGGCAGCCTGGTTGACCGCTCACTCGTTTGAAACCCTCCCTCGGCAGCGATCAGTTCACAATTGCTTGATAGGCGTAGCGCTTGGATTGTTATTTATTACAATCACCTTGACCAAATCGATTTTCGAGCCAATTTTCTTCATTTTTGTGATCGTTTACTTAGGTTTTTTCTTAAAATCCTTGATCCAAAACAATAAGCGTATCCTTCTAAACACCTTGGTCCTTCTGTTAACCTTTTACACCGTTTATGCCATACCGATTCATGCTTATAAGATGTTAAATAAGAAATATAACAATCACTATGCCATCACTGATCGAGGCAGTTGGGCTTTGTATGGCAGCTGTGCTCTTAAAACCGAGCCGCTTACCCCCAGGGGTTTCTTGATCGCGCTTGCTCACGTGCCTGGCAAAGGTGCTTGCACGAAATTCTTTACAATTGAGGAATGTTCATATTGGGAACCTAACGTTACGAGTGATTCGCTAGGTGCAGCCAAACTTGGTGAATTTCGAGCTATGAAAATACCTGAAGAAGAAGCGGATCAATTCTTTTTAACAGCTTCGAAGGATAGAGTAATGGAACATCCTTTTCAGTTCACTCTCTTATCAACTTTGGATTGGATTAAAATGTTTTTCTGGGAATCAACTAAAATTGGATTTGTAACCTACCCACCATGGTTAGCCAAGATTCATGATACGGGTATTTTTAAAGATGGTTTGCGCCTATTGGTGTCCTTAGTCTCTTTGATTGCCTTCTTTGGCCTCATAGGGTTCCTGCGAAGTCCTTTGGATTTTCGACGCTTGCCTACCACTGAGGCTTACCAATGTTTTAGCTTATTTGTGATTGTTTTATTTTACACAGCTCTTCATGCACTATTTAACACAGTGCCTCGATGGGCCTTGCCCATTGCGCCATTATATCTCCTTGCTATCGGCTATGCCCTGCAACACTGGTGGCCTCAAACAAAAAAGCGATCTTAAAACTGCAAAACTAATATTTCATCGGATTTAACAGCACTGACGAGGAAAGGTGCAAAAGCCACATCTTGCCTTTGCAAAACGATACGTTGATCTTTAGGAATGATCTTAGCCATTTGAACAAACTCTTGGTCTTCGGGTCGTAATACTTCCCAAGAACTTTTCTTAAAATCAGGGGCATTAGCTCGAAATACGGAAAGGGTTGTCAAGGCAAGCGCGATTAAAATACAACCACGAAACACAACGGTTTGAAATCTCTTCACTGAAACTACAGATATAAACATCAAAAACAAAGGTACGTACAAGAAGCGGCTTTGTTGAGAGCCCATCCACCAGCACAACCATCCCATTACCACCCAAAAATGAAAAAGTAGAAATTGTCGATGACGTAAGGACTGGATAAATAAAGAAAGAAAAAGTCCTAAACATAACAGATAAACCAAACCCAAAGGATAATCAAAACGATTGTTCACATTATCTTCAGGCACGCCAATCAGCCACAAATGCTCGATGAAATTTGTCAACGTGCGCGTCATACCATAGGTGTTCTTAACATCAGTCAATTGTTGGGAATTATTTTTAATCGCCTGCCAGGCCAACGAATTCTGATCAATATTCTTGTTGATCATCACCATACCTGCCCCGAAAGGATAAAGCGGCGTTCCACTGTAATATAACGACTTAAACAAAAAAGGACCTGCGATAACGAGACTTGCCAACACAAAGACCCCGACCATGCGTTTAAGTCTAGCTCGATACTCACGCCAATCGTCAGCAGAAATCAATAAACCTTCGGTGAATCCTAATTGAATATTCTTACCCCATATTTTCTTTAAAAGATAATAACTGACGATGATCGCAACCAAAATTAATCCAACTTCCAACGGTCGAAATGATTTAGACCAAATAAAAAAAGCAGCCTCGATCGCTGACAAAACCAAGCTCCCTCTTAAGAAACTATCGATGCAAGCCAAAAATAAATACGCTTCGGCAAGCCCCATCATCGCAGTACCTACTTGAATACCTACACTGTGGGCACCTAATACAGCAAAAACCACGAGCACCTTGCTTAGTAAATCGTTATTACCTAAACGTCGCATCAATGACCAACACACTAAAACTAACCCAATGAGAAAAACGAACTGAGGCCACTTATTAGGTAATACATCAATCAACCAAAATGGTGTTAAAGCAAAATCCATGGGTAGAAGAAAGAAATCTGCCGATGACCATCGCAAGTGTTCGAAGGATCCCATAAGCAAGTGCTGACGCGGGATGGTGATATGATAATTAATCACATCAAATTCTTGGGGTAAATGTGGTGCTAAGCGTGAGGCATACAAACCAACCAGAAGTATAAAGAAACATAACCCAGCCCCCAGCCAAACAAAAATCTTGTTGGCTAGACTTAAAGCCCCAAAGTCAAGCCGTATCTTCTTTAACGCAGCAACAATGCTTGACCACTCTTTAATCAAGATCACTATGAATAAGGAAAGAGTAGCGAGCCAGGCTATGGGAGACACGGTAGCTTTATGGCTCGAAAGAAAATAAAGCTCTATCCAATATAAGGGAAAACCAACAATCAGAAAGAATGTCGGGAAATGAACACTGTAGGTTAATGTTTTTTTAAAAATACAACCACCCTCCAGGCTAGGTAGGCAACCAGAATAACCAAACAATAGATATCGACCCACGTAATCTTACGCATAAGCTTCTAACTTATCCTTTGGATGAGTCTTTTCAATGTGCTTAAGCACCATTTCATAGGTTTTGTGCCACTGATAATCTTCATTACACACTTGCTGGTGCCATGAGACCGCCACATGAACTGATTTACAATGCTCTAGGGCATCTAAAATCTGCAAGGTCCTCTCGACAAAATAGACGTTTTCAACACCCTGCGACTGGTAAATATTAAAATCCATAATGACCTGTGGGATTTCTACATAATTAAAAGCACAGTCATTCTTGTGATCGTAAGGATGAAAAAGACTAGCACATCCGTTACGAAAACCCACGCGATCATTCCAACCCAAGGTCGAGTCATACTTAAATAATTTATTATGAATATACGGCGTAATGTCTTCGTTAAATCGTAACCAATGCTGTCTGACCTTAGTTACTGGCTCTTGAAGCACATTTTCTAAAATTTCTTTTTCTTGGCGTGCTAATTTCTCATTAATGGCTGCCAAATAACTTCCATGCAAGCCTATTTCAAAGCCTTCTTTTCGTAACTCGCGCAGCTTCTCCTGCAATGGCTTATTCTTTAATAAATCATACGTAGGATCAATGATCCATGTGCGCAAATCTTTACGAATGGCCTGAGCGTGTATATAGAATATTGAACGTCGATTCGACTGCTTTTCTATATTCTCCCAGTAATCAAAACACCAATACGATGGCTTTGAAAACAAAAATTTGACTGACTGATTAAGGCTTCTTAAGGCATCGGGGCCTTTAAAAATAAAACGAAAGATATCATAGGTGTTCAAAATGCTTTGCTTAAGCATAAACTGGAGTGTTTTGGAAAGATAGTCCACATCATGCGATAATTCTATCTTGGCTATCGGAGTTGCTTTAAATGTGAGATGCGGGAAACTTTCTCGAATCAGAATTTCCAAATCATTGAATAACCAATTCACAATGGGAACAGTTAACGACTTCTTGTCGTGACGCGGATGCAAAAGGCAGTGACTTAAAGTCTTCTGCCCTTTCAACGATGCACGGTATTCTTCCAAACGCGAAAGAAACACAAAGGCATTCCAGAAAAGATCATAGGACAAGGCAAATCGAAGATCAGACGTTTTAGTGTCTTCAACAACGTAAATCTTCTCATTGATATATTGAATATTGCCTTGCGGAAGGATGTTGGATTTATTAACTAAGGTAACCTTCCCCCCTTGATAATCTTGAGTATAAAAAATGACATTCTCTAATTTGGAAACATTGATTTTGTTGCTATTAACGATATCAATACCTGCTTCAAAACCATTGATACTCTTAAATTCTTCCAGAATATACTTAAGCCAATGTGTATTCTGAAGATCGGTAACAATATTTAAACCAGCTGTTTTCATAAATTATTTCTCACCATAAACCCAGGTATTTAAACCCACCTGAAAATAACCCGTGTGTGTCTGGTTATGTTTAAAATTCGCTTCTTTCAATAAAGAACGCAGCGAATCGATTGAATACGTCGCTTGAATACCCTCAATTTCCTGACGACTGATCAATGATATGCTAGCTAAGACTTTTAATAGCTGGGATGTGCACGGATGAGGCGTTGTCAGTATAAAACGTCCATGTGGTTTAAGGACGCGATAGACCTGCTTAAAAAGGCTAGCTGCTTGTTCATGATTAAAATGCTCTAAAACACCTAGCATGGTTACCACATCAAAGAAATTTTCCTGATAAGGTATCGGCTTATCTTTTTCAATGGCTTCTCGATGAATCTGGATTTCCCCATTATCTGGTAAATCACCCGTTGATGAATCGATGCCAAATTTCTCTTGGAAAGATGTTTGCAGAAGAAAGAAAGGAACAAGTCCGCAACCAATATCCAATATTCTCCCCTGTCGGTAAGAAGGTAATATAAGACTATCAGCCTTTCTCGCCCTTCGCTGGGCTAAGAAATTCTCTAACAAACCCTTACCTCTGGTGAGATTTGTTTGATTCATAGATCAAATAAACTTAATTTTCTTCATGGCAAAGGCACACATCTTCAAGAGCAATAAACCATGACGGAAGCGCTGAATTTGAGTGGTGCCATATTGACGACTTTTATAACGGATCGGCAGTTCAACAACCTTCAAATTTAGCTTTACGGCACCGAAAATCAAATCAAAATCACCAAACGGATCAAAATCACCAAAGTAATGACGATTGGCAACTAGCTCCTCATAATGATGCTTCAAAATGACCTTGGTCCCGCATAAAGTGTCTTTAAATCGCTGGCCTAGCAACCAACTAAAAAACATCCCAAAGAATTTATTAGCGAGTAAATTCAGAAATCGCATCGCCTCATCTTCCATTGGATAAATCAAGCGACAGCCGTTAATGAATTCACCCTTACCACTTTTGATGGCCTCATAAAATTTCGGCATATCTTCTGGTGGCACGGTTAGATCAGCATCAAGAATCATTAGAATCTCGCATTGGGCTTTAGCAAAACCTGCGCGTACCGCATCACCCTTGCCCTTACCTGGTTGTTTAAAGAGTTTAATATCTTTATCAGGATAAGCTTTCATGACGCGTTCTACTTCTTCGTAGGTACCGTCCTTCGAATGCCCCTCAACAAAAATAAATTCCTGATGTCCTCCAAATTTAGGTGTGCGCGTAATGGCGGCCTCGATATTCCCCTTCTCATTACGACAAGGAACCAGAATCGTTGTTGAATATTCCCTTTCCTCTTTAAATAATGGTCGGGCAATAATGAAATGATTAAGGGTCAGAGCATTAAACAAAGGTAATTTCGCGATGTATCGATTGATTAAATAACTAAAGCCCCAGATGTTGAAAGGAAAAAGAACGCAGCGTTCGGTTTTGATGGGTTCAAAGCCTGCCAAATGAAGAAAATTAAAAATATCCTGCCAAGTCAGCCAATTTTGGATTTTCTCAGGCTTTTTAAACCCAAGCTTTTCACCCAGCTTTAAAAGGTATTGCCACAGATAACTGTAATACTCGATGATAATGCGGGTATCTTTGTGACAAAAGCCACGCAATTGTTCTAAATATTGCTGAATGTCATCGGTACTGCCAAGCGTTCCTTCCAAAACAATATAATCAAATTTCTTTTCTCCTGAAGCCACACGTGGCTTGCCATCAGGGTCAATGGTCAGCACCTTCTTGCCTTGCGAGATGAAATACTGATACTGCTTAGCTCTTAAATCATGATAATATTTTTTAAAGCTCATTATTTAGTCACCAAAAAGTTACCTATAGCCAACACATCGAACTCAGTACGCAAGAAACAATCAATGGCATTCTCTGGCGTACACACTATAGGTTCATTCTCATTAAAAGATGTGTTTAACAATACCGGCACACCGCTAATTTTTTCAAACTCGCTGATTAATTCCCAATATTTGGGTGACACTCTTCGATTAACCGTATGCACCCGTGCTGTGCCATCATTGTGCGTGACAGCAGGCAAAATCTTTTTCTTATCTTCTAACACATCAGCAATCAAAATCATATATGGTGATTTCTGCCCCTTGGGCATAAGGAAATATTCCTGGGCTTTTTCTTCTAAGACTGACGGTGCAAACGGTCGAAACATCTCACGTCTTTTCACGCGTGAATTAAGCTTATCCTTCATCTGACTGTTGGTTGGATCAACTACAATACTACGATGTCCAAGAGCGCGCGGACCAGCCTCCATACGATCCTGGAACCATCCGACAATTTTACCCTGGGCAATATGCTTTGCTGTCTCTTGCGCAATATTGGAAGTCATAACGTATTTTACACCACGGGATCGAAGCGCTTGCTCGATTTCTTGCTGACCATACTCCATACCCAAATAGGCTGAATCAAAGACATGCTTACGTGGCTGATTTAAAACTTGATGATAATAGTACAAGGCGCTTCCCAAGGAAGTTCCTGCATCATTGGCAATCGGTTGGAAAAAGAAATTCTTAAAAGGAGTCTGCTCGACAATGCGTTTGTTCATTAAACAATTTAAGACGACCCCACCAGTCATACATAAGTTATCTAATTTGGTACGTTGATAAATTCCATTGGCTAAATGAACCCCAGCTTTCTCAATAGTTTTTTGCAAAGCATAGGCCATATCATAGTGATGCTGGCTGTGCGCCTCACCCTTGGTGTGTCGCGGCCCAAATGTCGTTAAAAATTTCTCGCTCAACCACTGATTGCCACCATGCGTATGAAATGATATGTAATCCAAATTCAATTGGTAGGTGCCCTCAGATAATAATTGGACGATGTTAGCAAAATCAGCAACGTAGGTGTCTTTACCATAAGCTGACATGCCCATGACCTTCCATTCATCAAAGAATGGCTTAAAGCCCAGATAATCAGTTATGGCAGCATACAAATGCCCTAGCGAATGAGGAACCTTGATCTCTAATAATTTCTGGATACCGTTTTGATCACCCAATGACATCATGGTACTGGTCGATTCACCGCGTCCATCAATGGTTAAAATCGCAGCCTTTTCAAAGGGGCTGACAAAAAAAGCACTGGCGGCGTGGGCCAGGTGATGTTCGATAAAATGAATTCGTGGTGTTTTGAGTAAGCTAAACTGTTCCTGGACCTTGCGGCCAATATTATTCATCAATTGAACGCGAGTCAGAAAAGAAAGTTCGCCGCCACCAGACGACCCTTTTAAAAGATTAAGACTTTCAGGGAAATATTTAAAGAAGTGAGTCGCGTTGCCTAAAATTTCTCGGTTGGGAACCCAGAAAAATGTGATGTGATCAATATCTTGGATAGTTATCCCCTCTAATGCCAAACACTTAGCGATCGCATTAGCTGGATATTTCCAGGTGTGCTTTTCACGATTTAAACGCTCTTCTTCAATGACAAATTTAATTTGCCCGTCCTTAATTAAGGAACAAGAAGCTTCGTGAGAATAGCTGCTGAGGCCTAAAATGTACATAGTATCTCTACTCTTTTAGCCAAAAAGGGGTCAAAACGCTTTTAATAAACAGTCAATATTAGAAGATATATGCATGGATTGCAATCTAAAAAATTGAGCTTCTCGGGAGAAGATTCTGTTATATAATAGGCCCCATGAATCCAAATGATTTATCTATTAATCCGCCTTTCACACATTCGTTTGAACTTTTTCCGCCTAAAACGGAAGAAGGTCATCAAAAACTTTTAGCGACCATTGCCAGCCTTGCTCAACTTAAGCCCAAATTTTTTTCCTGTACTTATGGTGCTGGTGGTAGCAGCCGCGGCAAGACCTTGGATATTGTGCAATATATTCAAGAAACCCATGGGATTCCTGCCATGGCGCATTTAACCTGCGTGCTTCACACTAAGGATGAAATTAAAGCTATTTTACAAGACATGAAGAATCGCGGGATCAGCAATGTGCTAGCCTTGCGCGGCGATCCTCCTCGTGATAATCCCAATTGGACGCCCGGGCCAGAGAATTTCCAATACAGCTGTCAACTGGTCGCCTTTATCCGCGAACATTTTGGATCTTATTTTAAGATTGGTGTGGCGGGGTTTCCTGAAGGGCATCTGCTAGCTGCCTCGCGTGATCTCGATGCGCAATACCTCAAATCCAAAATTGATGCTGGCGCTGACTTTATCATCACTCAGTTATTCTTTAATAATCAGGATTATTTCGATTATGTGGCCCGACTCAGGAAAATAGGTGTGAACAAGCCTGTGATCCCAGGAATTCTACCTATTACCGATTACAATGCGCTATTGCGATTCTGTGCACTGTGTGGAGCTTCCGTTCCAGCCCAAGTGCATGAAATCTTTAAACCTATTGTAGAAGATCCAGAAAAGACATTACAGGCAGGTATTGCTTTTGCAGTAAAACAAAGCCAGGAGCTCCTTAAAAGTGGCGCCCCTGGCTTACATTTCTACACGCTTAATAAACTCTCTCCTATTGATACTATCCTTCAACGTATCTAGAATTTCAAGCTCATCCCTGCTGTAAAATTACGCTCTGGTGCTGGAAAGAAATCCTTAATGCTAGAAGTCGTCGATTTGACTGCGGTCGAATAATACTTTTGATCAAAGATATTATTCACAGCAAAGAATATCTCGAGAGCCTGATACACATAGCTCAATTTACTATCTAACGTAAAATACTTCTTTAATTGAGGAGTAGCATTAAAAGTATCGTTGATCGCATAGCGCTCACCAACATAGGTACCAATAAGTGAAGCATTGTAACGATCATACACGCCTAAGGTAAGCACTCCATTGGCCTGATGTTGGGCTACCATCGGGATACGATTACCATCAAAGGCTCCCCCATCAAATTCTGGATTTTGATAATTATAACTGGTTGAAAAATCAATTTTGTTAACATTATTAATAGGAGGTAAAAGTTTCAAAAGACTAGTTGTTTGTCCTACTTCAACCCCTCGCCGGATAGTACGATCATAGTTACTATTATCACCAAAACCCCCTCCAGCTGTTGGATCTACAAAGATTTCATTACGTAACTTTGTGATATATGGAGTCACATGCACCGTGACCGTATCTTTGAAATTATGTTTAACTCCAAGTTCATATTGCGTACCCGTCTGTTGTTTGAGATTGGTATTCAAGCCTGAAAATGAACTGTACCATTCATCGGTTGCCAGAAAACGAAAACTTTGCTGGATATTAGCAAAGACATTGGATCCTTTGGCATATTCATATTTCAAACCAACCATCGAAGCCTGCTTATCTGGAGCTTGTTTCTGGAAGCTCTGAGGTGAATTCTTTTGGTTAAAGGTGTACCAGGCTTTCTGATATCGAGTACCACCGGTTAAGAATAAGTGGTTCCATACTTCAAATTCGCTTGAAATATAGGCCCCATATTCTCTTTTGGAGATCGTGATATCATCCGTACTAAATCCACCTCCAAGAATATCTTGATCGGTGTTGTAATAATCAACGCCAGTCACGATATTGACTTCGTGATCCAATATCAATTTGTCAAAAATATACTTTCCTGTGAAACCTAATGTATTGCTATCACGCTTTGTGTCGATTCCTTGGCTAACAAAATTTGCATAGGTATCTCGATCACGGTAGGACGTATCCATGACCAAATGACCAAAATCTTCATCCAAAGGATTGATATCAAATGTTCCCTGGATCGCTCGATCTTTGGTGGAAGCTTTATCCGAAGGATTTCTTGAGCCACGTCGGCCTAATTGTTCTATTTCCGTACCCTTTAAACCTCCTGGAAGACCATAATCATCCTCATGCCATGTGGCGTCAAGGCCAACCTTAAGCCAATCTGAAGGTTTGGTGCTCAAACGAGTCTGGAAATTCTTACTTAAAACGTCGCTATTTTGGCGATAGCCATGTTGATCGTCGTAATCAGAGTAGGCATAATACGAAACATTCTTCGTGCTTCCTGAAACTTCAGCAGCAGTGCCCCGGCTGTCATAACTGCCATAAGTACCACTGATTTTCCCGGATAACTTTCCTTTTCCTTCTTTAGTAATAATATTCACAACTCCACCTACAGCATTATCCCCATAAAGCACCGTTCCAAAACCCCGAACAATTTCAATACGCTCAACAGAATCCAAAGGAATCTGCAGTAAATCAGGACCTGAAACATCTACAGGGTTAACTTTACGATCGTTGACCAACATCAATATATTACGATTGGCTGTATCACCAAAACCGCGGATATCAATGGTAGCTGTTTTCACCGTACCGTTATCATAAATATTGACTCCTAATTGTTGTGAAAGGATTTGAGCTACGGTGCTAGCATTGGAGGCTTCGATCATCTCTTGAGTGATGACAGTTACATCCGAAGACAATTTGTAATCATTTTGAGCCAAACGACTTGAAATGATGACAATTTTATTTAAATCATAGTTCTTTCCTTCATCAGCGGACGATACTGATGTTAAACCTACCGTCACCACTAAACTTAAAAACCACTTAAACATTCTCATAATTTCTCCTTAAAATAAAAAACCCCCAACCGTAATTAAACGATTGAGGGCGTTCCCTGACAACCTTCTCAATATGCGCATCCTGTCCTGTTCTCTCGCAGGCATTCAGCTATTAAATATTCTTCAGGTGTTGGGACTTTCCTTATGATGGAATAACCCTAGCGGGACTGTTCTTGATTCTCACAAGATTTCCCTGAACAATATGCTATTTTTTTACGCGGGCCAATGAAGCTTCGGTGGTGCGTTTTAAAATCCATTCAAAAGCTAAAAAGACAATCACACTATAGGCAACTGTACTTAAAAGAGTCGTTCTAAAAAAAGGTATGGCCATAAAATAACACTGCTTCAAACCATCCCATGTTTGAGGATACAAGGTAAACCATGCACCAAAATTCGTAATAATAAAGAAAATGATAGATGACACGAGACTACCCGCGAAAACATTGGCTAAACTTTTACGATCTCGAACAAATAATCCGATGGCGCTAATAATGAGCATGCTTCCCCAGGTGAAAAACATTGTATTGTGAAAACCTAGAAAAAGATCCGTAACAATCATGATGGTCAATGGCAAGGCCAAAGCAATCCGTCGATCTAAATACATTCCACCTAACATTGCAACTGCTAACATAGCTGTAAACTGACTAGCATGAGGAACGCAACGCGTTACAACTCCTAACACAACGAGACATACGGCAAAAATGATATTAGTCATGAAAATCCTTTCCTTTGGGAAATCCTTCTTTGAAATATGGGCCTATTTTACATATGGGTTTGCGACAGTCAATAGGATTTATTCTTGAACGTAAGTGGTTGCTGCACTTAGAGCTATCTCTGCTTTTTTAAGTTCCTTGCCCAAATAAGCAATGTGATCTTTTCTTCTAAACCATTCACAGCCATGCTTTTGCTCGTATTCAAAAATAGCAAAGTATAAATCCTGGACCTTTTTGCCTCGAAAAACTTTGATAATTGTATGCCGCTTATCGCAAATGGCTACTTCAATTACGCCAGCTTTATGTTCGGCTCGAATCAGCACATAAAAACCAGTTGGATCCATTCTAAAATCTCGGATTGGATCATAGGCAGCGCAATTAATGATCTGGAGGTCTTTTGCTAGGGTTTGTTTTGACCACACATATTCTTTTGCCATATTTTTACCAAATAAAACAGATACTTCCCAAGTCCTTGGTCATGACCACCTTGGCAATGCCAACAGCAACTACCAATAAAAAGATCACGAATGCAGCCATTATAAAACGATACAGATCTCGATGATAGGTTTTAATAAGATCCAAAGCTTTGAGCGTCATCAGAAATGTGATTGGACAATAAAACAACGAGGTTCTAGGTACAGTAAAGGGGTATTTCTTTAAGGCCCCTAGGATGACTAATTCAATATATAAAGGAAAGGCCAAAAGTTCAACCGAGCTTAATTGGCGATTGCCCTTCGTCCAATTATGAAAAAAGGCCCAAGGAATATAGCCGATACCTAAGACCATAAATACAAGTCCTACCTTCTTCATCCAACGTGGTTGCTCGGTAAACCATCTGGAGAATAAATTCATGGTCCCTTCCCACCAGGTTCGCAAAAATTCCGGAAATGATTGAAAACTAATAGCATAATCATTAAATCCTTGGGTATCGGCATTAGCTTTGGATATCCTTAAATCAAAGGCATACAGAGCAGCTAACACCATCAAACACACCGATATATACAACAATATCTGCATCCACGATTTTTGCTTTTCGCGAAGCATGTTATATAAAGGAAAGGCCATAAATATAAAAGCGGGATACGAAAAGAGTCCTAATAAAGGCAGAGCCATCAGCAAGGCTGTGTACTGACTGCGGCTTAAACTGCGAGCCAGATTAGTTTGATTATAAAGAAAGAGGACAAAACATCCTGAAACTAGAACATCCATGGAATATTGCTTAAGTTCGGCAGAATAATAAATCAGCGGGATCGAGGCCGTCCAACACAAGACAAAAACAAGATATTGGATATTATCTTTTAAGGCTAGTCGTCCTATTCTCATCCAAAGAGCAAAAGCCAATAACATGCTTAGATATGGTAATAATCTCACACCCCAGACACTTAAATCAAAAGGCTGGGCAATCTTTTGGATGACACACAGGTAAAGCCGAGGAAAGATTTGAGCAACTTGAAGAGGCTTGGTAAAGAAATCTTCAGTCGAATTAAGCTGAACGCTTTTAAAAACGCTGATCTCATCTAACCACAACGGCCGACCGCGAAGATAATGAATCGTACAGAGAACGACAAATAAGCAACATAAACTTAAGAACAATAGTAAAAATCTATCGATTTTTCTCATGTATTGTCTGTAATGGATTATTCGTCGTACTTCTTTGTTTTCAATTCCTCTAAAACTAATTTTACTTCATTAACAAGAATTTTAGAATCAATGGGTTTGTGCAAATAAATCTCTGCTCCGACTTCATAAAAATCAATAATATCTCCACCCACATCACTCAAAGACTGAAAAATGATAGGAATATTTCTAGTGCGGGGGTCTTTCTTTAATATAGTACAAACTTCAATACCATTGAGACCCGGCAAATGATAATCAAGGAGAATCAAATCAATTTTTTCTGCATTAGCTAATTTAATACCACTCTCACCATCAACAGCCGTTAGAACAGTACAATTATTCTTTTGTAGAATTCGTTGAACAAGGGTTCGATCGACCTCATTATCATCTACAACTAAAACAGTGCCTAATTGAACACTGGATTTTTTGGTTTTAAACATTTGAAATAAATTAAACACTTTGCGCTCCTCATGATTTGTAGGGGCACGCTCTGCCTACCGCAAGCAGGATGCCATTTCCCTACGATTTGAAAGATAGCAATAATAGCATGCACATAAATTTTGAAAATCTAATTTAGAATTTTTTTTGAGGGCGAGGAAACCTCGCCCGTACGGGCTGGGTCTCCCAGCCCTCTACGTTTCTTTAATCAATCCCGTTTTCGTAATGATATACGACTCTTGATAATCATCAAAGTCGGTATTGATTTCCCACAGATCGTGGCTAGTGCCGCAGCTGATATTGGATGCTGCTTGGATGCCCATCAAAATACTATGGTCTTGATTATTGTATTTAAATGCACCGTAACGGCCAATCACACTTAAACCTTCGATGACGGTTAAATGTTCCTGAATAATCTTAACCTTGTCCTTATAGCCTTTGTGGTAAACAGGATAACATCGGGGAATACGTTCTACATGTCCAGCTAAAATTCCGCCTTTGGCAAAATCCATTTGTGTCAATTCCTGGCTCGCTAAAGCAATCAATTCTTCCGAAGCAGAGCTCCAAATCTCATCCCCATCATTGCACCAGTACTCCATAACCAAGATGGTAGTCTTGGATTCCCCATAAAGCCCGGGGGTCCAATTCCTAAAATTGGTAATGCGTCCGGTCTTGAATTCCGGTGACTGCACATAGATCCATTGATCGGGAAACAGATGAGTATTATTAACGTGTAAATAAACCAGAATGGTATTTCTAAATTTCAAAGCAGCCGCAGCCTCCTTAACCTTTGAAGGCACATTAGCCAGGCGACTCACCAACAAGGTTAACGGCATCGTTGAGACAATGTGATCATATCCGCTACAGACCTTGCCATCACTCAAGACCAAGGTGTTGGCACGACCTTCCTCTACAACAATCTTTTCTACCGGCGTTTGATAGTGTATTGTGCCCTTATGTTGAACAATGAAAGCTGCCATGCGTTCATAAAGCGTGCCTGTACCTTGATTCGGATAGGCAAATTGGTCCAAAAGAGAACGGTGTTTTTTCGTTTTATTGGCATTGATGGCGTTTTTGACCACCTCGAGCATAGAAAGTTTTTTGATGCGCTGTGAGGCGAAATCAGAATCAAGCTCATTACAGGGGATACCCCATAATTTCTCGCTATAGGGCTTAAAGAATATCTCAAAGAGGCGCCGACCAAAACGGCCCGTCACCCAGGATTCGAAATTCCCTTCCTGCCGGGTGGGAAACATCATTTCCTTCACATAATAGGCAAAACACACCAACGCCTTCCACAGCCCCAAATTCTTAAAGGCATTGAGGGGACTTAAGGGGTAATTATAAAATTTGCGGTCGTAAAGAATGCGGGTAAGACGATTGACGATCTGGTAATCATCCTTAAGAACTTCCAACCAAAGCTCATTGACTCTCTTGTCCTTGCTAAAGAATCTGTGAGGCCCTAGATCTGCCCGTTGACCCCACAGGGCGATGGTCTTAGCCATCCCACCAGGACTCTTGCCTGCTTCAAAAACTTCTACTTCTATCCCCTGCTTGGCTAGCTCATAAGCGGCTGTCAATCCAGCTGGTCCAGCTCCGATGATTGCAATTTTCATTCATTTCTCCTAAAGGCAATCTATCTTAATTAAATAAACCTTGCCAGGAAAGATTTTTAATAATAATATTTTTCTCATTGTGCGTTATCTCAAAACAGCCTCTATTTTCTTAGTACTCATTTTCCTTCCGGCTTTCATCTTCCCTTTCAGCGCTCATACAGATGGATTCTATATTGTCACGCTCAAGGGTAACTGGCTCGGTAATAATGAAGCTCCGGCTCTCATTATGCAAGGCCGGCCGTTCTTTGCTTGGTTGAATAGTTTTCTGGGATGGCATATCAGCAGCATTGAACAATTCACCTATTTAAGAATATTTATTTTCCTTACCAAAATGGCGGCCAGTTGGCTTGTATTCAAATTCTGCACTTCTTTGTCGATGAGCTATCTGTGTTCCTTTGCCACGGCCTTCTTCTTTATTTTGCTGCCAGCCAATATTTTAAACGTACTTTGGACATCCAACGGTATGCCTGAGTCAATCGCCTTGCTCTTTGGCTTGACCTCCTATGTCATGCTGACAACCACCCTACTCAAGAAAAAGAATGCCATCCTTGCGGCTGCCTTATTCCTATGTTCACTCTTGACCTATCAACCCATGGCCATGATCGTATTTGCCATGATGTTTCTTAAAATGCTCTTTGCCCAAGAATCGTGGGCATCGACCCGAGCTTCGATCATCAAGGAGTGCTGCTTCTTTGGTGTGCTTTTGGCCGTATATTGGGCCATTGTCAAAATTGTCATCCTTCCTTACGGCAAGAACGTTCTGAAATTTCCCACGCTTAATTCGAATATTTACGACATGGAATTGGTCCACAATTTCTCTAAGAAATATGACTTGGCCTGTGAGCTTTTAAGAAACTCCTTGATCGGAACATGGGATGCACTTTTGCATAATCATCCACGCATTGAATGGCTGGCGATCGCAGCGTTTTGGATCGTAGCAGGGACTGTGCTGTTGATTTATAAGAAACGCGTGACGGGAATATCGAACATCGCAATCCAAAAACTTGCCTGCGGTGTCATCTTATTTTTATTGGCCAATACACCCTCACTCATGCCTGTTAATTACACATCGATCATCGGCTATCGCACCTTTCTGTCATCAAGCTTGATGGGCTTGGCGTTAGTCATCTTTTATTTTAACTATCTCGCCCGCAGCGTTGACAATCGTCCTTCTAAGAAAATTGTACATGCAGTGGTGGCTATTTATTTCTTAAGCATGACACTGACGGCCACATGGTTAATTCATCAAACCGTCCGCAATTACCGTAAAGAAAACCATTTCGTTCAAGCGATTGCCGCCAAAACGGATTATAGCCGTGTTGATACGGTTGCGATCATCCTTAACCGCCGAGGCGACTCGGTCATTGAATATGAACTGCCCTTTGAATTTGGCTTGACTACAACAACGACTGATCATATCCGTTTTATGTTTGAGAAATACAGTTTACCGCTTGGTAAGACACTCACCTTCCAAGAAGTCTTTCTAGATTGGCCTGTGGTGGCGGATGATCATATGCAGGTCGTTGATATGCCTTCTTTGCGGGGGGTCGAGCGCATTAAATATGCCAAGCCAGGGGTCAGGATGAAGGTTCATTTATCAGCAGAGCCCCAAGCGAACATCTCAATTATCAACGTGTCTTCTACGGCTCATCCTTTACTCGTGTTTAAAGAGATCGACACTCAAACCCATAAAGAACGCTTCTGGACACTTAAACCCGGGACTCGACAAGAATATATTGAGGTTGAATTTATCGATAAACCTAAATTGACAGCGGGATATAAACTGCAAGCCGTATGCGAGGATAGCAAAAAAAATCCCTGCCATTTTTCATGGCAGATCCAGACATCCAACGATCATCAACAGTGGCAAGATTTATCTTTTCAAACATCGAGGATCCCCAAACCCGAAATCTTCGAGCTGCCTTCCAGGGAAACCAGTAGGTATATCCGCTTTATCATCACCAAGGACAATCCCGATGACACGCTGCTTATCCAAGCGGTGCAGTTGTTTAATTTTTGACAAAATCTACCATCCATTCAATACCATATTTGTCTCTGAACATACCAAAATATGAGCCCCAAGGACTATTCTCCATAGGCATCTCTATGTTTCCACCTGCTGAAAGGCCATTAAATAATTTATCTGCCTCTTCTTTGCTTTCTGCACTTATGACAATCTTGCTTCTGTTTTCATTTTCGTTTGTGCGTCCCATAAATTCCGGCACATCGTTTGCCATTAACACACTGCCTTTACCAATGGGCAAAGCAATATGCATAATTTTATTCTTCTCTTTTTCTGCTATTGGCATTCCCGAGACTGCCAGGTCTTTAAAACGTATGACTTTTGCAAACTCCCCGCCGAACACTGATTTGTAAAATGTAAATGCTTCTTCGGCATCGCCGTTAAAATTAATGTGTGGATTGATTGTTGCCATAGCTTACCTCCATTTGTTCTGGGCGTGTCATCTGCCCACAACTATTTCTAGTTACAGGGCGTTGGTGTTGTTTAATCTTTAGCTGCTACCTCTAGTAACCCATCAAGATCAAGGGGCTTTGTATACATTTGAACCTCACCGTTCGCATCCCGCGGCCATTCTTCCTTGGGCCTGTCTCTATAAATTTCGATGCCATTATTATCTGGATCTCTTAGATAAATTGCTTCACTCACTCCATGATCAGCAGCACCTTCAATTGGCCAGTTGTGATCGAGCAATCTTTTTAATGCCCGGGCTAACTCACGACGATCCGGCACAAGGATTGCAAAATGATATAACCCAGTGGTATTAGGTGCCGGCGAGGATCCTCCCTGGCTTTCCCAAGTATTTAAACCAATGTGATGATGATACCCGCCTACCGAAAGAAAAGCCGCGTTCTTTCCTATTCTGGTTGTGATATCAAATCCCAATATCTGCGTATAAAATTTAACGGCGCGCTCAAGGTCGGAAACTTTAAGATGAACGTGGCCTATATGTGTTTTTGAATGCATAAACAGTCCTTTGGTACAAATCACGAGACATACAACCATTTCTTTCTCATTAATTAAGTAGTGTGGCCCCGGAACTATTCGGCATTTTCTTCATAAGAATCAAGTGTTATTTGTACTGAATCTCCTCTAGAATTTGTTCCTGACGCCTCTCCATCAGAAATCTCTGCTCCATAAACATGCATATCTCCTCCATTGGGCCAATGGACATACCTCACTTCTCCATCTTCAACTTCTACAGAAACGGCATATGATCCACTCTCCGTGGTAACAGTAGCATCATATGTATCCGCAGATGCAATTGATGTAAAGAATAAAAACAGCGATATAAAAATTGATAATTGCATATTAATATGGGCTCTTAGTTCACATTTTTCACATATACATCCATCTAGAAACACACAACTTCTCTTTTTCTCATTAATTAAGTAGTGTGGACCCGGAACATATTTTGGGCACCATATTGGACGCTCGTTATCTACCCTCAGTCTTAACTTTCAAATTAGCATTAACAGGATTCAATGTAGAATCAAATTTGCCAACATTCACCTCGGGATTGATTCCTTTTATTCTAAGCACTTTCTCACTATCGCTGGAAATATATACCGTTTTGTTTTTCTTTGTATCACCACCTAAATATTCTGAGGCAGCAGCAATCATTACAGGAAACATCTTTCGCAAGTCACTAGAACTACCTGAACTTGAAATCTCTGTTCTCCATAATTCTTTTTGCGTTTTATTTTCTCTATAAAACTTTAAGTCAAATGCATCCAAAACAATATCCTTTGCATAAGTTTCGTAAGTTCCAACATGAGAAGTTGCTCCTATTACACCATAAGAAGGGGTATAAACTGTAGTAGATTGCTGTGTTGTTGCTCCAAATAAGCTAGCATTATTCCCGTAAACATTCATGTTTCCTGTAGTGTTAGCTGCTCCAGTTGTTGTTGAAGATAATACTCCGGTTTTCCCATACACAGGCATAGCATAGGAATACACATGTTCTTTTGGATCACCAATTCCATAGCCAAGAAATATCACAATATTAGCTTCCTCTTCCTTATCGACCAATTCATATCCCTTCCATTCCAAGGCTATCTTTACATAAGCAAGGTATTCTTTGAATTGGAGGTCATAATTATGCACATTCTGCATACCTGATAGGACAACACATTTCTTTTCAGAAACCTGCTCACTGCTGCTTATTGAATTTACAACTATAGGTATCTCCGGTGTGATATCTGCATACTGTACTGTCGAACAACCAGATAAAATTAAACATAGTAAAAACCCTAGCAATTCTTTCATAATCCTCCCAAGATAATCAGTTCTAGCTTATTGATTAATCATACGTTAAAAAATACAAAATCTAGGGACATACAACTTAACTTTTCTCATAAATTAAGCAGTGTGGCCCCTGAACTAGCTAATGATCCAACGATGTCTTTGATGTATGCCCCTTACTTATTTCTTTTTATCGCGGAAATTATAAATTGAACCACTAGCAACGACCGTGTCTCCACTCGCTGCATGAATTTCAGAATTCTCTTTAAAATAATTACTACACCCATAGCTATTTTCTAATTGTTCTAAAACATTTTTTCCCTGTCCCAAAACTTCTCGAATTTGTTGCGGAGAATACTCTGGTGTTTTTTTCAAATTTACATAAAAGTTCCCAATTTGCATGTCTAATGAATATTTTCCGAAACCATTATATTTTTCATAATTATCAAAAATGAATCTATACGTGTTTATATTAGAATTCCGTTCATCTCGATTACTTAAAATCTTCTCAATTTCTTGTACATTTGCTAATACTTCAGTATAAAAACGGCATTCAAAATTCTCAGATTGCGATTTCATAACGAATTGTGGTGTAATTGTTTTTGGATTAGATGAACCCATTGATGGCCAAAATTTTAATGCCGATAATATTACGATAATAATAAATATCGCAATCTTTAACCGTTCAGGAATTAACTTCCAGATTTGGTTAATGAATTCTTGCATCTCATCTTTAAAATTATCTTTTGATTGTTTCTTTACCACACTTGACTCCTTCTTTCCATATGAACTACTTCAATATTCTCGCTAGTACCTGAATTCTAAAAATTATTATCCATTTCTTGAACAAATGAGCTTCTAGTTAAAACATCTAAATCTAGGGACACACAACTTATCTTTTTCTCATTAATTAAGTAGTGTGGCCCCGGAACTTGGCCCCGGAACTATTTGTTCTCTCTACTTCAACTAAAGGCTTTATCCAACCCCAGAGTTCATCAAATGGAGCATCTTTGGGAAACTTTCTATCTGGATATAATTTACATTGCATTAACATTTCCCACATAGCTTCACACGATCGTCTCGGATGCCTGGCTAAGAATGAATCGTAAAAGTTATGGTAAACCATAGAATGATGCGTATGAATAAAATCTTTCCAAGTTAATTCTAATGCTGTTTTATCTTTTATATCAATAATTTCGACCTCTTCTAATTTACGTTGATGGACATCTCCCCATCCTTCTTTTAATAATCTAATAGCCTCAACATCCGTAGTTGGAGCGCTATAACCAAAAATAGTGAATATATAGGCATGACCCATGAATTTCTTTACTTCATCCCAGCAATTGCTAATAAAAGGATCTGCCGTGTAATTTTTCTTCATCACTGGATATAAAAGAGGAATGTTGGTGAATATTTCATTGCATTTACTGCATCTCTGATTAACAACACCCATAATTTTGTCACTCATACAATAACCAACACCAACATTACCATGAAGAAATAGTGGGTGTGGCATATCCGCATACTTATAATTTCTACATAAACTCCAGTAAAGAAATGGATCCCAATTAAAAGTAGCAACTATATCTTTTGCTCGGAGACAAAGCACCAGGTGATCATATAAGGTTGGAGTTGAAGGCAATTTTAAAGATACGAAATATCCATGCACCTTCTTTTCGATTTGAGGCAGTAGATCTAAGTATTTTGGATCGGCATGTAGCAAACTATATAGTTGTTCGAAATTCTCACTCTTATATTGAATATCCCATTGCTTTAGCAGAGATCCTAACTCCAAGACCTCAACAAAATCTGCCATTAATGGTAAATTTTTCCCTTGTCGTTCTCCTTGAGGGAATGCAGCCCTACTGACGCCAGCACCTAATATGAAGAGGTGTGGCCTTCCAAAAGTAACATTTTGAATTTCTTCCTCTTCTGTTCCATTTATGTCATGTACCTTATTAGACATCTGTAAGTAATCTTAATTATGTGCAAGTTTGCATATATTTAGGGACACACAACTTATCTTTCTCTTATTAATTAAGTAGTGTAGCCCCGGAATTCTTTTGGCCCCGGAATTCTTTATGATAAAGTCTTCTATTGAAAAATTAAATTATTTAGATATTCTTCTCGTCTTTGACCATCAAACACGCCTCTTAATTGAGAGTTTTCTAATATTTTAAACAGAGAATCTCTAACAAAAAATTCAGTTTCATACAAAATACCTTCTGACTGCTCACTTTGGCTAGCCACATCTCTCCCGTGAACAATTTTTGATCTTAATTTATAGGATCGCCTTACTTTTTCATAGATTTCTTTGGCTACCCCTTTCCTTGATCCTAGAAAAAAGGCTATTCTCTCTGAAATCTTATGAGTAATCTCACTATCACAACCAAAAAGAGATTCTAAGGCTACCCACAAAAGAAGAAATCTAACCTCCGGATAAGGAGCAGTTAATGCTTGGATGAGTGAATGTATAGGAACCCATAAACTGCTCTTCTTTGAAAGCGACTGTAAAATCAAATTTAAATCTTTAGCACAATTCAGCTCTACTCTTCCAAATTCATCTGTTGCATACCTGCTATTGGGTAAATAAGAAAATACCGAAGAGGCTTGTCGCATAACTGGATAAGAATCAATATTTTCTACATGAAAAACTGTTTTTCCAGATATTCCTGTAGGTTTAACGATCCACATAGCTAGATTAGCGAATAATATGCTCTCAGTTGCAGCATCTTGCTTGGATCGTTGCTTTTCTCCTTTCCATTCCTTATCTACATCACCTAAAGAATCAGCTTGATATTCGCAAACAAACATAAATTCCGAATCTTCAAACCGTTCTTTTTGGATAAAACTCAAATAATTAAGCCCCTGCATATTTCGCAAACTATCGGGGATTTGAATAATTTTTACATTTCCTAAGTCAGCCCCCGAACTTAAACTTCTACAAAAATCTATAGGCTTGATTGTCATCCATTGAGCCATACTTTCTCCTCTTCTAAAGAATCTGGGGACATACAACTTATCTATTTCTTACTAATTAAGTAGTGTGGTTCCGAAAATCTATTCACTCTTAATTCTCAATTTCTAATAGTTCTAAAATCTCTTTAGAAATCTCTCTTAGGCCAAATTTCTGTGCAACAAAACCTAAAGTTAATAATACAGTATCATAAGCAGTTTCAACAATTTGCATTTGATCATTTTTATATTGAATTGAATTTACTCCTCCAAGATTAAAACTTCTTGGATTGCCTCCATAAATTTGCATTATATGTCCATAATGTGCATGGATATAACCTGAGAAAATTTTATAAACATTCAAATTTCTCTTTCTAGTTCCTTCGTCTTCTTTAAGTCCTGATATGACCCTTACCATTGCATTATGAATCTTTCTAGTTTCGACATGTTCAGTTACAATTTCCCATTTACCATCAATATTTGCCTCAAAGAAAGCTTTAATAAACTGATCAACATGCTGAGACTTCTCAGGGTATTTCTCAAGTAAAAAATAAATTTCAGACGAGCAGTCATTAATACAACGAAAAAGCGCACTCATATCAATAAATAAACCATGATCACATAATACCTTCATGGATTGTATACTTTGAGTTGCCCTTATTGCTTTTAGAACAACAACCACTTCTATAGTTTGATTAGAATATTCGAATGTTTTCTTCTCAGACAGCCATGCTGGTTCTCCTATTGTTTGTCGTTGAAGTTTTTCTGTAATGGAAAACAACTTATTTAAATCCATAAATTCTCCGATATACACATTTGTGCTAAAGATAGGTAAAATTAGCATAAATTAACCAAAATTGACAGTACTTAGATAAGCACCCAGGTAAAACAAAAAAGCCAGCACGTTTTAGCGTACTGGCTTTTGGGAATGCGTACGGGCTGGTAATCCGCCCCTGTACGGGCGAGGTAACCTCGCCCCTACTTACTGATATATCGCAACAAATCAACCACGCGATTTGAATAACCCCACTCATTGTCATACCAAGAAACGATCTTGAAGAATCTTTTCTCGCCTTTGAGATTGTTTTGGGTGGTGGCTAAAGAATCATAGATCGAAGAACGAGGATCATGAATAAAGTCGGTCGAAACCAATTCTTCATTCGTATACCCTAAAATGTTCTTCATATAGGTTTCTGAAGCTTTCTTTAATAAGGCATCAATCTCTTCGATTGAGGTTTCTTTAACAGAACGGAAGGTCAAATCCACTACAGAAACGTCTGCAGTTGCGACACGAAATGACATACCAGTTAATTTACCCTTGGTGACAGGAAGAACTTCGCCTACAGCCTTCGCAGCACCGGTCGTTGAAGGAATTGTATTGATCGCAGCTGCACGTCCACCTCTCCAATCCTTCTTTGAAGGACCATCAACGGTTTTCTGGGTAGCTGTATAAGCATGGATGGTTGTCATCAAACCTGTTTCGATGCCAATACCTTCCTTAATTAAAACGTGAACTAGTGGAGCTAAGCAGTTGGTGGTACAAGAGGCATTTGAAATGATGTTATGTTTGGCAGCATCATATTCTTGCTCGTTGACACCCATAACGATGGTTTTCACATCACCTTTGGCAGGAGCAGAGATAATGACTTTTTTAGCGCCAGCTTGGATATGTCCGGCAGCCTTTTCGCTTTCGGTAAATAAACCTGTGGATTCGATAACCACATCCACCCCTAAAGCCTTCCAAGGAAGTTCACTGGGGGATTTGGTTGCAGCCACACATTTGACCTTGTGCCCGTTAACCACAATCAGATCAGCTTCTTCTTTAGAAGCATCACTCTTGGCCGCTGACACATTGTGCTTGAAACGTCCATGGACTGAATCATATTTGATCTGATAAGCAAAATATTCTGCATCAGTTGAAACGTCAACCACAGCTACAACGTCAATTTCCTTACCTAAAAGTCCTTGATCGCAAATCGCTTGAAAAACCATGCGTCCAATGCGACCGAATCCATTAATACCTACTTTTATTGCCATCGAACCCCTCCAGTTAATAATTTTTTCTAAGAAAGACCATACAATAATATCCCCCTTAACTTTTGTCAATGGTTTTAAAAAGCAGTTATTTACAAAAACATTTTTCTCATGCTATACTATCGCCTCAAATTTCCCGCTAGAAGCGGGTCAGCCTTTGGCTGAACGGGCATTATAATTTTGACATTTTTACGGGGAGTAGCGCAGTTGGCTTAGCGCGCTTGCTTTGGGAGCAAGAGGTCCCGGGTTCGAGCCCCGGCTTCCCGATTTTTCTCCAACTGGCAATATTATCCTTAAGATGCCATGCGACATAAATGGATCACCATAAGTCTTGCCATTGTTTTTCTGTTAGGTTGCTTAACCTACTACGCTAATCGAGTTTTACTGCCCACCTTTGTTAAGAATCTCGCTATTGAAAATGCCCAGAAATTCCTGCACCGTAAGGTGGAAATCGAATCGCTGCACTTTAACTGGCTGCGCGGGGTTATGGTTAACCGTATCAAGATCTATCAAAAAGACTCAACTACCAACATCTTCTTCCAGGCTGAGCGAATCTCTTCAGCCATTGTCTTTATTCCAGGTATTAAGAAGCATTCGCTGGTCTTTCCTAACGTCAAAATTGAATCGCCCTCTGGGCATCTGATTCATCAAGCGGATAATCAGTGGAATTTCTCAGATCTCTTAAACGCAGCTCCAGAAGCTAAACCTGTAGAATCTCCTATAAATGTATCAGTGGGTATGGTCACTATCACAGGTGGCAGGCTTCTTTTGGAAGATAATCAGCCGCAAGGCGTATGGAGTGAAGATATTGACCAAATCAATTTAAAAACCGGCTTATCATTCTCAGGCATAGGCGTGTCGTTTGACGGATCCTTGGCTATTCCTAAAAAACAAGGGTTTATCTCTCTGGCTGGTACCTATTCTCCTTCTAACCAAACGCTTAAAACCGACATTAACATTAAAAATATCAAACCAGCCGATTACCTAAGCCTGGTGCCAGGCAAGCTGCCACTAACTCTCATGAGTGCTACTATTAAAGAAGTCAAAGCCCAGGTGGATTATGCGCCTGAAAACATCAAGATCAATGGTGATTGGTCCATTAAAAACCTGGATGCCACTTTTGCCGAACACAATGTCAAAGCTGATATCGATCTGACCAATGCCACTATTGGAATTAAAAAGAACGTTGTTAATCTTAAAGGCGGCTATTCTTTCACCAACACCCAAATCACCACACCCACCCTTTTTGTAGCTGGATCGTTTAAAGCAACGGTTGATGACTTTTTGATGAACTCAATCGATGATATCACGATGAAAGCCACTGTTTCAGGCGATTCACTGCAAATTAAATTGCCTAACGAACAGACATTTTCTGGCCAACTACTTGCGCAAATCAACAATAGCCACTGGCAGAAAGATAAAGGAACCTTAGAAGGTCATATTACGCTGAATCAAGCCTCGATATCGTTAAGCGAACGAGAAAACATCACTGGCAGTCTGGAATTAAAAAACATTAAAGCACGTAAAGATAAAACTTCCACGCATGCTGATCTGGATATCAATTTAAAACGTTTGGCCGTTCGCTTTCCTGGAAAAATCCTTAAAGGAGATCTTTTAGCTAATCATTTGAATGTAAGTCTAGATGATAAAAATACCATCAAAATTAATACCGCTCTTGATTTTCAAAATATCGATGCCACGCTTGATAAAACCACCTTTGCGGGCTCAGTGCATTTAACCCAACTCAAATTAAGCTTTGATCAGACCCAACAAATCCTCGATGCTCAATCCAAAGGATCGCTTGATCAGATCACCTTAAAAATCGATGAGCAAAAGGCCTTGAATACAACCACCCGTTTTGATCTTCAAGTCAGCTATCCTCTGAAGAAACCTGCTGATTTAACCTATCAGGGTACTGTGGCGCTCGAACAAACGAATGTGCAAGGTCTTCCCTTTGGAGATATTAAAAATCTTAATCTAAACGCTGATATCAAAACCGATGCAGCTGACATTAAAAAATTAACCTTGGAGGTCTTAGAGACACCTATTGCTGCTACGGGAACGGTTAAAAACTTCACCAAACCACTTTTGAATATCCAGGCCCGCTCAGAAAATTTTGATTTAAGCAAACTCAAAACCCTGGCCCCTCATCTTTTAAAACCCTACGGTTTAAATGTGGATGGCCGAGGGGCATTCCAAGTTCAATTTGCCGGGCCAGCCTTGGATCCATTAAGCGCCTCGATCATTGCTGAGGCTAAGCTTGAAAACGTCAATGTGGAAAGCTCTACACTGCATCAAAAACTTAACAATATCTCAGGGACCTTCAAAGCTGATGGCGAGACTTTATCCTGGAATGATTTTACAGCCACCTACATGGATAAGACAGCCACGCTCAACGGCCATTTAAGAGATTTCAAAAATCCAACGATCAGCACATCTTTGGCTATGGATGGCTTGGAACTCAATGGCGAGCTTGAAAAAAATGATTCGATCATTACCATCAAAAGCATTGCCGGCCACTATCTTTCTGCCCAGTTTAACAGTACGGGAACCATTGATGTCAGCTCCAAAACGCCTCAATTAAAACTCAACAATGATTTAAAGTTCAAACTTGAAGATCTTAGCAATTTCTTGCCTGCTCAAAAGAAAAGTTTAGATGGACTTAAGCTTTCAGGATTGATTGTCAGTAAAGCGACCCTCAGCGGGCCAGCTGCTAATTGGAAAGACTGGACTGTTACCTTGCATTCCAGTAGCGATGCGATCAGTGCAGCAGGATTAAAATTTGAAAGCGTTAATCTTGATTTGAACCAAGACGAACAGCAGATCAAGAAATTTAATATTATTAGCAATTTCTATGACGGCAATTTAAATGTGGTTACAACGGCAGACTTGAGACCTGCCGCGATTCCTTTTGAAATAGCCATCCATTTAGAAAATACTAATCTGGCTAAGCTTAAGAACGATACACCAGCTAAGGACGAAGACTTACGCGGCTTTATTGCTTTTACCACCATGATTAAAGGTGATGTAAGTAACATGATGAATCTGACAGGTAACGGGGCTTTGAATATTTCGCAAGGCTATTTAATGAAGAAAGAATATACGTCGCTGTTTTTAATCTCAGAGCTTAACAATCTGATTTTCACCGATGCCACGGCTAACTTCGATATTGCTAATCAGAAGGTCACAACCGAGAATTTTACTCTTAAAAGTGAAGGCGCCACCTTAAATGGTAACGGCTGGGTTGGTTTTGATCATCGCCTGCAGTTTGAATTGCATCCTGAGTTTAATTCTAATGCCATTGCCCAGTCTGGCTCGCTTAAAAAAGGACCGTCGGCCATTATTGCCCTGGCGGCTAGTAAGTATTTGACCATCAATATTGATGGGACCTTAGAAAAACCAGGCATCCACACCATCAAAAAGCCTACCGAACTCATCAAAAAGACTGGTGAGATCCTCAAAGACAATGTCGGGCAAATCTTAGAAGGTATTTTCCAATAAACGGCGGAATTTCTTAAGAGCGCGGGCGCGATGAGAGATCTTAGCCTTGATTGAAGGATCTAATTCGCCAAATGTTTTCTTGTAGCGAGGCACGAAAAAAAGAGGATCAAAACCAAAGCCATTGCTGCCTCGTTCCTTGGTAGCAATTAATCCACTGCAGGTCCCTTCAACTGTTCCTAATTCACGACCCTTGCCATCCACCAAGGCAATCACGCAACGATAGCGGGCCTGGCGTTTAGACATAGGAACATTTTTAAGCATGCGAAAGAGTTTCTGGTTTTTTTGCTTCTCGGTCTTTCCCTCGCCAGCAAAACGGGCCGAGTAAATCCCAGGAGCATTATTTAAGACTTTAACTTCGATGCCTGAATCATCGGACATCGTCATCTTGCCGGTTAATTTAGCAATCTCACGAGCTTTTTTTAGGGCATTGGCTTTATAGGTCAGACCATCTTCAACAACATCAGGGAGATTGGGATGTTCTAAAAGGGAAGTAACTTTGAAACCCAAGTCAGCTAACAGCGCCTTGATTTCACCGACCTTACCTTTATTGCGTGAGGCAACGATCAGTTCTTTCATATTCCAGCGAGATTCTTCTTTTGAATAGCGAGTAATTCTTTAATGCCTTTTTTAGCCAGCTTGAGTAATGCAGCCATCTGCTTTTCTGAAAATGTGCCACCCTCACCTGTGCCTTGCACTTCCACAAAATCGCCACCTGCCAACATAACCACATTCATATCTACATCGGCCTTCGAATCTTCGGCATAATTTAAATCTAAAACCGGAGTTCCTTCAAAAACGCCAACGCTTACGGCTGCGACATAATCTTTGATCGGCAGGCTTTCAATCATACCTCTCTTTTTCATCCAACCTAAAGCCATAGCTAAAGCAATGAATCCACCGGTAATTGAGGCTGTACGTGTGCCACCATCGCCTTGAAGCACATCGCAGTCAATACGAATCGAGCGCTCACCTATTTTGGTCATATCCACAACGCTACGTAAGGAACGGCCAACCAAGCGTTGGATTTCTTCCGAGCGGCCAGAGGTCTTCTCGCGCTTGATGCGTGTACCGCATGATCGAGGCAGCATGCCGTATTCAGCAGTCACCCATCCTTTGCCTGAACCTTTTAAAAATGGTGGAACACTCTCTTCAACCGAGGCCGAGCAAATCACCTTGGTTTCGCCAAACTCAATTAAACATGAACCTTCGGCATTCTTCATATAATTCTTCGTCACCTTGATCTTACGCATTTGATCGGGTTTGCGTCCATCTGGTCTTTTACTCATCGTCTTTTACCTTTCGGGAATTCTGCGGTCACTGTGGTGGCAATGCCTCCGCGTGGATTCATCACAACTTCCACCTTCATCGAGCGTGGCTTGCAAGCTTTTACAAAATCATCGAGCAGCTTATTGACTAAATGTTCATGAAAAATACCGACGTTGCGGTATTCGACTAAATATAATTTAAGAGATTTGAGTTCTAAACATGTCTTGGCCGGTCTGTAACTGACATTGATTACGGCGAAGTCTGGTAAGGATGTTTTTGGACAGATGCAGGTGAATTCTGGGATACTTAAATCAACCACGTAATCTCTGTCTGCGTATTGATTCTCCCAGACTTCAATGGAAGGCATTTTTAATGCCCGGATGTGTTTTTGTTTGCCTTCATAAGAATTGCCCATGTTATTCCTTTTCGTAGGGGCAGGCCCCTGTGCCTGCCCGGCTTGAGGGCGACCACTGGGGGTCGCCCCTACCGTAATTTCATAAATTTATGCATTTGAGGCAGTATTCTAACGTCTTTGAGAATTTTTGCACAAACATTTTGATGTCCCACACATCGCTCAACCACGCCCTTTTTCATATCCAAGAAATTAGGCTGCAAAATAAAAAGGATCTTTGGATCCACTTCAGCCACAAGCCGAGCTGCCTTCACAATTTCATTACGATCCGTATCTAACGAAATCACCACTTTGACAAAAACTTCTTTGGCCTTGGCGATTTTCAAGAAGGCTTTATGCTCCGACCAATAGGCCTTTTGCTTAGTTGAAGAAGGAAGCTTTAAGTCCATGGCAATTATATCGACATCTTTAATAATGCTTTTAAGCGCCTCGGGCAGCGTTCCATTAGTATCAAGATATACTTTCTTCTTCGAACGTTTTAAAGCATGGCAGAAACCTCGCAAGAAATCGGCCTGTACGAGCGGCTCGCCGCCAGTGATACTTACCGAATGGCAACCTTCATATAATTCATCAACTTGAGCGAGGAGCTTCTCCTGACTAAAATTCTTATATTCACGCTTTCCATCACCGATCGAGGCAGGTGTATCGCACCAGACACAATGCATATTGCATTCAAAAAAACGCACGAAGACCTGTGGCAGGCCGACATACTTGCCTTCACCTTGGATCGAACGAAATATCTCTAAGATTTTAGCGTTATCGGTCACTTACTCTCGCCTCCTCAAAACCTTTAGCTCTGAATCGACAGCTATCACAAGTCCCACATGGTCGGCTGCCGCCTTTATAGCAAGACCAGGTTAATCTAACAGGGACTTTAAGTTTGACAGCAAGCTTAACAATTTGGGCCTTGGTCATATGAATGAGTGGTGTATCCACCCGGATCTGTTGATGCTCGACTCCTGCCTTTAATCCTTGAGCTAGCATGGCTTGATAGCTCTTAATGAATCGCGGGCGGCAATCAGGATAACCTGAATAATCAATGGCATTAGCACCAATAAAAATATGACGTGCCCCGATAGCCTCGGCACACGAGGCTGCAAAACTTAAGAAAATAATATTACGCGCAGGCACGTAGGTGGCAGGAATGCCCGCTCGAGTCAGCGATTTGTTCTTAGGCAAAGAAATATTCTTATCTAACAGCGCAGAGCCTTTCCAAGGTAGATTAATCTTTACTAACGAATACGCACATCGGGCTTTTTTAGCCACAGCGATGGCTGATCGAATCTCGCGACGATGGCGTTGGCCATAATCAAAAATCACACAGTGACATGCGTAGCCTTTAGATCGGGCATAGTAAAGCGTGGTTGCTGAGTCAAGGCCTCCGGATAAAAGCACTACAGCTTTCATAGGATCCTTGTCTTTCCCGAAAGCTTCAATCGGGAATCTAGTTCACTGGATCCCCGATAAAAACATTCGGGGATGACAATTATTTTATTATTCATAATAGATAACGCTCGCTGTGTCAGATTCCCAAACCTGAACATGCTTGAGCTTTAAAGGACTACATTGTCGGGAAAATTCACGGTAAATATGACGGGCTAAATTCTCAGTGGATGGATTTAAATCTTTAAACGCAGGAAGATTGTTTAAGCACACATGATCTAAGGGGCCTAAGACTGCTTTTAATTTGGTTTTTAAGATCTTAAAATCGGTAAGTAAGCCAATATTGTTTAATTGATCACCAGTCACCACCACTTCAATATGCCACGTATGCCCATGCAAATCTTTGCAAGGACCATCGTAGCCGTGAAGCTGATGGGCTGAAGCAATATGGTCTCGAACGGTTATTTCAAACATAAAACCTTGTCTTGCCCGAGTTTTTCCGCCAAAGGCGGATCCGCCTCTGGCGGAAGTCGGGCATCTAGTACACTAGATCCCCGATAAAAACATTCGGGGAGGACAATTAAGGTACTAGAAGCTGTGTTTTTTAACGTTTTTAATATTGGTACCTAAGAATCGAACGGCACGGTACTTAAACATTTCTGGCTCATCACTCACTAGATATAAATGATCGCACTTTCCCTTATTGCGTAACAAATTCTCGGCTTTTAAAATATTCTTAACTTCTAAGGCCACTTCCCTTGCTGAATCAACCAGGGTTACCTTTGGTCCCATGACCCGGGCGATCACCTTTTTAAGAAGCGGATAATGCGTACAGCCTAAAATTAACGCATCAACCTTTTTACCCTTCAACGGCTTTAAATATTCTTCAGCCACACGCCGGGTTATATCGTGTTCGAACCAGCCTTCTTCAACCAACGGGACAAATAAAGGACATGGATAACTAACCACATCGGCCTTGGGTTCAAAATCGATAATTCGCCTGGCGTACTTACCGCTTTTGACCGTTGACTGGGTGGCAATAATACCAATTTTTCGAGACTTTGTCGATAGTACAGCTTTCTTGGCCCCTGGCTCGATTACTCCTACGATTGGCACTGGACATTCTTTCTGTAATACATCTAAGGCCAGGGATGAGGCGGTATTACAAGCCACCACGATCATCTTGACCTTATGTTTTAAAAGTACTGCTACAATCTCACGTGAATAACGCAAAATCGTCTCACGAGATTTGGTTCCGTACGGCACGCGGGCAGTATCACCAAAATAAACAATATTCTCTTTAGGCAGTACGGAAAAGAGTTCTTTGACCACGGTCAATCCACCCAGACCAGAATCAAATACACCTATAGGATTATTCGGATTAGTTCGATGAAGCATAGGTCAAAATACTGCGGGCGATAGATTCAGCTAATTTCTGACGGTATTCGCTGGAATTAAGCCTTCGTTCTTCTTGTTTATTAGTTAAAAATCCTGTCTCAACCAAAACAGCAGGTTGAACGGTATTACGCACCACAAAGTAACGGCAATGACGGGCGCCTCGGTTTGGAATCGAGAGATCTTGGGAAATATTATGAGCTAAACGCATGGCTACTCTACCTGATTCGCGAACTTTAATCTGATACATCATATCAGCCACAATCGCATTCAATGTATTATTGGATTCAGAATCAAGACTACGAACAAACATTTTTTCATTCTTCTGGCGCTGCTCTTCATCTAAATCACGTTTATTCTTGGTTTTAACATAGTAGACTTCCACTCCCTGAATCTTTCGAGAAGGCATGGAGTTTGCATGAATACTCACAAATAGATCAATGTCCTTATCTGTACCCATCTTAGTACGCTCTTCCAAGGTCGGGTAAGAATCAGATTCTCTGGTCATTAATACTTTTAATCCAGCTTCTTGTAAAAGAACCTTTAAACGCTTAGAAATATCTAAAACCACATCCTTTTCTCTGACTCCAGCAAACCCCTTGGCTCCTGGATCTTTGCCTCCGTGGCCTGGATCAATCATGATGGTGCGTACCTTTAAACTAGTGGTTTCCACACTATAACCTAATTTCGAACGAACCGCGCCAAAAGGACCGATGACCTTGGATTCAAAATCACTGGGCACCAAAATGGTGCTGTTTTTACGACGAAGTGGACCGCTTAAGGTTATTTTAGATTGGCCAATGAGAACAACAGCTGAACCGACCAAGGCCTTGGCCTTGTGGTCTTTATACTCAAGCAATATAACCTGGGTCACATTATCAAACTGCCATTGGATATTGTAACGCTTACACACATCTTCTAAAGGAATGTCAGCTGTGGGAGTCACTGGCGGAACAGTGGCGCAACCGCCGATGAAAGCAACGACCATGATAAGTAAGAATAATCTAAAATGATAAACCATTTTATGTTTGCACCGGATTCGTATGGATCGTCAAAAATATCACTGTTTCAGTTTTTTGCATTAATCGACCTTGCTTACGAAACACCAAACCCAGCAAGGGTAAATCTCCCAAAAGAGGGAGTTTCTGGGTCTTAGACATTTCTTGTTCCTGCATCAGCCCACCAATGATGACAGAATACGTATCTTTTAGTTCAACCTCGGTCTGACTTTTTAAAATCACTGGGCTTAAAGGATCGCTGCTGTCTTTAATGATCATTCCTAATTCAGGTAAGATTCGCAGTTTAGCCTCACCTGCAGGAGTAGTGATCCACGTCAAATCTAAATGGATAGTCGGTACTTTTTGAGGGTCAACTGAAACGTCAATGGTGCGAGGTTCATTTTTCACCAAGGAGATAGGGCCAAAGTCATTTTGCATATAATGACCTACCGTGTCTAAGGCATCTAACAAAACGGTATAATCTTCGCTAGAAACCTCCCCCACACTAAGTCGATATCGCTTATCGGCCCAAACAGGATTATCAGCCTTTTTTAATTGCAAACTATGGAAATCTGCCACAATGGCTTCCCAGTCAATACCTTTACGATGCTCATCGTTAAGAATAATCTCAACAACCTTAGCTTCGATGGTGATCGTTTCTGAAACGCTCGTAGGAGCAGTAGCCTGCGCAATTTGTGTGTTTTGGGCAAAGAGAATCGTTGGAGTGATGAGACTGATAACAATAAAAGCTAAATACCGCATGGCATCTAGAATATTAAATTTTCGACCACTTCGCAATGAAAAATCCTTCCATTCGACCATCGGGTATAATTCGCTCTTTGGACTCTAAAACCAGCCCCTCGGATTTGCGGGCTAACCATTCTACCACTTCTTCGTTTTCTTCCACAGCAAAGGTACAAGTACTATAAACTAATACGCCTCCTGGCTTCACCAATCGACTAGCATTGAGCATAAGTCCTTTTTGTTTATGGGCCATTTCTTTGATCTTACGTGGAGACCAATAGGCATAACTCTTGGGCTCGTCATATTTAAATCGCCCTTCCGAGGAGCAAGGCGCATCTACCAAGACCCTATCAAATGGTCGATCTTTAATGCGATATCGTCGTCCATCGACCATCGAAAGGGTCGCCTTGGCTCCGGTGGGCTCGAGCACGCTTTTAAGGCGATAGAATCGCCCTCGCACCGCTTCATTAGCCATTAAAACCCCTTCATTGTTCATAAGCGCTGCGATCTGTGAGGTTTTACTGCCAGGCGCTGCACATAAATCTAAGATCGTTTCCCCAGGCTGCGGATCTAAAAACATGACCGCTTTCATACTTTCAAGACCCTGCGGATAAAGCAATCCTTGTTCAACCAACGATGAACTCATCAATTGTCGACTCTGGACGGCTGGAACGCTTAGGACAAGTGGAAAATCTGAGCTTATCGTAAAATCGACCCCTAGCTCTTTAACCTGCTCTTGCGCTTGCGCTACAGATAACTTCAAAGTGTTCACACGAAAATGCGTTGATGAAAGCGGTCGGCCAAAATGTTCAAAGGCTTCAGGGGGCAGTGTCGCTTGTAAGCGTTTTAAAAATAGTTCATCCATATCAATTGTTAAAATATAGCATATTCTTGCCTTTATTCGAGACGTAATATATACTTTTATTGTCTTATCACGTTATGATATCTAAAAAAATAGGTCAATCCATTATTGAGTATGTCCTTCTGGCAATGCTGGTCATTGTTGGCACCATTGTCATGGGCCCCTATTTTATCCGTTCGATTGGTTCCCATTTTCATTTGTGGCAAGAAGCTGTTGACGACTCGATCGATGATCGCATGGTCCAGGCCAAAGGCGTTTCAATTCCCACGATCTGTCAATGCGGCCCGCTTCAATCCGGAGCTTGCGGAGGCCATTTTCAAACTTCCAGTGCCAGCTGTCCGGTTGATTCTCGCTATTCTTACACTCCTTGTTCGCCGCCTGGTTGCGGGTTCACCTCTCCAGGATTTCAAGAAACATGTGTCTTAGATACTAATTTCTGCTGTGCTAACTACCGGCTTTGTTCTAATTTTTACAATCCAGGCAATCCAGGATGCTGTGGCCGAACTCCTTTAAATAATCCAGGATGTCTCAATAGGCCAGTGGGAGTTGAGTTAAATGCAGTGAATAACCCTGGCACGGCCCCTAGCAATTACTCCAACTATTGTTGTTACAATGAAATGGCCCTTATCAATAACTGCTATCAAGATGCTGCTCATTATGCTTTTATTAAATGTCAACGTGTTCCAGGCCAATGTCAACCGATGTGTACCGGCACGCCTCATGCCCACTCGCATGCTTGTCCCGTTGGTACATTAACTCAAGATAGACCTTATACTGTGGTTCCAGGAGCTACTTGCCCCGCTCCCGGTGATGCATGTAATGAGATTTGTGATGTTGGGTATCAATGGAATGGTACTGCGTGTGCTACACCAATGTACCAAATAGCTAGTAATCCCAATACAAATCCACCTGAACAAGAAACAAACTCCAATAATCTACCTCAAGGTCCTTGGTGCTTTAGCGGAATAGTCACTTCCATTACTTCAGCTGGAGTTGGATGTAACGTAGGACCCGACCCTAATCCAGGACAAGCTGGATCTGGATCAGGCGCCAATGCTGGACCTCCCGGACAAAATTGCTCCTTAGTTGTTAATTAATGTACTCAAAAACTTCTGCCTCGACCTCTCGCGGAATAAATCCTAAGCTCCTTGCTTCCCCGAAGGATATTACTGAGCTCTGCAAATTTTTTAAAATAGGCAAGCTCCAATCTTATGAACAAGAAAAAGATATTCTTCGTTGTCACTTCAATGTATCGATTTTTGTCGTTACAACTCAGGGTGAGTTTAGATTTAAGTTCTACCCTTCTCATAGAACCAAAAATATTCTATTCGAATATAAAATTAACCATATTCTGAGGGCTCATCGTTTTCTGACCCCTTCCATGTACGCTGGCTCTAATCATCGCAGCTTTTTTACCCACAAAAATCATCTTGTTACCTGCTATTCGTATATCGAAGGGTCTGTGTTAGATAAAAAACATATCCAACGACCAAAAATCGTTGAACAAATTAACGCTGGCCTACTTTCTTTAAAAAATATTTTAGCTGCTAAATTGCGATCCATTCCTTGTGAGAGACAAGAAAATTTTGTTACCACCGTTCATATGCTAATCCAAAAACATCGGGCCATGTCTGCATCGAACAAAAAAAAGGTCATTGAAACATCGCTCCTGGAGATCTGCCGAACCTATCAACACCATCAAACGTTATTTACCCAACAATGGATACATAATGACGCTATTTTAAATAATTTTCTTATTTCTAAAAAAACCATCTACACTCTAGATCTCGAACATATCCAGAAAACGTACATACTCACTGATTTAGCAAAACTCGTCATCTCGTGTTTGTCTTTTGATGCTTCCACCTCAACGATCAAAAACATCGTTAAGAACTACTTCGCTCAACATCAATTAAAACCTCAATATTTGATAGTTCTCGAGACTCTCATTAAAATGTATCTCATTTGGGAATATTTAGGGGCCTACCAAAACGCAGATATCCATCAACAACGTAAGAAATCTATTACTCAACTCATAGAGAAAATAAACGAAATCCCAGAGCTTATTAGGTAATTTATTCTCTTCTCTTAGCGCCTTCTAACCAAAGACCGTGAATAATCGCTTTTAGCTTCGAATCATCGATAGGGTCACTGTCTGAAACGATTGGCGCAGGTGAAGCTCGGTGACCAAAGGCCTTGACCAAAAGAGGACGTACTAATAAAGGAACTTGGACTTCACGAGGAGTATTTAGGTGAGGAATTTGTTGAGCAATGTCTAATGCACGTAAGAGCTTCTTGTCTTTCTTTAAAGCAACTGGAATGGATTGGGACAATTTGAGCATTGAATCAGAGAGAAATGGAAAAACGAAGCGACATCCATGCTTCTGGGCCACCTGGTGATGCGCCTGGGTATCAGCCATGGCCCAATCCCAAGCTTGGGTAAAGCGAGGGTCTTCTCGATCGAGCGCCTGATCACCCAACCACTGATCACTTCCCATTCCAGAGATAAAGGTATCTCCAGCTATTTGAGTATCATATTTCTTGAGTGCCGCATACACAACAGCCAGATCGAGGTCTAAGAGAGGTTTGTCTGTCATCGGACAGAGAGCTTCAAACGCAGATAAGAATTCTACAGTCTTAACAGGTAAAATGTGATGTTCAATTCCAAGTGTCCGGGCACTTTGGATCGAACTTTGCACAGTTAAGGGATTAAAATCTTCAAACTGCACTGTTACAGCAACGATCTTAGCTCCGCAGTGCTGGGCCAAGCATGCCATAAGCATCGAATCAAAACCGCCGCTAAACATAATGGCCTTGCGAGTGCCTTTAATCTGACCGACACTCTCAATCAGTGTTTCTTGAAGGTTCAGAAGCGTTTTATCCCCTGCGTTAATCATTGCTTATGTCCTTAAACAGCTGTCCTTTCCATCCCTGCTTCACATTTAAAGCAGCCATATACTTAAAAAATTGAACCAATTCCTTACGCGAAGCTGCAGTTTTAAAATCAGCGTGATGAGTCACTACCCCTGCAATCGAATGAGCAGCCACACTCTTAACGAGGTTAGCAATTACTTCCGAGGCTTTATAAACACTGGTTTCACCCAAATCATATCGACTAAAAGAGACTTGAACTGACAAATCAATGAAACGTCGCTTGATTCCTCTTGAAGGATAGCCTGCAGAGAAAATCTTAAAGCCTTCTTCTTTGAGAATCCGTAAGGTGCGTTCATCATAGCCATGATATGGTGGGACAAAGGCGCGAGTGAAATATTCTCCAAAAGCTTGCTGCATCTTTCTTAACCCTTGTTGAATATCTTCACGCTGAGATTTTAGTGATCGCAAAGGTCCAAACTCATATTTGGTGCCGATCTTCTTAGAATAATTCTTATGCATCCATCCATGCTGGACAATATCAAGTAAATGGGGATTTCTGGCCTTGGCTTGGCAGAGAAATCGAACTGTCGGTTCATCAATTTTGCCCGGGATCACGGCATGAATTACAGGAATCTTATGCTTGATCGCTAAATCAAAGAAGTAACGAAACTCTCGATCCAGCGTCCAGGGATCATCGTTCCTGATAAAAAAACGTGCACTCGTCATATTATTAAGTATACTATTTTTCACAAAACAATGCGCGTCTTATTCCATTACACTCATAAACAAACCCTCGGACATACCACCAGAAGCGTTGCTCTTTGCAATGCTATTTTACATCATAAAGCTGATCTTCTGATCCTCCAAGGCGGGGTGCCGCAGCCTTTTATTCATTTTCCCAAAGGCGCTCGAGTCCTAGATATTCCTTCACCATTTGATGATCGTCGCAGTTTTCAAACGCTTCCAGCTGCTGTATCAGCAGCTCAACGGGCCCAATTTATCCTCAAAGTGGCAGAAGAATTTGCTCCCGATGTTTTTATTACAGAATTCTTTCCCTTTGGCAGAATGGCCTACATGTCCGAACTTCTGCCGACCTTACGCACCTTACGTAAAAAAGGCACTCGCATTATAGCTAGTATTGGCTATCCCTTTCTGGCGGAATTAAATCGGATCGAGGATCCTAAACAAGCTGAGCTTCAGCAAGCCCTCTTTGCCTTCTATGATCGATTCTTAATTCATACACCTAAGGATCTCGAGACTCCTTACATCAAAAAGAGCATTGCCTCGCCAACGCTTGCCAAGTTATACACCCGAGTCCTCAAGGATTTAGCGAAGAAAATTGTTTATACAGGCTATGTCTACCCTGAAAAAATCATGACTGGTGGCGGTCAGCTGCCGACGTTTAAGAAATCAACGAACACCATTGTTGTTTCGCGTGGCGGTGGTGCGGTTTATCCTAAACTTATTACAGCAGCGATCGAAGCGCAACGTCAACTGGATCAAACCTACCAAACCATCCTTGCCTGCGGGCCAACCACCACCGAGGCAGAAATGAAGTTATTTCAATCTTACATTAAGCCTCAAGATAAAAATCGTATCCATCTTGTCAGTCACCTGGATAATCTCGATGATCACTTAAGTCAATGCCATGTTTCGGTGAGTCTGTCGGGATATAACACCTCGGTGCAATTGATGCGCCATGGCACACCATCGGTGATTGTCCCTTACAGAAATACCCTTGCTAAAATCTCAACGAGCGATCAGGTTGCTCGAGCTGCACTTTTGCAAGCAAAGTTTCAAAGCACCATCCTTGATTATGAGAGCTTAACTGAAAACTCCCTTGCTAGCGCCATCCAAAAACAGATAAGCCAGCCACGACCCAAGGCCGCACCTGCCAACTGGTTTAAAGGCGCTGATCATTCGGCACGTATTATCGTTGAAGATACTCGAGATTGAATTTCTTTAAAAAACCATGGTAGGCAAAACAACGAGGACAATCGCCCTTGGCTGCAGCTTCACTATGTTGCTTTCTGATCGGATCTAATTGCTCAGGCAAGGATCCATCAAAGCCAACCTGGCCCGCTGGTGAGAGATAAAGACACGGATAAACATTACGCCTGGAATTAATAAACAACGATTTGGCAGGTGTAGCACAAGCTCGAATACATTGCCTTCCACCTTCTAATAAAACCATGCTGGCTTCAACCAATTTCCTATCGACTCCTGGATAGTTATCTTTAAGGATCTCATTAATCTGAGCTTGCACGCTTCGAACCATGTCAGGGCCTATGGCTGCTAATGTATCTGTATTAAGCATCGAATGGCGATGATAATAATCTTCAACACCTGATTCCATGATCTTAGGTGAAAATCTGGCTTTAAACTGGCGAGCTAATTGATAGACATCCTTGATCTCAAGATAATTGAGTTGATTGATCGTAAATTTAAATTCCATCTCAACATCTTGGCCATGATTCTCTGCGAGCCATTGAATGGTCTTGATCGTCTTGGCATAAGCTCCTGGCCCACGCAAACGATCGTGGGTAGCTGGGAGGCCATCAATGCTGATACCCATATCTATCCCCTTCAAGAACGGGCCATAATTCGTAAAAACCCGACGGACGCCTTCAAAATACGCTGCATTGCTGTACACCCCAAAACTTCGAATGGCTCCTTGAGTACGCAATAAAGATAACGCTTTTAACAAACGACCACAGTTACGATTTAAAAATGGTTCGCCACCTGTAATCGATACCGAGAAAATCTGATAACGTTCTAAGAGCTCACGCATCATGCGTACAACCATCGAAGCGGTCATTTCATGGCGCTCTTTTTCCGCCCATATGCCACAATGCTGACAGTGCAGTTGGCAATGATTGGTTATTTCAACGGTGACATTCTCAAGTACGGGCTTCATTTTCCACCATTCGACCTAAGGCCAGGGCCCGGTTTATATTTCTTTCATAAAAAGGACATGTCAGACAAGCTTTAAACATTTTCTGGACATGGCCATATTTTCCTAAACTACGAAGTTCATTCATCTGCTCTGATAGCCAAAATTCCTTAAAACCTGATTGATCAAAATCACTACTTCGCATCTTAGCAATACGGTAGCAATAACTATAGTTATCATCGACATTCACAATCGAGTGAAACCAGCCATTCAAGCAGCTCGGAGGAGTCCGCTTAATCTCTCCTCCCATATCTCCAGGATGTCCTTCAGGCAAAGCAAATTCCTTGTTATACGGCACCTCATTCATTCGTCCGTAATAAACTGAATTGACTCGCAATTGGGCAGCTAGCTCTCTCATTTTCTGGTGTTCGTTAATATTGCCTGTATGAAGAATGTAGGCAATTTCGATATGAAAATCAGGCTTGATCGAGTCACGCAGGGCCACAAAACGTCGAATATTATTAATCACCCGATCAAAAAGGTCCTTGCCTTGCAAATCGATAAAGTGCTGGCGATCGACCGCGCCTAGATTGACCACCACATGATCGCCTTTAATAATTTCATCACATAACTCTTCTGGAAAGGTGGCGTTGGTAAACAGCTTGACGCTCAGCGGCTTCTCTGCCAAATAGCGCATCATGTCTTTAAACAAAGGATGTAAGGTTGGCTCGCCTGAACCGACAATTTGAATTTGATCTACATTAAGCTCAACCGCATCATCAACAATCCCCACAAATTTCTCCCAGGGAAAATGATGTGCTTTCTCTAAATGAGCTGGGTTACCATTACCGTGGATCCAACAATACTGACAAGTTAGATTGCACGAATTGGTAAAACCTATCCCTATCACCTCAGGACCAATATAGGCTTTATTATCACGGGCCCCGGCAATCCTCAATAAATACCGTCGTTTTAATTCTGCAGCATCAATAATCATTGTTGTCCTCAATAAAACCCATCACGCAAAATTTCTACCTACTCCTTGAACCTGACCCGATTTTCCTAAAAGACGTAATTTCATCATTTCTGGTGATAGCCAGAACGCTTTTAAAGAATCCTGGTCAAAATCACTGCCAGAATCTTTATAACAACTATTAAACTTACCGTCCGATGTCAGTAATACAAAAAACCAACCATTTAATCCTCTGGGAGGATTTTCTTTGCGATAAATATCTAACTCAGGATATTCTGACAAGGCAATGTTTTGATTATATGTATATGGCCTCATTTTTTGAAAATCGACCAAATTAACTCCTAGTTGAGAACTCAACTCTTTCATCCGTTGCATTTCATTAACATTCAAAGCATTAACGATATAAGCAATTTCAATCTCAAATTCAGGTTTATGAGCATCGCGCATCAATACTAACTGTCGGATATTGGCTACCACTCTGTCAAAAAAATCTTTTCCCTGCAACTCGTGATAATGTTGTTTATCCACTGAACTAAGATTAACAATTACCTTATCAGCCTTGATGACATCTGAACAAAAATCAATAGGAAAGGTCGCATTGGTGAATACTTTTACATACAGTGGTTGATTTTCTAAATGTCGCATCATATCTCGAAAAGATGGATGGATCGTGGGTTCTCCTGTTCCCATCACAGTCACCTGATCAACATTAAGATCAACACAATCACGAATGGTTTCAAGAAATCTTTCCCAAGAAAGGAATTGGGCTTTATTAAAATGAGCTGGATTTCCAAGAGAGTGATCAGCATAACAAAACTGGCATCTAATGTTACAGGCATTGGTAAGTTCGATCGTAACGATTTCAGGGCCAATGTAAGCTTTATGATCGCGCACACCCATCAGGCGTCGTTCATAGCGGCATTTTAACTCTGTAGCATCAATGATCATACCTTATTCTCTTCTAGCGCAGCCTGCGCACGTTGAATATTCTCATCGTAAGATGGACATTTTTGACAAGCTTTGTATTTTTTCTGTGTATGTCCATATTTTCCCAAAAGCCGTATCTTATCCATATGAGACGAGAACCAATATTGTTTCAAAGACCACTTATTTAAATCTCCGAAACCCAGCTGAGAAATCATATAACAGTTAGTAAAATTACCGCCGGACATAATGAGAATATAAAACCAACCATTCAAACAAGCCTCGGGAGACCTTGCTCCATCACTCGTTAAATCTCGACTCAAGCTTTCTGGCACGATAATGTCTCGGTTATACTCAGTGACAATCATTTTTCTATAATCCACCCGATTGACACCTAGCTCGTCTGCCAAATCGTTCATCTGTGGTATTTGATTAAAATTAACTGTGTTCACAATATAAGCGATTTCTATTTTAAAGCCGGGTTTGGCAGCATCGCGCATAGCCACAAGACGCTTAATATTGGCTACGACTCGATCGAATAAGTCTTTGCCCTTCATCTGAATATAATGTTCTCGATTAACAGCACTGAGATTAATGATGACATGATCGACCTTAAATACCTCGGCACAAAGATCCAAAGGAAACGCTGCATTCGTATGCAATTTAATGTACAAGGGTTGATTCTCCACATGTCGCATCATCTGCCGAAATGATGGATGTAAGGTTGGCTCACCTGAGCCAACAATAGTCATTTCATCAACTTTCATCTCAACACAATCATCGACAATCCCCTGAAACTTTTCTAGAGACAAAAAATGGGCCTTATCAAAATGAGCTGGATTTCCAGGCGCATGTTCGGTGACACAAAACTGACAGCGCACATTACAGGCATTGGTGAGCTCGAGCGTTACATTTTCAGGTCCAATATAAACCTTATTATTACGCACTCCGGAGATGCGTTGGGTGTGTCGATGTTTTAATTCTAGAGGATCAATAATCATAATATTCTCTACTGATCAACCAACTGATGATTGAGACGAAACTGTCTTTCAAATGCCCTGATTTGACCATTCTTTCCTAATAGCCGCAATTTCATCATTTGAGTCGAAAGCCAAAAGTCTTTCAAAGAGTACTTATCAAAACCCCCTAGACTCCCCTCAGGAATTTGATAAAAAGGATCAAAGTTACCCTCTGTTCCAACTAATATATAAAACCAACCATTCAAAGATGATGGAGGAAATATGATTTCTTCATATTCTGCTTCTGTTTTTAAATCTTCAGGTATGGCTACAGACTGGTTATATTCATGTACTTTCATCTTTTTAAAAAAGACGGAATTAACACCTAATTCTGCGACGAGTTCCTGCATTCTTTGTTTTTGATGAATATTCATCATGTTCATCACATAATCAATCTCAATATGAAACCCTGGCTTCATGGTATTGCGCAAGGCAACCAAACGTTTAATATTGGCAATGACTCGATCGAAAAAGTCTTTTCCTTGTAATAGCCGATATTGTTCTTGATCAACGGCGCCGAGATTAACCACAACGTGGTCGCCTTTGATGACATCGGAACAATAATCTAAATCAAAAGCTCCGTTGGTAACTAGAACGACCCTGATGGGTTGTTGTTCTAAATGTCGCATCATCTCTCTAAAGGATGGATGCATGGTTGGTTCCCCTGAACCTATCAGGGTGATCTGATCAACCTTTAATTCCACACAATCACGGACTATTTCCACAAATTTCTCCCATGACAAAAAACGGGCCTTATCAAAATGAGCCGGGTTTCCAGGAGAATGATCGGTAATACAGTACTGGCATCGAAGATTACAGACATTGGTCAGTTCCAATGTCACAATCTCAGGTCCGATGTACACTTGATGATCGCGTACGCCTGCAATCCTTTGCAAGTATCGTTGTTTTAATTCCGCAGCATCAATGATCATATTTTTTTCTTAAAAAAAGCACGACAGATTTGAATAGTCTGCTCGGCTTTGTCTTGGCTCATGAAAGAATGCAATGGCAGATGCAAAGCACAATCCCCATACCATTGACTGACAGGATATCGATCTTTCTTTAATCCTTTAAAAACCTTCATCTGGTGAAGAGGCAAATATGGCTTTTGGTACATCACCCCTTCTTGCGTTAAAAAATTAGCTAATTTGTCTCTATGCGAAGAACATATCACAAAATTCTGGGCTACACCCACTGTATCAGGCTGGTCTTTAAAGATTGTCAGGCTCTTAATAGAACCCAATTCCTTTTCATAAAGCGATTTGATCTTATGACGAGAATTGATGATTTCTTTTAAGTGAGCAAATTTAACGCGTAAGGCAATCAGATCCAAAAAAGCCATCGGTGCAAATCGCTGCCCGAGCTTCAAAAGTTCTGCATCATCGCGCCAGTCTTCCATCCAATGACGGATGCGATTTCCTCCATCATGATTAAAAACTACCATCCCACCCCCACCCCCGCATGAAGATAATGGCTTATAGTAAGAAAATGAAAACACTGAAATATCTCCAAAGCTTCCTAACATGCGCCCCTTATAGCGCGAACTTTCTGCCTGGCATACATCTTCAATAAAGGCGATCTTCTTAGCTCGAGCCAGTTTGCTGATACGCTCAATATCACACGGACGACCAAACATATGGGCTGCAACGATGGCCTTGGTTTTCTTAGTAATGGCCTTCTCTAACAAAGCAGGATCTATTTGCAAATCATCCTTACTGGCATCCACAGGCACGGGTGTGGCCCCACAATAAAACACAGCTAAGGCAACTGCCTGGTAGGTCAAATTTGGCACAATGACTTCATCGCCAGCTCCTACGCCAGCGAGCAGCAAAGCCATTTTAAGCGCATCGCTGCCTGAGTTGACCGCTACAGCTTCTTTCACGCCAATGTAACGAGCAAATGTTCGTTCAAATTCGCGAAGTGCAGGCTTAATATCATTAAGCCCTTTCATAGCCTTAAGAGCTGTTTGCATTTCCATAGCATACTCACGGCTTAAGGCCTGCTCAACTAAGAGACTTTCATATCTTATAGCTGCCATGCAACGCTCCCATGATCTTATGATCAATTTCCTCGATCTGCTTGCACAGATCGATGTAATTCATGACACGTGGTTCAAAACGACGTCCTGGTGGTGTTTGAACAGCTTGTAGGGCATTAAAATTGCTGATGCTGCGATAAGAGCAGCTCGGATGGTTGGTGACATATTCATGCAAGGCCTTAAAATATCGCACGCCCTGCGGCAGCAAATCACCGGATGAACTTTGAGAAAAATCCATCAGATACAAATGTTCGCGCACCTCTTCTGGAAAAGATAGCAATAACCAATTGGCTAGGATCTTGCCGCTCGGCACAGACAATAAATCCCATGTACCGCGAGCCGCTTCACTATATCCGCGACCGATCAACCCTTGCCGTCCCTCTTTTAATTCCCAGGCACAGGCCCTACGATACTGATCTAAGAAAATCTTGGCCGCCTCGCTATCCCATACTTCAAGAAAGGCTGGATGCACTTCCAAAGACTTTAATCCCATCGAAGCTAATAATTTTACATTTTCAAAAAGTTTGGCAACACTCGATGGATGCACAACCATGGTAGCCGTCATAGGTCCCTTGGCGTTAATAGCTAGGTTCACACCACGCAAAATATCTCTGTAATAGTATTCACCAATACCAGGACGATTGCGTTGGGTGGTAGCCTCATCGCCATCAATACCCACTTCCAAATTAACGTTATGCTGCACGAAGAAATTCATGAGGCTAGCATCAAGCAAGGTCGCATTGGTTTGTACGGAAATGTAGCGAGCTAGTTCCTGCTGGCGGATCACACTAATCATCTCTTTGAGCCTGTCTGCATCCATTAACGGCTCACCGCCTGAAAAAACAAATTCCGCCGGAACAACTGGGCGGATGTATTTTAAAATATTTTCGAATGTCTTTAACTCAATGACCTGGCTCTGAGATCGGTATTTATAAAAACAATAGCCGCAGCCGAGATTGCAGCGGTCGGTAAAGAACAACCAGACATGGTTGATATTATTAAGCATGGCCAAATCTCTTTAATTTAAGTTTCAAGTGCGTACGTGTTAAAAATCGCATAATGTCATTAATGGCCCAGGTATTCATATATTGGCGGCCCATCATTGTGTTCATTAATTCAAAGTTGTGACAAACATGTTCACGATACGGCAGGCGCTTGTGTTGCTGATGCATTTGTTCATAAGCTTCGGTGTAAATCGCCATGATCTCAGGTCGAAACTCGCCGGTTGTCGCATCCCACAGATTAAACTCAATGCGTTTTTCTTCAGGCAGACACAGAAAAGGATCGCCTCCGAATAAATACCCGGGTGGATGCAGGCTTAAATCCATGACTCCGGGCTCAATCCACTCGACATCTTCATTCACATACATCCCATGGCGAAGCTCAGGACGGCGAGCTAGGCTCAAATAGTTTTGTTTAAAAAGCGCGACCGTTTCAGGGGTCCAAGGCATGAAAGCTGCTGGCGTGATATCAATATGCGGGATTCCTAGCTTCACTAAGAAATCCAAACCTTTTTCCATATGTTGCACTTCGTGCGGATGCACCGTCATGGTTGAGCCGCACGAGATGCCTGCAGCCACACATTTTTGGATGGTATCAGTTAATTTCTTAAACGAAGCTGGTTTTAATCCGCAACGATGCTCGGCCGTTGTTTCAAAAGCCCCATCAATACCAAACTCAAGGCTGACTTTTAATCGACGTAACTCTTCAATTGAGGCATCATCAATCAATAAACCATTGGTTTGAATATGCAGTGAGGTGTTCTTGAAACGATGGTGGGCTTCATTAAGGATCTTAAAAAGATTCTCTTTGGCTAGAAAGGCTTCCCCACCGCTAAAGATCAGGGTTGAAGGAGCTGTTTGTTCTCTTTCAAACAATAAAAAAAGCTGTTCGACAGCAGCCATGGAGATTTCCCGACCGTGCATGTGTCTAAAGAAACAATAGTCGCAATGCAAATTGCAACGCTCGGTCACATAAATCCAGGTGTAATGGACCTTAAATTTCTTATGCGTCTTTTCTTGAATCAATGAAGTAACGGATTTTTCCATTAGTGGTCCTTGGAATGCTTCCTTGATGCGTTCTGACATCGATGCAGCGGTCAATGCCGGTGGCCTTCACGATAGCCTGTATTAAGGCTGCAGCTGCTCGAGGCTTTTTATCGACTAGATTTACTATAAGTTTATCATAATATTTCAACGGATGCTTGTCTAACACGAAGAAGAACCGTGGGTGGCCCAGGGAATCATTGACCGCCCGAATCAGCTCTTGTTTCAACACCACAACCCCGTTGATGAGAAGGCTGTCCTCGGTTCTACTTAAAACCTTAATGCCCAATGCTCCTCGGTGGCGAATCAACTCAACGCGATCTCCCAGGCGATAACGGATAAAAGGCATGCTGGTGTTATTCAAATCGGTCACCAGAAGATCGCCCGAGCCACTCTGGCTAGTCTCGCCCGAGGCGCTTAGCACCTCTAACAATAAATCATCAGCCACAACTCTCATGTACTGGTCAGCAGGTTTAAGCGCCACTGCTAATCCTGAGATTTCCATAGCTCCGTAATGATCGTGGATATGAACGCCTCCCATCTTTTCAATACGCTGGCGGTATTGCGGCCACAGCGGCTCGCCATTGACCAAACAACGCTTAATCGAATGGTTTTTTCTCAATAGAGCAAAAATATCAAAAAGCTGATTAGTGTAAGCATTGATCATGGTGGGCTTCAAAGCCTTGATCAAACCAATGGCTTCTTTAAGTCGTTCAGGAGTACTTGTGGAACCTAAAGGAATAACTCCACAGCCTGCCGCTTTAAAACCAGCTTCCATCAAACGGCCACCGCTATTAAGTTCATACGAACACAGATTCAGGCACAGCATACCCTTTTTAACACCCACCAGTCGATAGAGTTTAACCAACCGAGCCAGATGTGCTGCGTAGGCTGGCTCGCTATGGGCAATCATCATGCGTGAAGACGATGATCCTGAAGTAGCTGCCAAATTAAAAGCATTACTTATCAGGCCTGACTCGGCAAATCGCTTCATTTCACTTCTGCCAGTAATTGGCAATTGTTTAAAATCCTCCCAAGAACGTATCTGCTTTCGATAATAACGGTCTTTCTTAGCAAAGACCGATACTAATTGGGCCGCTTGCTTTAAATTTTTAGCATTAAACATAGGTTATAAGGTTACCTCGGCTAATAATTCTTTGGAAATTGCAGGTTCATGGCTCTTGTCTGGCTCGCTAGAGTATATCATTTTATAAAAATGAATCTTCGAATACCTGCTTAAGTCCATACCATCCCTCTGCATCAGAATGATCAAGGTCTTTAATCGTTCGTTTTTTTGACTTCCCTCTGGCATGGCCAGAATACCATTGATCATACTGGTAAATCGAAAAGCTTCCATCTGTTGCTTTAAGACCTTAAAACTGATCAACTCTTCCTGATCACCCTTAACACCGTAGGCTTCGATGGTAGCTACTCTTGCCTCGGTGATTCGATTAGCAAATGTTGGATAACATGCAAAAGGCCAGCCCGCTATTGTTTCTTTAAACCCAAAAAAGCAATTAACCATCAACAAGACTGATCCAACGCCTATGATAATTTTCTGGTCTAAAGCAGATTTCTTAGATGGATTATAATTCATTTTCTCGGGATTGCTTTTGCTTATCCTAGCTAACAAACCATCCCAATTAATAAAGGCAACATAACAAATTAGCAGATTAAAAAAACTGATCTTCATAAACACATAAATCATTGTATGAAAAAATAAACCTGCAGTGACAGCTATTGGTCGTAATGTGGGGAAAAATATAAACACCACAAAGAACAACTCAAAGATAATAATTCCTAAACTAGCCGCCTTATATAACACAGGATATTGGTCTAAACGAAAGAATGGCAGCCACCCATCGAGCTCAAACCATTTGGCATATAGATGATATTTTAAATTATCGGACCAAGCCCAATCCGCCGATACAGCCAATTTCCAAAAACCCGGAAAGAAATAAATCATTGCTATCAAAAGCCAGATAAAACGTAACGGCAAGGCATATTCAACCGAATTGGGAATTCTGCTCATCATTCTCTTCCGGGCTTGCCATAATGAGTCTATGGACAACACATCGGCACAACGTGAAGCGCTTAAGATCAACATAAACCATATCAAATGATGGTTATGATCGACCTTGCCATAACATTGGCTGATGCCCATCACATAAATGCCACTGATAGCAGCGATAAAACAGGTCCAGCGGGCAAAGCATCCAAACATGGCCAAAATACAAGCAACTGTAAACACAAATAGGCTCTTCTCAACCAATGCAGGATTGATGGGAACAATGGATAACAAGGTGTTCATCCCTATCGGAACCACTCTCATCTCAGACGGTAATTGGCTAAATCCAATGCTTGTGGCCCATAAGCCCTGTAATTGTGTGAGAATGAAAAGAAATAGGATGATACGAAATATGGCAAGGTTAAAAGGCGAGCCTTTCTCTGAGAAGAAATTCTTAACGACTGATTTTATCCGAGGCAGCAGACGCCATGGATCGCCATTCAATATGTATAAGAATAGGAAGAAAAAGAATACAAAAAATACGGTGAATTTCATTACGCTCCGGCTGCTTTGGCTTTCTTTAAAATAAATTCCAGGGCTGGCACCTTGACTCGCAATTTGTGCGCCTGTTTGACCAGCGCTCCTGTTATAAAATCAAGTTCTGTCTTTCGATGCGCAAAGGCATCATCAGCAATAGATCCCCGATGACGAATACCAGCTAAATCTCCCGTACGTACTCTAGAGATTAATTGCAGCGGATCAAAGGCAAGCCGTATCTTTAAGGCGCGAGCCACACTACGGCCTTCTGCTGCTGCCTGGCGTACCAATCGCCAAATTTCTGGGTCCTTCGCTAAAACATCATATCCACCTGATGTGATGACTGGCAGAGGATTCATCACTGCACTGAAAATCAATTTAGCCCAAACGATACTTTGTGGATTAGAGACCACTGATGTGTTTAAACCTGCCTCGGTAAAAAGCTGTCGAAACCACATCGCAGCCTGAGAATCCTTCCCCTGATGAGGACTAACGAAGAATTCGCCCTGGTAATAAAACAAGGGTTTTCCACCAGGGATACCGATCGCTGATGTTGTCACCCCACGGACAAAGGAAGTTGTGGGAAATAGGCGTTCTATGGAAGAGAGATTCAGGATTCCGTTTTGCAGAAAGAGAATTCTTTGAGCAGTGATTGTATTTTTTAAAGGTATTAATGACGACTCAAGATCGTAACATTTGGTGGAAACAATCAAACCATCAAAGGATTTCCCCTTTAAGGCTTTAGCATTCGTAACGATATGACGTCGATTTTTAACACGGGCTGAAGGATCTAAACCTACAACGTTGGTAAATTGCTCGAGACGTTCAATTAAAATTCCACCTAAAGCCCCACAACCGACAACAAGGATACGTCGCTTTGCCACCTTGCTCACACAAGCTCCTTCTCATTGTAAAAAATAATGCCTTCATCCTCAAAAAATGATTTTGGAGTATACCAGCCTTCCTTCAAACCTTTGCGATAAAAGGCTGTGCCAGGCAATATCACTAAGCGATTGGTTGTCACCGCAACCTCTGACCCTAATTCTTCTAAAACTGATAAGGTCATTTTCTTATCAAGATCTGTTTCACCAGGATTTCCCACTGTAATTAACACTTCCACCCTTAAACCCGCTTCTTGAGACCAGCGCACCGCATCGAGGATTTCCTGACGGCTATAAACCTTACCAATTCTCCGTAAAACTTCGGGCGAAGCTGACTCGACTCCAAAATAAATCTCCCGGCAATGAGAACGTCCCATCAGTAAAAGTGTTTTCTGGCTTACTGAGTTAATACAGGCGGAACAACTCCAATAAAACTCACCCTTAATTTTTCGTAAACCTTCGCATAAGGCGGCCAGACGCTTATGATCAGCGGCAATGTCTTCATCAAGGAACTGGATGTTTTTGACCTTATGGACTTCCACAAGCTCACGGATTTCTTGCAAAACATTTTCAACGCTTCGATTACGAACCTTACCTCCCCACAGTACATTGCGATCACAATACACACAATGATACTGGCATCCGCGGGCAGTCATAATAAAGGCTGGCTGAAATCCCTGCTTATGAAAATAAGGGCTGATAAAAGGAATTTGATCTAAATCATGGTTGGAATGTTTTGGCGTATGAATGACCTTGCCATCTTCGAGAAAAGATATGTTTGGAATCTTCTTCCAAGAGGCAGTCTCTTGAGGCGCTTGCAATATGGCTGGGATCACAAATTCTGGATCATGCGATACAACAATATCAGCCAATCCCCGAGTCAGCATTTCTTCAGGAAATGAAGAGGCGAAAGATCCGAAAGCAATAATCAACTGTGGGGATTTCTTAGCAGCGCGGGCCTTTTCTATGTGACGAAAGGCATTGATCTTATTGCCAAAGAAAACCGCATAACAACAAATATCAGCCTGCCCTTCCTTAGGGGTTTGGCCTTTCATATCTGACATGAAATCAATATATCTAGCCTCAAACCCTTTATTCTGTAGGGCTAGAAATACTCCCCCAGCCGTATAACTAACCAATAAAGGCCCACAGCACGGCGGGCGGCTATTAGCTTCTATAATCACGTCAATCAAGATGCGCTCCTTTGGCTTCTTCTCGCATTGAAATTAAAATAAAATTGCATCTTCTGCTTGGGATTCCACTGCATACTTAAGTACTCTAATTTTAAATCATGAAAAATTTGATAAAAATCAGCTATAAACCGTGCCACGTTTTGTCGCGGATCAAATATCTTTAACAAAGTGACAAACTTCCTGGTCTGATAACGCATGTCTGCTCTTAAAGAACGACCCTTCGGTGAATATTTCACACAAATAAGGAATTTCTCTGAAAGAAGTCCTTTTTGACGTAATAGATCATATTTTAACATTTCCCCTCGAGCGAACTCTCCAGAGAATTTCTCAAACAATTCTTCTAAATTAAATAGGCCAAAATAAACCTTAATCGTGGCCTGACCCTCATGGTCCCAATCGATCCCTGAAAACTCTATTCGTTTAAACAGGCTTTGATCTTTTTTGAATGCAGCCTGTGGGATATTTAGAAGCGTGAATGATTTCGCAATATGCTCGACCTTTTGGGCTTGCAACTGCTGACGTCCATAAAAGTTATAAATCTTGATGCGACCAACGCCTTTACCCGATGGATAATCCGCTAAGCCAATCCCAAAACATTTTTCTGTTGTATTTGTATAAAGCAAATCCTCAATCAGTGGTATTTTTCGGCGGCACGCAGCGAACCATTTTAAAACATCTTGCCTGCCAAGCCCTTCAATCGATAATCTCATACGATCTAATCTAAGACCATCGACCACTTCACAGGAAATTTCAAATTTCTCATCGGGTATTTCAAGTTTTTCGTAGGCCCGCAAGTATTGGGCAAATTCTCCAGAACTGTCGCAACTCAATGCGTCAAAGAACTTTGTTCTGAAATCTTTAGGAATTTTCACAGTGACCTATAAATTTTAGACAGCAGTGCTGGCCTGTCGTGATATCCAACTATTGGAAGACATCGTATCTCTATACATTTTAGGCAGCCCTATGCAGTCAGTCCCTTTACAACAGGCATAACTTTGATACTCACAAGCCTCAAATCTTTGATCAACAAACTTATCAATGATGCCAAAAGTAATGGGCTGTCTATTATCATGGTATTTCTTATAAGGTTCATCTAAAAGACAGGCGGGGAAAAATTTAACACAGATCCTCCTATTGTGACTCAGAAGATATTTGATTGTCTTATTAAGATAGGGTCCGGTTAATTCATAAGGCAATAATAATTCGGGTGCCTGCACAGTCATAGGCACGTATCCCCAAAAATGCATTCCCAGGATATTATCAAACCCTTGAAGAAATTCTCCAATTTCTGGCAATACCTTGTAATTTTGCGAACTCATGACCGTATTAGTAAATACCGTCAGATCTAGTTCCCTAAGATTTTCCAAAGCTTTGACTGTTTGAGCATGAGCTCCAACTCGACCAGTGATCTTGTCAGAAAGATCATAATCAGCGCTATGGAAAGAAACAAAATAATGATTAATGCCGGCATTTTTAAGTTGTTGGGCTTTTTCGATTTTAGATAAGGCCCTGGCATTGGTTTGAATCATAATATTCTTAAATCCCTTGTCCCGGGCTACAGCAGCATATTCGGGCAATTCCTCATTGATCGTCACTTCCCCGCCAGAAAAAACAACACCCGAATATTTACCCTTAGGGATCAGGTCTAAGGATTTCTTAAAAAGAGGCAACGACACTTTGCGCAAATCTACGAGCTGTTCTTCGCTGCCTTCAATAAAACAGATCCCGCATTTGCTATTACATTTGTGTTCAATGACAAACACTAGATATTCATCTAAGTTCATCTCATACCCTTCCTGAGCTTAAAAAACATTGTAGTAACTGCTTTTACTAAATACTGGGCCTTGTGGTCCTAAGGCGCAATCAAAAGCCACATCATATAACAAATGGTTAAATTTAACTTTATTCGACTTCATAAAATCCAAAATATGTGAAGGATAAGCGAAAAATTCTAAGAAATATAACAGTTGATCGACGTTCACTCTTGAGAAGTAAATCCCGTCCGTATTCTTCTTATGGGCTACGCATATTTTGTGGCATGACATTAATTTTCTAATCAAAACATGCTTTAACAGAGCGACCCTATCTTTGGCAAAGAAAACACCCTGCTTAATTTTATAAATAAACGGCTTTGCCTCTTGTGGCATCAAATAAAAATCGTAATAGTTTTCAAACACAATGCCATCTTGCCCCCAACAGTAACTCGTTCCCTGGGATATTCCAGATCTTCCTTCCATATACAGATGGACATTTTTAATTTGTCGGGATTTTAAAATAGCATCAGACAAATCAATTGAGAACATCAAATAAGGCTGATTTTCAATGCTAATGTCAGCAAATTCGGGAATTTTAAAGTGTGATCGAAGGGTTTTAAGGACATGTTCGACTTTTTTGCGTGGATCTTTGCGGCCATTATTATAAAAGTAGAGCTCCCAGGTGAGGTGTCGGTTATCCCATTTAACTCCCCAAACGGTATTCCATGGACCCAAAGAGTCTTGTAGCCTTTTGCTGACGTTTAAGAAATCTTTTTGGTAAGTGCTATGCAGTAAAGAGTTCTGAAAAATTAGATCTGAGGAAAGTTTACCCTTAACAGGCTTAATCGGCACATAGGGGTTATGACAATAATCATAATATTCCCAATTTTTCTTCATAACAGGATCCATTCTACAAGTAAATCCCCACTTAAGAACACCCTTCTAATATTAAATATTATAACATATAATACGGCTGTTTATTAATGCTTCGAGGAGGAACATCGCTTGGAATCAACCATTGTCTTTTCTTCTATTATCCTCATTGTCGGTTTATTGACCATACTTTCCGATTTAAAAAATAAGAAAATTTATAATAGTCATCTTATGATTGGATTCGTTCTAGGCCTCGCAGGGATCGTTTATACCTCAATTTGGACCCAGGAACCGGTGGTCTTTCATATCATTAACGGTATTATCGCCTTTATAACTGGGACCTTTCTCCATCGGATCAGTATATGGAAAGGCGGAGATGCTAAATTATTTGCACTCTACGCTTTTCTCATGCCTGCCATCGAACCTAATCCCTTGCCTTCGAGCGTCATCAATCTGTTCGCCTGCTCTTTTATTGCCGGGACGATGGTCATCCTGCCTTTCTTAATAAAAGATACCTTTTTAAATTATAAAGCTATATTAAGAAAAATCACTTCTCCTGATCAACGCAAGCCACTGCTCACAGCTATTGGTATAACCTGCTTCTACTCCTGGATTTTCTTTCCTCTTTATTATTTCGCAGGGTTTATCCGCATTCCTGCGCTATCAATGCTCATTACCTATTTTATTTTTTACATTGTCCGCCGCTATATAAAAAAGGCCCCCATAACACGTCAGACCCAAAACATATTGATCGGCTGTGGTATTGCTCTGGGATTCTTAATGCGTTTTTGGTTAAGTCCTTCTTCTTTATCCTGGCCAATCCTAGGCTATTCTATTCTTAAAATAGTTGTCTTTTCCACTCTAGCGGCTGGCATTTACATAGTCATTGATTTTTTTAGTAAACAATATCACGATCGTGTTGCTTTTGCGCCTTTGTTGTTTATAGGCTGTGTTCTGAGTTATACTCCCTTTATAACCTGGATCATGCATCTTAGACATTTATGAGACCATCTTCTCCTTTAGAAATCATCATTGAAATTACCGGCAAATGTCGTCTGGTTTGCCCCTACTGCACGGGCCCACGAAGCGCTGATGTTCCCTTAAAAGATATTAAATCGACCCTGGATGAAGCAGCCAGCCTAGGTGTTAAGGCTATTCGTATTACGGGCGGCGAGCCGCTCCTGCATCCTGAGATTAAAACCATCCTGACCTACGCTAAGTCTAAGAAATTTTCGGTCTTACTCAACACAGCGGCTGAAGATATCTCCCCCGCTTTAATGAAGACTCTTATTGCTACCGTTGATGTGGCCTTAATTTCTCTGCAAGGATATGATGAAAAATCTAACGCCGCCTATACGCGCTCGCGTCTGGCTTATTTGGATAAAATCAAAAATATCTTTCTCTTAAAATCGTATCTGCCAACCTTGTGGTTGGCCACTGTCATTACTCCAACCATGGCCGACTCTTTCGACCGATTCGTGCCGCTTATTAAAAAGATCAATCCAGTGGCTTGGACACTTCTGCGACCGATTAGCGATGCCAATGAAGACCTTCAACACATGGATCTAGCTTTCTATCGCGGACTCACACTTAAAATCATGCGAGCCAGAAAAGACATCAATGTTTTTATAGCCAACCCCATCCCGCTTTGTATTACAGGAAATTTGACCATCGGCAAGGAAGCATTTTTCGGAGCAAACTTTGATGACGGTCATGTACGCATTGTGCGTAGCGCCCAAGGCTACTACAAACCCAGTTATTTTATTGAGAAGAATTTAGGTGATACGATCAAGGCTGCTTGGGCGCATCCTTTTTTAAATGATATTGACCGAACAGATTATTTACCTGATTTATGCCAACGCTGTCCGGTGCTTGATACCTGTCGTGGCGGCTGTCGAGCCATGGCCCTGCGGGCTTATGGGAACGCTCTTGATAAAGACCCTCTTTTTGATCCTCTTAAAGCAAAGAAAGCTCTGTTAAGTGCTTCTCTAAAATCTTAGCCCCGCTAAACCATTCTTTAGGAATGTTACGAATTTTTGCTCGAGAAGTGCAAACTTTCTTGATGGAGCGAGCTAAACTTTCTGCGGTTAATTCTTGGTAAGGTACAATTTGTGCACCTAGTACATCTTTGAGCATTCTGGCTCGGGCTGGTTGTTCAGAATGAGATTTTGCTCCATAGCCTTCAAAAGGAACGATCACAGCCCTTTTGTGATGTTTAAGCAGCATGACTGAGGAATGGTATGAGGCAAGCGATACACACGCATCGCTACTTTTAATTAATCCCTCATAATCGCCCAAGGATCGGCGTAATACTAAATTCTTGACCTTCTTTTTAGCCATCAGGGTCGAAAATAGATACCATTCCTGAGTGGTGGTTGATGGTCCTGTCACAACTGTAAAATAATAGTCTGGACCCAATAGCTCACTGGCCCGGATAGCCTCAGCAATGACCTTCGGATAAACAGCCCCGCCTCCTCTTACAACAGCGATGCGATAAGCACCCTTGGCGACGGACGGCCGCGGTGAATTGACATCGGTATCATCTTTGACCACTTCTTGCTCAGGCAAAAGATAGCCTGCAAAGATGATCTTTTGTTCGTGTTCTTTGAAAAAATCTAAATAGCGTTGTCTCTCTTTAAGTGAAGATAAAGAATCGACAATCCGATCTTTTTCCATCTCAGGTGAAAAAATAATTATTTTCTGAAACAGTTTTAAAATATTTTGACGCCATTCTTTTGTGCCTGTTAATAGTGGATACCCTGCAACCGACCAGACAGCAGCTCCACCTTTGGAAGCCTCCACCAAAGAAGGAATCAATTCATACCGCGATTCTTCACGACCCAGTGGAAAAAATTCTGTGACAAAAAGATCGGGTTTCTGACGGGTAATAATATCTCGGCATAGTACAGAACGTGCCTCGGTATCGATGGCATTGGGTTGGATTGGTTCTCGAAAGCTATTTCGATCCACAAAAGCTTTAGGTAAGGAATAGATCTTGCCCCATTGCTCTAATTGAGACTTAGGCTGGGTAACTCCTGCTTGAATAAAAAAGAGGTTCCCTGATGGAAATCTCTTTTTAAAAACCTCACTGATGGCTGCCACACGAGAAGTATGGCCAAAACATTCGTAGTGAGAGAAATATATACCTATTTTTGGATCAGCCTTAGTGACTAAGCCTCTCATTTAATATAATCTGGTTTAGGGATTGGAGAAGCTGCTCCCTTGGCATTACAGGCATCGCGCATTTCGTTATTAGCGATGTCTGAACATTTCTTTGATCCTTGAACGACATCATACCAAATATCAAAATCGCCTTCTTCCTGAGCAACGCTTCTTTTGTGCGCTAAAATACGACACCCTGCCATGCTGCGATACCATCGGGCATTCCATTTGGGACCGTATTCTCCCACGTATTTCTTGATAGAGTCTTCACAGGCTTCTGCTGAATTCTTCTGGGCCATCAGGTAGGCTCCTTGCATCACAATTTCTTCTTCTGTTGCATGATTTTCCTGCGAGAAATGTTTTAAAAATTGAGATCTCGATAATGGACTGGGAGTTGATATGAGAAAACAAGCAGCTGTCCCAATTCGCTCTTTGACCTCCGCAGAATATTGTCTAGGAAACTCAAAGCACTCTGCCACTGTTTTACTTTTATCTAGCCCCTCACATACCTTAGAAGCGCACAGCCACTCGGTTATTCTTTTAGCATCTTCCAGACAACCATCGCGATCTGTACATACCGACCAATTTGTTAAGGCAGCATCAAATACATAAAGACGCAATAAGTCAAAATACTCTTTTTTGGGATCTTGAGGTTCACTGGCAGCTACGCCAACGCTCATTTGAGCCATTGTCGGTGCGCTGCCAGCCATGAAGATAACAATGAAAAGCGCGAATCTAAGAAAGGTTAAGTGATTAATCATAGTGTTGATCACATCTTTAATAAGAAGTGTGTGTCGTAATATTGGTGTGGTTGACACAGTTTGTACCTGCACCACTCAGTACATTATTATGTGTCACTATGCCTGGCTTGCCTGGCCCAAGTTGAGCCGAAGAATTGTCTGTCAATGCTGCGGATACTCCCAACGCTGCAACGGTCGACAATCCCACTTTTAATATCGTCTCCTTGCTCACAAAACCATCTTCGTCTTTCATTAAATTTCCTAAAGACTTTTTCACGGCAGGCAAAACCTTTTTGATGACCTTAGCCTTTGCTTTATTATTTTTCTTTGCTTTCATAAGGAGCTCCTTGTGTCCAACGTTGAAAGACCTCAGCATATTTCTTGTCTCCTAAGAGATAAGAAAAGACTGTCTTGAATTGATTTTTATATATGGATTGCAAACGAGAATCGCCTTTAATGATAACATTCTTTTCCACCGCATAATTCACCACTGGATCAACTCCGAGCCAAGGACTATAGGCACTTCGATAATTCCACAAATCAGAATACCCAGCGCTTAATACATAAATCAAATTCTCGTTATTGAGCATCTTATCATAACCTTCTTTATTGATATCACCCAATCGAAAAATATCATCACCTAACATGCGGGCTTCATCGGTGGGATAACATCCCCCGTCAGGCGCATAAGACATAACCGTACGTCCTGCTCCGGTGGGGTTCATCATATCTACATATCCCGCATCTTGTTTATGCAAAACCTTGGTCAAGATGGTCCGGGCAATGCGTTCGCTTAAATAGGTGCCAGAGGTATTTAACTTCATGATATATTTCATGGCTCGATCATAAAACGCGTTAAATTCTTCAGCTGTATACCCCACATCTTCCCAATTGCCACATGCATAACCTATTCGATTGGCAGGCCTCAAAGCAATCTCGCCTTGGCCCAAACGCAGATATTCATCAATGATGCGCTCTGGATGGGGTAACGAATGTCGGGTAATGGTAGGCAACATATTGATTTTACGTCCGAATTTCTTGGTTAAATGCTGTATTTTCTCAATCATTTTGGCATGTGTGCCTCGGCCTGCGACATCGATCCTGTTTCGATCATGGATATCAGCTGGACCATCTAAAGAAGTGCATACAGCCACATCATGATCTACGAGGAATTGCATTTTTTCATCATCCATAAGCAAAAGATTCGTAACGACCACAATATTTAAGTTCTTACCTAAGGTATTAAATTTACGCGCATGCTCGGTCAGAAACTTTAAAACCGGCCAATTCAATAAAGGTTCTCCACCTTGAAACTCGAGGGTCACATTGTTATTACGCACATCAAAAAGATACTGCAGCACTCGTGTGGCTGTTTCCATCGTCATATCTTCAGATGAAGCGCCGCCTTCAGCATGACAATAGGTGCAGCGCAGATTACAGCGTTTGGTCAAAACCGCGATGTGTAAGGCTGTATCATTAAATAAATTCGCATTCAAAGTCCTATACCCATCAATGACTTGACGGATATTATCCGCATCGACAATCAAACCCCGCGATAACAAACGATTAAATAATGCCCCACCTGCTGGCACATTAAAAGCATTGAGTTGGCGAAATTCTTTTTCATTTAAAGCATCCCAACAACCCATCATGTTGGTGACTAAATATCGATCATTAATTTTTTCAACGTTAAAAGGAAGGATGGATGATTGGACAGTGGCTGTCATAAGAAACTTATTTTTGTGACTTGGGTGTTTTAGACTTAGGTGTTGCTTGTCGTTCTTCGGCTTCAAGTTCCTTGATCAAATTCTCAATTTCTTTCTCTTCGGCTTCTTTGACAATCGAAGGTGAAGCTGAAAATAGTGCTCGCTGCAATAAAACCTTCATGTTCTCGGCATTAGCTTTGAGGCTGCTAAAATAATGCGCATAATTAAGCAATTCATCAGAAAATTCTAAAGCCAATTTTTGCAAATCGTGCTTTTCATTCTTGGGCTTAAGCCAGACGGTGATCGAATCCTTCTTCTCATCTTCCAGTCTGACATGAGCTCGATCCATATAAGCATAACTGGCGGACTGAACAGCTTGTAAGGTATACAGTTTTAAGCTTACAGGGACAATAACTCCGCCTTCTGCTTCTTTAAATTTGGTCTTCATAAAAACTCCTAAACCTTGTTTTGATTTTTTAAAGTGAATTTTGAAATCTATTTAAAGTATACACGTTTCATCATGTTTTGCAATCATTCCTGCTTTCAAGCGGCCACAAATATCAACCATTATGAAGTCGACTGTGTTTGCGGCTGTAAGCAAAATAGATCACCATACCAATCAATAGCCAGACAATCAAACGAAGCCAAGTTTCCATATTTAAAGAGTACATCATGGAAAAACACACCACGATCCCCAAGATCGGAAAAAGCGGCACAAAGGGTGTGCGGTAAGGACGCGGCGTATCGGGCTGAACTTTACGCAAAACGATGACACCGGCACAAACAATAATAAAGGCCATTAAGGTACCAATGGATGTCATATGCCCTAATTGTGAAATCGGTAAGAATCCAGCACACAAACCCACGACCAGCATGAAGATCAAGTTTGATTTCCAAGGTGTTTTAAATTTGGGATGAATGTCTGAGAAAATTTTAGGTAAAAGCCCATCGCGCGACATCGAATAAAATACGCGTGACTGACCCAAGAGCATGACTAAAATCACCGAGGTAAATCCCATGATGATGCCAAATTTGATCATCATCTGCAGCCAAGGATAAGGTGTTAAATTAATGGCGGTGGCAACAGGAGCAGCATCGCCTCGCATATCTTTGTAATTAACCATCCCTGTTAACACAAAGGAAAACAAAAGATACAAAATCGTACAAATAAACAGCGATCCTAAAATTCCAATGGGTATATCCCTAGATGGTTTACGAGATTCTTGGGCTGCGGTCGACACCGAATCAAAACCAATATAAGCAAAGAAAATAATCCCTGCCGCGCGCATAATACCACTTAGCCCAAACTCACCAAACGTTCCGGTATTAGGCGGAATAAATGGTTGATAGTTTTCTGACTTTATATAGTGCAAGCCCACACAGATAAAGGTCAACACAACAGCCACCTTCACTACCACAATAAAGGCATTCACGTTGGCTGATTCTTTGATCCCCGCAATGAGTAAAGCCGAAATCCCAATAATGACAATCATGGCTGGCACATTGACAATGCCAGGGGTAGGATCAAAAGGACAAGCTGTAAATTGATTTGGTAAGGTGATTCCAAATCCTTTTAAGAAATCAACCACATAGCGTGACCAGCTGACCGCAACTACGGCTGAAGCAACAGCATATTCAAGCACCAAGTCCCACCCAATAATCCAGGCAATAAATTCTCCCAAGGTCGCATATGAATAAGTATAGGCGCTGCCAGCCACAGGAATCATCGAAGCAAGCTCGCTATAACACATACCAGCAAAAGTGCAGGCCAGGGCTGCTACTGCAAAAGAAAGAACAACGGCCGGTCCAGCGTTTTCAGCGGCCGCAATACCAGTTAATGAAAATAAACCAGCTCCAATAATCGCTCCAATACCTAAGGCAATCAGACTTTTGGGCCCGAGGGTTTTCTTAAGCGAATGCTCTCCATCTTCAGATTCTTCAACGATACGGTTAATGGGTTTGCGCACAAAAAGATTCATTGATTAACCCTTTCTAAAGTTTATTTTAATTTTTCTTTCAACTGGTAAAGCAGCCCGGCGGCAATTTCTGGTTTAGCTAACATATATTTTCTGGCTTTAATTACAATCTCAGATTGCGCCCAGCCTTTATCATGGATATTAATAGTTATATCACAACCGTAAACCTTAGTGAGAATTTGGCCAGTTTTTCTATCTTCATGCTTAATAGTCCCTAAGCTTGTAACAAGTTTTAAGCTTTCATCATAGACTCGATTAAACGAGTGGTGCATCATGGCTTTGGCATCATCGGTCGCTACAATAACTCCGAAAGCAACCGCGGGCAGAAACCCAACACCTAAAAGAGTGGTAGCTGCCATCATCCCTGCCCCACGTATTGCTGTTGGTTTAAGCGCTTCAACCATTACTGCTGCAATCAATTTGGGAGCGCCATCAACATTTCGTATCACCTTATCCTTGATGTTCACATCATACTCTTGCACTAATTCAGGCGGGGCATGAGTAAAATCTTTCACAATAATCCTGCCAATATTCAGCCTTAGCGTATCAATTTGAAAAGCCACCGGCTGACCCTTTTTTTCTTTAGCAGCAGCCATTTGTTCCTGGACAATCTTTAATGAATCCAAATTTAATTTACCGTCTTTATTTTTCACGACAATCATCTTGTCCATATTAAAGACCACTTCAGGAAAATGCATCTTCCCCGTCAATAATTCATGAATATTCACCGCAACAGCCATCTCAGGCATGACCAAAAAAGCTTCATCAGGAAAACCAGGGGGATTATAAAGTTTTAAATTTTTGATGCGGATTTTCTGGGAGAAAACACCCAATTGAAAACTTCCTATCTGGAGTCGACTACCAATCACCGAAGGCGCAGCAGCTTCGATCGCCAACTTAATTACAAAATCTCTGGCCACGGATAAAACAACGATGGCCGCAACCAGAATAATGACCCATTTGAAGTATTTATTTTTTACCATAAAAAGAAAAAAGGGCAGATAGTATTAGTATCTGCCCTTTTTGAAGATGATGATCGAATCTCATCATCATTATTTTTGTAGATATTTTTCTTTTAATAACGCGATTTGACCAGCAGGGTATTCTTTAACAAGTTTACCTTTGCCGTCGTAGATGGTCACATCACCATTTTCGCTTTGTACAGAAGAATAAAGGACTTGGCCATTTTCATTCTTAGCTGTCACGGAAGTGTTGCTACGTTCAAAAATCACTCCATGATTAGCAGCGGATGCGACATGGACCTGATCGGTTTTTGCATTATAGGTCATTAAAACTTTATCCTGACCATTTTGAGCAATACGACTTTGAGAGGCTCCAGCAGCTTCTACTGGATTTTTTCCTGACCAGAATTCAATCGAGTTAAACACAATGGCATCAGCAAATGTGGCTAAACCATAAATAGGAGTTAAAGCTACGAGTAAGAAACAAAGCTCATCTGCCCACTTATCTGATTGGGAACGATGAAAATTGTAAACTTTTTTGGTGAGATTAAACGAACCTGTACAACCTGCGGCTAGGAATGCAACTACCATGATTGAGACTACGATTTTGTTCATACTCCCCTCCTTAGTTATGGTTCTTAAGCAACAACACGAATCATTCTAGCATAAAGAATTAAAAATCAACAGGAAACAACTCTGCAAAAATCTTATTGAATTAAAATTGTTGATTCTGGTTGAGCATCATAGGTAGGCGGCAACTCTTTGGGTTGAGCGGTTGTTTTACGAATATGTGGGATCACTGCTTCGGGAGTTGAATTTTCAACGCTCGCTTGAGGACTTGCAACGATGGTTGTAGCACTGAGATCTTGCGATGGAACAGATTGAACTTCACCTGGCACAGATCCGCTAGAAACCGGAACAGGTTTAGGCATTTGGTATTGATAAACAAAGAAAGCTACTATTCCAATCACTAGCGCAATTAAAAATTGCTTCATTAGAACCCTCCTGTTTGAGAAAACTTCTTATCATTGATATCATTACTAAAAGCAATGAATGTATTTAAAGTTGGGAAATACGGTGGAATAAACTCGGTTTCCATACGGGTATCATAAACGAAATTTCTTCCATATCCAGATACAGCTGTTCCTGAGGAACTATTAAAGGTTCCGAAACCTCCGTAATAGTCACTGATAACCCCTCCTAAGATGGTCGCTGTCCCGCGCACAGCAGTTGAATCATAATTATCAACTGTAACAATTCCCTGCTGGGCCATAATGGTAGCATGAATATCAATATTATTGGGAGCTGAAGTTCCAATACGCACATCGCCCGCCCAACTCATAATACCTAGAAGATTATTGTAGCCTTCTGAGGAAGGAGCTACATAACCGGCACTTCCTGGAGTACCCGTAGCTGGCGTATATTGAGCATAGCGAACATGATTTTGAATCACCACATCATTGTGAGAAGCAATCAGCATCTGTGTATCTTTCTGAACTGTGCCTCCAAGACTTGTGATATTACCGTTCACATAAATAATAGTTCCCACATGATCAACCCCATCAGGTTTACCTGTATAGGTATTAGTGGTACTCCCCGCGACAATGGTTTGATTGTTTGTACGATCAACTGTAATGGTCTTTGTTGTTCCTCCTTGGACAATCGTGTACACGGCACGATCGCTTCCATCCACACTCATCGTAATTGTCGCATCGCCTTTAACATAAATACCTCCACTGACCGCGCCACTGCTAGTAGGAACATAAATACCATTGGAACCGTATGTATTTCCTGCACTAGCTTCCGCTGCCATGGTTGATTCCAAAGAAGTAGAAGGCATCGTGATAGCTGTGGCTGAACGCTGCAAGCTCTCGTGAAATGTCGGCACATCTATAGTTCCGTTATGATCATTACTTAAACTCACTGAACTTCCATTATTATAAAATCGGGCTTGTGAATCTTCCTGCTGTACCAAGCCATAAAAGTTTCCGCTAGGATTATAAGCAAAGTTATAGCGACCATTGGTATACATCGGACCAGAAAAATTCGTAGAATTGGTAAACCACACATTACTACCGTTGGGCATGGTTTGATTATTGGTAAAAAGCGCATAGCGGGCAAAATTATCTTTGCGGACACGAACAGTAAAATCTCCATTGATACTTGTCTTCTTACTTTGACTTCCATCCGAACCAGTACTTTGAATTTGGAAATAATAAGGAAAATCCCAGGTATTCGGAGCAACAGTCACAGGATTTCCTTTGGGAGTAATCACAATATTGTAGCCATAATTACTTGTCGTATTGATCGACGTTGATCCACCGTTATAGACGGCCTGGCTTCCACTTTGCGTTAATAAAGAAGTTGCCCCATTTCTAGTGTAGGCCACTAAAAATCCTAACGCATTGTTGGTCGAGACATAATTAGCTGCTTGTGAAGCAATGACCGCGGGACTAGTGGCATTGACCGTTTGCAATAAAGAGGTATTAATTAAAGAATCTAATTGATTCAACCCAGCGTTAGACCCACCTTCCGAGGCATAGAAAGCCTTGGCACTTCGGATTTCTCGGTCAGCCATGGCTTTTTCAAAAATGGCTTTCGATATATACATGGCTGATAGAATGACAACCATGGCAACCACCATCATAGATATTGCTAGAGCTATGCCTTTTTTGTTTTGATAGAAATTTTTCATATCTACCCCCCCAAATTATTGAGCAATACATCAGTGCTATACGTTACTGTGATTGTTCTGCCCACTGGAGATTTTTTCTGTCCAGTTAAAACAAAGGTAATGACATGTAAATCAGCACTTAAAGAAACTTGAAAGTTGGTAATGTCATTACCTACAATTGTCGTACTGCCACTCACAGTGGTGAGCGCTGTGCTTAAGATCTTACGTTCGAGTTGATTCGATGAATTGATGGAATATTGAATATGTTTATACTCGAGGGTTGAGCAATCGCCATTGGCATCCATGCAAGTATAACTATTGCATCCCCAGCTTAAAGGGGCTCCCCAATAATTAGGATTACTGGTAGCTGAATTTAATAAGGTGCTGCTCGAAGAGCATAGAATAGGAATGGAAAAACGAATGACATCCGAACTATTTGGACCTGTTCCATCAGAAATCGTAAATTGGGCTACATTGTTTTGATATCCCGTATTCCTTAACTCCAAGGCTATCTTTTCAGAAGACAAACGCAGACTATTACGTAAATCAATTCCTGTGTCAGCCGTAAACAAAGACGATTGGGCCTGTCCTAATAAACCAAATACCGCAGCCATAACAAAGGTTAACAGGGCCATGACGATGATCAGCTCTGTCAAAGAAAAGCCCTTTGTCTTAACTACCATAGATGTTGCTCGTAATCTGTACATACGAGTCCAATTGTCCATTACCATTTGTATCTTCTCCTGCATCTAATACCCCATTAATGTTCTTATCTTCACCAATTAACCGACCATTAGGCTGCTTCCAACAAAAAACAATCTTGATTTGAGGCAAATTGACGTTGGAATTATTAACATAAACAACGCCTCGTCCGTTGATGTTTGCTGCTGTAAATGTGGTGTTATTATATGTGGCAAAAAGTGTGGCAAACGTAGAGTTCTTGATGTTTTCCATCTTGTTTCTAACCGCTTGAGTGGCGATTGAAGTATTGCGGCCTAAATCCTGCAGTTCAAGGCATTTCACATAACTATAAAGAATACCAACAATGGCAATGACAAACACAACCAAGGAAACGATAAGCTCAGGAAGCGTCACTCCCCTTTGGTTATTCTTATGGAAGTAGTAATTTCTAATCATTCCCTTGGCTCCCCCAAAAAGACACTCATTCATGGCTAAGAAGATACTCTTTTTTATTGTACAGAGTATTCAACCTAATTTGAAAAATACTTAGAGTTTTTAGGTAGCGATTATTTCAGAAGGGATCGGCGTGAGATTGATGGCGTGTTAGTATGATTTTATATAAGTACAGGTATTGTTAACTTGCCATTTTCTTCATCCAGCCCCGCTTTATAATCTTTTCCCTATCAACTCTATAAAACCTCCTAAGACAAGGATAGCACACTTTAGGAGCTATGCCAGTCAGGGCTATCTGTCAAGAGCTACCGTATGTTTTCTAGAAAACGTTACCTTAGAATTAGGATTATTTTTCTCTAAAAATGATAGGACCATTTCCTGGGGCATGGGTTTACTAAAGAGGTATCCTTGAGAGTAATCACAGTTTTCTCGCATCAATCGCCTTAACTGAACATTATGCTCAACCCCTTCAGCTACCACTCCGAGTTTCAAAGTGTGGGCCAGGCTAATGATGGTGGAGGTCATGGCGCTTTCAATGCCACCTTTGGTAAGCTCTTTGATAAACAGATGATCAATTTTAATATTGGAGATCGGCAGGCGCTGCAAATGTCTAAGAGAAGAATATCCTGTCCCAAAATCATCCAGGGAAATCTTCACTCCCATTTTACGTATTTGTTTAAGTGTAGCGATAGCTGAATCAAAGGCATCAATGAGAATGCTTTCGGTGACCTCAATTTCCAAGGCATCAGGCAGGAGTTTATTACTCAATAAAGCATTTTTAATAGTGTCCACTATAGCCTTACGTCTTAGCTGAGCCACGGAAACATTGACAGAGAGCACAAGATTTTCAAAACCGAGCGCTTCAATCTTTTTAGCAAAACAACAGGCTTCATTTAAAACCCACTCGCCTATATTAATGATCAAACCTGTTTCTTCGGCAATGGGAATAAATTCTGAAGGAGATACAACACTGCCATCCTCTCGAATCCAACGTAAAAGAACTTCGAATCCCCGCACCTTGCCATTTCTAACACCCATGATTGGTTGATAATATAGTTTTAACTGCGACTTAACTAAGGCATCTCTTAAACCCCGCTCGATCTGCACCTTGGCGACGGCTTTTTCATTCATTTTCTGATCAAAGAAACAATAGGTGTTTCGCCCTGATGCTTTGGCAGCATACATGGCGGTATCAGCATTTTTAAGCAAATCCTCTAAGTTATTTCCATCATTAGGGAACATGGCAATACCCATGCTAGCTGTTACAAAAAGATCATTACCCCACACCTGGCGGGCACTATTAAACTTCTCCTTAATGCGCTCGGCAATTTGACGCGCGATATTCTCATTTTCAATGCCATTTAAAAAGATAATAAACTCATCACCACCGAGCCGGGCAATCGTATCCATCTCGCGCACGCAATCGATTAACTTACTAGCCGTATCTTTAAGTAGTTGATCCCCAATGGTATGCCCTAAGGTATCATTGACATCTTTAAAATGATCTAAGTCGACAAATAACACAGCACAAGGCATTACCGAACGCCTTGCACGCGAAAGCCCCACACTGGCTTTTTCAAAGAATAGGGTACGATTGGCTAAATTAGTCAGCCCGTCATAGTGAGCCAATGTTATTAAATTCTTCTCTAAATCTTTATGTTCGGTAATATCCTGGGCGACGCCTAAAACACAGGGTTTGCCTATCCCAAAAGGATAAAAAGGAATCTTGGTTGTGGAAAGGACCCGCACATCTCCTTGGGCTGTTGTAATGATTTCTTCAGGAATAAATTTCTCTTTTCCAGAGGCAATAACCTCCAGATCATCTTGCCTAAAATGATTGACCTCTTCTTTGGAATCATTGAAATCAGCATCGGTCTTGCCAACAAGCCCATCAACGGTGGTTCCATAAGCTTCAGCTACTGAACGATTAACCAAAATAAAACGCCCTTCCATGTCTTTGGCAAAAATAAACTGTGGCACCAAGTCAATAATCTGCCTGAGCCTTTGTTCATTGCCACGCAAAACCTCTTCTGTTTTCTTACGTTTGGTAATATCTATAATGGAAATTAATACTTTAGAAAGAGAGCCCTCATACCCCGGAACTACGGAGAATTGAAAAAAGAGGTACGAGAGCTCCCCTTTGGGAGAACGAACGGGGATTTCCCCTATACAGCGATGGGCCCCTTTAGCTAAAGCAATCAGTTGCTTTCTAAAAATGACGAGTGATTCTTCAGTAAAGAAACTGGCTAGATTAGGCACTTCTCTTTTATGGGCTATGCCCCAAAAACGTAAGCCTTCTTTATTAATATCGGTAATTTTTACCAGACTAGCACAATTTAAGACAGCTTCAGGGTATTGATCAAAATAATCCTTCCAATCATAAACCCCTTCATTTCTAAGCCGAGTGAAGAAATCTCTAACCCCTGAGAAATCCATTTCAAGAATAGAAATGGCTGCTTCTTGGAAAAGGCAATGATAGCGTTGCTCACTACTTCTAATATTTTGAATGGCTGTACGAAATAAAAAATAAAGCATGACCGAACAGATAACTACATATCCTATTCCATTAAGAATACAAAGTTCGGTGATAAGTTGATTATCTTTAACAAATATGACGAGTAGGGCTATTGAGGAAGATATCCAAAAACAAGTAAATATAGCGTAGGTGAAAACAACTTTAACGGGCAGGGATCTTGAACCAGAAAAGGGTGATTTCTCTTTTTTCATAAGATAGCCACCAACATTGGTACTGGTTTAACGACTTTTATTAAAGTTGCCTCAATGCTACGCCTGCAGCTAAAAAAAGTCAACGATTTCCTTTTGGGGGCCTAAAACACTTCAATGTAGGTTTAAAAGTGAGGTTTTATGCTGTCTAAGAAGGTGCCTTGACTAAAATTTCCAATAAAACTTGTCGCTCCGACTTCATTACACATCTGTGCATCGTGTTCAATGACCTGCCACTCGGCCAAACCGTGCTGCATTTCTTCAGGAGAGATAAACGTATAGGTTAAAATACGCGATTTATGGAAAAAATTAAAGCATCGTAACGATTGAATGATTTCCTTAGTATGCGCTTGATCATTCATCTTCAAATCTAACAAAACAATGTGCGGAGACATTAAGAAAGCTTTGTGAATAGTGTCTAAAGAGGTTTCTGCGATGGCTACCAAACAATTTTTAGCGATCAACATTTTGCGCATCTGTTCAGTGATCTTGGAATTAGCTCCACTGATCAGGACCTTGGAATAATGTACTTTATCTAAATTAAAATTGATGCTTTTAATCTTATCGATTAAGGCTGTAATATCTGAACTTTTCTGGATAAAATGATCAACCCCTAAAGCGGAAAAGGAATCGAGGAATATTTGTTTGTCTGTGACAATAATGACAGGAATATATTGTGTCTCTGGCCGTTTTTTAAGCTCTTCATACAGATCCACCCCATCCATATGCGGCATGATCACGTCAGTGACAATCAAATCCACAGGATTTTTGGCCACAATTTCCAAGGCCTCTAAACCATTAGCGGCCCACAAAACCTGATAACCATGTTTTTGAAGTGAGGTTTTTACAAAAAGCGCGGTCCCTTTATCATCCTCAGCTAATAGAATCGTTCGTATCATGATTCTCTCCAGAGTGTTAACACTCTAAAATAAAGTATAAATAAACGGAGCGACTGCCGAACCTTGAGCAAATACAACAAGTAAACCTAATAGAACTAGAATGATCACAATAGGAGCCAACCAAAAACGTTTACGAACTTTTAGAAAATCCCAAAACTCTTTAATAATTGATGCTTTGCCCATATTTCCTTTTTAGAATTGTTGATGGTAGCGTTGCTTACTAAAAGGTTCTTGTTCTTTTTTATCCCAATAGCTTGGGCTTGAAACATCTATTTTGCGCTGCATATGGTCTTTGCCCATTAATCTTAACAAAAAGCTAACGGGTGTAAATACTAAAAAATAGACAGTCGTCAAAATAATGGTGGTAACGGCTTGTCCAATGAAATGAGCTCCTTTCATCCATACCTTATAAAAAGGAGTTAAAAGTTCTATTTTTAACACAACTATCCATACCAACACAGCACTTAAAGTATTGCTAAAAACAATTCCTTCTGAGATTGGATATCGCTTCAGACCAAAAAATGTAGTCAATACTAGGGTAAAATAGATGCCAGCATAAAGCCATGGCCAGCTTAAGGATTTCTCGATCACCACAAGGATCATACCAAAAATCAAAAAGGTCGGGATAGGCCCTAAATGTAATTGCCAAAGATGTAGCGCGGCCCACACAGCCAAAAGTAATGCCAAACCTAAACCAAACACTTTTACATTATTCTGATTAACCATATCAATCCAGCTCCTGGGAAATCTGCTCTTTCTTATATTGGTCTTTATTGGGTTGAACCATCTTATCCAGTATAAATCGATTCAGCACTAAATAATCCATATCCGTACACATAAAACAACGGTAAGAGTCTTCCAAGGTACAAACAATCGGTTCTCCTCTAATATTAAATGAGGTATTGATAATGACCGGGCAGCCGGTTTTCTTATAGAAAGCTTCAAGTGTTTTATAGTAAAAAGGATTGCGCTTTGGATCTACTGTCTGCACCCGGGCTGAATAATCCACATGCGTCACAGCTGGTACGGTTGAACGGCGTTGTTTCAACTTAGCAATGCCTGTTAAAATACTATTGCGCGAGGCAGGATCAATATGCTGTTCTTGAACTGGTGCTACCAATAACATATAAGGGCTTTCACAAGAGATTTTAAAATACTCCTCGGCCTTTTCCTTTATAACGCTAGGGGCAAATGGTCTAAACGATTCGCGAAATTTAATACGCACATTCATGGCTTCTTGCATCTTCATGGAACGTGCATCACCTATAATGCTGCGTGCTCCCAAAGCGCGTGGACCAAACTCCATTCGTCCTTGCACAAAACCAATGACCTTTTCATCCGCAATCAAATTAGCGATTTGATCAAAGATTTGATCGCCTTCATATTTTTTATAAGGAATATTCTTCCCTTTAAGAAAACTCTCAACCTCTTCATCACTATAGCTAGGCCCTAAATAAGAACCTGTCTGAAGATCTTCTCGGCCATCGACTGCTCTTGGCTTATCTAAATATTGATACCAGATAAATAAAGCTGTCCCCAAAGCTCCTCCTGCATCACCTGCAGCTGGTTGGATCCAAATATTTTTAAAGCTCGTGGCCTCTAAAATCTTGCCATTACTTACACAGTTAAGGGCCACTCCACCTGCTAAACATAAATTCTTCTGGCCTGTGACAAAAGCAACATGAGCAGCTGTTTTAATGATAATTTCTTCGGTGACTTCCTGGATCGATCGAGCTACATCCATATAGAATTCGCTTAAAGGTGTCTCGGGCTTTCTGGCAGGCGCTCCAAACAGACGGTCAAAATTCTTATTGGTCATAGTTAAACCAACGCAATAATTAAAATAGTTCATGTTAAGCTTAAAAGAACCATCCGATTTAATATCCACCAAATTTTTCTTAATCAGATCAACATATTTAGGCTCTCCGTATGGGGCCAAGCCCATGAGCTTATACTCCCCTGAATTCACGCGAAAACCACAATAATAAGTGAAGGCTGAATATAGCAATCCTAGGGAATGGGGAAAGCGCAGTTCCGATTGTAAGGTAATTTGACTGCCTCGGCCAACACCAAAACTAGTGGTGGTCCATTCGCCCACCCCATCCATGGTGATAATGGCCGCTTCGTCAAAAGGTGAAGGAAAGAACGCAGAAGCTGCATGCGATTCATGATGTTCAGGGAATATAATGTCCCCTTCAAAGTCCAATTTATTTTGAATATAGTCTTTGATGAAAAGTTTCTCTTTAAGCCAAACGGGCATTGCTTTTAGAAATGATAGTAACCCTGCCGGGGCATAATTAAGATAGGTCAACAAAAGACGTTCGAATTTAATAAATGGTTTTTCGTAGAAACCCACATAGGTGATGTCTTTGATAGTAATCCCAGCTTCTTTTAAACAATAGTTAATGGCGTTTTGAGGAAAAGCAGCATCGTGTTTTTTACGGGTAAATCGTTCTTCTTGAGCAGCTGCAATGATCCGACCGTCTTTAATAAGAGCTGCAGCAGAATCGTGATAAAAAGCAGAAATACCGAGAATATAAATGGCAGGGTTACTCATAATTGACCAGTTTTACAAACCTGACCAAACTTAATTGCGCTGGGCTTTACAGTCCTTTGCTGGGTTTCATAATTCATCTCGATAAGCCCAAACCTTGGACCAAAACCTTTATCCCATTCAAAATTATCTAATAGCGACCAATACAAATAACCACGAATATCAACCCCTGCTTGTATGGCCTGATGAACACTTTTTAAATGCTCCGTAATAAATTCCCAACGTAAATCATCATCCAAGGTGCATATCCCATTTTCTGTAATAATAATAGGCATTTGATACTTCTTTAATTTTAGAAGCACTTGATACAAACCATCTGGATAAATATCCCAACCTAAAGAATTCTTTTTGACGGGAGTATGCCCTTGCTGGCAAACATCACTTAAAAGATTGGTGATCCACCACCCTTTAGTGTCGACTAATTGTCGGGAATAATAATTGATCCCCATAAAATCCAAAGATTTATTTCTCATCAAGGTATCGAGCAATTCAAAACTAAAACACCAGTCTCTTAAATGTGCTGCTAGACGATTTCTCAGTGCATTGTTACAGGCAACCATGGCTGGAATATGATGGGCAATACCAACGCTGGGTTCTTTCAGATTAAGCTCTTTATAAACCTTATGGATCATGCGATAGGCTTTAATATGCGCCTTAACAAGATTATCCTGTACCTTTTTAGCTTTTAATATGGATTTCTTTTGTGGCGGCCACCATCCGAAGAGATACGCATGCGAAGAAAAAATGCTCGGTTCATTGATCGTCATCCAATAATTAACATGCCGGCTTAAAGCACGCACAACATATTCACTATAACGCACAAATAATTCTGGTGTTCTAGCATTTTCCCAGCCTCCTAATTCTGCCAACCAGATGGGATTCGTGAAATGATGCAAGGTCACCATGGGTTCAATCCCGCGCTTGCGAAGGGCTAGAATAACATCGATGTAATGCTGCATTTCTTTCGCAGAAAACTCACCTTCTTTGGGTTCGATGCGGGCCCATTCAATGGAAAGACGATGTGCGTTATGATTAAGGCTTTTAGCCAGATCAAAATCTTGTTCGTATAACTCGTAATGATTGCAAGCTTTGGCAGATTGTTCTTTACCAATTTTCTTCTCCCAGACCCACCAATCCACATTACTATTATTACCCTCAACCTGGTAAGAAGACGTAGCCGAACCCCAGAAGAAATTTATCGGAAATTTAAGCATAGATTAAATTATATCAAAATATATATATTTCGACTCTTAGAAAGTGTAAATTAAACACATGCAATATTTAATAAAACTGATCAAAAAGACCTATCAGATGGCTGAATCGGATGGAAGTTCTACGGTCATCAAAAATGTAGTCTCCTTGTCCCAGCTTCAAATTATTTCCTACGTAGTTCCAATCATTATTCTACCTTATATTTTTAGAATTCTAGGTGCTGAAAAATTTGGTCTGATCTCTTTTGCACAAGCCTTTGTTCAATATTTTATTATTCTCACAGATTATGGATTTAATGTTTCTGCTACCCAAGAAATTTCCTTAAATCATGAAGATAAAGCAAGGGTCTCACGCATTCATGCAGCTGTCATGACTATCAAAACAGTTCTGGTTTTATTTAGTTTTCTGATTCTCTTAGCCATGGTCCATTTTATTCCTAAATTTAGGCATGATGAGTTGGTGTATGTCCTTAGTTTTGGAGCTGTAGTTGGTACGGCCTTATTTCCTCAATGGTATTTTCAAGGAACAGAAACCATGAAGTATATTGCCCATTTTAATATCATTGGCGCTCTACTCTATGGCTTTCTTATTATTATATTTGTTAAAGCTCCTGGAGATTACCTGGCTGTTCCCATCATTACTTCAGCTGTGGCCATAACCGTAGGATTATTAAGTCAATATTTTGTGTTTAAAGAGCTTGGTCTTCCCTGGAAATTTCCCCACATCAAAGACATTAGCACTCAACTGAAAGCCGGATGGAATGTTTTTATATCTGTGGTGGCCATTAACACATACACTACTACTCGTATTTTTGCGGTTGGACTCTTAACTAATAATTCCTTAACGGGATTTTATTCAATTGCTGAGAAAATAGCCAACGCCGTACAAACCTTTCCTTTATCTTCATTTTCTCAAGCTATTTTTCCTCGGCTTAGCAAAATTTATCATAAAAATAAGCTTAAAGCCTATCAAATCATGCAACAAGTTCAGCAGATCACCGTATGGGTTTCGTTGATTTGTTTACCGATTATTTTCGTATTTGCGGAGTTTATTGTAAAAATCGTGTGCGGAGGCGATTATCCAGCAGCGGTCTTATCTTTAAGATTTCTGCTTATTTCCGTACTTTTCGTGGCCTCTAATGCATTTCGAGTCCAATTTCTTTTAGTCTGCGGTGAAAGCAAGGTTTATTCAAGGATCCATATTACGATGGCTACCATAGGATTACCTTTAATAATTCTCTCAATCTACTCATTTTCCTACGTAGGCGCAGCCATTGCCACAGCCATTATTGAAGGTGGCACGCTGACACTAACCTATTTTACAATTAAGAATCTAAAATTAATAAGATCTTAGCAGTTAGCAACCAATACCGTTAGAGGCGCAAATAGCTCCCCCAGCAATGGTAACAGTTCCCCCGTTAACAACAGTAGCAGTTCCACTGCCATTAACACCTACAGAATAAACTACATAATATTTCCCATCAGCTGCGAGAGAATAATTATATTCTGTATTGTTAGCTAAGAATGGATCATACGGTGGCGACATAGGAATGATTTGAGGAGACGCGGTAACTAAATAATTCTGAATCACTGTTGGCGTTGTTGGTGGGTAGGCCTTAGGTAAAGCATTGGTATAATAAGATTCAATGGCTGATTGCAAGGTGTGCATTTCACCTTTAGCTTGAGCAATTCTAGCCGCATCTTGCATACCCTTAAATCTGGGAATAGCAATACCAATTAAAATAACTAAAACTGAGATAACTACCAATAATTCTATAATTGTAAATGCCTTTTTCATTAGGGTCTCCTTGATTAAAAATAAATTTATACGCAAATATATACAGCTATATAGGTTATAAGTTCGACTAAAATTATTCTAAACAATAACAGTTTTCTTACAAGTATTACCTTAAATATTTTGCCGCTTCATGAGGGAAGGTGGGAACTATTTGTAAACCCGTCCCCCATTCAAAACCAATACTACGAGTCAGTTTAGGAATAATTTCAATATGCCAATGATAACAATCCGGTCGACCGTAATTAATCGGTGATGTATGAAGATAAAAATTGTAAGAAGGATTCGATAAAGTTTTTTTGATACGATTTAAAATATCCAAAAGGTGTTGAGCCAACCTTTGGATTCCTTCTTCCTCAAGATCTACAAAATGGGCTTGATGGGTCTTAGGCATGACCCACGTTTCAAAAGCATAACGAGGGGCAAATGGGCAAAAACTAACAAAAGCTTCATTTTCACAGACCAAACGTTCTTTGTCTTGATACTCTTGCTTCAAAATCTCACAAAAAACACAACTTTTATTGAGTTTATGAAATTCTTCTGCCCCCTGGATCTCTTCCAAGACAGATTTTGGCACCATGGGTAAAGCAATGATCTGCGAATGGCTATGCTCAATGGTAGCACCAGCTGAAGACCCAAAATTCTTAAAAATAGTAACGTATTTTAACCTTGTATCAGAGGATAAAGCCTTATACCTTCGTTGGTACTGATTTAAAACAAGGACCATTTCAGCAACGGTCAAATCAGCCATCTGTTTATTGTGTCGCGGAGTTTCAATGACAACCTCATGGGCTCCATAGCCTGAGATCACATCGAACATACCCACTCCCTCTTTTTCTAAAGGTCCATCATGCCCCAGGGCTGGAAATTTATTAGGAATGGTGCGTATTTTCCATTGATCAACCTTACTCGAAAGACCTTCTGGACGAATAGCATCAACTTCGGTAGGAGTACGGTTCTCTCGACCAGGACAAAAAGGACAAATCGCCTCTTGTCTTGGGCTATGATCTTCTTTCACAAAATCATTAGGCCCCTTAGGGTGATCGCTATCAATCACAATCCAACGTCGGGCTATAGGATCTTCTCTTAATTGTGCCATTATATTTTGATGTCCCTAAAAAATTCTGCCGTCATTTCAGGTGGAATAGGATTAATGTAAAATCCTGTTCCTCTTTCGAAACCAGCCACACGAGTCAATCGCGGTGTCAATTCAATATGCCAATGATAATCTTCTTCAACCGTGGGGTATTGTTTATAGCGGCCACCTTCTTCAAAAGGAGCTGATTGAATCACATAATTATAAGCTGGATCATTAAGACCAACTTTAAAGCGCAAAAGAAGTTCTTTAATCATCTGGGCCAATTGATTCTCATAACCCGTAACACCTTGAGCAAAATCGCAACAATGGCGTTTGGGAACAATCCAGATTTCAAAAGGAAACCGTGAGGCAAAAGGCATCAAAGCTAAGAATTCACTATTTTCTAGCACCACCCTGTGCCCTTCCTTACGCTCTTCTCGAATAAGATCACAGAATAAGCAACGTTCATGAAAATCATAGTATCTTTTAGCACCAGCAATTTTATCTTTAACACGGATAGGATTAACAGGAACAGCCATAATCTGAGAACGGGCATGTCCAATAGCGCGGCCACCTGCAGCCACTCCGTAATTCTTATAGGCTAACACATATCGAATATTATGATCTCTGCGATGGATCAACATTCTTTGCGCATAGGTTTCAAAGACTTTTTGAATGTCTTCTAGTGCTAAATCAGCCATATTGGCCACATGTTTTAAAGACTCAACCACGACCTCATGATTGCCCCAGCTATTAGAAAATGCATAAAGGCCTTGTTTTTGTTTAACCATGGGCTGAGAATCCACGAAAAACGGAGTTCCGCTTTTAAAAACATTGACCTGGCCATTGGTAAATATAGGTTTTTCTTGGGATTTGCAAAAAGCACAATCTTGCGGATCGGTCTGATGATTGACGCTTTCAATAAAAGCCGCAGGACGCCTGGCCCTTTCGGTTGCGACAATCACCCAACGATTAACTATGGAATCTTTACGTATTTGAGGCATAAATGAGCACCTGAGGGGTAATTATATCATTGGTTTAAATCTGACCAACTCTTTTAAAAAAATTATTCTAGCCTTTGTCCCACCACTAGATGATGACCTTGAACAAAATCATAGGCAGCCCCTGCCTTGGAAGCTTCTAAATGAACACTTTTAACTAAAAGAGCTTCTTGAGCACATGCAACCACAAAGCCTTGTTTATTAATATCGATAAGAGTTCCTGGTTTCCCGGAATTTTTAACTATGCTAGCTTCTAAAATCTTGAGAACCTTTCCCTTATACATACAAAAAGTTCCTGGCCAAGGTCTAAGCCCTCGAATAAGACGCTCAATCTGCGATGCAGACTGATTCCAATCAATACGTCCCATCTCTTTCGTTAACTTCGCTGCCAAGGTGACTTGGGACTCATCCTGAGTGACACACTTAAACTGTCCTGATACAATCTGATCAATCGTCTTGACTAAAAGTTTGGCACCTACATGGGCCATTTGGTGGCGTAACACATCGGCTGTCATATCTTCAGTTAAAGTCATGCGCTCTTGGGCAATAATATCTCCTGCATCCATCTTGGCATTCATTTTCATGATGGTCACGCCTGTTGCTTCGTCTCCATTAATAATGGCCCAGTTAACTGGTGCCGCCCCTCGATATTTAGGAAGCAGTGACCCATGGACATTGATACAAAAAACTTTGGGGATATTTAAAATGACTTGAGAGAGAATCTTTCCATACGCTACGACTACAAAAAGCTCAGCTTCATAAGATTTAAGGGCTTCGATAACAGAATTTTCTTTTAAAGATTCAGGCTGAAGACAAGCAATCTCATGATCTGAAGCTATTTGCTTGATCACAGAAAGCGTCATCTTCATGCCTCTTCCCTGGCGGGCATCAGGCTGGGTCACACAGGCAACGACCTCATGAGAACTTAGGATAAGTTCTGTTAAACACACTCCTGCAAAATCATCACTACCAAAAAATACAATACGCATAATTATGGATCCACATTAAAAGTTACTATGACCTTACCTAATCGCTTCATATTACTCATGGTCGCTTTAATAAAAGTTATCATAGCAGCAACGTCTCTGCCTTGCAGCAGAATATTCATACGATACGAATCTCTTTTCTTAAAAATTCCCTCTACCACTGGTTCGTGGACCTTAATGACCTGAGGTGTTTTATCTAATAGGCCTTGGTAAAGTTTTCCTACTGCAGTCTCCACTAATTTCTGATTCTTATGTCGTATTTGGATTAATACCTGGTGCCCAAAAGGTACAACTTCCAATTCTTTACGAATACGCATATCTTCATGATAAAAAATATCTCGATCTCCTTTAAGGAGGGCTTGGATCACATAATGATCAGGATTCAGACTTTGAATCAAATACTGCTGCAAAGCTAAATGTCCTACTTCATGTGCCAAATTAAAAGCACGATAACACGAACGCACATCCAAACGATTGAGTTCCCCATCAATGTCCAGCAAAGCAACAAAATTAGCTTTAATGTTGTCTTTAAACCTCAATAAAGCAACTGTACCAATCAAAACGTCAAAATTTTTGCTTGGCTCATCCATGCCCCGCTCGAATGCCTCAATTCGAGCCAAGGGGTATTTATCTTGCAAGGCTTTTTGAAGCTGTTCTACCCCTAAACCCCAAGATTTCCATGAAGGCTTTTTGCAGGTGGGACAAACTACTTCACCGGGGAAATGAAATGAACAATGCCGACAGGCATAAACTTTCTTGACCCTCGAATATGTCATGGCGCTGTCACAGCGTTGGCATTTAAGAACGAAACCACACTCCGAGCATCGGGTCATGGCAAAAGAACCACGATGATTAAAGACCAGCACTGATTTAGACTTTTTGCTAATATTGCTTTCCAAAGTGCTTAAGACTGCTGGGGACAGACTTCCTCGCCACAGAGTTTTATAATTATTTAAATCAACGATTTGAGGTTTAATAAGATTCCCTTGCAGTGATTCTTTGATCAGCACTTCTTTCTTAACTACTAAATCCATCAACTCTACCGAAGGCAGGCTGCTCATGAAAGCAACAATCATATTTTCTTTACGTGCACGCATTAAAAGAACATCGCGTGTTTCGTACATAGGGGTTTGTTCCTGTTTATATGATGGGTCGCTTTCATCGATCATGACAACCAAAGATATATCTAAAAATGGTCGAAATACCTGTGATCTGGTTCCAATGACAAAACTTCTCCGAGGTAGACTTTGAAGCTGTGACTCAATCGATAGGGCCACAAATTGATCTGGCACTAAAATCAATGTGCGTTCATTGTTGGCAGATAAAGGTTTAATGAGATCGATGAGAGTCTTTTGATATTCGCCTGAAGAAATAAGATATAGATTTACAGAAGATTTGGATTTTTTGGGCAATGCTGATTCTGTTTCCTGATTCTTACAACCACGCAGAATAGTAAAGATAGCCTCCCCCAAGGAACATCCATAGTAACCACTGAGTTCCCGAGCCAGATCTATCTGTGCTAAATACAGCACAGGAAACTGTTCATCAATATCTTTGATTTCTTTGAGATTAGCAAAATTACTTTTGTCCGTTATCTCAACAACTACTCCTGAAACTTTCTTGGTTCCCAGAAAAACTTTGACGCAAGAACCAATACCCAAACGATCGTGTAAATGCAAAGGAATTAAATAATCAAAAGATTTTTCTAAAGGAAGGTCAAAAACGACTTTTGCAAACATGGTTAGGCGATTAACGAAATGATGTCCTTAACAGCATTGGGTTTAGATAAAACACCAAGCTTTCCACGAAGAGTTTCATAGGCTTGAGGGTTCGCGCTTAAATCATCTAATTTATTCACAATATCCATGACTCCACCCTGCTCGGAGGCTGCCTCATATTTAATAAGCACGTCAATATTTCCTGTTTCCTGCCCTGGAATCGCACTAAAGAAAAGCATAGGTAATCGTTTCACCAGAGCTTCAGCAATCGAAAGACCTCCGGGCTTGGTAACCATAACATCGGCCGCTGACATAAGTTCATCCATATTATTAACCAATCCGAAAATATGGACCCTATCGTTGGCTCTAGATTTTAGTTTGTCATACACCTGACGATTGTGCCCACAAACAACTAGCAGCTGATACCCACCCTTTAAAACTTCAATCAATTCTTCCAAAGGTCCCATACCAAAAGAACCTGTTGCCAGAAGAACTGTAAAAAGATCTGATTGAATTTTAAGCTGCTGACGCATCTGGAATTTCTCGACATTCACAGCAAACTTTTCATCGGTTGGAATTCCTGTAACAAATACCCGATCAGCACTAATACCAAAACTTTCAATTCTTTTCTTAGTAAATTCACTGGCCCCCGTATACATATCAACACCATTATTAATCCATATTGGATGTACATCAAAATCGGTGACTGTACAAATAACTTTGGACTGGATCTGCCCGGTACGTTTTAAATAAGCACTGATCTCGGCCGACATGAAATGAGTCGTAATAACAACATCAAACTTCCCTTCTTTAAGAAACTTGACCAAAGGGCCAGCATTGATGGCATGATAAATTCGACGAACCAGACGAACCAAAGGTAACAGAAAAGGTAAACCTACCAGCCAGAAAAAGAACCCCCAAAGGCCTGGGGCCTTAGTGACAAAGAAAACATAAGCTGCAGGATAGGTTTTTTTAAAGAAGGGATTTGTATAATCCAGAGAATCAATGATCTGAACGTGATGGGTACTATGGCGCAAAAGCCCATTATAAATAGCTTCGGCAGCTTTCTTATGACCGGCGCCTGCTGTTGCGTGTATGAGGAGAATTTTCATGGTTTAAAATAATATCCACTGCTGCTTCTAAATTGGCTACAACAAAATGAGGCTTACTGGATGTTGCTTTAAAATCTTTTAATCGATCCCGCCCTGTTTCAACCAAAATAGTCTTTAGACCTGCCTTGTGACCTGCCTCGATATCTTTCTCAGTATCTCCAACAAAATAACCATTTTTAACTAAAGAGAGGCTTTTATGAACGCTGGCTAAAGCTTTTTTAATATTACCAATGCCCGGTTTACGACAATCACACCCCTCATTGGGTGCATGGGTACAATAAAAGATGCCATCAAATCTAACGTTCTTAAGCTTAGCAATCTTCAAAAGTTTAGCTGTAATCTGGTCTAATTTCTTTTGGCTGATTATACCACGACCAACACAAGCTTGATTAGAGATAATAAATACTATAAACTTCGCCTGCTTCAACCTTTGGATGGCTAACATCACCTTAGGCAAAATATGAAAATCTTTGAGCTTTGTTACGTAATCGCCATCGCCCGGGTACTGATTAATAACACCATCTCTATCCAAAAAAACAACGTTCATACAGCAGCTTTTTTCTTTAGATAATCCAAGTAATAACCTTTTTCTTTGATCTCTACATACTTACTATACGCTGCAAATTCATAAAGAGCGCTTGAAACCGACAAAACCAATCCCCAATAGCCATCCTTATAACCTTTTTTACCCACATAACGTCTAAAGAAACGATCAATGGTACGCCACATGGCCTTGCCTTGGCTCATTTTACGGCCATCGAGATGCCACTTCAAAGCTTCTAAGGTCGACATGCGATTGACTTTCTGAAATACATCTTCCACATTCTTATAGTTATAGTGAATGAGTGAGGCCTTTAAGTTAGCTCCCTTATACCCTTGGGCAGTACGCATTCCTGGATGAACTACATCAAACTCACTTTCATTCCATGTGACGTATTTTCTGTTATAAAAACGTAAATGCGGATTCGACCAACCGCCATATTTAATCTGAACATCTCCCAGATAACACATCTGAGGGATCCAGAAAGCTATGGTCTTTTCAGGAGGGCTACTTAATATTTGCTCTATTTCTTTTTTTAAATCAGCAGTGGGTCTTTCATCGCAATCGAGCAACATCACCCAATCATTGCTTGCTTGAGAGACAGCAAAATTGCGTTGACGTCCTTCTAAGTCCATAGCTCGCTGAAAAATTTTATTAGTATACCGAGCTGCTATCTCACGGGTTTGGTCGGTACTTTGGTCATCGACCACAACGATTTCATTAGCCCAACCATAGACACTTTCTAAACAATCTTTGATGCGATTTTGTTCATTTTTAGCAATAATCACTATGCTTAAAGGTAATGCCATTACTTTTCTCTCCTTGATGCCTTGAGTTGTTGTCCCACTTTTTCTAAACTTAGCAAAAGTCCTATAAAAAACCACCACAGCAAACTTAACTGTAAAGATTCCCAAGGGGTGTCGAGTAAACTATGTATGAGCCACGCAATGATCCCAAAAAATATTCCACAGCCCAGCAAGTATAATTCATATTGAAATTTTAAAGAATTCAGTATTTTAAATCCTTTAAAAAACAAAGCCAAAAAAAACCATAAATAAAGTAGTAATCCAACGATTCCGAGTTCGGTCGTCACATGCAAAAGACTGTTATGCGGATACTCAACCGGACCAAGCCCTAGCTGTTGAAGTGTTTGAATATAGGTATTGTAGCCACAGCCAAACCAAGGGAAACGTCGGATCACTTCGATGGCCGTCTGCCAATACTCGATCCTTTGAGAAGGATTTAAAAATTGCACACTGTTTTGCTCAATCGAATCTTTAGGAAAAATGTCAGTACGCATATTAGTAAAATACACCCCAAAGAACCAGAAAAACACAACCAGCAAAACAATAACCAATGCTGCCCACCGGTATTTCTGTAGAAAAATACAGCCTCCTAACATGGTGGCAATAAAGGCAACCCACGCTCCGCGAGAAAAAGTAAACCCTAAAGACACCAGGATCAAACACAAAAGTATTCCGCCGAGTGCGCTGAAAAATAGTATGTATTGTTTTTTGAATAAAAGAGGCATCCAAAAGCCTCGGGTCAGAAGCATGGTTATTGTGACTGGTAAAACAGTCACTAACAATGTTCCTAAATCATTAGGATGTCTCATAGAACCTGAAACACGTTGAAATAATAAGGTGTGTTTATGGAAAATAAAACTGTGTCCCAAGGTGTATTGCAACATAACATCTACCGTGACAACCAAAAGAGTCCACATCAAAAAAACCAAAAGACGGCATAGTCGTTTGGGAGATTGAATAATTTCAACAATGACGTACATCAAGAAAACTTGCTGCAAGAATCGCGAGAAAAATTTCTTTAGACTCAGGGCTGGCGCATGACTCCAAGGGATTGTTAGAACAATCAACAATCCAATAATAAGTAATGGCATGGCAGGACTAAGAGGAGAAAATTTTAAATTAGAAAAAATATTCTGATGTGGATTACTCTTCCATATCAAAGAGTGTTTGACCAACCAGGCAACGATAATAAGTATTAAACAACCTTGTGTGACCGCTGCCGAATAGGGCACAAAGATAATCAAGACCAATAGGGCAAAAAACATAACCCTATCCCACACTTTTATTGCATCGGTCATAAAGATTCTTTCAAAACCTTAATAACTACTTCAATTTGTTCCTGGCTGATATGTGGAAACATCGGCAGACTCAAAATATTATTCGCCACCTTCTCTGCTACAGGCAAAACTCCTTTTTTATACCCTAGGTCAGAATAAGCCTCCTGTAAATGTAAAGGAATAGGATAATGGATCAAGACCCCTATACCTTTATTCTTCATAGTTTCCATGACTCGATCTCGATTAGGAACACAGATGGCATAGGTTTGAAAGACGTGGGTACGGTCACTCGCAGTAATAGGAGCAACGACCCCTGGAATGGAACTTAATAATTTTGCATAAGAGGCAGCTTTTTGAGCTCGCATGTCATTCCATTGATCCAAATGTTTTAATTTGGCATTAAGGACGACCGCTTGCAAAGTATCTAAACGAGAATTAGTCCCTTTAATTTTGTGTTCATAACGTCCTTTACGGCCGTAATCACGAAGCATTAGAGCTCGCTCATAAATTTCTTTGTTGTTGGTGACAATCATTCCTGCATCACCACAAGCTCCCAAACTTTTGGTTGGATAAAAAGAAAAACAAGCTACATCTCCTAGAGAACCCACTCTTTTGCCCTTATAACGAGAACCGTGAGCTTGCGCTGCATCTTCGACCACCTTTATGCCATGCTTACGTGCAATCGCAATGATCTCATCCATATTGGCAGGTTGGCCATAAATATGAACAGGGATGACAGCTTTGGTTTTTTTAGTAATGGCTCGTTCAAAAGATTTTGGATCAATATTGTAAGTTTTTTCTTCAATATCAACAAAAACCACCTTGGCACGACAAAAAGATACACATAAAGCGGTTGCAATAAAAGTATGCGTAGGAACAATTACTTCATCACCTTCTTGAATATCAATGGCTTGAAGGGCTAAATGCAAAGCATCAGTTCCCGAATTGACTCCTACTCCATATTGGACTTCGCAGTAGCGGGCAAAAGCATTTTCAAATATTTGGGCTTGTTCCCCAAGGATAAAATCACCCTTTTCAAACACTTTTTTGAAACCGGCATCAACTTCGTCCTTAATTAATTGATTCTGTTCTTTGAAATCGATAAATGAAACATTCATAACACTTGCACCTTTCTAGTACGGGCGACCCGCCTGCCGGCGAGGCAGGGGTTACCTCGCCCCTACAACATCTTTTCTATTTTTTCATAAACTTCTTCTACGGTTAATTGATTTAAACAAGCTAAATGTTCGCAATGTGCTTTACGAAACTGTCGATAACAAGGCTGACAGGGTAAATTCTTTTGGATAACAATATCTCCTGATACTGAATAAGGCCCATATACACGCGGGTCTACAGGACCAAAAATAGAGAATGTCTTGACCCCAGCGGCCACCGCCACATGCAGAGGACCACCATCGTTAACAATCGCTAAGCGACACAGTTTAAGCAAAGCAGCCATCTGAAGAAGATTGGTTTTACCAACTGCATCATAGACGGAGTTTGAACCTTGACGGGTCAATTCTTGGCATAATAACTGGTCTTTAAAATCACCCATCAGTATAACGGCAGCCTCTTTTTTTGCAACGATTTTATCGACTAGAAAAGCATATTGTTGGGCTGGCCAGTGTTTTTGCGAGGCTTGTTTGCCCCAGCTGGCCCCACCTCCTGGAATAACTGCAATTAAAGGACAATTTAGATCAATCCCCTGCTCTTTAAGCCAATCTCGAGCCCATTGTTGAGCAGGACCATCAGGAAAAATCTGCAAAGATCTTTCCTGAGACGGGACATTAATAATTTTCAACAAATCCAAATAATAATCCACCACATGCCTACCTTCATAACCTTCTAAAATAATTCGATCGGTTAAAAACCGCCCGCGTGAACGATAATCGTATCCGATGCGCTGCTTAATGCCACAAGCCATGGTAAAGAATCCAAACGATGCATTGAGCGAAAAATCAAAAACCATATCAAAATGTTCTTTTTGAATGTCTTGATATAAACGCATCCATGAGGCAATCAAATCTTTCTTGAATTCATCGCGCTCATAAATATAAACACGATTAATCTGGGGATTACTTTCAACAATAGGCTGGGCACGGCGATTAGCTATGTAAGCAATAAAAGCCTGTGGATAGGCTCTTCGTAAATTGGCAATTAACGGTGTGGTAAATAAAACATCCCCAATGCCAAAAGGATTAATTAAAAGGATTTTCATACGATCTTATCTTTAACTCGGCGACCAGTTTTAAAACGTATTTGGAAAATCTTTAAAGGATTCCACCAATGGCGCTGGTGAATTTCTCTCAAATCCTGCTGACTTATCGGATGTGCAGCAATTAATTTGTTCATCACAGCAGGATGTGAACCAAAATAAATAGGAAAACGTTTCAAATCACCAAATTCATAGCGGCCTGTCTTTTGTTCAGTTGTTCGATCTTCCGACCAAATTTCTCCTTGGTTCAAACGGCGCTTTGCCATCACTTCTTCATTAAAAACCCAACCATAGTGATAAAGAAAACAACCTGTATTCTTGTGACGTAACGGTTTGCCATCGATGCGCTCAAACGCAAAGGCATCCCCCATCGAACGGATCTGACCATTGTTACGGACAATGCGATCCTGTTTTTGATACCAACCTTTATCAATGCGATAACGGAAATGGCTTCCATAAAAATGGAACCATTTAAAGCGCAGGGCATCGACGGTTGGATCATCAAGACAATACTGCATCGCTTGTTTTAATTTAAGAAGGTCCTGTTCGTGAATAACTTCATCGGTCTGCAAATAAAACGCCCAGTCTCCCTTACATTCTTTTAAAGCAATATTAGTTTGATCAGCTAGTACAGTGGGACCTTTTTTCATGTCCCAAACTGTTTGGATAATGCGAATCTTAGGACTTTTAATACTTTGAATTAATGCCAAGGTTGCATCTTCGCTCTCACCCACATTAACAATAAATTCATCACATATCGATAAAATGGAATGGATAGATTCAAGGACGGGATACTGTAATTTAACGGCATTGCGTACGATAGTAAATCCACTAATTTTCATAATTATATTCTCTGGTAAATCCGAGCTCCTGGGGTTTCGGCAACTTGAGCATAAGATTGTTCAACGACCTTTAACATTTCTTCATGTTTAATCTTACTTGGAGGATACCCCAAGGTGACCTTATCCCATACTTGCGAATATTCTTTTTGCACAATCACAAATTTGGCTTTTAAATCTTTAAAGTTTCTAAAATATTCATTAAACCAATCTTCCTTAATCCATGCCAATGTACAAAATGGAAAACGTCCTAAAAATGGCCGATCAAATAGAAAATTATAAATTCCACCTTCAGGATACATCACAAAGATGTCGTCTTTTTGACTGTTCTTAAGAACAAAATCATTTAATAAATTAATTTCCTGAGCTTGCGTTGAAGGAACCCAAATCCCCTGAGCTCTCTCGATCGTTAATTGTTCATAAGGAATCTTTGGATTGGTTAACTTATAGTTCTTAGCATCTTTTCCTGAGAATACATGACGTACATATTGCGCACTCCAGAAACGATTGTTATACCGTGCAAAAGCATAGGCCGTTGATGAAATAAAAAGTGCTGCCAAACAAACAGCAATCACTAATCTATTAATTGAATTGGTTTGATAGTTTTTTCCCCATATCCATAGAATAAATGCTTCTATCAAAAAGAAATAAATAATCTTCTCTGGCATTAGAGCCATTTCAAACTGAGAAGCTAAAATGGCTCTAAAAGCGGTGTTGTACATAAGAAATCCGAAAATTCCCAAGGCCAATAAGCCTGTTTCAAAAGATGTCCATCGTCTTTGGTACAAACGTATGGCCAAAAATCCTAAAAGAAATACATAGGTATAAGCAGGTGTTAACTGCTTAAAATTAACGCTAGAGGGATTAATCATAGCAGCTAAAGCTTCTGGGAAATTGCTAGGAAAAACATCGATCAAATGTAAATTAACCACTGTTTGAAAGCGTGTCGCCATATTCCAAATTGAATCCAGATAAGGAACAAAGGCCTGCTGTTGCCCGCTATATATTAACCATGGCAAAACTCCCAAAAAGCCCCAACCTATAAAACAAACCAATGCCTTAAAAACAATTTTGGATTGGATAAATCGACCTAAAAAAGCTATACCTAAGGAAAACATAATGGCCATGGCAGGAAATATTCCCATTTCAACGCTCGTTAAGGTTGCTGCCGCTGTGGATAAAGCTGCACCTGTCATCCAACCCATGCGGTGATTTTTTAAGAATCTTATAAAACAATACATTGCCATTAAACCCAATGCGTAACGCATCCCTCCCCAATTCATGAAACAAACACGAGGGAAAGTACGCGCGATAATAACCGGAATCATCATATAAAACATGAATCTGCTATGTATTAATTCACGCGCAACAAGAACCACTAACACCAAACACATAACATTACCTACAAAAAAGTAAGCACATAAAACTCCTAGATGATTTCCAAACATTCCCATTAACCATGCAGGCACATAAAGCTCCAGAGGTCCTCGCAAATGAAAAAAGTCCTTATAAGGCACCATGCCATGCTCAATAGCATTGATTCCAGGTAAATATAAACCTAATTCATATGTGTTAATTTGATTGTTGAGATAATACGGATTTACTGTAATTAAAATCACAAATACAATTAATACGCCAGTGTCCTTCCATTGAGGAGGCTGAATCAAAATATTATTAAGAGTAGCTAGAATTTTATTCATTGTTTAATTTCTATCTTTTAAGACTTCTTCAAATACAGTGTTGATTTGCGCAACTGTTTTTTGAAGACTAAAGCATTCTTCAATTCGCTTTTGACCATTCAGGCCAATTGTTTTTCTTTTTTCTGCATCATTCAAAAGTATTTTAACCCTCTTAGCCAATTGTTCTTCATCACCTACGGGTACAAGAAATCCACTTTTCCCATCTTCAATAATTTCTTCAGGACCTCCACATCGAGTTGCAACCACAGGAACAGCTAAGGCCATCGCTTCCATAATCACTCGCCCAAAAGCTTCCCTAGAAGAAGGATGAACCAAAATATCAAAAGATTGCATTAAGTCCACCACATCGTGGCGAGCTTGAATAAAAATAATTCGATCCTCTATACCTAAAGTTCGGGCATAGGCCTTGATATCTTCAGAGCTTAATTGTTTAACATCAGGAGAGTCTCCAATAATCACAAACATTACATCGCTGAATTGATGGGCAGTATCTCGCATAGCCTTCAAGAAAAACTTATGGCCTTTCAAAGGAATGATATGGGCCACCATACCAATAATGGTCTTTCCGCGTAATGTAGAAAATTCTTCTTTTAATACATCGGTAGACTTTCTATTCTTTTTCAACAATGTCAGATCAATACCGTTATAAATGTTCACAACCTTTGGGAAGTATTTTGATATTTCAGAGGCAACGCTTTGAGACACCGTAATTAAACAATCAGATTGAAAAGTATTAAATTTCCACAACTTATGTCTAGAAATGAAGTCTTGGATGATAGTGATTGATGGGATTCCTACGATTGTAGCAGGCCAAACTGCATAGGAAGAAACGCGGTAATTATTACTACAAATTAAATCAATACGGTGTTTTTTACAAAAATCAACAATCACTTTTACAGTGCTTACATTTGCGGTTAAATAAGCAAACTTACGCCAGGCACCAAGGCGAATATACTCAACTGTCACTCCCAGTTTAACTAATCTTTCTGTTAAAGGTCCAGGCTCCTGGCAAATGAAGAAAACTTTATACCCTTTATCTAAGGCTTCTATTAACGATAATAAATACCTTTCTGCCCCAGCCATGCATGAGACATGGTGAATAAAAAGTATGTTTTTATTCATGGGAGTTTTCTTGAATCAAACTTTATGCCCTTTGCTTTTTAAGAATTTAGTAACCGTCTCAAATGCATAGTCACATTGCGATAATTCAATATCTTGATGACACCCAATATGAGTCCCATGATCAGAACAATATTCTGTCTCAGGAAAATCACCCAACTTATGTCCCATAAATTCGTAGCTAGGTGTTTGGGTGGGGATCGAATAAAACAAATTACGAGAATCTACCCCATCTTTTTCAAGCGATGTTACAAATTCATCTTTTGTAAAATTCAAACCGGGTTTAAGAATAATGGAAAACGCATGAGGACCTAGAACCTCATGAGCATCTTCTTTTAAAATCCAAAAATACTTTTCTAAAGGGTAAAAAAGCTTAATCAAATAACGCACATTGCGACGTCGTTTCTCTAAAATTTCATGAAAGATCTCAATATTGCCTAAACCAACGGCTGCTTCAATCTCATTCATCTTGGCTGAAAAACCAATACGTTTAAAACGAAACTTACCATCAATTCCATGATTACGCAAAGAACGTGCAGCCTCAGCCATTTGATCATTGTTAGTAATGATCATACCCCCTTCGATGGAAGTAATGATATGGGCTGCATACAACGAGAAGCAAGCCATATCTCCGATAGCACCAATCTTTTTACCCTTATATTCTGCCCCATGAGCTTCAGCGGCATCTTCAATCACATGAAGTTTGTGTTTTTGGGCAATAGCCATGATGCGATCCATGTTGGCGGGTTTACCCATCAAATGCACGGGCATAATGGCTCGTGTCTTTTTAGTGATGGCCGCTTCCACTCGATCAGGATTGATATTCAACGTCTCACGATCGACATCCACAAACACAGGTTTGAATCCCGCTTGTAGTACAGCATTACCCGTAGCCACAAAGGTCAATGCCGGGATAATAATTTCATCCCCACGCTGTGCTCCAAAATCATAAAGCACAGCACAGGCAATGGCATCAGCATCGGTACCGCTGGAAACAGCAATCCCATGCTTGACCCCAAAAAGAGCCGCAAATTTGTCTTCAAATTCACGGACGTATTTGCCCTTAGTGACCCATTTGGTGGCAATAGCCTCATCGATAAGTATCTTGGCTTTATCAGTAATAGAAACTGTTCCAAAAGGCACCTTGTATCCCGCCTTCTTGGCTTCCTGTCCTTCACTAATCGCTGTTGATTTATTAAAATCCATATTGTCCCCTACATATTTTTTAAATGTTCTTGGGCCCAGGCATACCGTTCTGGTGTACCAATATCGATAAATTTATTCTCAACTTCAAAAGAACTAAAACCTTTACCTACCAGATACGGAAAAAAATCGTATTCAATAGAAAATTTGTCCTTAGTATTGACCAAATTAAAAACCTGACGATTCAAGCAATAGGTCCCGGTATTAATAAATGCCTCTTGCTTGATGGGCTGCTTCTCTTTAAATGCAATGATACGTTTATCGGCATCAATCTCAATGGTACCGTAATCTCTTGCATCATCTAACCTAGTTACAGCAATGGTCGCTTGCGCTTTGCATTGCTGATGATAGGCAACCATCTTATTATAATCAACGACACAAAAACAATCTCCATTCAATGCTAGAAAAAGATCGCTTCGGACCAATGAAGATCCCTTTTTGATGGCCCCTCCTGTTCCCAAAGGTTCTTGCTCTCGAGAAAATTCAACGCTTAATCCGGGGTGTGCATTTTTTAGAACCGATTCGACATTCTGAGCATCGTGACCGGTACACAAAATAAACCTTCGTGCGCCTTGGCCAGCAATATAATCAATTAAAATACTAATAAAAGGCTTACCATCGATCTGGGCTAAGATTTTCTGAGACCCACCAGTAACAGTCTGCAATCTTTTGCCTAAACCTCCAGCTAAAATAACAACATCAATATCATTTAATGACAACATAGCGTAAGGGTTATTTGACAATCCCAGTTGAGGGTTGAAAGAAAATGATTTGGGAGCCCAAATTTTCAAATTTTATAGGGACCTCTAATAAATCTTTTAAAGCTGCGCGTACTTTTGCTTGCTTGCCAGGTTCCACAAAGAAAAGCACAAAACCACCACCACCCGCTCCTAAGAGCTTTCCTCCCATAGCTCCCGCACGGGTAGCTGCTTCATATAGATCATCAATATTATCGGTAGAGATTTTATCCGATAACGTACGTTTCAATTTCCAGCTTTCATCTAAGAGACGACCAAATTTAGTGATATTCCGGCCATTTAAAATCTCAATGGCTTCATAAACCATTTCATACATCCGTGTTAATTCTTTTTTCTTATTAGGAATATTTTTGATTTGATGAGCGGCAATTTGAGAAGCGGTTCGAGAAAAACCTGTAAAAAAAAGCATTAAATGATCTTGTAAGAGATTGATTTTCTCAAAAGAAATCGTCAAAGGTTGTACACGCAAATGATTTGTTCCGCCAAATTCAATTAAATTAAAACCGCCATACGCGGCTAAGGTCTGGTCCTGGCATCCTACGTTTTCTTTAATAATATCTTGTTCAACATGAATCGATTCTTTGGCCAATTGTTCTTTAGTGACCATCTGACCTTTCAGAGCATACAAGGAATTTAAAAGACCAACGGTAAAAGAAGAACTTGAACCAAGCCCTGTACGGGCAGGCAAATCGCCATCATGATGAATTTCTACTCCCTCGTGGATATTTAAAAACCGCAACACTTCCCTGACAGAAGGGTGATCAATCTCATCGATCGACTTATTAACATGCTCCATTTTAGAGTAAATGATGCGTGATTTGTGTTCAAAAAATGGAGGTAAATAGCGGCAAGAAATATAACAATATTTATCAATGGTGGTAGCGAGCACGGCTCCTTTATTCTCATTAAACCAACCATTATAATCAGTTCCACCACCAAAAAATGACATACGAAACGGAGTACGAGAAATAATCATTACGCTGATACCTCTTCTAAGATTTTACGTTTAAGTTTAACTTGCAAAGACTTTAAAGTTTCATTGACTGCGGTTTGACCAAATTTTGTTTTTATTAAGTCTAGGAATTTAGGATTGGTATGATATTTCATCCAAGCTTCATCACGAAATCCTAAAACCTGCTTGGCACTCAAATATTTGGTCGGTAACGGCTGTGTATAATAAGAATGTTGTGAAAAACCAGCGTAAGCAGTAGGCAAATTCCATCCTTCTTTTCTAGCGGTCCCATGTAAAGGACTGCCAGGATAGGCCATAGCTGAATAAAAATTAGCTTCTTCGGTATTCATCTCCATTGCTAAATCCAAGGTCATTTTCATGCTATCCATATCATCTTCAGGTAGACCAAAAATATAGTTACCAATCACATTGATGCCATGCTCTCTGATCTTAGCTACCACTGAACGGATATCCACATCCTCAAAACGTCCCTTAGTGACATCTTTACGCACGCGGGTATTACCACTTTCAATACCTAAAGCCAACCAATTGACCCCTGCTTTCTTTAAAGTGTCTAAATATTGGTCCTTGACCGTATCAACCCGTGAATAACACCAAATATTAAACTTATATCCGCGCTGAATAATTAATTCGCAAAGCTTCATGAAATGATTGGCATTGAGCACAAACAATTCATCAGCAATTTTAATATTCGTAATGCCTTGCGAAGCAAAGAAATCAAATTCTTTAATAATGTGTTCTGGCTCCCAATAACGAAAAATAGCCGAACCATCCGAATATTCATTTTCCTGACGATTAATAATATTAATCATGCAAAAAGAACATTTCATCGGGCATCCTAAGCTTGTATAAAGGGCCACAAAGGGTTGTCTTTTTGTATCATTGGAATAAGAATGCCACAAGGCTGTACGGTAATTTTTAAGCGGCAATAGGTCCCAAGCCACCCCAGGAAGATCGCGAGGTAAATCCCCTTTGGCAACGATAGGTGATGGTGGATTCAAAACAATTCCTCCATCTTTTCTATAGCCTAAGCCCAAAACCTTATCTAAATCATCTTCAAAATTAGTTTGCAAAAGATTAGAAATTGTATAAACGCCTTCATTCTGGCAGACGAAATCAATCGAGTTATGTTTCTCTAATACCTCTCGAGGAAGCGCGGCCACGTGACCACCTACAAAAAGTATTTTGACCTGCGGCATACGATCTTTAAGAGCCGCTGACAAAATGGTTGCTCCTTCCATATTCTGCGAACTAGCCGAAGGCTGTTGACCATAAACCACAAAACAAATCAACCGAGGGTTTAATCCCATAATCAAATGAGTTGCTTGATCATCGTTCACATGCATGGCTTCGCAATCAAAAATCTCAACACTATATCCTTTTAGACGGCAATGATTGGCCAACATCCCTGCCCAGATAGGAGGTTCTACAGCCGAATAGCGCTGCGCCAAATCTTGATAAATACGGTAAGCGGCATTAGGGTGTACAAAAAGTATGTCGAGTTGTTTCATAAAACCTTTTATTAATTATATTTATTAACAAATATTTCTCTAAATGTTTGCCACAAGAAAACGGCTCCCCATGGTAAAACTTGCAATTTTCGTTTTCCTGACACACGTTCAGGTTCATCACCAGGTATTTCAGCAATCTTTAATCTTTTACGTGCAGCACGGATGGATAATAAAGGTTCCCAGCTGACACGAGTATTAAAAAGCTTCTCTGGAAAAGCATAAGCTTTTTCATCATTTAAATTTAAATCATAAGCCAATTTGGTTTTATAAGCGCGATAAATAACCATCGCATCCGTATAGCGAAAACCATGGAATACGCTGATCATGGTCGTAAAAACCCAATTACCAAAACCTGTTACCACATCATCATCCTGGCTTTTTGCTCCATCCTTGTATCGAGAAACGATCACCATATCGTAACCTTCCTTCATTTTCTCAATACACTTAGGAATCAGTTCTGGGATGGAATTCCCATCAGGACTAAAGGTCAAAACCACATCACCGGTAATTTGATCCCAAACTTCTGCATAGGCAAATCGCATACCCTTCTTTTTCTGGATATAAAGCGGATAGCCCATTTGGCGGCAATGCTCGATGGTCCCATCGGTAGAATTACCATCAACAATCAGCAGCTGGTCATACCATTCTTTTTTAATTAATGGCATGATGGCTTTCATGCCACCAAGTTCATTGAGAGTTGGGATCAATAAAGTTACCTTCATTTTTAACTCGCTTTCTTCACCTTAAATATTAGCGTACTGGTTACGTTTAATTACTTGATACCCCTTAATCAGCTCTTGAATTCCTTTTTGAAGACTGACATCAGGTTTAAATCCTGTTTTTTCGATCTTCTCATTGCTGACGATATAATCACGTTTATCAGGATCTTCACCAATGGTTGCTTCCACAAAATAAAAGTCAGGAACAAATTTCTTGATCTCCTGACATAACTGCAATTTGGTCAAATTAGCGTCACTAAGGCCGACATTATAGGGTTGGTTTTTCATCTTGTCAAAATGATTGAGCCCATGGATAAAGGCCTTCGATATGTCCCTGACATGGATATAGTTACGATTAAAATGGGCCTCAAATAAAATGACAAAACGATCAAAAAATGCACGATAGGTGAAGTCATTGACCAACAAATCTAAACGCATACGTGGTGAAATGCCAAAGGCCGTTGCTAAACGCAAGGTGATGCCATTACCACCATCTAAAATGGCATTTTCGGCATCAACCTTTAATTTGCCATATAAAGAAATTGGACGAAGTGGCGTCTCTTCTGTGCAATGTTTGCCTTTTTCACCTACTCCGTAGCCACTATTGGTTGTTGGGAAAATTATTCTCTGATCCTTGCTCTTTAATTCAAGGATCATCTTAACTGCATCTAAGAGAATGGTCTGTGCGCCCACAGGATCCTTGGCACACAAAGGCGCGCCAGTCAAACAAGCTAATGGAAAAATCGCATCAGCACTCTTCATTAATTTGGACATCAATGATTTGTCACGTGTATCACCTCGCACAATAGTCAATTTGTCGTGATAGCAAACATCCAACAAAGAACTTTGATTGTACATAAAATTATCCAGAGCGATGACTTCATGGCCTTCTTGCAATAGACGTGGCACTAAAACTGAACCAATATACCCTGCTGCACCTGTCACCAAAACTTTCATACAATCCCTTTCTTTGCTCTGTACGGTCTGGGTAACCCAGCCCCTACTTTATGAATTTTTATACGATTGATACGTTTTTCTAATCCCTGATTCTAAATTAACCTTAGGCTTGAAACCAAGCCGACGCACTCGTGAACTATCGAGCAATTTACGCATGGCTCCATCTGGCTTGGATCTATCAAAAACGATCTTGCCTTTAAAACCAACCGCCTTGGCCATAGACACGGCCAATTGGGCAATCGTAATATCTGAACCTACTCCCAAATTGATAATGTCCTTACCCCGGTAATGCTTCATCAAAAATAAGACACCGTTAACAAAATCCTCTGAATATAAAAATTCGCGGCGGGGTTTGCCTGTCCCCCACACTACCACTTCCTTCTGATGGTCAACAACAGCTTGATGGAATTTAGCCATCAAGGCTCCCATAACATGAGCCGTCTCGATATTGGTATCACTGCCGGGTCCATAGAGAGTTGCTGGCACAATGATCATGGTATTTAATCCATATTGCTGGTGATAACTTTGGCAAAGTTTGATTCCAGCTAACTTAGCAGTCGAATACGGCTCACTAGTTGATTCCATGAGACCTTTAAACAAAGAACTCTCTTTAATGGGTTGCGAGGCATCTTTAGGATAGACACATGAAGCTCCAAAATAAACCAGTTGCTTAGCTTTAAATTGATGCGCGCTATGAATAATATTATTTTGGGCCGCAAGATTCTCGTAAATAAATTCTGCTGGATGGTTTTGATTAGCTACAATTCCACCCGAACGAACTGATCCTAAGAAAATATACTCAGGTTTTATTTTTCTAAAGAATTCTTCCACCTTCTTCTGGGACAATACATCCAAATGATGGCGGCTATTGGTATACACCTTAGAGAATTTCTTTGATGCGAAATAATTCCACAGAGAATTCTCCAAACTATCCTTATGACCAATAATTAAAATTCGACTTTTGCGATTCATCTATAAAATATAAGTTTATTTGGGATTACTTGCAATCATGCGCTTGGCATAACATTCTTCGTTATAAAAATTGCCATGCTCAATGATCATGGTTGATTTACCATCGGTTCGCTCCAGAGCATTTTTATAGGCAGGAAAAATATCTTCTGCATTATTAAGCTCCACAACCTCAATGTGATCAAATAAATTTCTAAAGGCCTTTGCATAATTACCAATGTGCTGATGTCCGGGGTGAACTGGAAAATCAGGCCCTGTAGCTACTCGAATGATGACTTTCAAAGGCCACGTTCCCTCACTAATATCAGAGACTTTATCAAGCATATTAGCCATATCACCGGTTGCCAATAACAAGAAGTTCTGACGAGGATAAACTGACACAGGAATATAGCCAGCTAAAGCCATGCCAATAGTAAACTGCATCTGAAAACTTTCATTGATTGGCATTTCCAAAGTCTTGTCTTTCGGACAATCTCTTAAAGTCTGAAACATAAATGTTCCAGGGCCAGCCACGGTTTGTCCTACAAATTGCACCTTGGGCTGTTGAGCCAACCATTCCATGGTACGTTTTAATTCATCAAAGTATTTAAGATCTGTTGTGGTAGTCATATTAAAATTTAATCAACTTTCCTAAGCCCGAATGCGGGTAACCGTTAGTGTATTTAAAATAAATGATCTTTTTCTCAAATTTAGTGCCCACAAACCATGGTTCTGGTGAACCCCACGTTTCACGTGTATTGGTCATAACGCTGACGCCATTGTCCCCCACAATAAACGTGGCTGGCAGGTCAAAATTGTAGACATATTTAACAGCTTCGTGAAAAATCCCTGTTTCCGCAGACATATCCCCACAGAACAAATAGACGTGGCCTTTTTTATTTTGATGCTTTAAAGACCAGGCTGTGCCAGCTGCTGTTCCCATCAACGAACCTACGATCCCTGAACATAGCACCTTATATTTAGGAAAACATAGCGCAATACTTTTACCATCAAGAATGGCCTGCTTTAATTCTTCCTTAGGAACTCCCTTTAAAAGGGCCAATTCGTGTGAATCCCAAAAACCATACACATAATCATCGTCCCCGATTTTATGATCCTGAAAGATTCTGATTAATTGATCTTCCCGGCCAGCTCGTAAATGAACAGGGGCTCGAATGACGCCGGTTGCAAAAACATCGGCAATATCTTTTTCAAATGCAACAATCTCTTCTTTGGTAAGCATTAAATTTGGCTCCTAAACCAATCCATGGTTAATACAATTCCTTTTTCTAAGGGAACCTTGGGTTCCCACCCTAATTGAGTGCGTGCCAGGGTGATATCCGGTTTGCGTTGCTGAGGATCATCCTTAGGCAAAGGTTCATAAACAATTTTGGATTTAGCTCCCTTAGTTTTTACAACCAAATCAGCAAACTGTTTGATGGTGAACTCTCTGGGATTTCCAATATTTACAGGACCAGTCAAGTTTGATAATAACAGTTTTGTGATTCCGTTGATTAAATCATCCACATAGCAAAAAGATCTAGTTTGCTTTCCATGTCCATAAATTGTCAATGGACGGCCATGAAGGATTTGATCGATAAAGTTTGGCACCACTCGTCCATCTTTTAGTCGCATGCGTGGACCATAGGTATTAAATATACGAACAATTTTTACATCTAACTTATATTCTCTTTTATAAGCCAATACCAGAGCTTCTCCAAAACGTTTCGCTTCATCATAGACACTGCGTGGCCCATTAGGATTCACATTACCCCAATAGGTTTCTTTTTGAGGATGTTGCAGAGGATCACCATAAACTTCGGAAGTTGATGCTTGCAAGAACACCGCCTTCTTTGCTCGGGCAATTCCTAATGCATTATGTGTCCCATAAGATCCTACCTTCATCGTTTCGATTGGTAACTCTAAATAATCAATAGGTGAGGCTGGTGAAGCAAAATTTAACACATAATCAATTTTCCCAGGGATATTAATGGGTTTAGAGATATCATGCTTGATGAACTTAAAATTCTTATTCTTAAGTAAATGTTTAATGTTAGCTGTCGTTCCCGTGATATTGTTATCCAGAGCTATGACTTTATAATTTCTTTGAATAAACCAATCACATAAATGACTGCCTAGGAAACCTGAACCCCCAATAACCAATGCTGTTTTCATTTATAACCTTTCTATTTTAGAATCTTTTTGTCCTTTATAAACATTGCGGACATCAAAGATGCGTCGGGCATTTTTAAGAATTAATGAATAATTGACCTTGGTATGGTCAACAGCAATGACCACACAATCATAAGCCTTAAGTGTTTTAGCATTAATTTCAACAGATTGTAAATCAATACTGCCAACCTTTAGAAACGGAGCCATAGGATCATGATAATCTACTTGACCAACATGTTTCAAAAGCTCCACCAACCTGATGGCTGGAGATTTGCGCAAATCCTTAACATCTTTCTTATAGGTCACACCCACAACCAATATCTTACTTTTCGAAAGCGGCTTAGATAAAAATGCTTCGAGACGATGAACCACATAACTAGGCATGTGGCTATTGGTATCAGCCGCTAATTTAATAAACTTAGAATTAAATCCATACCGCTTGGCTTTCCAATATAAATACAGAGGATCTTCAGGGATACAATGCCCACCTACCCCTAAGCCCGGATAAAAAGGCATGAAGCCAAAGGGTTTGGTTTTAGCAGCATCAATGACTTCCCAAACATCAATGCCCATCTTATGACAAGCTTGGGCTATTTCATTGATCCAGCCAATATTCACAATACGAAATGAATTTTCTAACAATTTGGTCATTTCAGCAGCTTTTGCCGAAGAGACCTTATGGATTTGTTTGATGGCTTTGCCATAAAGCAAGGCAGCTAGCTCTGTACACGTCTCAGTCAAACCTCCTACGACTTTAGGGATATGATTCACATCGAAATGTTTATTGCCCGGATCAATTCTCTCTGGTGAGAAAGCGACATGAAAATCACGTCCACCCTTAAGTCCACTTTTCTCTAATTCAGGTAAAATCAATTCTTCTGTGGTTCCTGGATAGGTTGTGCTCTCTAGAATAATCAGCATTCCCGGATGAAGATATCGAGCAATGCTTCGCACTGCTGAAAGCATATAAGAAATGTCGGGCGTGTACTTACGCTTAATAGGTGTCGGCACACAAATAATGACTGCATCGGCCTGAGCTAACGCTTCGAAATCTGTAAATACCGACAAACGTCCATTACGGATAAAAGAGGCAAAATCTTGATCTTTAACATCGGTAATGTAACTTTCACACTTTCTTAATCGCTCAATACGTTTAACGCTTACATCGATGCCAAAAACTTTGAATCCTTTTTGAGCAAAGCTAATAGCTAAAGGTAAACCTACATAGCCTAGACCTATGACAGCGACATTGGCCTTTTTCGAATTGATCTTATTTTGTAGAATCTTTGAAGTATTCATAACCTATACCCTTCCTCTTCCTATACCGAAATAATCAAAACCTATACTCTTTAATTTCTGTGCATCCAACATATTTCTACCATCGAAAATAACAGGTTGGCGCATAAAATCCCTGACCTGAACAAAATCTAACTCTTTAAATTCTGGCCACTCTGTCAAAATCAAAAGAGCATCCGCATCAGCGGCAACAGCATAAGGATCTTCACATAAAGTGATTCCTCTAAGCATACTGGCTGCATTATTCATAGATTTTGGATCATAAGCTTTAATTTTGGCGCCTTCAGCTTTTAAGGTGGCAATAATTTCAACCGAAGCTGCACTACGCATATCATCGGTATTAGGTTTAAATGCCAATCCCAAAACTCCAATTGTTTTTTCTTTAATATTCCAAAGATTTTCTTCAATCAAATGAAGAAATGCTTTTCGTTGGTGATCATTAATACGGCGGACTTCTTTCAAAAGCCCGAAGTCGTAACCATTTCTTTCACTTAAACGAATAAAAGCATCGACATCTTTTGGAAAGCAACTGCCTCCATAACCAATTCCTGCGTCCAAGAATTGACGTCCAATACGTTTATCTAACCCCATGCCTTCAGCTACCTTTAAAACATCGGCTCCTACACGATCACAAATTTGGGCTACAGCGTTAATGAAAGAGATCTTGGTCGCCAAGAACGAATTTGAAGCATGTTTAATCATTTCTGAAGAAGCCGTATCGGTCACCAAAATTTTCGCCTTAAGGGGCTTATAAATTTCCCTGAGGATATTTTCAGCTTTCTTACTTTCTACCCCAAACACCACACGATCAGGATTCATAAAATCATGGACCGCTGAACCCTCTTTTAAAAATTCAGGATTGGAAGCCACATCAAAATCCAAAAGAACTTTATTACCTTTTCTAAATTTCTTAGGGAGATTTAACTGCACTGTTCTTCTAATCTTTTTGCCTGTTTCAGCAGGAACTGTTGATTTTTCTACAATCAACTTATACGATTGCATGTTCAAAGCAATTTCGCGAGAAACGTTCTCGATATAGGTTAAATCAGCATCGCCATTAGCTTTAGGGGGAGTTGGTAAAGCCAAGAAAATAACATCTGATTTTTGGCAGGCTTCTTTAATCGAACCGCTGAATCTTAATCTCTTTTTTCTAATGCATGCCTTCATGAGATCTTCTAAACCAGGCTCATAAATAGGCACTTGTGCTTTTTTTAATTTCTTAATCTTTTGGGGATTGTTATCGACACAAATCACATGGTGACCTATATGCGAAAGGCAAACGCCTGTGACTAAACCCACATAACCTGAACCTATAATTGCAATTTTCATGACTCTATACTCCTGTTGAAGTTTGTGAACTAGCTTTTGGTCGATGGAACGTATCTGAGAATAAATTAAGCCCCATATCAGGAAAAGCTTTTAACCTAAAGACCAAGAATAGCCCCTGACCATTTCCTTTTTCTTGATGATACTGCACATCCATTTCCCACTCATGCAAATCACGTGTAATCAAATAATCAGCTTCCTTTAGTCCTCCGGTATCTAATAAGAACTGGTCAACAATCTTAAACTTCCATTTAGGATTAATAATATATCGAAGTTCGGTTGTTAACTGATCATTTTGTTCTCTGGCATAACGTTTGCCTAAGCCCAACGACCATTTATCGGTTGGATGCAAAAAGGCATCAAAGTTAGCTTCATCAAAATGTCCTTTATGATTGTCATAGATACTATCCGAAGAGAATGTTAACCAATCATTAGGATTGAATTCCACTTTAGATGTGATGGTGGCAAAAGCAGGATTCTTGACACTTCGGATTAAAGAATAATCAGACTCGATAATGGCCCTGATTAAATCTACCGATTTATTCTTTCTCTTGGTTTGCAATTTATTCTCCAAAGAAAAATGAACATTGTTAACTAAATCTCTTGAATCAATGCTATCAAACTGATTTAAACGGTCATTTCTAATAGTGGGTCGATGTGAATAGGCGTAGGTGATTGTTGGCGTTATCACATGACGAAGATTATTGATTTCTGTACCCCAAATATTGGCATGATAATTCCAAATACGATAAAAATGAGTCGTCATATCAGAGCCTGTCTTAAATTGACCCCTGATTTTGTCTCTATTATTAAGATCATTGGTGCGACTATAATATGTATGTTCCCCGCCAACAAAAGGTCTGAATTCAATAATGCCGATCTTTTTAGGATAAGAAATTTCATTATCCACATCCATACGTACTGTTTTCATATGCGGACCAGCATTACCAGGGAAATTTTGGATGTTAGAAAATGTATCGATGCTTTTTAAATAGAAATTTGAATTACCTATTTCCTGTCCACTGACCGTATATTGAACTTCAGGTAATTTCTCCACACTACGTATAGCAGGATTCACGCGGCTGACATCCATCCGATAGGTCACGGTTCCCACAGGTAGATTTCTAGTCAACAAGAAATAATTGGTAACATCAGCCCCTTGGCGAAATTCTCGTTCAAAATATCTTTTAATAAAGCCCATGTTAGCTAAATCGTGATCATGAACCTTATAGTATTGCCAAATTGCATTGGTATCTCGGTCAATTTGCCACTGATGACGCCATTGGATACGATATAGTTCATGCCTGATCGTTGGGCCAACCTTAGTCCCATCACTATTTTTTAATTTCCATAAATGTTTGGCAGCAATTTCTCTTTCATGAGCGTAATACGTCCTCAGAAGGCCTGAACCAAAATTAGGCGTGTGATATTTAACATCCACGCCCTCACCTAATCCTAATCTCTCACGAAAATCTCCATGTACGATGACCTTCACGTTATCATTGACCTTCAAGCGCAATTCACTTAAAAGAAATGCTCCGAAATCTTTTTTATATCCAGGAGTAACGACAAAAATTGGTTTATCTTTCAGGTTTTGCACATATTTAGCAAAATACATGACAGGCACCTTGCCCAAATATAATTTTACTCCGCGGGCAACAGCTTTATCTCCCTGATAAACATCCATCTTCTTTGCTGCAAAACGATAATGCGGTTCATCAAAATCGCAGGTCGTCAGATATCCTTTTTCCATGATCATATGATTTTCGGATACCTTGCTAATACTTTCTCCCTTAATCTGAAAAGGATCATTAAAAACTCTAGCATTATGAAACTCACCGGTGGATTCATTGAAATTGAATTTTACACTGTCCGCATCCACTTTCATTTGAGGGCCATCGATAAAGACATGCCCATTGGCCACAGCCTCGCCAATGGCACGTTGCAGCTCTAATTGATCGGCGTAAAGAATGGTCTTGTCAGAAGTGACAATGACATTACCCTTGGCATTAGCTTGGTTTTTATCTTGGGAAAATTCAACCTGATCAGCTTCAAGTTGAACTTGTTTGACATCTTTAGGATTAAGACCTATTAAATCTTTTTTCTTGAAGTCTTCTTTAAAATCGCTCTTTTCATCACCCCAGGGATTGGATTCAGCAAAGGAAGGACGAAGGACAAAAATGAAAATGCCATTGATCAGCAAAATAAAAGAAAAACACAGGTATAATTTATATTTTTTTAGCATTAGAAACCAAGACGTAGGCACCTAGAATACCCGCATCATCACCGAATTTAGCTCTTTTTATTTTAACTACGCCACTTTGTAAACGCATGGCTCTTTTCTTAATTACTGATCTTATGGTTGGAAATAAATATTTTTCATTATTGGCTATGCCTCCACCAATAACGATCAGCTGAGGGTTAAGCAGATTAATGATGCCCACCAAACCATTGCCAATATGGGTGGCTGCTTGGCGCCAAAATTCAATTGCTTTTGAATGACCTTGATTGGCCAAGGTAAACATCTGTCGAGTGGTCATTCCAGATTTCTTCATTATTTGACTAGCTAAAGCATCTAAATATTTATTACCCACATAGGTTTCTAAACAACCAAAACCTCCACAATTACACGGCCGCCCTTTTTCATTTAAAGGCATGTGTCCTAATTCCCCGGCTGCATTATCAATGCCACGATAAAGGTGGTCATTTAACACTAATCCACTGCCCACACCTGTTCCAAGCGTCAGACAAACCAAATTCTTAACGCCCTTACCTGCACCTAATTTCCATTCGGCTAAGGTAATTAATTTTACATCATTCTCTACATGAACACAGAAGTTTAACTTTTTTTCTAAGATGGCTTTTACAGGCACATTTTTCCAACCAGGAATATTAGGCAAGAACCGGACTATGCCCTTGGGGCTATCAATAAGACCAGGAAGCCCTACCCCGACCCCTGCGATATCTTTAACTTTTAATCCTTTGGAAGTGTATATGGCTTTGATTTCTTTGGATAAAACTTCGATCAAATGTTTTTTAGAAGAGAGGAAAGGCTTTGTGGAGAAATAACTTCGAGCAATAACAAGACCCTGCGGAGACACAAGTCCTAATTTAATATTGGTGCCCCCAACATCTACACCAACAACATGCTTGCCTTTAAGGTATTTCATATTTTGGGATTTAAACCGAACGAGACCTATAAATAATTAATTCTTTAATATTAGATAATATTGTATCTGAAACGACGTGTGGATTCAAGCGAGATGGTAAAAAACTACGACTGACCGTATTGGCCAAAAACGACAATACAATTACGGCCCTGGGTTTTGGCGCGATAAAGAGCCCAATCAGCTTTATCAATAAGCTCTTCAGCTTCTTTACCACTAGAAGGGTATGTAGAAATACCAATGCTTAATGTAATGCGAACAGAAGTATCATACGCCTTGATTAACCTCTGCTCGGCTCCTTTACGGATACGTTCCGCAACCAAATAAGCCCCTTCTAAATCAGTTTCTGGTAAAACCACACAGAACTCTTCGCCACCATATCTACCAACAATATCAATTTCTCGAATATTTTCTTTAATGATTAGGCTAATCTCCTTTAAAACATAATCCCCTGTCAAATGGCCATACTGATCGTTAACCATCTTAAAATGGTCCACATCAATCATTAAAAAGGCCAATTTTATTTTTCTTAAAGCAGCTCTTTTGATTTCCTCTTCAAAACGTTCTTGGAAATATCTTCGCGTGTAAACACTTGTTAAACTGTCAGTTATAGCTAAACGTTCCACGTCCTGATAAAGCTTGATACGTCTAAGGGCCAAGGCAAATTGATTAGCTAGAATAATAAATTTATCCTTATCTTTCGGTGAAACTCCCTTATAGATCAAAAATCCTAAGTTTTCTTCCTTACTTTTAAGGTTTAAGACGGAATAGTCGGTCGGAACTATCTTTTCTTGAGAACTTTTGCCAAAATCAGCAATTAATTGGCAATCTTCAATGACAATATTGTCTTTTAATTTGGTACGAAAAAGTTCAAAGGCTTCTTGTTCATTCAAATGGCGACTAATGTCTTTAGTAATCTCATACAAAGTGAATATTTGAGTTGCCTCTTTTTCCAGTTTGGATTTCTCGGCATAGGTTTTATCTTTCTGTTCCATGATGCTCTGCAAGGATTGTTTGACCTTTAATACATCTTCATCAGCGTTCTGCTCTAACTGGAACACAAAAATCTTAACCAGATAGAAAATCACAGCTATAAACACAATCATCAGTGCAATTAAGAGGCCAAACATACGCGGTTTCGTCCTCCTTTTTTAGCGCTGTACAGGGCTTCATCAGCTTTAAGAATTAGTTCTTCTTTTAAACGGGCATTATCAGGAAATGTGGCTACTCCGATCGAAACAGAAACATTAGTCTTCTGCCGACGCAACATGATTTCATGACCATTGATCTTGGTTCGCAACTCTTCAGCCAAGGCAGCAGCCTTTGATTTATTAGCGCCTGGCAGAAGAACGCAGAATTCCTCCCCACCGTAGCGACCTACTAAATGACCCGGCTCATGAAAATGTTTGGTTAAAATCTCACCAACTGTACGCAAAACGATATCACCAGCAATATGACCAAACGTATCGTTGTACTTTTTAAAATAATCTAAATCAATTAAAAGTAAGGATAGCTTATCATTCTTACGCAAGGCCCTGGCCATTTCTTCATCCAAACGGCTTAGTAAAAACCGACGTAAATAAAGCCCGGTCAAACCATCCTTGATAGCCAAATCTTCAAGATGCTGATACAGCTGAGCATTTTCAACTGCAATTGAGGTCAGATCAGCAATTGTTCTTAAGAAACGTAGATCATCGGTCGTAAAATGCTGTGGTAAGGGGCTATCTACACGAAGTATTCCTAAAATCTTCTTTCCTTCCATTAAAGGTGCGCTCATGACCGAGCGAATTTCACGAGAATCTTCGGAAGAAACCCGATCCACATCAAAACGAAAATCGTTATTAGCATCTTCCACCAAAAGAGGATGCAAGGTTTTGACCACCCATTGGTCAAAAATATCTCCCTTTTTAGCTTTCAGATTAATCTGCATCTGGTCTTTTTTGGAAGAGGAAATTCCTAATTCTCCTACCTTTGATTGGAATAAATACAAAATGACCGTGATATCTTTATGCCCAAAAAGTTTGTTCACTTCCACGGAAAGCGTATTGGAAGTGTCTTCCAAACTCAGGCACATATTTAATTTCTCGGTCAAGTCTTTAAGTTGGGAGTAATTAACAATTTTATGGCGTAATGCTTCGATAGCCTGCGCCTCATTGCTGAGTTCGGCTTTAAGCATATTGGCTCTTTCGAAATATTCTTCTTTTTGGAGGGAAATGAATGCTTGTTTTTTAGATAAACGTTTATTAAAACTGACCAGGACGATGATATTGATGATTAAGGCAGCTGCTAAAAAGAAAAACGCCGCTTGATATTTGGCGGCGTAAACAAAAAAGCCCACAAGAGGCAATAAAAAACTAAAGACAACTAATACATACAGCTTAAATAATGGTTTCTTCGGTTTGGACATCAAAGAAATGCACCTTACTCATATCAAATACGAGATCCATCTCACGGTTAACTTCAGGCCTATCATGCGCACCAACACGGGCAATAAAATTATGGTTACCAGAATTTAAATATAGATAGACTTCGGAACCCAAAGGTTCAACGACCTCACAAGTAGCCCTTAATGTATTATCTTGCGAAGCTTCTGAAGCAAATAATTTGTCGTAAATATCTTCAGAACGGATCCCCATAAAGACTTCCTTGCCTTCATACTTAGCAATCTTGAGGAACATATCTTCAATTAGTTTAACTTGGAATTTACCTTCATCAAAGAAATATTTCCGTTCACGTTTAATGATCTTTCCCTTCAAAATATTAATAGGTGGCGAACCAATAAATGATGCCACAAACTTATTAGCAGGATTATCATAAATTGTCATAGGATCAGCACACTGCTGGATATGGCCATCTTTCATGACCACAATGCGATCTCCCATGGTCATAGCTTCGGTCTGGTCATGGGTTACATAAATAAAGGTAGTTTGTAAGCGTAAACGAAGCTTATGGATTTCCGTACGCATTTGAACGCGCATCTTGGCATCTAAATTACTCAAAGGTTCATCGAATAAGAACACCGATGGTTTACGCACAATCGCACGCCCCAAAGCCACACGTTGACGTTCGCCTCCAGAAAGCTGACGAGGACGTCTGTCTAAATACTTTTTAATTCCTAGAATTTCAGCAGCTTCTTGAACACGTTTTTCAATCTCAGGTTTAGGATAGCCTCGTAGCTTTAAACCAAAAGCCATATTTTCAAAAACACTCATGTGCGGATAGAGCGCATAATTCTGAAAAACCATGGCGATATTACGGTCTTTAGCAGGAACATCGTTGACTAACTTATCGTCAATCCAAACTTCACCAGAAGAAACTTCTTCTAACCCTGCAATCATGCGAAGAATACTGGATTTACCACATCCGGAAGGGCCAACCAACACCACAAATTCTTTATCAGCAATCTCCAACCTTACATTGTTGACAGCATCAGGGGCGCCACTTTTATAATTCTTATGAAGATTTTTAAGACGGATGCGAGCCATATCTACCCTTGTGTGTATTCAATCGTATGTGCAATAATGCTTTTCATATCAAGCCTTTCAACAATCATATCAATCATACCATGTGCTAAAAGGAATTCGGAACGTTGAAACCCTGAAGGCAATTTCTGACGAATAGTTTGTTCCACAACGCGCGGGCCTGCAAAACCAATCAAAGCTTTTGGTTCAGCCATGATAATGTCCCCAATCCCGGCAAAGGAAGCCATGATCCCACCCATGGTCGGATTGGTCAAAACAGAAATATAAAGTAGGCCTGCTTTAGCGTGTCGCGCTAAAGCCGCACAAGTCTTGGCCATTTGCATCAAGGAAATAGCTCCTTCATACATGCGAGCCCCACCTCCTGAACCTGAAACAATAATAACAGGAAGTTTATTCTCTGTGGCATACTCAACAGCACGAGTAATCTTTTCACCCACAACGGATCCCATTGATCCCATAATGAAACGCGAATCAGTGACTGCTAAGACGGCCTTATGTCCTTGGATCTTGCCATAACCAGTGATAACGGCATCCACCAAATTGGTCGCCTGCTGGTCAGCTTTAAGTTTTTCTTTATAAGTTTTAGGTCCTTGAAAATCTAATGGGTCCGCAGAACACATATCTTTGTCTAATTCTACAAAGGTGTCTTCATCCATCAAATGCTCAACCCTCTCAGGGGCATTTAACACTAAATGATAGCCACATTTAGGGCATACATTGAAATTGTCTTTGAGTTCTTTGGAATAGGCAGGAGATTCGCAGCCTGGACATTTAGTCCAAACACCTGTGGGAATTTCTTTACGTTTAACTTTGATGAAGGTGTAGTTTGATTTTCCAAATAAGGACATGTTAATCCATCTTATACATGGTTAAGCCTGACAAGACCTTTGGATAAAAGTAGGTTGTCTTGGGAGGCATACGTTCATCATTTAAAGCAATGGTCTTCAGCTGCTTAATCAAAACAGGGTTTAAAATGAACCCTGCATCAGCCTGACCTTCTTGAACAGCAGCGATAACTTCGGAAGGATCTTTAGAATAAATAATGTCTTCTGATAGCACTCCTACCTGATCAAAAATAAAAGATTTTAAGATTGCGGCATCCAAACTTTTATAATCCTTAGAACCTTCTTGCACCATTTTATCGATCAAGGTCTTGCTCTTTAAACGAAGAAGGTACATCCCCTCTTTCTTGATCAAACCAAAAGAGTGTTCATTCTGTCCAGCTCGAGCCAAAAGAACCAGGAGATCTGTCTTAGTTTTGATTTTATCAATACGGAAATACTGTTCTAACAAATTGACATTAATAGCAAATTTCTTGACGATACGATGAATAGGGAATATTTGAAGATCCTTAGAATCTAAATTAGTGAAATAGGTCATCACATAATTAAATGGCTCTTTGCCTGTAGGATTCTTATATCTTTTCAAATTATCACGACGAATTTGGTTAGCCACTTCAAAACGGTGGTGGCCATCACAAATAAACAAATTCTGACCTTCTAAAACATCAATAATAATTTGAATTTTATCTGGATCGGCTAGGCGCCAAATCGAATGTTTAACCTTGTCTTGATCGGTAGCTTCTAAATAAGGCTTTTGGCTGGCTAATTCTTTAAAGAAAACCTTCTCAATGATATTCATTTTGTCACTATAACCGACAAAAATAGAACTCAGATCACTCTTCAAAGTAGTCCAAAGCAAATGCCGATCGGTTTTAGCAGCGGAATGAGTATGTTCATGAGGCAGAATCTTCACGCCTGAATCTTCATTGAGGTTTAAAAGAGCTAAAAATCCTGTACGAGTATATTTTTGACCTAAATAAGTGTAATCCTGCTTATAGAAATAGATGCAATAAGCTTCATCTTGTTTAAGAACTCCTTTAGCTAACCAATCATCATAGGTTTTCTTAGCGCGGGTATATTTGTTGTCTTTAGCTGTATCTTTAGGGGTTTCTTTTGCTAATTCGAGGCGTATAAAGTTAAAAGGATGCTGTTTGTAATAAGCTTCTTGTTGTTGTTTAGAAATGACATCATAGGGTGGGCAGATGACAGATGAGAGATTCTCCACCTTTTCTTTATTATAGAAAACCGCGTTAAATGGTTTAATTGCTGGCATTTTAGTTCCTTCTATAAGCTTAGGTTAATAATTTTGAAGTACAAATAATACCAGAATCAGCCTTAAAAGGGAAATTAAAATTTTGGGGAATTTAAGCTCAATGGCAGGCACAACCGCCGCCACAACCGCCCGCGGGTTTAGCAGCCGGAGCAGGTTTGGATTCAGTCTTAGTATCTGTAGAAGTCTTTTTCTTGTAGTCTGTTTCGTAAAAGCCGCTGCCTTTAAAAATCATACCGGCACCACTTCCAATAAGGCGGGCTAACTTATTCTTGCCGCACTTAGGACATTTGGTGAGTTTCTTATCCGTCATGGACTGTAATTCTTCAAATTCATGACCGCAAGCTTCGCATTCGTATTGGTATGTTGGCATAGCAGTATTTCCTTATAAATTATTTAAAAGCTTTCTTAAATCGATCCTTCAGTGAGCCTTTAACCGAATCCCCTGATTCTTTAGCAAATTCTTCGAGTAATTCTTTCTGACGCGCATTCAAATGCGTTGGCACTTCAATCATCACACGAACGTACAGATCGCCGTTTTCATGGCCATGAACTGATGGCATGCCGTGACCTTTTAATCTAAATCTTTTACCGCCTTGGGTACCAGCCGGAACCTTCATTTCGACTGTTTCCTTTAGACTCTTGACTTGAACATCGCTACCTAACGCTGCTTTTACAAAACTTACAGGTAAATCCATGTAAAGATCATTGTCATTACGCTGAAAGATCGCATGATCTTTCACTTTGATGAATAAGAATAAATCTCCGCTACCACCCTGGCCAACTTCTCCCTCACCTCGCATACGAAGCTGGGAATCATTATCTACCCCGGCCGGGATGCTGACTTCAATATTTCTGACCACTCGTTTAAGACCATGGCCCGTACACTCTTGGCAGTATTCCGTAATTGATTTGCCACGTCCCTGACATTTTGGACAGGTCTGGGCCATACGAAAGAACCCTGAAGACATTACCACTTGACCTTGTCCCTGGCATTGCGAACAGGTCTTTAAGGCTGTACCGTTTTTAGCACCTGTACCATCACAAGCTTTACAATATTCATGCCGAGGCACCTTGATCTCTTTTTTGACACCACTATAAGCTTCTTCTAAGGTCAATTCAACCTCATATTGAATATCACGACCACGGGAACGACGCGAAGAGCGACCGCCACCTCCCTCAAAAGAGCCTCCAAACATCTGTCCTAAGATATCTCCCAGGCCTGCGCTCTCAAAAATGCTTGAGAAATCAGCGCCACGGAAAATATCTTCAGACGTATACGTTTGATCAATCCCCTGATGGCCGTATTGGTCATAGGTCTGGCGCTTTTGTGGATCAGAAAGAACACCATAAGCTTCCGAGATTTCTTTAAACTTCTCTTCAGCTGCTTTTTTATCTCCCTCAGCAACGCGGTCTGGATGATATTTCAAGGCTAAGGAACGATAAACCTTTTTGATATCAGCCAAGGTTGCTGATTTAGGAACGCCTAGGATCTCGTAGTAGTCTTTTTTCATATTATTTGTACGGGCGAGGCAGTCTCGCCCCTACGATATCCTTATTTTTTATCTGTTGCCTTAAAATCAGCATCAATCACATCATCTTTAGGTTTTTCACCCGAGCCAGAGGATTCACCGCCAGCTTGTGGATCACCAGCATCATTAGGCTGTGGACCAGCACCAGGATTAGCCTGCGCTGAGGTAGCCTTATACATCTCTTCAGCTAATTTATGGCTGACCTTCTGTAAAGACTCCATGGATGATTTGATTTTATCTTGATCTTTAGCTGTGATTGCTTCTTTCAAAGCAGCCAATTCTTTTTCCACATTAGCTTTTTCGTCAGCTGAAACCTTATCGCCATATTCTTTCAAAGCTTTTTCTGTTGAATACATCAAGGTATTAGCTTGATTGAGCAGTTCAGCTTCATCACGGCGTTTTTTATCTTCTTCGGCAAACTTTTCTGCTTCTTTGACCATTTTTTGGATCTCATCTTCGGATAATTTGGTCTTGGCAGTAATCTGGATTTTTTGTTCTTTACCAGTAGCTGTATCTTTTGCTGTAACGTGAACGATACCGTTAGCATCGATATCAAAGGTCACTTCAATCTTAGGAACTCCACGTGGAGCTGGAGGAATTCCCACCAGGTCAAATCGACCAAGCTCGGTATTATCATTAGCCATCTGACGTTCGCCTTGTAAAACACGAATGGTCACAGCAGGCTGATTATCTTCGGCTGTTGAAAATGGCATAGCTTTTTTAGTTGGAATTGTAGTGTTGCGTTCAATCATCTTGGTAAACACCCCACCCATAGTTTCAATACCCAAGGACAATGGAGTAACATCTAACAACAATACTTCTTTCGCATCCCCGGTGATGATAGCTCCTTGGATCGAAGCACCTAAGGCCACGCATTCCATTGGATCAATACCACCTTCGATCTTTTGTCCAACTTCCTTTTCAAGAAATTGCTGGACGATTGGCATACGGGTTGGTCCACCCACAAGCACAATACGATCAATCTTCACCTCTTCGCCTAATTTTCCTGAGGCATCCTTGATGGCTTGACGTACAGGACCGCGGCAGCGTTCAACAATAGGCCCAATTAAACTTTCTAGCTTGGCCCGGTCAATTTTCATATTCAAATGCTTAGGACCGCTAGCATCGGCTGTAATATAAGGTAGGTTCACCTCGGTTGAAACAGTGCTGGATAACTCGACCTTGGCTTTTTCAGCAGCTTCACGCAAGCGTTGGAATGACATCTTGTCATTGCGTAAATCAATGCCGCTTTCTTTTTTAAATTCATTGATGATGTAATCAATCAAGGCATTGTCCATATCTGTTCCGCCTAATTGATTGTCCCCGCTTGTGGCGAGAACTTCGAATGTGGCTGCCTTGGCTTCTGCATCCCAACCCATTTCGAGAATGGTCACATCAAGCGTTCCACCGCCAAGATCAAAAACCATGACCTTTTGTTCTTTTCCAACTTTATCCAAACCATAAGCCAAGCATGCAGCGGTTGGTTCGTTGATAATACGTAAAACTTTAAGGCCTGCAATCTCACCAGCATCTTTGGTAGCCTGGCGTTGATTATCATTAAAATAGGCTGGAACGGTAATCACAACACCGTCAACTGTTTCACCTAAGAATTTCTCGGCATCAGCCTTGATCTTTTGCAAAATAAAAGAACCGACTTGCTGAGGGGTATATTCTTTTCCGAATACTTTAAATTTGAAATCTGTACCCATTTTACGTTTAGAAGCGTAGACGGTACCTTCCGAATTGATCGGCGCCTGACGACGAGCTGGTTCGCCCACAAGCAATTGCCCTTCTTTGGTGAAGGCCACAAATGAAGGAAATGCTTTACCTGAAGCAACCCCTGCACCTTCAGCCGAAGGAATAATGACAGGTCTTCCACCTTCCATGACCGCGGCTGCGGAATTTGATGTTCCTAAATCAATACCAATAACACGTCCCATATGATTTCCTCCTTGATTAATATATCTTTGCCTGTACGGACGAGGTAACCTCGCCCCTACTTATTGTTTTTTGCGACTTTAACCTTAGCGGTTCGTACCACTCTCCCACCAAGGGTGTATCCTTTTTCAAATTCTTCCATCACAATGCCATCGCCAAATTCTGTTGTGTCTTGCTGCATCAAAACCTCTTGGGTATTGGGATCAAAAGCTTTGCCGATCGACTCAAGAGGTTTTACATCATACTTGGTCATCAATTCCTTCATCGTATTGAACACCATCTCAAGACCTTTAACCAAGTTAGCATCAGTTCCTTCTTTGGCTTTAAAGGCGTTTAAAGAGCGTTCAAGATTATCATAAAGCTTCAAACATTCAATGATGACTTCTTCATGCGCATATTTAATCAATTCCTGACGGTCACGTTCATGACGTTTGCGCATATTGTCAAACTCAGCTAACAGACGTACATACTTGTCTTTTTCAACGGCTACTTGATTAGCCAAAACTTCTAGTGCGTCAGCTTTAGTGGCCTCGACTGTTGGCTGATTCTGTTCTTGTGACAAAGCTTCTTCTGTAGGTTGTTGAACGTTTTCGTCCATACCCGTATTAAACCTCTTTACTTTTTATGGCTGAGCAAATCAGACATGTATTCGAGGGCGCAAACCACTCGGTCATAATTCATACGAGTGGGTCCCAAAACCGCGATGCGACCCGTTAACCCATCTTTTTCAAAACTAGAGACTGCAAGCGAACACCCTTCAATCTCTTTAAGAGCCATTTCATGGCCAATATAAATATCAATTTTATGTTGCAAATCACGGTTGATTAACGCCAAGATGCGTTCTTTTTCTTCGAGTACTCTCAATATAGCCTGAATTTTTACAATGTCTGTGTGCTCATGGTAGCCAACTACATTACTCGTACCTTTTAATATAATTTTGCTGCCCCAACCATCTACTGAAATGATGGTGGTATAGCTGGTGATATCGGAAATCATGGAAGAAGCTTTTTCCATCAAATTATCAAGCTGGTTTATATACTGTTTGCACTCGCTTTGAATTCGCTTCTTTTCAGCCTCTAAAAGCTCAATTTCATTCATCAGGTGGTCTACATAATAACGATAACCACGCTGGGTTGGAATGCGACCGGCAGATGTATGTGGATGTGTCAAATATCCTTGCTCTTCTAATTCAGCTAAAATATTACGAACCGTTGCTGGAGAAACATCAAGCTTGAATTCTTCGGTAATGGCATGAGAACCTACCGGAGTAATGGTCTTGATGTATTGACCAACCACAATGGCTAAAATTCTATCTTTACGTTGTTTGATATCTAAATGTTTAGCTGCCATATTTAGCACTCTCGATCTTTGACTGCCAGAGTATAACACTCTCTAAGCCCTTGTCAAGTAGTCTATAATTGCCTGGCAAAATAAAGGCAAATCATCAGGCTTACGTGAGGTGATGTGGTTTTTATAAACAACTACAGCCTCATCTACCCAAGTGGCACCGGCATTAGTTAAATCATCTTTAATCCCAGGAGTAGATGTACATTTAATACCTCTCATGACTCCTGCTGAAATTGGAATCCAACCAGCATGACAAATATGGGCTACCAATTTACCTTTATCATGAAAAGCCTTGGTTAAATCCTTGACCTTGGGATCACGCCGTAATTGATCTGGCGCAAAACCCCCTGGAATAACAAGAGCTACAAAATCTTCTTCTTTAACATCGGCAATGGCTACATCCGACTTACAAGGATAACCATGTTTACCCTTATATATCTGTCCTGCCTTGGGACCTGCTACCACCACTTGGGCCCCTGCTTCGATCAAACGATATTTAGGGTACATGAGCTCCATGTCTTCATAAATATCATCGACAAACATCAAAATCTTTCGGCCTTTTAATTGCATGATTCCTCCAAATTGTACGGGCGGGGTTACCCCGCCCCTACATTATTTGACTATAATCTTCTGCCCCTGCGAAGGTTTTTTAACATCTTTATCTCTTGGAACTTTAACCGTAAGCACGCCGTTACTATACTCAGCCTCAATGTTGTCTGCCTTAGCATCTTTAGGTAAAGGCATTGTTCTTAAGAAATGTCCAAAGGATCTTTCTTGACGGAAAAACTGATTAGGTTTCTGTTCCTTGACTTCACTAGTGCGTTCACCCGAAACAACTAAAACACCTGATTTGACCTCCACATTGATTTTATCTTTTTGCATCCCAGGAATATCCATGCTGACAATATAATGATCAAGAGTCTGTTTAATATCTTGCTGAGGATTAAAATCTACCATGTTATCGCGCATCATCTGATTCATCTGATGTTGCATCATACGCATTTGAATAAAAGGATCCCACTCATCGTCCATCGATGTCGTTCCTAAGGTCACTTGCTGCGAAGCAGGGGGCAATTTGACCGTAGAAACAGACTGATTTGCCAATTGCTTTTCTAACTGATCAACCTTCTCTTGAAGTCTTTTGACCTGATTCTTTAAATCCTGGGTCTCATCAGCTCTTGCCTGGGTGTTAAATAAAAAAACAGTCCCGACTGTTAAAATAGAAGCTAAAATAATTTTTGTTAATTTTGATTTGTTCATAATTATCCTCCTCTCAATATGAACATATTATTAAAAATTATTTTATTTAACCTCAATTGCCAAATCCTCCCCTTGAGCGTCAATATCAATGGTCTGCCCTTCTTTAACTTCATTTTGCAATAAACGAAGCGCAATGGGATCCTGCACCAGGGTCTGGATAGTTCTTTTTAAAGGCCTGGCTCCATATACAGGATCATAACCTAATTTAGCTAAAAGCTCCTGGGCCTTCTCCGATACTTTCAAAGATATCTTACGTTGCGCTAATCTTTCCGTCAAAATATCGAGCTGAAGACCAACGATTCGCTTAATCTGTTCTTCTTTAAGTCTGGCAAAAACCACAATCTCATCTACACGATTTAGAAATTCTGGACGAAAAGCTCCACGCAAGGCTTGTTGAATGTGAGCTTCAATCTTTTTTTGGTCAGTCATCTCGTTGATCTCAGCCGTACCAATATTTGAAGTCATAATAACAATGGTGTTTTTAAAATTCACCATACGCCCTTGAGAATCGGTCAATCGTCCATCATCGAGCAGCTGCAAAAGCATGTTAAACACATCAGGGTGGGCTTTCTCAATCTCATCGAAAAGCACAACCGCAAACGGACGGCGACGAACAGCCTCGGTCAACTGGCCACCTTCATCATAGCCTACGTATCCTGGAGGCGCACCAACCAAACGCGAAGTGCTATGTTTCTCCATATACTCGCTCATGTCGATACGAATCACTGAATTATCATCATCAAATAAGAATCCTGCCAAAGCTTTAGCAAGCTCGGTCTTTCCAACCCCGGTTGGACCCACGAATATAAACGAACCTAATGGTTTATTAGGGTCGCTTAATCCCGTACGTGAGCGGCGAATACAAGAAGCAATCGCATCAATGGCCTTATCTTGTCCTACCACTCTTTTCTTTAGAGCATCTTCCATGTGCACAAGTTTCTCAGTCTCTCCTTGAAGAAGTTTAGACAGGGGAATCTTAGTCCACTTGGAAATGATGGCGGCAATATCTTGATCATCGACTTCTTCCTTGAGCATGGCTCCATCTTTTTGCTCTTTGGCTAATTCTTTATTTCTGGTCTCCAATTGCTTTTGAAGATCAACTAAAACACCATAGCGGATCTGAGCCACCTTATTTAAATCGCCTGATTTCTCGGCCTTGGTTTCTTCAATCTTGGTTGAATCAATCTCAGATTTTATCTTACGGATTTTATCAATAATAACCTTCTCAGCCTGCCACTTGGTGCGCATCTTTTTGTTCGCTTCTTTTAAAGCAGTTAATTCACCTTCGATCTTGTGGCTTCGCTCTTTAGAAGCTTCGTCAGATTCTTTTTTCAAAGCCTGACGTTCGATTTCCAAGCGACGGATTTCCCGCTCATTTTGGTCTAACTCCAAAGGCATGCTATCAATTTCAATACGAAGCTTGGAAGCTGCTTCATCAATCAAATCAATGGCCTTATCTGGCAAGAACCGTTCGGTGATATAGCGCTGGCTCATGGTTGCAGCAGCGATAATCGCTGAATCTTGAATTCTCACCCCATGGTGAATTTCATATTTCTCTTTTAGACCGCGCAGGATTGCAATTGTATCATCTACAGTTGGTTCATTGACCATCACAGGCTGGAAGCGGCGCTCCAGCGCAGCATCTTTCTCAATATACTGACGATACTCATCTAATGTGGTTGCACCTACGCAACGCAACATGCCACGGCTTAAAGCAGGCTTAAGTAAATTGGCTGCATCCGCACTGCCTTCAGCCCGTCCTGCTCCCACAATGGTATGTAACTCATCAATGAATAAAATAATGGATCCATCACTTGCTTCTACCTCCTTTAATACTGCTTTTAAACGTTCCTCAAACTCACCACGAAATTTAGCTCCAGCCACCAATGCTCCCATATCGAGCACAATCACTCGTTTATGCTTCAGACCTTCAGGAACGTCTCCTTGAAAAATTCTTTGGGCCAAACCTTCAACAATGGCTGTCTTACCTACACCAGGTTCGCCAATTAAAACGGGATTATTTTTTGTCCGACGTGACAGCACTTGAATGACACGGCGAATTTCCTCATCACGTCCGATCACAGGATCTAGTTTCCCTTTACTGGCGAGGTCTGTTAGATCTTTACCGTAAGCTTCTAATGGTTTAGGTTGTTGTTGAAGTTCCATGGTTATCCTTTTTCTTCCTGTGTCATCCTGAGGCGTAGCCGAAGGATCTAATATTGAATATTAGATTCTTCGTCGCTATCGCTCCTCAGAATGACATAAAATAATTAGTCTACTTTAATTTCAATGCTCTTTGGTTTTGTTTCTGGCTTCTTAGGAATCAATATTCCCAACACTCCATCCTTATAATTGGCTTGAATATTGTTTGAATCGATCCCCGTTCCTAAATTAAAAGAACGAACAAAACGCCCATAACTTCTTTCAACTCTATGGTAATTCTTATCATTTTTCTCGGTTTCATCCTTGCGTTCACCTTCAATGGTCAACACGCCATTTTCAAACGCCAGATGAACATCTTCTTTCTTAATCCCAGGAAGATCTGCTTTAATGGTGTAGCTATCTTTCTCTTCTGACACATCAATGGCTGGAAAATATCTATCCATCGATGATAAGAAAGGTGAAAAGAAATCATCTTCATTATAAGCATTCACTGGTTTTTTACAAAATTGAACTAATGACATACTGACCTCCTTTTTTATCCCTTTTGGGAATTGGGTTTAACAAAATATTATCACTCAACACATCTGACTGCTAATTATAAAGTCTAAAAAAAGAGGATTTCTCCTCACACCGTCTGCAGCTATTAGCACTCTTTACTTCTGAGTGATAATTTACCATAGATTTAAGATTTGTCAAGGGGGTATTTTTTAGGATTAATAAATTGTGGTTTTCTAAGGTTGATGTTATTCTTTTTTTTAAACAATGCCCCATCAAACTACCAAAGCCTTTGATGCCTTTCTCCTGCGCGCCTGCGTAAGCGTTCTTTTATTGCGTTTGCTTCTGACAAATCTCCTGCCTGATGATTATATCTATATCAAAGATCGATTAGCGGACATGGTTGTTGCTGGCGCGATCTTTGTCTTATTTTTAGTTTTTACTATTAAGAAATCCAAAGATAAGACTAACCCCTTTCAAAGCAATTTCAATCTACCTATATGGTTACTGCTGCTGGCTTGCTGGTCATCTCTCATCCACTCTGCTGATTTCTCTCAATCCTTATATTTCGTGATTCCCTTAACAGCCTATGTTTTATTCTTCTATCTTTTAGTTGATGTTTTAAAAACACCTCAATCCTTACGCACCTTTTGGTCTTATTTTATTCCCTGCATTATTGTAGTAATCATTTTTGCGTTCTGGGAATATTTTGTTCTGACCAATCCAGATCTTCCTACCCCCAAATCTTTTGGGCCCTTGCTCTACAAACGCATTGGTTCACTCTTTCAACTACCAAATGTATTGGCCGGCTTTCTGATGTTAAGTATTCCCTTTATATGGACGAGCATTATCTTAACTAAGCAAAGTTTGAAGCGACGTTTATTAATAGCATTATTGGTAGCCACCCTCCTTACCTTTTTGATGACACTGTCCTTTCTTTGCACTCTTAATTTCCTCATTACAACGGCTTTGCTATCTCCTTTGTTTTTAAAAGAATGGTTTAAAAAAGACATTAACAAAAATGTTTTCTTAATTATCCTCCTATCGATCGTCGCTTTCTTTATTCTGATTATTTCGATTCGCCCCGATCTTTCTTTCACAGCTCGATGGGAGTATTTAACGACAGCCTTTAAACTTCTTAAAGATAATCCGTGGACAGGCTGGGGCATTAATACCTTTGATATTGTGAACCGTCAATATGTTAACTATACCTTAGGCTACAGCGCCTATGTTCATAACAGTTATCTTCAGCTTTGGATCGAAGCAGGATTTCTAGCAGTGGTTGCGATTGTCTTATTAATCATAACCTTTATTAAAAATGCCCGCCAAGCACTGGCTCGGGTGCATGATTCCAACCAGAGAATGATTCTGGTAGCAACAATCTGGGCCTTAAGTAACTTTTTTATCGACAATCTCACCAACTTTACCATGCTGCGTCCCAGTATTGCTTTATTTTGGTGGAGTTCTTTAGCAATTTTTTCTGTCTTAAGCTACCCAGGCGAGTCAGTCTCCAAATCCACTGGTAAAAATCGCAGCGGCAAATTTGCCATCCTTGTAGTGGGACTCGTTGTTTTATTGAGCGTGGTCGTCTCTTTACTACTATCAATGATTAATTACCGGCAAGGAATGCTGAGTCTTATGCGTAATGATTTAACGGCTGCTGAAACCTTCTTTAAGCAGTCAGAGAAGTTGAATCCTACCGACTTTTACTGCGCCTCAGCCTCAGGATTTGTTAATATCCGACAATACCTAGCAACCAGAAACATTGAGTATCTTGCTCCAGCTACAAAAAATTTTGAGCGGGCTACCCGCCTGTCTCCTTACTCTGATCGCAGTTACGAAATTCTCAGCAATATTGCCTTAGAGCAAGGAGATCAAATCAAAGCCAAGGAATACCATCTTAAAGCCGTTAGCCTTTCTGCGTATGCCTATCATTTTAAAGAACGCTTTAAGAATAACAATGCCATAAACAGTAGCAAATAATACCCTAGCACCTTCCATAAACTCAAATGGTAAACATAAAAATATGCCCCTGGAATTTGAGCAAAGGTAGAAATTAGAATAAGAATCAAATTAAATACAGCTTTGAGTGCACCAGCAAAAGCCCAGGCCAAAGGCGAACAGACCAAACCCACCCCGACCAAACCCAAACTCAAAATAATAACCAAGTCTGCTAATGGCACAACAGGTATATTAGCAACGATAGATACGAGCGAAACAATTTCAAATTGATAAGCAATCAAGGGCGTTATGCCAATCCAGGCGATCAGCGAGATGCTTAAGGCCTGAGCTATAAATTTTAAGAACCTAGGCTTAAAGTGCCGCTCAACCATCCCATTAACCAATGGCAAAAACGAAACAATGGACAGCACGCATAGAAACGAAAGTTGAAAACCTATATCATAAAGACTTAAAGGGTTAATCAAGAGAATGATCAAGGCTGCAAGTCCAAGCGTATTAAGCGACTCTCCCTCATATTCCAGACAAAATGAAGATAGAACAACACAGGCCATCAACACAGAACGCACCACCGAAGCAGACCAGCCACAGATGAAACAATAAAGCACCAGAAAGACAGCTGTTAGAATGAATTGTCCCCTACGTGGCACACAAAGCACTTTTAAGGCAAACATCATCATGGCCCCAATGATCGCCATATTCATTCCGCTGATCGCTAAAATATGCGATGTGCCGGTTTGACTAAAAAGCGCATACATGTCTTTGCTTAAAACTGAGCGATCACCTAAGGTCATCGCCTGAATCATACTGACTTCCTGTGGCTCTAAATAATACTCGAGAACTTGCTTAAATCGATGTTTGACCACTAAAGCAAGATGACCCCACCATGGCCCCTGATGGTGCGATAAGATTTCCAAAGATTTCTTCTTACCCACACTTAAAATGAAGAATAAACCATGGTCTTCCAAGTATTGTTGATATACAAACCTTTCTCCAGGATTACTTTTGGGACGAAATAAAGAGCCCTCAATCTTTATTCTGTCTCCATAATCAAGCTTCTGTGTCTTAAAACAATTCACCAATATGCTGCCTGTATTCGGCTGCCAGAGATTTTCTAAAGCAAGACTCTCAATCTTTAATTCAAAAACCTGCTTGGTGCCATAAGCGGTTGCTTTAAGCTGAATATCTGAGTCAATAACTCCCTCGATCGCAGTCAGCTTCTTCTGGTCTTGATACGAAAGAAAAGCCACGTGATTTTCAGGCAGAATATAAACATTTTGATAATACAACGCCCCTAAACAAACTACCGATAAATATAAAGGTACGATAAATAATCGAATTCTAAATAAACTTAAAGCAATGAAGGTTCCGCAAAGAACGCTCCACCAACCCCAAGTTAAAAATCCCAGACGACCCAAGAATATACCCAGCGCAAGTGCCACACTCAAATCAAAACAAGGTCGATGGGTGCGTCGATCAAATTTTAAGATATCGGGTAATTTTCTCATAACGTTGTGGACTCATTCCTCTGGCTTGATATAACGGTTCTAAATTCTTAAACTCACCTTGAGAATGCCGATAGCTGACAATAAATTGGGCGGTCTTAGGGCCAATCCCAGGAATCTTTAAAAGATCTTCGACTGAGGCTTTATTGATATTGATCTGATTAATCGGGGCACTTTTCTGAGCCGTATGTAACCAATTAAAAACACGCATATTCTTTTGCAGGCCAATATTAATCAAGGTCCCTGAAAAAATAATCACACACAGACCGAGCACAACAGCTCTTTCTTGAGGAGTCAGGTGAATCACTCGCTATTTCTTTCTTAGGGGGATATTTGTCATTCCCGAATGCTTTAATCGGGAATCTAGTGCCTGGATCCCCGATTAAAACTTTCGGGGATGACACATGATTTTAATGCCCAGGGGGAGGGCTTAATTTTGATCAGGTTCAATATGAACCAAAACATCAGCGATGGATAGCGGGGATGCTATCAGGGCATCTTTAACCTTATGCCCAATATCGTGGGCCTGACGCACAGGCATATTACCATCAACTAGCACATGGATATCAACAAATAATTGCTGACCGCTTTTACGCACGCGACATTTTTCAATTGCAAATACACCAGACACTTGAGAAGCGATTCTACGAACAGAAGCCTCTATTTGTTCTCCAGGAGAATGGTCCATAATCTCAGCAACCGCATGTTTAAAAAGAATAATGCCATTAAAAACAATAATGCAGCTGGCTACAATCGCTGCCCAATTATCTGCACTTTCATACCCTTTGCCGCCAACCAAAGTGATTGAAATTCCTATAAAAGCCGCCACAGAAGTTAAAGCATCGGATCGGTGATGCCATGCATCCGTCTTAACGGAGATGCTGCGAACATCTTCAGCCACAGAAAAAAGAAATCGGAACAAAAACTCTTTAATGATTACAACGATAATGAGCACAATTAAGGTGAAGGCTGCAGGCGCGTGATGGGGATTTTTAAGTCCTTTGATACTCTCGATTGCAATCTCCACTCCCACGCCCAAAAGCACCAAAGATACAAACATTGCGGCCAAGGATTCAGCCTTGCCATGACCATAAGGATGGTTCTTATCAGCAGGCAAAGAACCAATCTTAATCCCTCCCCAGACAATCACAGAAGAAATGATATCCATAATCGACTCAATCCCATCAGCGATTAGGGCGTAAGAATTACCTACAATCCCCGTCACGGTTTTGACGATAGCTAAAACTACATTACAAACCAAACCTATCGAAACACCATGTAAGCTTTTAGAGAAATGATCTTTAGAATTTGAAACGCTTGTCATAAGTTAAAATAGTTTTAATTGTTGCTTTTCTGCTTCCTTACTCTTGGATAGTTTGCGGCGTAATTTGGAATTTTCGTAAGCTTTTAAATCTTCTTCGATATCAGCCAAGAATAACGATGGCGGATTAAAATAAGTTTGTCCGAAAATTTGCCGGCGGCCAGCACGTGTGAGAAATAAATGCTCCTTGGCTCTTGTCATTCCAACATAGAAAAGCCGACGTTCTTCCTGAGCGTCTCCTTTAAGTTCATGGATATCTAACGGCAGCAGTCTAGCTTCACATCCGATCATAAAAACAACCGGAAATTCCAAACCCTTAGCCGCATGTAAGGTTAAAAGAGAGACTCGCTCGACCTTGTAATCCAAAGTTTCTTCAAAACAATCTAATATTTGTTCATCGATTTGTTCCTGCGGTAGGGGCAGGGTTTCCCTGCCCTTATTAGGGTCGGGCGACCCGACCCCTACAGTACGTTTAGCTGAAACCGAATAAGGAATTCCTAAATGATCAAGCGCTTCGATAATCACATTTTTCTGGGCATTGAGGCGATAGAGAATGGCGATATCGCCAAAACTTCTCTGAGCTCCCCGATAAGATTCAACCCGATGTGAATCTTGTGAAAACATGCTTACCCCACCGATTAACTGTTCGATCTGGTGCGCCACATACTCTGCCTCGGCGCGGTCAGTGGCTGCTTCATGGATCACCAATCTACCTTCATCATAAATCTTAGCTACTGCCTCTGGGACCTTTTGTGTGTTTTCCTTAGCAATCACCTGCGAGCTTGCGGTTAACAAATTAACGGTCGAACGATAATTCTCTGTCAGATAAAGCTTAGCTGCACCAGCAAAATCTTCTTCAAATCGATTAAAGAATCTCACCTGACTACCGCGGAATGAATAGATACTTTGATTAGGATCACCAATTACGGTTAATATCGCCCCCTGCTGGATCAAAACCTTCAACAAGGCCACTTGGATCAAATTGATATCCTGGTATTCATCGACAAAAATATAGCGATAGCGCTGCTGGACTTGCGCGAGCACCTCTTCATTTTCCAATAACATCAAGGCCTCACGTAGGATATCATCAAAATCAATTAGGCCCTTGGCTCGTAACAAACGGTGATATTTCTGAAAATCTGCGCTGGCATCAATGACCAATTGGGTCGATTTCGCCCAAGATATTTCATCGAGCGCCTTTTTACGTTCAAGGGGATTTTTATCAGGAAACATCTCAGACAAGAAACCTTGGATATCTTGAGGCAACGCGATCTGGAAGTCTTGAGGCAACGGCGTATGCTGGCTAAACTCACGCAGTAAGCTTAAAGCAAATCGATGAAATGTCCCCACTGTGATGTGCCGAAAAAAACGAGCATCCTTAGCCTCTAAACGAGTGCGCATTTCATGAGCGGCTTTATTAGTAAATGTAATGGCCAGAATCTTTTCGTCTGGTTTTAAATTGTTGAGGGTGCGAAGGATTCGGTAGGTGATCGTATGAGTTTTGCCAGTTCCTGGACCAGCTACAATCAGAAGATGTGAACCCTCATGAGCAACAGCCTGCCATTGTGCATCATTAAGATCTTCGGGTCTATTCATAACTTAAAATAACGCTAATTGTTTTTCGATTTGGTCACGCTCACCATCTTTGAAAATCTCAACCGTGCCAAACTCTCCGTCATATCCTGCCGCGATTTTAATATCCCCTTTGCGCATTCGGTTGATACCTTCGGCAATCACTTCGCCTGCCAAGCGGCTAATCTGGTCAATCGGAGCATCGATTAAGATGTAAAATTCATTTCCTAAGGAGCCTAACATTTTCATATAAGCTTCCTGTACAGCTTTACTGGCAGGCCCGACACCCTTGGCTTTGGCAATGATTTCTGGCAGAGGAACAATGTTCCAATAGGGACGATGACGTGGGCCTTTTTGTCCCTCGGGTCTATCCGCCAATTCCTCAACGCGGGCCATGACCCCGACAGTCACAGGTTTACCACAGCCTGAGCAGAGTCCTTTATTCTCAATCGTCTCTTTAGGATGCCAACGCACATGACACAGGCGATGGCCATCGTAATGGTACTTGCCTTCTTCAGGGAAAAACTCAATAGTACCTACCAATCCTCGATCTTTCTCTTCAGATAAAGCGCGGTAAATGGCCGAATAAGAAAAATCGGTATTAAAAATATTGGCTTCACGCCCTAACTTGGAAGGTGAATGCGCATCAGAGTTTGAGACTAAGATAAAAGGATCAAGTTGCTTTAAACGCCAATTCATAAGAGGATCGGAAGACAATCCTGTTTCAACCGCAAAGACATGCCGGGTTAAATCAGCAAAGCAATCTTCCATGCGATCAAATCCGCCCATTGAACCCAAAGCTGAAAACCATGGCGTCCAAATATGTGCCGGCACAAAAATATTCCTAGGGTCTGCTTCGAGGGTGATTTCCAAAAGATCACGGGAATCAAGCCCAAGAATTGGTCGGCCATCAGACTTTATATTACCAATGCTTCCAAGTTTTGCCTGGATCTTCTTAGCTGACTCGATCGATGGAACCCAGATCAAATTATGGACCTTACGCACACGATCCAAGCGTTTATAGATGTTAGAAATTTCAACGGTGAGCATGAAACGCACCGGCATACGACAAGCCGCAGGAAGCATCTTATCCATCTCTTTTGCATACTGATCTTTAAGCTTATAAAAGCCTTCCTCAGCAGGCTCGAGTTTGTCTTCAATCTCTTTAAGCCATGCTGGGTGAACGAAATCCCCTGTACCAACTAAGTGAATCCCCTTATATTGGGCCCAAAGGTAGAGATTTTCTAGATCAAGATTCTTGGCGGTGGCTCGAGAGTATTTGGAATGAATGTGCAGATCTGCGTAAAACTTCATGCGGTCAGTATATCCCAAGGGTTATAACGCGTCAACTGTCCGGAATTACCGGATAGTTGGATTATGCAAAGAATGCATATTGCTTTTCTGTACGGGGATTAAATGACAATACTAACAAGCTTCTTGGGGACGACAATAATTTTCTTGATAGTAGCCCCTTCGAGATAGCGGGCCACATTGGCATCTGCCAGGCAGAGTTTTTTCAGATCTTCATCAGAGGTGCAAACCGATGTCGTAAACTGACCACGAACCTTACCATTGATTTGAACGGCATAGGTGACTTCATCTTGCACCAGGGCTCGCTCATCAAAGGCGGGCCAGGCGACCTTACTGACGGTCTGATCTTTTTTGCCCATCATCTGCCAAAGCTCTTCGCACAAATGCGGCGTAAATGGGGTTAACAATAAGACGAGGGTTTCAATGGCTTGATTCAACGTAACCGTTGATTCTTGCTTATACTTATCAACGGCATTTGCCAAGATCATAGCCTGACTAATGGCTGTATTAAATTTATAACCTTCTTCAAAAGCTTGGGTAATCTGTCGGATAGCTAGATGACGGGCACGCTCTAAGGTTTGATCTGCTCCCTGCTCGGTGGTTTCTTTCGCATAACGTTTCTCAACCATCAAGTAAACACGGTTTAAAAATCGCCAGGCCCCCTCTAAACCATCACTATTCCATTCGAGCTGATCTTCTGGCGGAGCAGCAAAAAGAATAAATAAACGTAAAGTATCTGCACCATATCTATTTAAAACTTCATCCGGATCAACTGTGTTGCCCCGAGATTTAGACATCACTTCTCCATCTTTAAGCACCATCCCCTGGGTTAAAAGACGGACAAACGGTTCATTTAAATCAGTTAGTCCTAAATCTTTGAAGAATTTAGTAAAAAAACGAGAGTACAACAAATGTAATATAGCATGCTCGATACCACCGATGTATTGATCGACCGCCATCCAATATTTGGCTTCATCCTTATTAAAGACTTCTTGGTTGTTATCTGCAGAACAAAACCGTAAGAAATACCAGGAAGAATCAAAGAAGGTGGCCATGGTATCGGTTTCACGGCGGGCTGCTTTAGAACATTTAGGGCACTTCACATTAACGAAATCTTCTACACGATTTAAAGGAGAGCCTCCCTGCCCCGTGATTTCCACATTCTTAGGTAATGCTACAGGCAATTGCGCATAAGGAACAGGAACCACACCGCAAGCCTCGCAATAAATCATGGGAATCGGCGTTCCCCAGTAACGCTGGCGGGAAATCAGCCAATCACGCAAGCGCCAATGAATGGTTGTTTTACCCATGCGTTCTTGAGCCATCCATTCAGCAATTTTCTTCTTAGCTTCTTCATTATTAAGACCATCAAATTGCTTCGAATTAACCAAAACACCCGCATCTTCATAAGCCTTGGTCATATCTTTTAATTCAAAAACCTCTTTAGGGTTTTGAATAACAATTTTCATGGCAAGCTTATGGTTGGTAGCGAATTCAAAATCGCGCTGGTCATGGGTGGGTACCGCCATAATGGCGCCAGTCCCATACTCCATCAATACATAGTCCCCAATATAAACCGGAATAGAATCACCATTAACAGGATTGATGGCATAACGGCCTGTAAACACGCCTTCCTTACGCTGATCGCCTGACATACGAAGGCTTTTACTTTTATTGGCTGTCTTCTCAATAAAGGTCCCAATTTCTTTTTCTTGAGGAGTGCCAGCGACAAGTTTTTTAACCAAAGGATGTTCTGGAGCCAGGACCACATAGGTAGCCCCAAAAATGGTGTCGGGACGGGTAGTGAAAACCGGAATAATTTCGTCCGTAGGGGCAGGCCCCTGTGCCTGCCCTTCTTGAGGGCGACCACGGGGGGTCGCCCCTACAATTTTAAAATAAATCTCTACCCCAAAACTCTTACCAATCCAATTCTCCTGCATAGCTCGCACACGTGAAGGCCAATGCTCGAGCTGCTTTAAGTCTTCCAGTAAGGTTTCAGCGTAATGAGTAATCTTTAGATACCACTGATCTAAGTCTTTTTGTTCGACATTGTTTTTGCAGCGCCAGCAAGCGCCATCGATAACTTCTTCGTTGGCTAAGGTTGTCTGACAGCTAGGACACCAATTGACGGAAGAAGCTTTCTTATAGGCAAGCCCACGTTCATACATCTTTAAAAAGATCCACTGATTCCATCGGTAGTAGTCACTGTCGCAAGTGGCAATTTCACGGTCCCAGTCATAGGCAAAGCCCATTTTCTTGAGTTCTTCTCTCATCTGGTCGATACATTGGTAGGTCCACTGACCTGGGTCGGTCTTATGTTTGATAGCCGCATTCTCAGCAGGCTGACCAAAGGCATCGTAGCCCATGGGGTGAAGCACATTAAACCCTTGCATCATTTTGTAACGGGCCATCACATCGCCGATGGTATAGTTACGCACATGGCCCATATGAATCTTGCCCGAAGGATAGGGAAACATTTCTAAGACATAATACTTCTTCTTAGAAGCATCCGCTTCGACTTTAAAAGTCTTGCGCTGTTCCCAGAAACGTTGCCATTTTGATTCAATGGATTTGATGTCGTTGGTGGTATAAGGCATATGGTGATAAACAATAAAGGGGATCGTTTAAAACAATCCCCTTATATTTTCTTACAATTCAAACAACTGTTATTTGTGTGCTAATTCTTTTTCTTTATGAGCTGAACCACAACCGCAGGCTTCACTGTAATAGCTTAAACCTCTTTCAACAAATTGTGCCTCAACTTTTTTAGGCCCAAAAAACTTACGACAAAACTCTTCTGCCTTTTTCTTATCAAAAGATCGGCAGCAATAGATGTCGACGGTAATAAAATCTTTAGGGGTCAATGTGTGAATAACAATCGAACTTTCGATGAGGGGAACCCAACCAGAAAGTCCTGCCTTATCGGGAAAACGTGTGGCATCAGAGCGAAATATCGATGGTGGCGCTTGCTTTTCCATCCCCAAGAAACCGACGATTTCATCGAGAAAGTTGTAACAAAGCGTTAGATCATCGCAAACACCTTTCTTGCAATCGTAAAGATCCAACAACAACTCGTAGCCGAATACTCCTGGCTTGCCCATTTTCTGCTCCTTGATGCCAGCCTCACTCTGGCGAACAGGCCTTGATGACCCGTTGGGACTGTTAATAAATGTTTCACGAAGAAACGTATTATACAAAAAGTGATCTAAAATAAAAGAAATTTTTCTTGAGCTGCCTTAATTTGGGAATGGATTTATTTTATAGCAAATCAAAATATAAAATGTATAAAATTTTCAAAATTTACGGCTAAAAGGGGAATTTGATTTTTTAAGTCAAATCGAATAGAATGTTCTTCTATGAAAATCACAATTAACGGCACATCCAAAGAATTCACCAACAACCCGCATCTTTCAGACCTGGTCAACCAGTTCTGCAAAGAGCCCCGACACATCATCACCGAAGTTAATGGCAATATCATCGTGGCCAACAACTGGGGCAGTACCGCCCTTAAAGATGGCGATACTGTCGAATTAGTGGCCTTTGTTGGAGGCGGTTAATGAGCGACTCTCCCCTGATCATTGGTGGCCGATCCTTTAAAAGCCGATTTTTCTTAGGCACTGGTAAATTCAAAAATAAACAGGACCTGAATGACTCTATTGTCGCTTCTGGGACAGAGATTGTTACCGTTGCGCTGCGGCGCATTGATTTAGAACGTCATGAAGATAATATCCTTGAATACATCCCCCAAAATATCACCCTTTTAACCAATACCTCTGGCGCACGTACGGCCCAGGAAGCTGTCCGCATCGCACGCTTAGCCAAGGCTTCTGGCTGCGGCAATTGGGTCAAGATTGAAGTCATCAACGATAGCAAATACCTGCTGCCAGATAACGAACAGACAATCAAAGCAACCGAAATCCTAGCTGCTGAAGGCTTTGTGGTTCTACCTTACATGTATCCCGATCTTTATACCGCCCGCGCTCTGGTGAAAGCTGGCGCAGCGACTGTCATGCCGCTCGGCTCTTTAATCGGCAGTAATCAAGGCCTAAAGACTCGTGAATTTATCAAAATCCTAATTGATGAAATTGATATTCCCATCGTAGTTGATGCCGGAATCGGCGCTCCTTCCCAAGCTGCGGAAGCAATGGAAATGGGCGCTGATGCGGTACTAACCAATACTGCTGTAGCCACGGCTGAGCATCCAGCGTTATTAGCCAAGGCCTTTGCCCAAGCTGTCGAGTCAGGGCGTATGGCTTACTTAAGCCGATTGCCTGCTTCCAAAGATTTAGCCTCTGCTTCTTCTCCGCTGACTGGATTTTTGTATGATCCCCTTACAAAAAATTAAAGACTTACTTGAGGACCAACGCCCGCAAGCCCTAGAAGAAATTGCCCAGGAAGCTGCTCGGGTGACTCGACAATATTTTGGCCGTACTATTGGATTGTATGCCCCGCTTTATTTATCGAATTACTGCTCCAGTCATTGCACCTACTGCGGCTTTCATAGTAATAACAAAATTACTCGCATAAAGCTTACTCCTGATCAATATCGCCAAGAAATGCAGGTCATTCACTCTCAAGGCATCCGTAATATTCTCATGCTTACAGGCGAATCATATAAACACACGCCGGTTGAATATTTAAAAGAAGCAGCCCAGGCTGCCTCGGAGTATTTTCAAGGCATTGCACTTGAAGTCCATCCTATGAAAACCAATGAATATCAAGAACTCTTTACTGCAGGGGTCGATGGCATTACGGTTTATCAGGAAACCTATGACCGCAGCCGCTATGCGCAGGTGCATCTTTCTGGCTACAAAAAAGATTATGATTTTAGACGAGCCACTCCCCAGCGAGCTGCTGAAGGTGGCATGCGCCAGATTGCCATGGGCGTTCTTTTAGGATTGAGTGATGCTGCTAGCGATCTTCTAGAACTTTATAACCACTTACGCGAGATGGAACAATCTTTTCCTGGCGTTGAGTACAGCGTTTCCTTTCCCAGGCTTCGCACTATTAAAGACAAAGAATTTGCCCACTGTGATGTCGATGATATCCAATTAACCAAGATTGTTGCCTTAACACGCATCCTTTTTCCTCGGGTAGGAATCAATCTTTCCACCCGTGAAGATGCGCGCTTACGTGATCATTTGCTTGAAATCGGAATTACCCGTATGTCCGCAGGTTCAAATACATCGGTGGGTGGATACTCTCTGCTGAACGAAGAAGAACAAGACCCTCAATTTGATATTAAAGATGAACGCTCGGTGGCTGATATTATTGCCCTACTTAAACGTAAGAATTTTGATCCTGTCTTTACGGACTGGCGACGAATTGAAAATAGGTAAAAAATGTCATCCCCGAATGCTTTTATCGGGGATCCAGGCACAAGTGCCAGCCAGAGGCTGGTCAGCCCTGGACTGAAACTAGGTTCCCGATTAAAACGTTCGGGGATGACATAAGGTTATCCATGAATATCTTTGAACAAGGCCTTTTAAAATACTTAAAACCCGAACAGTTACATCAAATCCAATCTAAAAAGATCGGTATTGGTGGCGCGGGCGGATTGGGTTCGAATTGCGCCATGATGCTGGTACGAACAGGTTTTAAACATTTTGAAATTATCGACAAAGATGTGATCGATCCTTCAAATTTAAACCGTCAGCAATACTTCATTGATGAAATTGGCTTATCCAAGGTTGAAATCACCAAGCAGAGGCTTTTAAAAATCAATCCGCAGGCTGAAATCATTATTCACCAAGCAGAGTGGAATGAACAAAATGCTGATCAATTCTTCAAAGGTTTTGATTTTATTGTAGAAGCCTTTGATGTGGCTGATTGGAAATACCGCTTCGCGCAGTACCACTCTCCTCGTTTTCCTGTAGTTGTTAGCGGTGTTGGAATGGCAGGCTTGACTCAAAAGCAACCCATGACGGTCAAAAAGATGGGCAATATCTACATCTGTGGAGATAGAAACACTGACTCGCACCAAGGCCATCCACCTATGGCTCCGCGCGTGAGTGCTTGTGCAGCCATGATGGCTGAGACCATTCTCGATTTAACTCTTAATATTAAATAGATTATTTACTCGTGGCAGGCTTTTCCTGGCATCCAGCAGGGTCGCCTTTGCGGGTGCCAAAAAGCTTCTTGGCTTCTGCGAACTCTGTAGTGAATCCCCACTGCTGGATTAACTGATTAGCAGCCCGCTCGGCATTGCAATCGACATTACCATTTTTGATGTGTTCTAAAATACGATGGGCTATTTCGTGGGCTACCACTCCTTCAATGGCTTGCGTGGCCTTAGCGATCCCTAGCCCCTGCCCCAACTTAATTAAAGTGAAACCTTCCTGACAACAAGGTGGATCATTAGGGCCAACTAAAAACTCAGTGGAAGAAGCAAAGCGGGATGTACCATCCACAGAATAGTCGACAAAAATCACAGGACGATTGCGATTAGTGATGTAAGCATAATCCTTGTAGGGCATCTTCAATAGAACCTGAAGAATAGCTTTATAAATGATGGAGCTCTCATCAATGGCACAAAACTCAGCCAAATATTTCTTGGCACTTAAGGGGCGGTCGTCTGAAGAGGCAAACACCAAATTGATAAACAACAAAGACATTAAGCATACAACAATTAATCTCATTTCTTTAGTTGTTCTCCAACGCAAGAACATCGCGAATCAGAAAAGATCGACCATTTAAAATCATATCCTGGGAAACCTTGTTCCGTACATTTCTTTTCACATTCCTTAGTTTTTATAGGAGCTTGTTCGTTCTTGGTATAAGCAAAATAGATCAACCCTACAATAATTGGAATACAAATAACACTTAGGATAACTATACGTGAAAACTTAGAGTCACCATCTTGGCTACTTTGAGAATTATTGGTCATTTTTTATCCTTTGTAGTTGCCTGTTAAATGACTCGATCATTTCCCCCATCTATGGGGATTTGCGCGCCGGTGGTCTTGGCAAAGATGCGACCTGCCAAGCAACAAACTAAATCAGCCACATGATAAGAGGTGATTTCTGTCTTTAAAAGATTGCTCTTTTTGTAGTCTTCAATCGACAGACCATAAGCTTTGGCGCGCTTCTCTAAAACTTCCTTGGTCCAAATCGCTGTATCAAATACTTGATTAGGATGAACCACATTCACACGAATACCTTGGGGCGCTAATTCCAGAGCTGCCACTCTGGCCATTTGGGTTAGACCTGCCTTGGCGACCGAATACGCCCCTGCTCCAGGGCCTGGTGCTGGAACATTCTTAGAACCAATGATAATAAAGGTCGGATCAATACCCTGACTCAAATACGAAATAGCAGCCTTCAACAAACGCTGATGCGAAGTTAAATTAATCTTCACGCTGCGATCCCAAGTCTCAGGATTCATATTCTCAAGAGTTTCGCTGGCAGGAAAAATACCTGCATTACTCACCACAATATCCAAACCACCAAATCGTCTGACCGTGGCAGCCACAGCTTTCTGCAATTCAGCATCCTTAGTCACATCACAAACCATTCCTACCACACTTACTCGGTTAAAGATCTTGGTAATTTCCTTATTGATATCAAGCGCCACTACGTGTGCTCCCTGAGCAGCTACTCTCTCAACACAGGCCTTGCCGATCCCGCTCGCCGCGCCAGTCACCAATGCAATCTTGCCTTGCAGCTCGAGCGGCTTAGGGTTCTTGGCAAGCTTGGCTTGCTCGAGCTCCCAGTATTCCATCTCAAAAATATCTTTCTCAGACAAAACCTTCCAGCCGCCCAAGCCCTCGGCAATCTGAATAGCAGCAATCGTATGCTCCACGATATCGGAAATGATCTGGGCATCCTTGATCGAGCGACCAAAGCTTACTAACCCTTGTCCTGGCCACACAGCCCAGCGTGGGGCTAGATCAAGGCACTTCAATTTGTTATTGGTATTGCAGTCAAAATAGAATTGATAATTCTTAGCGTAGGCTACGACATCCTTGGCAGGATCTTTGCCGATGACAACCGGAATAGGTTTGGTGCGAATCACGTGATCAGGGGTGAGTGTGCCTCGGGTGGCGATTTTTCCTACATCTGGAAGTTTTGAGAAGCCAACTGAACCAGCATCGTTTCTTAAATCGGCAATAACTGCTGCCCCCAAAGCTACCGAGACAGCCTTTCGTATTTTACTTAAGGTTAATAACTCTTCCGAGCCAGCCTTGGCCGAAGCAATCTTAATTCGCTTCTTAGCAATGAACTTCTCTGCCTCGATGACTAACCGGATATGATTTTCGTAGCTCGTCTTGGCATCATCACCAAAGGTGAATAAGCCATGGTTTAATAAAACAATGCCCTCGCACTTACTCCAATTCAGATCACGTGTCATTTCATAAACTTTTTTAGCTAACACAAAGCCAGGCATTACATAAGGAACAACTAAAACGCGATTGCCGTAAATTTCTTTAATAAGCGAGGCACCCTTAGGCGTATTGGTAATGGTTACAACAGCATCAGTGTGTGAGTGATCGACAAAGGTATGTGGAATAATGGCGTGCAGGATGGCTTCGACCGACGGATTGGGTGCATGCGGATTAATCATGGCTGCTCTTTGCCCCACGACCATTTGCGCATCAGACAGCTCTGAAAAGGTAGCCATACGCTTTAAGGCGTCCAACCTGACAGCAGCAAACCCTTCCGCTTCAATCGTAGCTAAATCCCAGCCACTGGCTTTAATATAGAGAACTTCTTGGGTGTCTTGGAAGAAATCTTTGACGAGGGCTTTGACAGAAGTATTGCCACCCCCGTGCATAACCAGGGATGGCTCTCTTCCTAAAAGACGAGACGTGTAAACACGTAGCTTTAGTGGATCATTTCCACAAACATCCGCTACCTGTTGGTCCCACAAACTTTTCATAAATTAATCTCATGTCATCCCCGAATGTATTTATCGGGGATCTAGTACACTAGGTTCCCGATTAAAGCATTCGGAAACGACAGAAAGTTTTCTTAGCTTCGGTATTCTGCGAAAAGATCCGTCGATAAATAGCGTTCGCCTGTTGAAGGGATGATGGCTACAATCAACTTACCCTTATTCTCTGGACGTCGACCAACCTGAATAGCAGCTTCAATCGCCGCACCAGAAGAAATACCGCAAAGAATCCCTTCTTCTTTAATAAGACGTTTGGCCATGGCAAAGGCTTGATCGTTATCGATTTGGATCACTTCATCAATGAGCTTAGTGTCTAAGATACTGGGTACAAATCCTGCTCCGATTCCTTGAATTTTATGAGGACCAGGTGCCCCGCCAGAAAGAACTGGAGAAGCTTTAGGTTCGATCGCAATCGCCTTAAATGAAGGTTTGCGAGCTTTAATCACTTGAGACACACCGGTTAATGTTCCGCCAGTACCAATACCAGAAATCAGAATATCAACCTTACCATCGGTATCGCGCCAAATTTCTTCAGCGGTAGTCAGACGATGGATTTCAGGATTAGCTGGGTTATCAAACTGTTGAGGCATGTAATATTTAGCATCGCTGTCAGCCAACTCTTTGGCCTTCTTGATCGCTCCACGCATGCCTTCTGGGCCAGGGGTTAAGATCAACTCAGCACCCAAAGCTTTTAGAAGGGCTCGACGTTCGAGTGACATGGTTTCAGGCATAGTCAAAAGGAGTTTATAACCTTTCACAGCGCAAACAAACGCTAAGGCAATACCAGTATTTCCAGAAGTTGGCTCGACAATGACAGTGTCTTTCTTGATTTTGCCTGCTTTTTCAGCAGCTTGAATCATGTTAAAACCGATGCGATCTTTGACTGAGCCTAGTGGGTTATAAAACTCCAACTTGCCAACGATGGTAGCCTGGCAGTCCTTGGTGACTTTATTGATTCTAACAAGCGGTGTATTACCTATTAATTCTGTGATGTCATTTGCAATTTTCATACTGATCTCCCCTAACAGGACTCCGCTGCTTGGGCCAACAGCCCAAGCGGAGCCTCATTGTTTAGTACTACTTTTTATTTTTCTTAAATAAACCATCATTAAAGTGATCGCTGCTGGTGTCATACCAGAAATGCGATTGGCTTGTCCCAAGGTCGTAGGTGCAAAACGCTTTAATTTCTCTACGATTTCTTTGGAAAGACCAGGTATTGTATCAAATTTTAGATCTGATGGAATGCGTATATATTCAATATGCTTGAATTTCTCTACATCTTTATTTTGTCGTGAGATAAAGCCTTCATATTTAATTTCGTACTCAACTTGCGAGATCACTTGTTCGCCTTGATCTTTAAGCGTGCCATCGAAATCTGCAATCATATGGTAATTCACCTGTGGTCTTTTTAACAAATCATATAACGAGGTTGGTTGACGCAAGGCGCTGGTATTGTTATCTTCTAAAATCTTATCTAACTCGGTGCCAGGATTAACCTTGGTCTGACGCAAATGCTCGATCTCTTTTTCGATCATGGCATATTTGTTCTCGACCTTCTGGTATTCCTCATCCGATAAAAGGCCTAAGGCATGGCCTAGACTTGAAAGCCTGCGATCAGCATTATCCTCACGCACAATCAAGCGGTACTCCACACGCGACGTAAACATACGATAAGGCTCTTCAGTTCCCTTAGTTACTAAATCATCAATTAATACTCCGATATACGACTGCCGATCTAAAATGAATGGTTCTTGGTTTTTCACGATCAAAGCGGCATTGATTCCAGCAATTAACCCTTGAGCACCAGCTTCTTCATAGCCTGTAGTCCCATTGATTTGTCCTGCCATAAACAACCCTTTAATCTTCTTGGTCTCTAAGGTTGGTTTTAAGTCGGTTGCATCCACAACTCCATGTTCAATTGAATAACCTGGACGAACAATAATAGCTCGCTCTAAGCCAGGAATCGAATGCACAAATTCTTCCTGCACGTTGGCTGGAAGTCCTGTAGAAATACCATTGGGATAATATTCAAAGGTGTCCAATCCTTCTGGCTCGAGAAATACGTGATGCGTCGCTTTATCAGCAAATTTTTTTAATTTATCTTCGATCGAGGGGCAATAACGCACCCCAGTTGCCTGGATCTGCCCAGAGTACATTGGGGACAAATGAAAATTAGCACGAATGATATCATGGGTCCTCTCAACAGTTCTAGTGATATGGCATGGTAGCAGCTTTTGTTCTTTAGGAATACATGGTGTGCGAAATGAAAATGGCACAGGTGGATTATCAGAATCCTGGCGCTCTAAATTGGTAAAATCAATGCTGCGCCCATCAATGCGTGGCGGAGTACCTGTTTTAAACATACGGACTGATAAACCAAGATGTCGGATCGAGTCAGCCAGCCGATTCGATGCTTCCTCCCCAATACGACCTCCCACGGTGATCTGTGGGCCTACGTGGATACGTCCATTTAAAAATGTACCAGTTGTGATTACTAAAGCTTGTGCGTAAATGGTTGAGCCATCATTGGTCTTAATGCCTTTAAAACAACCGCCTTCAACGATGATTTCGGTTACCTTATCAGCTTTGACTGTTAAATTTTTTTGATTGAGAACGACCGACTGCATGTAGAGTCTGTATTGTTTGCGGTCGCTCTGGCAGCGGGAAGAACGTACGGCTGGGCCTTTAGAGGCATTTAACTGACGAAATTGGATTCCGGTGCGGTCGGCAGCCAAACCCATTTCACCACCTAGGGCGTCAATTTCCTTAACCAATTGTCCCTTACCAACCCCGCCAATGGCTGGATTGCAGCTCATTTGGCCAATGGTATCTTTGGATAAGGTGACCATCAGCGTGCGAACACCCATGCGCGCCGAAGCTAAGGCAGCCTCTACGCCTGCGTGTCCAGCACCGATTATAATTGTATCGAAATTTGAATTTTCCATAGATTATCTGACCTTTAATCCTCGGGCCAAGAGAGTAAAATTTACAACGAAAGTCACGAATTGTCAAATGTTTACGAATAACTGCCTATTAAAAAATTGATTAAAAATTAGGAGGAAGGTGGAGCGCAAGATTCCCTAATAATCAGATCAGGTGAGAGCACTTTCTGGACCAAGGTTTGCCCTTTGGATTGCATGGCTTCATAGATGATTTTGACAGCCTCTTCACCCATAGAAAACAAAGGTTGTTTGATGGTAGTCAAGGCCACCGATCCAAAAAGACCAGCAGGGTTATCATCAAAACCAATGACAGAGATATCTTCAGGCACCTTGATTCCATTTTCATGCGCTACCGAGATGATTTCTAAGGCCATATCATCGCTAGCGGCAAAAATTGCTGTGGGAGGATTCTCTAAAGAGAAGAAATGAGCTGCTGCTTCACGGGCGGAACGTCTGGAATAATCCCCTTTAAAGAAATATTCGGGATTAAAATCAACGCCCTTTTTCATTAACGTCTTTTGAAAACCTTCATATCGATCAATACCTGCCTGGGTCTGCATATTTCCTGTGACAGTGGCGATACGTTTATGACCTAAGCTAATTAAATACTCGGCAGCAATCACTCCACCCTTCACATTATCAACGGCAATATAACTTACATTCAAATCTTTGACCAAATGATTGATAATCAAGGCTGGCGTACCATCCGTGAGGGCATCTTCGACTTGCGCACGGTTTTCAATGATATCTGCAAAAATGAGTCCCCCTGCATAACTAGAACGCAAAGGACTTTTACCATCGGTAATGTAAAAGATTAAGTCCAAATGCTGGGTTTCGCAGCCATGACCAATGCCACGCATCAATTCAACCGCATAAAAAGAATGGAATATACCTGGAAAACCTGGAATGACAAAGCCAACGGCGGTACCAATACCACCTTTAGCAAGACGTTGAGCAGTTGGATTGGGTCGAAATTTTAATTCGCTAATGGCTTCTTCAACACGGGCGGCAATTTGCTTATCAACGGTAGAAACTTTGTTGATAACACGAGATACGGTGGTAATGGAGACATTAGCCTTTTTGGCTACATCTGTAATGCTGATTCTTTTGGAAGATTTCATCGAACTTGGTCGCCAACTTGTATCTTTGTCTTTTGGTCTTTGACATCGGCTGCAGAAATATCTCGACGAACCTGAATGACTTCAAGTGTAGCAATCTCTTTATTATTTCGGAAAACTTTTAAACCACGTCCAACGCTACTACCTTGGGTTTCGCCATAATCAACAATAACAAAGCCGTTCTTTTCATTAACACTAATGACTTTGTGCGCTTGCTTTAAAGGATCGCCTGAAGGAGCACTCACGGGAGTGATCGCTTCATTAGCTGAGGCATTGACAACGATGGGAGGTAATTCGACATCTCTATTGCCACTTTTTACATCATTGATCTGGGTGATTTTATCATCAAGGGTCTTTTTAATTTGCCAAATCTCATTGATACGATCTTGGATAACTCCTTCTGTTTCAGCAAGTTTCTTACCTAAATCAGATCTTTCTTCGGTTAAACGGGCTACGGTTTTCTCTAAGGCAACCTTGGTTGCAACCAATTGTCTGACTTGAGATTGTAATTGACCGTTATCACCTTTAACTTTTCCGATGAAGTCGTTGGCATTCTTTTGATCGCCACGAGCTCGTGCAGCTTCCATCGACAAATTGCTGGCTAAATCTTCGCCATCTTTGATTTTTCTCAATAGATCTTGTTTTTCTTTGGTGAAATTATCGATTAATGCTTTTTTCTCATTGGTTAAACGTCGATCAATTTCTTCTTTATCACTATTGAGTTGTTTGATTTGCAATTGCATTTCAGAATTTTGTTTTCTTAAGTCAGCCACTTGCAAAGCGTCATTGTTAAGATCGGTGTTGGCTTTATCCAACAACACTTGTAATTCAGCTTTTTGCTTAAGAACGCTAGCTAAATATTCATCATTGCTAGCACCTTCAGGCACTGGAATTGAAGTAGGCGTTGTGGCAATAGGAGCGCTTTCAGCAGGACGGTCTTTGTAAACGATCTTTTCAGGTTGATTTTGTAATTTGGTGACAGCTTCATCGCGTTCTTTACGAATCGTTTCAATGCGAGATTTCCAGCTCTCTCTTTCTTGATTGAACTGTTCGATCTGAGCATTTAAATCATCGGCCTTGCGTTTGGCTTCTTCGAACGATGCTTGAGCTTGATCTTTTTGTTTGTTGGAATCTTTGAGGCGCTGATTTAAATCATCAATTTGTTGTTTGATTTTACCAGCATCAGCAATGGCTTTTTCTTGTTTCTTTTGGGATTCATTGAGTTGATCTTGAAGGCTTAAATTTCTATCTTCAGCGTTCTTTTTTTGAATCAAGGCCCAACCAGCAAGTCCTACGGCAAGAACTAAAAGAGCCGCTAAAATCACAATACCACTTCGAATTGCCTGGGACATAACACCTCCAAATAAAGATTTAATTAAATACGAATATAACAAACGTATTGTCTAAGCACAAGAGAATTTATATTTATTTTATTATTTATTCGAAGTGAATGTCGTCGAGAAAGAAGGTGCAGGAGTTTGGATTGTTTTCAACATTCGCAATCCAAGAAAAACCACCACTAATGTAGGACAAATCTTTGCCACGCAGGTCTATTGAATATTGGCGCCATTGTTGCGACAAAATAACAGGCCCAATGCTTGCAGAATCAGAATCAGGATATGCTCGAGTAGCTCCTACCCCACCAATTCTAAATTCAGCTATTTGTTCCGAACCTTTTTCGCCCTTGGCCCAAAACACTAATTTCTTGGCCCCTGTTAAATTATAACCACCTTTGACATCGCCCCAATTATCAGCTGGATGAAGCCAGTATACACCAGCCCACTGACGACTTTTGGATGAGCAAACGGTGTCATAGGTTACCTTGACACAACTTTTACCTTCATGGCAGTCTTGCACCCATGAATCTTCCATCTTAATACATTCTCCAGTTGGCATGTAACCTGAAGGAACATAACGATTAGGTGAGGTTTTATCTTGGTAGACAATAAATTTATTAAATGTTTTGCTTTCGCTAGATTGAGCTTGGACACAAACAGGAAGGACAATCAAAAACAACACCAACAAATTTATTCTCATAAGAATCCTAAAAACTTCACCCCCACCATTTCACCTAAAAGCAAAACAGTGGGGGTTATAAATTAATAAATTATTTTAAGAAATACTACTCATCTCGCCTAATTTTTGCTGAGCAGCTTCAGCTGGTTTCCAAAACCATCCTTTGGAATCCCAACATTGGGCATAGAAGTATTCATCCACTAATTTCTTATAAACAGCAGAAGCTTCATCTTTTTTACCAGCTTGACGATAAGCTTCTCCTAAGACAAATAAACCCGTACCGACATCATTCAGAGCCCAATATTTGAAAATTTCATCATTGGTTCCAGCGGCATAATCTTTAAGTTCGGTTTGCATGCCATGAGCTTTGACAGCATATAATTCGTTGATCTTGTTAACATAGGCAACAACGGCATTTAAATCATTAGCAGCCAATGAAGACCATGCTTTTGCCACTAATGTTGATGATTTGAAATCACCATAATCAACGCTAAGACCCGATTCGATCATAGCTAATTTTTCTTTGGCAGCTTCAGCTGGTTTCCAGAACCAGCCTTTAGGATCCCAACATTGACCAAAGGTATAATTTTTAATAAGTTTATTGAAAGCTTCTTTGCTTTCTTCTTTCATATTAGCCTTACGATAGGCTTCGCCTTGCTGATAATAGCTGGTTGCCACATCGTTCAGAGCCCATAATTTAAAAATTTCATCATTACTACCAGTTACATAATCTTTTAAGCCTTCCTGCATTTTACGAGCAGTTTCAGCATACATTTCAATATTTTTATTGGAATAAGCAAGAACGGCTTCAATATCATTCTTATCAAGAGCAGTCCACGCTTTAGCTACCAGGGTGGAAGATTTAAAATCACCAAAATTATAAGCTTCGGCTTGAGGAGCAGCGGCACTGGCGATCGCCTGCGCATCTTTAGCCTCTTCTTGAGCAGCGTATCCTACGGAAGATAAAACAAAAATTAGACAAAAACTTAACAACTTCTTCATAACTTCCTCCTGATTAACTAATGAGTTTTAACAAATTTAGCGGTTTTAAAACTATCCTATTTGATAGGTATACTAAGAGTATAGTATATACATAGGCCATTTTGCAAATTTATATTTTCAACGGAGGATTTATTACTCTGAGGCCCAAAGATCTTTATAGACATAGTATACTTTGCGCGGTTCACGCAAATAGGGGCTATTTCTACCATTACCCTGACCAAAAAGCCCAAACCACTCTTCAAAGTAATAACCACCAGGAAAAGGACCCAAGACATCGGCTTTCGTATCATGGTTCGATGGTTCATAATTCTTCCACCACTCATCTAACCATTCAAAAGCAATGCCTCCTACTGCATTCCCTTCTCCGTCGGAGAAGCCAGCACTATTGTGATAAATATCCAACCAATTACCTTTATGATACTCAGCCTGCGCCTCAATAGCCTCTTGAGCCGTTAAACTAGGACCACTGTAAGCGGGGGCCCCATATTCGGTAATAAATGCTGGTCTATCAGCTGCCTCAGCTACTTGCTGCCAAAAAGAACCAAACCCATAATCACCACGATAAACATTACCCCCATAGGCATCAACATCAGGGGCCAATTGGCCAAATTTATCCAAAAATAACGTATCTCCATTACATAAAGCCACGGGATGGTTAGAATCGATCGATTTAATCATGCGGGCAGCTTCATTAATAAACTTAAAATAAGCTTCGGGCTTTTTATCAGCATTAGAAGCAACCCCATAATTATTTTCATTCCCTAATAACCAGAACAATACATAAGGCTCATCCTTAAACTCCATCACCATCGTTTTAATCGACTCTAACATCTTTTTTTGATGCTCAGGATTCTCATAATCGGTTCCTTCAGCCCATGTGGCCCCCGAACCCAAAGCATATTTACCCACATAATCACCCATAATGACCCTTAGCCCATATTCTTCATACATTTTCTTCAGCAATTCTTTATTAGGTTTCATCGGATGATGATAAATACGTAAAACATTGACCCCCATTTGCTTCATTAATGCAAAATCACCCACATTGGGCTCATCTTGATCTTGAATACCATTGTGATTAACATCAACCCACGCAGTAAATGCTGGATTGGGATCATCATCCATCCAGTTCGTTAAGGTGCCGTTATCCGGCCCTTGCCCTACCTTGGTAGGAGTATAGGTAATTCCTTTAATAAGGAATGGTTTATCATCAACCACTAATTGCCAATGTCCTGTAGCGTACTTAGCAAAATGAACCCTGCCAGTCCCTAGAGTTTTAACAACTTCTCCTAAAGCAATCTTAGGAGGATTAGCACTAGCTTCCCTGGCTTGTTGTTCACTAGCTAATAAACGTAAACTACCGGGCTGAGTAATCGGAAATTTGTTATTTGGATCATTATCAAAAGAATTTAAAATTTGGATCTTGGCTGATTTAAATTCTAATTTTAATTCGGGATGGACTAATAAAATGTGCTGGATCTTTGAAATAGCAGCTTGGGCTGGAAACCAGGGTGTATGCCAATACGTCCAAGCCAAGGTCCCAGGATAATGAATAATCAAAGCTTGGTAACATTTAACTGCTTGATAATACATCTTGGCCTTCTCAAATATAATACCTAAATAAAATAACTTAACTCCCCATGGTTCAGGAGCCGTGACCCATTTATAAAAAGCAGCCTGTAAATCAGGAGTATTGATAAAATCCCAATGACTACCCTCCATACGACCAGACTTAAGAACCTTCTTATAATTAGGATCAGCATAAACATCAGTTAGGTTAGGATAAATCCCTTCTCCCACCGCCTTGGCCAAGCCTTTACGATCTTCAATCTGATAACGATAGTCTGTCGTACCAGGATTTAAAAACTTTCCATATTTACTATAATCAACAACCTTCTCTCCTGTAAAAACAAGCGTAGGCTGAGTCGGTGGACCAACCTTGACTACAGGCTGCTTAGATTCCTTGCCTTCAATCAAATCAATAGCGGCCTGAGATTTTTCAGCAATAGACCAATACGATCCACGCGATGGATCCCAACTTTGGGCCCAAGGGTATTGCGTAATGATATCAGTAAATTGTTTCTTCGCCTCTTCGGTCTTCCCTTGATTCCTTAAAGCTTCTGCCTTGATGAACAAGACCGTAGCTAAATCTGACATGGTTTTAAAATCATTGAACTTGTCACGGGGAGGGAAATCTTTAAGCATAGAAGCTAATCTCTTAGCTTCTGACTCATAACCTTTTAGTATTTCATTAACTAAAACATTAAGAGCCTCTATATCTGATTTATGTGAAGCTTCCCAAGACAATCGCACAATTTCGACCGTGGGACGCGCACTAGTAGACTCTGGACTAGGTTCGCTTTGGGCAAAAGCAGGACTCACAGTCAAAAACAGACACACCACTATTTGAAGGAAGCGATTCATTATCCGACAACTGCTCCTGAAGATAGACCTTTCACAATGTGTTTCTGCATAGCTAAGTATACCATGATAATAGGGACAGCGGCCATGGTGAGACCCGCCATCAAGACAGGATAATCTGTACTATTCGCTCCCTGAAAAACCATCAATCCTCTTTGCAAAGGCATTAAATGAGAATCTCCTAAGAGCAAAAAGGCCAAGATATATTCATTCCATACATTCAACGAATTAAAAATAACGATAACGGCAATGGCTGGGCGTGCCAATGGCAAAGCTACATGCCACCAAATTCCAATCTTACTGCAACCGTCAATACGTGCCGCATCTTCTAAATCATGCGACATTTTATCAAAGAAAGTCTTCAATAGTAAAATACTCATGGAAAGCCCAACATTGATCATGCACAAAATATACCCAAAGCGGCTATTAACCAACCCTAAATTTTTCATGATGACAAACAAGGCCACAAACGATCCAGGCAAAGGGATCATCATCGCAGCGACAAATATATAAAAAATGATGTTCTTACCAGGAAATTTTAACCGAGAAAAAGAATAGGCTGCCAAGGAAGAGATCAACAAAATCCCTCCCACCACACAGACTGTATAAATGACACTGTTTAAAAAATAGACCGCAAAATTACCCTTGGTCCAGGCGATGGCAAAATTATCGAAATTCAAATGCTGCGGAATTAACCCTTTATCCACAAAAACTGTTTCATTGGTCATAAAAGCGCAACGCAACATCCATAATATAGGCGCCAAACAGGTCAAAGCCACACTGGCTAGAAACACATGGATCAACGTTGACTTGGTCATGCCCCACAAAATATATTTATTGGTTTTCATACTTGTTTAACCTTATCTGACATTTTCTTTGTAATAAATGAAATACCTACCAAGATAACCCCAAAAATCATGGCCTCGGTGCAGGCATAACCAAAACGATTGGTTCCTGTCATCGCAGATAAAATACGTGTAACAGGCACATCTGTATGATTTACCAATCCTTCATTGACCATGGAAAGAATCAAAACAAAAACCTGCATACACCCTAATATGGTCAGGATCACAACCACTAAAATCACAGGTAAAATCATAGGAATTGTCACATTTGTAAAAGTTTTCCAAGCGCCTGCTCCATCAATTCTGGCAGCTTCATATAATTGCTTATCAATCGTCTGCAACCCCGCTAATAACATGATAAAACCCCAGCCAAAACCTTTCCAACTGTTCACAATTGCAATGGTCGTCAAGGCTGTATTGGGATCGCCTAACCAGTTATGTACAAGATTAGGAAATCCAGAAATGAATAAGAGATGATTAAATAACCCGATATGCTGTCCGTTTTGCATTTGAGGATTAAGGATCCAGTTCCAAATAAGCCCTACCACCACTTCCGAAAGCACGGGTGGAATAAAAAATACCACACTATAAAAACGTTTCATGCGGATTTCACGGTCACAAGCTAAGGCCAGCGCAAGGGCCAAGAGATTTTGAAATGTCAAGGCGATCAAGGTAATGTAGCCCGCATGCCAGATGGAATTCCACCACAGTTTATCACCTATTAATTCCTTATAATTTTCTAATCCAATAAAATGCATCGGACCAATCCCCCGCCACTCATGGAATGATAAGAAAATCATGTTGAGAAATGGATAAATATAAAAAATGCAGAAAATAGCAAAAGCAGGAAGAACAAAGAGGAAATTTTGAAAATTATCTTTAAAAATAAAAGCAGATTTTGCTTTTGTATTCATTAAAGCGGTTTCCTTTTCGCCATCTGACGGTCTTTAACAACCTGAACATCGGCAGCTACTTGGAGCGGGGTCTTCTCTCCAATTATAATTGATTGAATACCTCTATCAAACGCTTCACTAACTAATGGATCTTCATTTAAAGGCCATATATTAGGATGAGTCGATTGATTCATGCCTTTAGCAAATTCACCCAAGGTTGGAGAGATCACAGCTAATGCATTTTTGTTGGAAGGCAAATTGTTAGTTTCCTGGGCCAAAATGACCTGTTGTTTTTCAGCTGTCAGCCACTTTAAAAAGGCCACGGCTTTATCTTTATTAGGAGACGTGGCATTAACTACAAACGAAGAACCAGCACTTCCCCAAATTTTTAAAGGATATTTTGTACTGATGGGTGGTGGGACCATAACGCCATAGTCTAAATTAGGATTCATCGTACGATAAACATTTACGCACCACGATCCATTAAAAGTGAATGCCACACGTTCCAGGGCAAAATCCTGTTCAGCATATTTATTGCCCTTGGTCACAATTCCATCAATTAAAGCTCCACTATCACGCAATTGGGCAAATACATTAAAAACTTTAACCCAATCAGGATCAGTGTACTTGACCTCACCACGATAGGTTGCAAATATCTTTTCTTCACCCATAATGTTAAAGGCATAATTAGAAGCAAAACAATCGAGCAGCCATAACTCTCCCCAACCCGAAACAAAAGGCGCTATCCCTACACGTTTAAGCGCCCCCACAGCTTTAAGGAATTCATCAAAGGTTTTAGGTGGCTCGGTAATGCCAGCCTTAGCCAAAAGCTTTTTATTGTAAAGCATTTGTTCATTACTCACATCTATAGGAACACCATAAATCCCCGCCTTCACTCCATAGCTATTTCCAGCGTCAAATTGTCTGTCCGCTAAAGCTTTATCAAATAAACTGCTTTTCCAATTAGCATTTTCAGCATCCATGGTCTCGGTCAAATCTGCAACCAATCCGGCTTTGATAAAATCTGCCAAAATAGATTTCTTATCTAATACTCCATAAATATCTGGCAATACATTAGCCTGGGCTGAAGCGATCACTTTTTGGGAATAAGATTCGGAGGGGGCAAACAATTGAACAGAGACTTCAATGCCAGTTTCATCTTTATATTGTTGAGCGAGTTTTTGAAGAGTATCGTTACGATCCGTCATCCAATGCCACATGACAATTTTATTGCTTGGTTGGCTTGGCTTTCCACATCCAGCCATCAAAACCAACATACAACAAATGATATAGGTCAAACATTTGGACATCTTAGGCTTTTCCTCTTCTTTTTTCTAGTTCCTTGCGAATTTCGTAGGCTTTATCTTCGGAGATTTCAAAAGTCATAATAAAATAGATCGCGATTGCAGAAGCAATGATTGGAATACCAATATCGCAAATCCTCATAAGAAACAATGTATGTGCTGTTTGATTGCCATGCAAAGATTCTTTAAATCCTGTCCAATTTAACAAGAAACCTGAAAATAACGATGCTGCAGCCTGCCCCAATTTAATCATCCACCAATAAATGGCTCCAAACATCCCTTCGCGACGAGTGCCAGTTTGAAGTTCATCTAAATCACACACATCGGCCAACATGGAAGTAACGACCGTAAAAATCGATCCTAAACTAAAAGCAATCAATGGCGCTGTGATCAGCAATAGTTCAGGATGTTGGGGGTTATATCCCCACCATTTTAGGCCATAGCCAAGCATAGAAAGTGGAATCGTGATCAACAGTGTATTACGTTTACCAAGTCTTGTAGCAAGCCAAGTTATCAATGGAAATATGACAAGGAAAGAAGAAACAGCAGCCACTGTTCCATTTAAACCTAATAATTTTCCGCCTTGGCCATAATCACCGCCAAATACATAAAAGAAAATAACATAAGCTGTGAAAGAAGAGGCCAGCATAAATCCATTAAAAATTAAAAAAGTAATAATACACAATTGAACAAAAGGACGATTTTTAAAGGCAATAGCGCACCAGCTAAAGAAATTCTTAAGAACTTCCTTCATTTTTCTTTTTTCAGGCTTTGGCAAATTACCAAAATGTTCTCGGTTAAAAATGGCTGGAAGAATTCCTCCCAATATAATAAATACACCAAAAACAATAGCCAGGATACGCACTCCCTGTACGAGATCCTTGCTAGAATACATAAAAGTAAACAACCATGGAGAAATAATCCAAGCAATCTGTCCCATGATATTAGCAGCCCCTTGCAGACGGGTGCGCTCATGGTAATCAGGGGTCATTTCAAATCCTAAAGCGATAAAAGGAATAGCATAGAAAGCAAAAGCTACGACAAAAAAGCATTGGATAATAAGAAAATACCAAAAGTTATACGCCTCACCATTTTCCTGATGAAGCTGAAACAACAACATAAACAAAACCCCTGAAATAAGAGCTCCAAAGAACATGTATGGTCTTCGACGGCCATATTTGCTACGTGTATTATCTGAGGTGTAGCCAATCATTGGATCTGTAAAAGCATCGATCAAACGAGGAACAGTTCCAATAATACCTACCTTGGCTGGATCCATCCCTAATCCAAGGTTTAAAACAAGAACCATGGCCGTCAAAGCAGCGGCCTGCATCTGATTAACTAAGGCTCCGATACTGTATATTGTTTTTTGAAAAAGTGGAATGCGGTCTTCAGGCTTTGTTACATGGTGGGAAGAATGTTCAATAGGTGCAGCCATTATTTCTCCAATAGTTCTTATGCATATGTTGGCAGGCTATTCTTTATCAAATTGAAGCTAAAAATTTAACATAGCGTATAGCCGAGGTCAAGAGGTTTTCTCTAAGTTAGTGCATTTAAATAATTTTTGTTTCTAAATTAAACTCTATGGAAAACAAGGCCCTAAGGCTAATAAGTCCTAAAATAGCTATGGCCCATAAAATCCCTAAGAAAGCAAGAAAATAGCTCAAGAAAGACATGAAACCATTCCAATATTCTAACCTTAGTTCATACTCACCTTTGGGAAGAAAGACGGATTTAAAAGCTATATTAGCCCTTAACACATCTGTTGGGACATGATTAATGTAAGCCTTCCAGCCTGGATGATAGCCATCGGCATATATGAGCCAAGATCCTTCTTCCTGTTGAATGTTCACATGAGCCACAAGTTCATTAGCATTAAATTTAGATACTTTCATTTGATCTTCTAAAGAAAGCAATTGTAGTTTAGGTTGCCCAATACCCGTCAAAGAGTCGCGCATGTCTGCCGAAAGTGAGCTATCCAGGAGCTTTCTAACATACTGATTGACCAATACAGCCTTATTTAATTGGCCGAAGCGAGGATCCATTTGAGCAAATCCCCAGAAGGTATCATCGTAATGGGCCAGCGCTGCTTGTCTTAACTCTTTTTCCAAAAGCAAAGACAATCTTTGATGTTCATTGCTGGCTTCCCCAGCCCTTTGAAGCACATATTCTAATTCATGAACATTGGTTGCTTTTAATAAATGCACAGAGGTTTTGGGTAAATGAGGCATCTTTTTGGCCAAAGCTTCTTGATAAAAAAAGCTATCCACACCAAGAGATAGAAAAATACTGACCAAAAGCCATCGATAGTCTCCTCTGGCAATCAAAATCATCACTAGCGCAATCGCATAGCCCAAAAACCGATACTGAATGTTACTGTAATCGGCGCTTGTTAATAAATGACTCCATACACCTGAGTGTATGAGCATAAACACAACCGAACTAGCCTCCAAAGAACTATAAATGAGAAGCAACGATACGCCAAAACAGATCAAAAACTTCTTGAGTCTCACCTTTGATGCCGAGTTAAGTAAATCTGCAAGGCCAAAGCCTGCTCCGAGGATTATAAGAAGTTTGATAAGAGGAAGAATCAATCCGACATGACGAAAATATTTCATTCCTGGAAAGTAATAGACCAGATGCGTCAGCCAGCCTCCCATAGTTATCAAAATGAGAACCAGCACAGCCAAACCTATGCTCAGCGAATATTGGTTTCTATTATAGAGCATGGCCCAAATAAAGAAAAAGCTAGCAGCTAGTGTTGGATAAACGGTGTTATCAAACCCTGTCCCAATGTTGGTATAGGTTGGAACACCAAAGAACAACCATTTAACTATATTGGCATAGGTAGGATTACGTCCATAGTGAGCAAAAATATCGATGGTGTTCTGAGCATTACTGCGCGTGGCTATATTGATACTATCAAAGGCATGGATTAAAAAAAATAGGTAACTTGCAAGAACTCCCGTAAAGATAGCAAACGACAAAAAGTCCTTGGATGATTGAGGCATCAACGCTCGTAAAGCTTCCTTTTGGGAGATGAGAAGAACCGTGGCGATTAGAAAGAAAACAAAAAACCATAATGGCGCAAAATAAACCCCGCTTCCCAGCGCCCAGATAACACCAACTGTTGCGCTGATCCATAAATAAAAAGACTTCTGACGTTGAAAAAATAGCACTAAAAAATAAAAGACCCACGGAAGGTAATCATAAATCTTAAAATTAAAAAATATTTGATAGCTCCAATCCAAACTACACAAAGCACTCAGACAGACAAAAGCCACTACAGCTCTTCGGTTAAAAAACAATCGGGATAAGAAATAAAGACCGCTAACAAATATCGATTGTTTTAAAATCATGCCGATTTTAAAGAGACACAGCACATCTTGGATGGCAAAAATCTTACCCAAAACGAACATTAAATAGTCCACCGGTGAGAATGAAGATATTTGTGCTTCAGCGCCAGGGATTCCATAAACTCCATAAGGCAACCACTGTGCTAAAATATGATGAAAATAAAATTCATTGTAGAAAAAATAAAAATGCTCAAAAACAGACAAGGTATCATGCTGGGGATAAAAATTAGGACTGAAATAACGAAGATTGATAAAGATCACAGCTGCCAAAATCGAAAGAAAACAATAATCGATCTTTAAATTAAGACGGCTTTTAATCATTCTAAAACCTTTTTACCTCGCAATAGACGATGATAGGTAATGGCAAAGCGATGGGCTTCATTACGGACCCGTTGCAACAATTGCAATCCCAAGGAGTCTTTAGGTAACACAATACTTCTGCGTTTAAGCGGTAAAAAAATCTCTTCTTCACGCTTAGCCAAAGAAATAATGTTAATACTGATATCTAACTTCTTAAGCTCTGCGAGCGCGGCAGCCAATTGGCCTTTACCACCATCGATCACAATCAAATCCGGATAGGCCAATCCTTCTTTTTTTAAACGCTTATAACGGCGGCCTACAATCTCCGCGATCATTTTAAAATCATCGATACCAGCGACTGTCTTGATTCTAAACCTACGGTAATTGCTTTTATCTGGCTTGCCATTTAAAAACGACACCATCGATCCGACCGCCTGATTACCCATGATATTGGAAATATCAAAACATTCAAGGCGATGAGGAACCTGCTCTAACCCAAGAGCTCTTTGCAGTTGTTCTGCTTCTTTAAAATAATTAATGTCCTTAGTTCCAGAATATAACGCCCCGATGGCTCGAATTTGATCCCTGATCTTGGCTGCCCCCTCAAAATCTTTATTCCTGGCTGCCGCTTCCATTTGCGCTTGTAAATCTCGATAAAGATCGTCTTTCTTGCCTTCAAGAATGAGTCGCACGTGCTTGATATTGCGCAGATATTCTTGCTTTGAAACATTTTGGATACAAGGCGCATTGCACAAACCAATATGAAAATCTAAACACGTTTTATTGGGAAGGATTTCGCAACTACGAAAAGGAAATATTTTACGTATAATCCCTAAGGCCTCGCGAATTAAGGCTGGATTTACATAAGGCCCATAAAAGTCAGCTTTAACATGAGGGTTCTTACGAGTATTTAATCTCACCACAGAGACTAGCGGGTACTCATCCTTGGTAATTTGAATATATGGATAGGTTTTACCGTCTTTGAGTTCAGTATTATATTTGGGCTGATGTTGTTTGATTAAACTGGCTTCGAGAAGCAAGGCCTCAGCTTCTGAAAAGGTTGGAATAATTTCAATGTCCCCAATATTTTCAACTAAAAGACCAGTTTTAGGATGTTTATGATCGGAACGAAAATAAGATTCAACTCGGCGCCTTAAAGCAACAGCTTTGCCGACATAAATAATTTGACCATTAGAATCTTTGAATAAATAAACGCCCGATGTTAGGGGGAGATTTTTGACCTTCGCTTTAATGTTTTCCATACTGACCTGACCTGAGAAATCTGCATAAAAAGGCAGCAAAGCACAAATGCTGCTCCTCCCGCGATTCCAACAATAAGAAGTTTAAATAATCCTTTCACTGATAGGAAGGTATCAAGCAAAAACATCATGGCTCCCATCATGATCAAACAAGGAAATAACCGTAATAAAAAGTTTTTGAGGATCCCTCTGGTCTTGCCCAGCTTTGCTCTCATAACCATATAAAGCATGACAAAATTAACGATGCCTGAAATGCTGCTGGCCAAAGCAATAGACCCGACTTGGAATTTACAAATCAACACAAAGATGACATTTAAGATCACATTCACCAAAAGAGCAATCGTAGCTATTTTAACAGGAGTCGCAGTGTCTTGCATGGCATAAAATCCTGACACCAAAATACGGCTCGCCCCAAAAAATGGCAGACCTAAACTTAAAAACTGTACTACCGATGATGTAATTGCAGTGGAATGTTCATCAAAAGCGCCATGTTGAAAGATTGTGGCAATGGCTAACGGAGCCAACACAACCAAATAAACCGCACAAGGCAAAAGAACAAACAAAAGATTCTTTAACGAAAAATACAGTGTCTCTTTAAATGCAGTATAATCGCCTCCGGCTGACATCGATGATAATGAAGGCAAAGAAGCATTACTTAACGAATAGGCAAAAACACCTAAAGGAAACTGGATCAAGCGATTTGCAAAATAAATGGCAGCAATTCCACCTGGACCAACAATAAAGGCTAAAGAAGCAAAAAGCGTATCTACAAACACGTTAACTTGATACACAGCAGAACCCCATAAACGCGGCGCCAACAGTTTAGCAATTTTTCCCATTCCTTCATGCCGCAAACGCTTAGGCCAGCTCCAGCGAAATCCCAATTCAGCCAAGGCCTGGCTTTGCCAAAGCAGTTGTAAAATGCCTCCTATAACCACCCCAATGGCCAAAATATAGGCTGTGGCCCACGAAAAGACTGTTGCTACCCAGGCACTTAGAATCATAGCGATATTTAACAAACATGAAGAAAACGCGGGGGCTTTAAATGAATTTAAGGTGTACAAAACCCCCATTTGCAAGGCTGTTAAGGCAACGAGGATCAGGTAAGGAAACATGATCCAAGTTAACTCGATTGTCAGATTAAACAAGGAAGCCTTACCTAAAAATCCAGGAGCCATAAACCTTATAATCCAAGGGGTTAGGATAATACCTAAGACCGTAAGAAGCGTTAAAATGATCGTTCCCCAGGCCAAAAGCACATTGACAAATAAGTGCCACTGCTGTTTGGTCTTAGTCTTCTGGTATTCAGCTAAAACAGGCACAATAGCGGCATTTGCAGCCCCTTCACCTACTAAATCTCGAAGCATATTTGGAATGCGCTGGGCCACAAAAAAAGCCTCAGCAATAATTCCAGTTCCAAGAAGATTAGCCAGGACAATATCACGAATAAAGCCTAAAACACGGGAGGTAAGCACCCCTGCGGATATAAGAGCGCTGGATTTAAGAAGGTTCTTATTGGACTTAGCGGCGTCCCAATTATCTGTTGACATAAAAATTGGTCTTTGGTATATTATCGACCTTGTTAATTAAACTTTCTATCGGAGAACAACATGCCACAACGTCGTAATGCTATTAAAGAACTTAGAAAAAACCGCACACGTCACATGCAAAATTTAGACATCAAAAGTGACCTAAAAAAGACTGTCAAAAACCTTGTTAGCGCTACTAAAGGTGATAAAACTAAAGCTCAAGATCTACTCAAAACCCTCTACAAAAAGATGGATAAGGCAGCCAAAAGAAACATCATGCACAAAAAAACAGCTGCTCGTCGTAAATCTCGTTTCGCTAAACTCGTCGCAAGTTCCAAGTAATTATTTTTGTAATTCGACCAATTCTACCACTAATTTTTCCATGGCATACTCGGGCATCAAACGGCTACGTTTGATGTTCAAGTCTGCCTCTTCGAGCGCCTTCAGTCCCCTTTGAAACTTCTGCGGACCTAACATTCTGCCCTCTTTCCCCCAATACCATACCAAGGCTCCCATCATCTGTAGTGGGTACATCCCTTCATCAAAGAATTCATTGAGTATTTTTAATGCATCCGTGGTTTTCTTAGCAGTCATTAACTTTGTCATATCAAAAATATTGGACTCTTGGGTGACTCCAAAATGAGAAGTCTGAGCCTGGGCTACAATATTTTTAAAATCAGCTTTGAGCGTGTCGATAGCCTCCAGGATCACATCACAAGATTCATACTTTTCAGCTACAAAGGCCTCTAAGACCTTAATGGCTTCACTTTTTAATTGATGAGCATGGCGTATTAACAATAATCGTTTATTGGACATGACCGGCAAAGCCAACAAAGCTTTCTTTAAATTCGCACCGGATAAGTGCTGGGCATCGAGGGATTCAAAATCAAAATGATGGGATTCTGGCTTGACCAAAATGGAAGCCTTGATCTGGATAATTTTATTGTCTTTTGCGTAGGAGTCTTCGCCGAGGATTAGGTATAACATAGATATAGTGTCATTCTGAGCGGAGCGAAGAATCTTAAAGTAGCGATGATCTTGAGATCCTTCGTCCCTTTAGGACTCAGGATGACGAAATTTTCATTTACCAGTTTTCGATCGTACGTTCAACAACCCGACGAGCAAGATCCGTCAGGGTATCATTTAAAGCTTGGGCTTCGCTCTTGGCTTGAGGGCCGCTGGTAAAGAATGTTGATTCACCTACAAGAGAAGGTTCCTGCCAAAAAATTTGGCCGGTGGTGTTGTCCATCATAGTCAATGCAACAACAATACGTAAACGAAACTCTAAAACATTCTGTGATGTATCAGTTCTTAAATCATCTCGTTCATACGCTATTAATTCTCCTTTAAGAACTAAATCGCTCTTATCTGAATCACTTAAACGCAAATGCCCATCTAATTGGAATCGATCAATAATGGCATTTCGCACCTTGGTCTCTAAAAGCGGTACATATAATTTTTGTGAATTTTCGTCAATAAAAGCTACCTTGTTTTGAAAAGGCGTGACATGCAAAGTTTTATAACTCGAAGATAATAAAGAACCGGTTGTGTACCCACAACCAGAGAAAAACACCAACATACAAATTAACAGGCGTCGCATTTATTTTGCTCCAACGATTCTTAGACGGGCCATGGCCTTAGCCCCAAATTTGGTATCGCTATAGCGGTCGACAATTTTATTATAATAAATCGTCGCTGATTTATAGTTTTTCTGCTTCTCGTAGAACTGGGCAATCACAAAATTGTTTTCTGCTTCTTTTTCACGCAAACGAGAAATCTGGTCTTTGGCTTGAGGGGTTAATTCACTCTCTGGATGGCTCTTCACAAATTCTTTGAATCCTTCGATGGCTTGCTGGGTGATTTTTTGTTCATGCTGAGCATTGGCTGAACGATTGGTATCAGCCATGGCAATCTGGAATTGAGCAGCCTTGGCCCATTCGCTATTAGGATAATCATTCACGGTCTTTTCAAATTCATCGCGTGCTTCATCGTAAAGGCCTTTTTCTTTTAGGTAGAGGCCAATTTTATACTGGGAAACAGCTGCAAATTTGCCGTAAGGAGCATTTTTAATGACTGTACGAAAAATTTCAATCACCCGCTCGCTGCCTACAAACATCTCCACCCATTTGCCACGGCGACTGCGTCCTTCTAAAAGCTGATTGCCGATTTGATATTCCAATTCGACGATTTCAGCGGCGCGTTCACTAAAGGGGTATTTATCGATCACAACTTGATAGGCTTTAAACGCTTCAAAAGGCTTATTAAGCTCTTCAAAAACCCTTCCGATGCTATATTGGGCTTCAGGAGCTTCTTTGGCACGGGGATAATGTTTAATGAGCTTCTTGAATTCAGCAATGGCTTCGTTGTATTTCTTGCCTTCTAAAAAGGTTAAACCATATTCGAGTTGAGACTTAGGTGTTGATTTAACCGACCATTTGGGATTGATAAACTTGCCTGTTTGAGGGGTCCAGATCCAAACAGCATGGGCCTGGGATAAAAAGAGGAAACTAAAGAATAAAACCAATAAAACTCGTCGAAATTTCATTGCGTCAATTTAACATAGTTGATTTACTTTGTCAATCAACTGCCCCGACATGTTTAATTAAAAAATACCTACCCTTTGGCTAGCTGGGTGTTCTTTTGAAGCTGCGAGAACATGGGCAAAGTGATGGCTGGCCTGATTTCCATGATAACCGGCACCAGACCATCAATATGAATATTTTCCAAATTCTGCTGACTAATTGGCAGCGGCACACCTGCTCCATCACGCTTGATCTGCAAATTCAAATTTGCTGCGTTAAAGTCGATACCACCCTTTGTCGCCATTGCAGAGTCAGAGATTTTATCCGTCACGTATTGCACGATATCGCCAACCGTTCGAAGTGATGCCGTTTTGTCGTTAGGAATTCGAATATTAAAACTATCCTCAAGCTCTATCATTAGCACAATGACGTCTTGAGAATCTACACTGAAATCCTTTTGGAGATCATCGGTATCTTTAAATTCAATGTGATCAAGACTTGGAACTACTTTCTTGATTGCTTCATGTACTTTCTGTCTTACCCCTTCAGATTTGGTTGTCATGGCAGAATCATATAAAGCGTTTATTTGATCTTTAATCGCTTTAATTTCTTGGTCCAATTTTTGCAATTGATTCCCCAAAACTGTTGGGCTATATGCTCCCCCTTGTTGAGCCCCATATCCCCTTCCCAAAGCCGACACATAATCGACGTTAACCTTAACTCTTTGAGCACTCAATTCGCTTTCTTTATTTTGCAATTTCCTTCTATAATCAGTTTTTGAAATTACTTCTATATTCAGCTTCTCTGCTACGATTGACAATGCCCCTTCTTGAGTAAGAAGCTCTGCTGCGGTAATTCTTTGAAATGCATCATCTGACAAAACAATTGTCGTATTCTCAACGCCTTCACTTAAATATCTCTCAAATGCAACCATAGGGTCATTGTTCTGGGAAATCTCAAGATCTGCTTTTCCATCTCTAGAAATTTTTAATTTCCCTGAAGACCATGAAACACTCGTATGTATTTTATTAAAACCTATCATCCAATAATTAGCATTTTGATAATTATAAAACACATCGACCTCGCCACTTGTTGCTTGTAAAACGCCTGTCTTCTTACCTGTAAACGCCATTTTTTGCTCTTGTAAACCATTGAAGTCCGGTGCGTTAACTAATTGGTCAAAGGCTTCACGCCATAAAGGAATTTTAATCTTTGTAATCGCAATCATCGCTTCATCAACAAACCTAGCCTGGTGATCGTCTTGATCTGGACGACCTATTTCTGCCTGAGCCTGATGAATAGCAGTATCGAGGCTATCTAATTCTCGCTGCAGGGTCTCAATTTCCATTGCGTGCTGTAATCTGTCAGATTCATTATTCTGAACAGCAGCGGCATTCATTAATTTGCGCTCTTGGGCTATTCGATCATTAATCTTACCTTGTTGCTTTAGAAGATTATCTAAACTTGTTTGAGGCAATTCGCCACGCATCGCGGCATCGCCGCTTCCAGTAGCGTTACTAATCTCTGCCCATGCTGTATTAATTTCTGCTTTTACATTCTCAAGTTCGCGCTTCAATACATCAATTTGTACTCTTAAACGGCTTATTATTGAAGGATTTGCAACAACATTTACACCCGCTGCTGCTGTATTTTTGGCGTACTCTGCATCTAATTCTCGTTGAAATGAATCAATTTGAGCTTGAATCGATCTTTGACGCTGTTCTAATTCGCCTTTTTGTTTGGAAGCTGTCAAAAGTTTAGCAGCACCAAGATTGGATTGATTGATACCTGCTTCTAATCGCGCTTGGGGTGGCAATTCGCCACTCATCGCGGCGTCAGAATCATCACGGCCGTTATCAATTTCTGGCAGTAACGCAAGAATATTGACCTTTATTCTTTCAAGCTGAATCTGTAATGCAGCAATTTGTGGTCTTAACGAATCGGCTTTAGTACGATCTAACTCTAATTCTTTTTGCAGACTATCGATTTGTGCTTGAAGCTCGCGTTGTTGCGCTTCTAACTGTCCTTTTCTAACTGAAGGACTGATCTGTAGATCACTTCTATTCGCCATTGCCGCGTCAGCCTTCGCTGTTGTCACTACTCCTTGACCCTCTTTAATAGGAGAAACTAATTTTGTATCAATGCCCTTGGCCTCAATGGCAGATAAAACAATATTTCTAATGTCAGGATCTATGCTACTATCGGTATTGATTAATCCTGCTTTTTGTAGTGTAGCCTTTGGCCCATCATAAATCTTAAAATCTGGACTTCTTGCTAAATCTTCCAAATCAGCTAATGTCAATGCGCCTAGAGTTTGATTCAACACTCCTCTTAACTTCTCCATCGTGCTATCCACCACTTCCTTACTTGCTTGCGATCCATTTCTTAAAGTGACTACATCCATCGCTGCATCAAAACCTTGTAATAAATTCAATTCCTCTTGCGCCCTTAGCAGGGATTTTTCTGTTTTTCTTAAAGCTGCTTCCAAATCAGTCATTTTTGCAAACTTATCCTCTGCTCTTGCTATGGCCAACTCACGATTAAGCCCATCAAATTGACCTTCCAACTCTTCAACCTTTTTTTGAGCATCAGCAATAGCTTGAGAAGATTTTTGAGCCGCCATCGCGGAGTCTCTGCGCAAGATTTCATCCCAAATTCGCTGCATTATTTTCTTATCATTTGTTATTTGCTTGGCAATTCTTTTTCGTTGACGCGAACTTAAAAGAAAACTATCGACTATTGCGACTCCAATGGCATGATGCGCTGCCCACAAGGAAGATAGATAGATCGTCTGAAGCGCTGTCTTATAATTCTTACTAACAGCCAAATCAAAAATTTGCAAAGGGCTCATTTTCTTTAAACGGGGCTTAGCCGCCATCGCTGCATCTTTTTTAGTCTTCATCGCATCTTTGATAGCACCTAAGGCTTTTACATATTTGAGTTCGGTCAATGTTCTATCAGCAATGCCATCTTCTAAATAGTCTGCTGCTGCTTGAAGTTCATCTGATGTAATTTGATCTGTTGGCTCCTCATTAATAAACTGATCAACAACTACAGATGGGGTGAGCTTTACTACGTCACTTTGTAGCGATTCAACTTTTTCTTCTAACTTTTTCAGCAATTGATTCAAAACTGCCAATTCTCCAACCAATTTATTGCCTGCGCCTTGAACTCGTCGCAAAGCTCTGACATTTTCTCGATCCTTCAACATTAATCTTGTTGCACGAATAACTGTCAATATTTGCTGACGCTTTTCAGCATCCCCTATCGCAAGACGCTTCAAATCGATACCACGAAACACATTAGAAACCGCAGCAATTCTTGCCAAAATTGATTGAAAAAGGAGAACGTCTTTACCATTTCCGCTGATCGCACCTTCCATACTTGTAATAACACTGTCGAATTTTATATTTAACGTTCTGATCAAATCCTCTGAATCTTCTTCAGCCTTTGTCATCGCCGCATCAGCCTCAGACTTCTCTGCTAATACAGCTTCTACAGCATCTAACTTTCCCGCCTCGGTAGTCAGGATCGGCGTTGCCATAGCAGAATCGGTTGTTGTGCGCATTACCTTTCCATATTCATTCTTTGTTCCACCTGAAAAATACTTCCTTGGCACGGGCTGATGGGTGAATCGGTCGGTGTCTTCTTTAATATAGTTAAATACACCCTTCTTATAAGCCTTAATGTATTGCTGATAAATGGCTTCATTGTTCTTAGGATCTTGATTAATACCGTTAACCTTGGCTTTGTTAGCATAGATCTTGCTTAATAGAGATTCCTTCAAAGCTCGCTTGTACCAGGCTGCTAAAATCATGCCGCTATACACCTGACGAAGCATGACAAAGTTCTTGCCTTCATTGACTTCTTTTTCAAGGGCTGGAAGTACTATTTCACGGACGATTTGGGAGCCGATTTGATTGGTTTCCGTAGGGGCAGGCCCCTGTGCCTGCCCTTCTTGAGGGCGACCACGGGGGGGCGCCCCTACAGCATTTTTATTCATAGCCATGTAATCCTCTTCTAGCATCACCTTCAAATGATTCTTTAACACATACGCTGTATTACCAGATTCATACACCGTGGCATCATCTGGCACAATCCATACCTTATTAAAGGTATTAACTGGAATCTCTGTGCTGCCAAATTGCTGCTGAGCTTGGGTATACACCTTATCCCAGAACTTCTTACCTAACTCATCTTCAGGGTATATTAAAGAAGCAGTGATTTGCTTTAATAGGTAGTCTTGAGCTAATAAATCCCGGCCCATCTCAGTCTTACCAAAGTCTTCTTCTACGATACGGTTCTTTTCATAGGGTGATAGGTTGACCCATTGATTCTCATCAGGCACGGCTAAAGAAGCCATAAAGTACTTAATTAAATTCTTATAAGCGATTTGTTTATCTTGATCAGATAGACTTTCATCACCTTTGTAGATGATGAAGTCGAATTTAAGAGGATTTTCAGGATGAATAACTAAACCTTTAAGATGTGCAGGGGTGAATTCAGGGCTTAGAGCAACTCTGACTCCTGGACTTGGCATCCATGGCATCGAACCAGCAGCCACTTGAGAATAAGCAGGCCGTTGAATGGAAGTACTAAGAAAAGTCACTAAAATGGTGATAGAAATAAACTTACGAATGGTCATAAAAACCCTTCTTCCTGAGGTATAAATAGTAAATTTGGGGTCAAAAATTCTACACTTCTTGAAATATGCGGCAAGTATGCCATGGGAAAAGCGCTTTGTCAAGCTGGCTTAAATAGCCTCTTTATTAATCATTCCTGCTAATTTAATCGGTAAAATGGCTTTCAGTCGAATGCCTTTAACTAAATACTTGACCTCCAAAACCTGTCCCTGGGCGTAAGCGCTGTTAACTAAATCCATACGTGATTTCTCTAATAGAACATCCACCTCGATCGAACGCTCGCCTAAAGCTTCTTCAATCGTTAATAGCAGTGAATGGATGTTCTGACCCTTTAAAGCTGAAACAGCCACCATCCAAGGATAATCATTCTTAAATTCCAGCAAACGTTTCTGGTCCTCAAGCAGGTCAACTTTATTGAGAACTAAAACAGTAGGTTTATCAAGCACTTGCAGTTCTTTCAATACAGCGTTTACTGCCAAATAGAAATTTTTATACTGAGGATTACTGATATCCATCACGTGTAAAAGCAAATCAGCTTGTTGGACCTCCTCCAGCGTCGCCTTAAAAGCTTCAATCAGACCGTGCGGCAAGTCATGCATAAATCCAACCGTATCAGTCAACACCACCTTACGATGATCTGGCAAGGAAGTCTGACGCGACAAAGAATCCAAGGTCGTGAAAAGTCCATCATGTGTACGTGTAGCCGCATCGGTTATGGTATTGAGCAAGGTACTTTTACCTGCATTGGTATAGCCCACCAGAGCAATCGTGGGCACAAGCTGTTCTTGACGCTTCTTGCGCTTAACCTGCCGGGATAGGCTTACTTGCTTAAGGTCTTTGGTAAGCTTGGTAATGCGAGCGGCAATGCGGCGTCGGTCAACTTCCAGCTTGGTTTCACCAGGCCCTGAGGTTCCAATACCACCACCCTGCCTCGACATTTCAGCCCCATGACCAGTTAAGCGAGGCAGACGATACTGAAGTTGCGCTAACTCAACTTGCATTTTACCTTCCATGCTCTTGGCATTACGGGCAAAAATCTCTAAGATTAACTGCGTACGGTCTATCGTCTTGACCCCAAAGTCTGCCTCGAGATTTCGCTGCTGCACGCCTTTTAAATCATAGCTTATAATCACACAATCAACACCCCCTAAGGCACAAATAGCAGTTATCTCCTCCACCTTACCGTGGGTAATCAAATGAGAAGCCGTAGGCGGAATGGCTTTACAAAAAACTGTCTGAACAACTTCACCTGAACACGAATGAATGAGATCAGTCATTTCAGCAGCTTCATCCTGGGGAGTCCAGTTGCTGCGCTGATTTAAGGTGACGATCACTAAAAGTATTTTTTCTCGCATAGAAAATTAGGGACAACCCCCTATTTTATCCTTTCACTTAAGAAAATAGGGAGTTGTCCCTAATTTTATTCACAATATCTGATATTGAATCTTCCATTACAATCCAATTAATACGTCGATCCCGCCTAAACCAAGTCATCTGACGTTTGACATAATGACGGGTGTTAAGTTTCATCTGATACTTAGCCTGCTGTAGATCATATTGTCCTTGCAGGTACCCTTGGATTTCTGGCACGCCGATTAACGTTCGAGCAGTTGGGCTTAATGACTTCTTAGTAATCTGTTCAATTTCCTCAACCAATCCCTTCTCAAACATCGCTTCAATGCGATCTTCGGCTCGGCTATAAAGTTCTGGTCTGGGCCGCTCTAATCCAACTATTTTGATCTCACAGCTACCCCATAGCCCCTGGCGTCTTTGCTGTAAAGCAGAAAATGGTTTTTGCGTAATCTCAATGACCTCAAGGGCCCGCACAATGCGCTTGGCATCATTGCTATGAATCTTAGCCGCTGCCTGCGGATCTAACTCTTTCAAACGTTGATACAAAGCTTCTGTTCCTTCTTTTTTAATCTGGCGCTCGAGCTTCTCTCTGAGGGCATCATCCTTAGCTGCTTCATCGAAAATTCCATCGAGCAGCACTGAGATATACATTCCGCTCCCTCCCACCACGATAGGAGTTTTATTTTTCTTGTGAATCGATTCAATCGCCTGTAAGGCCGCCTTGCGATAGCGAGCTACATCAAAGTCCTCTGTCACTGAAACCAGATTAAGGCAATGATGTTTTACAGCTTTTAATTCATCCGGGGTTGGTTTGGCACTAGCGATATCGATTTCTTTGTAGACTTGCATCGCATCACACGACACAATTTCACTTTTGAATTGCTTCGCTAGCGCGAGGGCTACAGCAGTCTTACCAACAGCAGTGGGACCTACAATAAATATAATTGATTGATTTTTTCTGATCACTGACCACTGATCACTGTTCACTGTGTTTACGGATAGATAAGAGTTGGATATCCTAACTGGGCTAATCTAGCCTCCAAAGTAAGGGCATCCGACAAAGAAGTCATTTGTCCGACACGTACTCGGTAAAATTTCTTCCCATCATTAGCAATGGTTTCAATAATATAGGCGTATTGGCCCTTGGCTTTTAATTGTTCGAGTAAATTCTGGGCCCTGTCTCTGTCTAAAAACGAACCTACCTGGACAGCAAAATATTCCTTTTCTTCCATTAAACTGCGCGCTGAGGATGCTTCTAAACTATCAGGAAACTCTTTCATGATTTTTTGAAGGTAATCCTTGGCCTGGCCCCATTGAGTCAATTTCAAATAGGTACGTGCTAGCTTTAAATAAATAATGCTCATAAATGACGAGTGTGGACTTCTATTTAAAAGCTTCTGTCCTTCTTGCAAGGCTTCCTTATAAAATCCACTAACAAATAAAGCTTCCATCATGCCGAGGGCTGCTCGATCATACAGATCTTGTGAATCAGTTGCTGACATAACAATCTGAAAAGCACTTCTAGCAGATACGTATTGCCCTAATCGCAATTGACTTAAGCCCAAATAATATTCAATCTGAGCTCGTTCTTTGGGATCCTTGGATGCTTTTAACTCTTTGGTAGCTAGGTCACTTACTTGTTCGTACTTTTTATCCATGATGGCTGCTTCCATATCCGCAACCGAGGCATAGACAGGCGCCAACGATAAACATACAGCGATTAGAGTATAGAAAAATCTTCTCATCTTATCCTTTTAAGGCTTGATCCAAATCGGCAATCAGATCATCCGCATCTTCAATACCCACTGAAATACGGACAGTTTCCTTGGTAATCCCTGAAGCTTTAAGACCTTGCTCACCCATCGAAGCATGACTCATGAACCAGGGTGTTTCTGCTAAAGATTCAACGCCTCCTAATGATTCAGCAAGGGCAAAATATTTAAGCTTCTTAAAGAAGGTATTTAAAGACACTCGCTTAGTATTGAGTTCAAAAGCTAACATAGCCCCAAAACCCTTCATCTGTCGTCGAATCAAATCTCCCTGAGGATGAGAAGCAAGGCCGGTATAATAGACTTTCTTCACATTGCGATGACTTTCTAAAAAATGGGCAATCTTCATCGCATTAGCTTGATGAGCCTCCATGCGAGGCACCAGGGTCTTCACCCCACGCAAAACAAGCCAGGCATCATAAGGTGACTGGGAAACTCCCAAGGCATTGACGATATAGCGTCCGCGTTCTTGCAATTGTTTATTTGCATAAATGATGGCTCCACCCACCACATCGCTATGGCCATTAAGATATTTAGTGGTCGAATGAACAACAATATCTACCCCAAACTCTAAAGGTTTCTGAAAATATGGTGACAAGAATGTATTGTCCACCACGGAAATAGCCTTGGCTTTTTTGGCAATAGCCACAACAGCCTGGATATCAACAATGTTAAGTAAAGGATTCGATGGTGTTTCAATCCAAATCATCTTTGTGTTTTTCTTGACTGCAGCTTTGACTTTCTTGAGATCTCTCATATTAATGAAAGAAAAATCAAAGCCCATGGGTTTAAGGACAGCATTAAATAAACGATAGGTGCCACCATAGATATCATCACCGGTGATAATATGATCGCCTGGCTTTAAGAAAAACATAACCGCTGTGATGGCTGACATTCCAGTTGAGGTAGTTGAACAATTAACTCCACCTTCTAAGGCAGCAATGTTAGCCTCTAGCGCAGCTCGGGTTGGATTACCGCTTCGAGTGTAATCAAAGCCTTTGTTCTTGCCAATTTCATCAAAGAAAAATGTAGAGGTTGGATAAATCGGAGTGATTACGGAATTAAATGTTTTGTCAATGTTGACACCGGTGTGCACGGCTTTTGTGCGAATTTTCATACCTACTCCATTAATAAATGGTTAAAGAACTCTTCAAACGGCCGGTATTCTAACATAAAAATTTTTATTGGGCACGGCTTAATTCAAACACAAAACCCTTAACGCGGCCGGTCACAGGATCTTTGACCTTTGAGGTCATTCGGGCTATCTCTTCTGTCGAACACTCGTCTTCAAATTTCACCACCAGCCGGCGGCTAGGCTTAGAGCGGTTATGGACCTTGGCTACAGGTTCCTGGCCCAAAAAACAACCCTTGGTATACGAGGTAAATTTAAACTCATCGATATTTAGAATAAATTCATCCGCCTGAAAATCTCCGCCGGAGACGGATCCGCCTTTGGCGGAAACGCCCATCAAAGGGATTTTTCTTTCAAGTCGAAAGAGGGTAAATTCCTCATCAGAAACATTACTTTCTGTTATTTCATTTGAGAAAACCACGCGGCCTGAATCGATATTCATATACGACCGATACTCTGCCGATGGGATAAGGCTTGTATGATTAAGCTTAGCATAGCGCTCAAGATGTTTTAACAACGCCTCGTTAGCCACTTGAGGTACGCTTAATAAAAAGTGATCTTCCGATCGCTTTTCTTGGGCGCAGGTGGCAATGACCCGGCCATGTTGATTTAAAAAGGCATTAAAAGGCTGATCTAGTGAATTAGACGTCAGGCCGTTTAAGAATTTCTCAGCATTGCCGCTAACTTCTAAGACAATATCATCAAGTTTGTATAGTCGCATATAAATTAGGGACAGCGCCCTATTTCACCCTATTTTTTCTTGCTTGCTAAATAGGGCGCTGTCCCTAATTTAGCTGCCAACACCAACGCTTCTTGTTTCGTAGCTATCTTCCCCAATGCTTGAGCCTCTTGAACTTCAGATAGAATCTTCGTAAATAGCGGCGATGGTTTTAATTTAAGCTTTTTGATTAAATCATGCCCCGTCAACAAACGTACCAGAGGTTTCTGATTTTGACTGTCGATAAAACGCTCGATCACCTGCCAGCAGGTTTTACGATGATGCTCACTCTTGGCCTTCTTGGTCAAAGGCCCACGTGTGGCTCGCTGATCAGCGAGCGCTAAAAGTAAAACACTTAAAGCTTCCTGCTTTGTATCACGCAAAAAACGAAAAACCATTCGCTCGGAAGGTTGTTTAAAATTTGACATATATCCTGGGCGCAAATGCCAGGCCACCATATCTTCTAAGAAATATCGCTCCTTGACCGCCAACTTTAAATGTTTAGCCACAATGCGGGTGATATCAGCCCCCACCTTTTCATGACCATGAAAGGTCATGCGGTCTTTTTCTTTTTTCTTGGTGTCAGGTTTACCGATATCATGCAACAGACAAGCAAACTTCAACAACGCATATCGCTTGTGATTGGCTGCAATTTCTTCTTGGAGATAATTTTGAATAAATGGATCTTCGATTTCGAGAGCTAACAGTTCAAACTGACGTACCACCTCGAGCGAATGCTTCCAAACATCCAGATGATGATATCCGCCTTGATGAACGCCTTCCATCACACCGAGTTGGGGCATGATCTTTTGCAGTAATCCTGCTTTGTGCATCAAAACAATGGTCTCAACCGTTCTGCTAGAAGCTAAAACCTTAAACCATTCTTCTCGAACCCGCTCGACCGAAACCTTACTTATGCGACTAATATCTTTTTGAATCTGCTTAAAAGTCTTAGCTTCGATCTTAAATCCCAACTGAGCCGATAAACTAAAGGCTCGCATTAGTCTCAGCGGATCATCAGCAAAAGCCCGGGACGCGACCATCCTGATAGTCTTTGATTTCAGATCTTTAGTGGCCCCACGATAATCCAATATCTTCGTATCATTAATACTCTGGCATAAGGTATTGATCGTAAAATCACGTAGGGCTACATCCTTCTGCAGTGATTCAGCACGAAAATCAGAAAAATCATAGGTCCACAGTTGCCCTTCTTCTTTTTTGACAACCCGTCCGCACGGATGTTCTTCATCTAAAAGAACAAAAGCCCCTTTGATCTTTTTAGCAAAGGCCCGAGCCAGTTCGATTGCATTCTTCGAGACCGTAAAATCAAAATCAAAACCTTCGCGGTTTAAATATTGGTCGCGTAAACGGCCGCCAACCAAATAAACCGAAACTCGGCCTCGAGCTGCTAATGTTTGGATAGTAGATAAATACTTCATTGAGGATTCATGACTGATTTTTCTAATACATCTTCAGCCACAAAAATAGGAGCCTTAAAACGCACCGCCATGGCAATGCTATCTGAGGGACGGGCGTCGATTAACTTAACCTCACCCTCTTTAGTTTTGACTTCGATCTTGGCAAAATAGGTATTCTGCACAAGCTTATCAATCAAGATGCGTTCAATCTTGGCACCCAAGGTTTCTATCACTTGAGACAAAAGATCATGTGTCATGGGACGAGGAACTTCTAATCCGGTGACCTTGATTTTGATGCTGGAGGCTTCCATAAAACCAATCACAATAGGGATCTGACGATCGCCATTTTTTTCTTTTAAGACAATCACCTGATCTTGGCGCTTCTCATCAATAATAATGCGAGCTAATTCCATTCGGATCATATCGAGCTATTTGCCTTTCTTCTTTTTATTCTTTCCTAAAATCGTCTGCAATTCCGACATAAACTGGTTCACATCACGAAACTGGCGATACACAGAAGCAAATCTTACATAAGCCACTTCATCAACAGTTGAAAGCTGATTCATCACCATCTCACCAATATCTTTAGCCTCAACTTCATGATCGTATTTTTTACGAACGACCCGCTCGATCTCATCCACCATTGATTCAATTTGATCAACACTCACAGGCCTTTTTTCACAAGCCTTGATGATCCCATTTGTAATCCGTGTTCGATCAAAAGTCTGTCTTCGGCCGTCACGCTTAACTACCATCAAAGGCACCTGCTCAATATATTCGTAGGTGGTAAAACGTTCTTCACATTTAGGACATTTGCGTCGGCGACGAATGGATGTCCCATCGCTGTTCATGCGAGAATCAACAACATTCGTATCTTTATAGTGACAAGCAGGACAGCGCATATATTTACATGTCATCCCCGAAATCTTTTACCTGCCTGCCGGCAGGCAGGTCGGGGATCTAGAGCTTGCAAGAAAATCTCTGATTTCCGCCAAAGGCGGACCAGCCTCAGGCTGGAAAACATTCGGGCTAGACAGATTAATTAATAAATTGGAAATTCGTGAGCCAACTTCTCGACTTCTTTCCTAATGGCTTCCAGCGCTTTTTCATCAGCGCGATTGGTCACAGCACGGTCAATTAAATCCGCAATACGGACCATTTCCTTTTCCTTCATCCCACGAGTGGTGATCGCTGGTGTTCCAATGCGAATACCGCTGGTGACGGTTGGATTCTCTGTATCAAAAGGAATCATATTCTTATTAACTGTAATTTGAACATGATCTAACAAGGTCGCCATATCCTTACCGGTAATATTTTTGGGTTTCAAATCCACCATGAACAAATGATTATCTGTTCCGCCAGCAACAATGCGATAACCTTTATTAGCTAAGGCACCAGAGAGCGCCTTGGCATTGGCCACAATCTGCTGTTGGTACACTTTAAAAGCCGGCTCTAATGCTTCTTTAAAAGCAACGGCCTTGGCAGCTATAATGTGCATCAATGGACCACCTTGAATACCTGGAAATACAGCACTATCAATCTTCTTAGCAAACTCTGCCTTACATAAAATCATTCCACCGCGAGGTCCTCTGAGGGTTTTGTGCGTGGTAGTTGTGACGAAATCAGCGTAAGGCACAGGATTAGGATGAATACCTGCAGCAACCAGACCAGCAAAGTGAGCCATGTCGACAAAAAGATAGGCACCCACCTTATCGCAAATCTCTCTGAAACGCTTAAAATCCAAAACGCGTGAATAAGCCGAGTACCCAGCCACAATCATCCGAGGTTTATGTTCCAAGGCCAGACGCTCAACTTCATCCATATTAATGAGTTCGGTTTTTTGATCGACTTTATAAGAGACAATATTATAAAGTTTTCCAGAAATATTAAACTTCAACCCATGAGTCAAATGTCCACCACAGGCCAGGTCCATTCCCATAATAGTATCACCTGTCTTAAGAGGTGCAATGTACACAGCTGTATTGGCTTGCGGACCTGAGTGAGGGTGGGCATTTACGTGATCAGCGCCAAACATTTTCTTTGCCCGCTCAATTGCCTTGTTTTCGATCACATCGACATGTTCGCAACCATTGTACCAACGCGCGCCAGGATAACCTTCAGCGTATTTATTGGTTAACACCGAGCCAGCAGCCTCTAAGACAGCTTTGGAAACAATATTCTCTGAAGCAATCAATTCCAGGTTGTTCTTCTGACGGGTCAATTCATGTTCAATGGCTTGATAAATATCTGGATCATTTTTCTGCAAGTCACTCATTTCCAAAATCTCCTCTTAAGATTGTCATCCCCGAATGCTTTTATCGGGGATCTAGTGCACTAGTTGCCCGACTAAAACATTCGGGCATGACAGGTGTTATTTCATAAACTTCTTCTCAATCGCTTGAATCTGTTCAAATCGTCTCTGGTGACGACCACCTTCAAATGGGGTAGTTAACCAAGTCTCAACTATAGGAATGATATTGGCAGCTTCAATAAAAAGTGAGCCTAAAACTAAAATATTGGAATTGTTATGTTCACGCGATAACTTAGCAGCTTCCTTGGTATAACACAAAGCCGCATAGGCGCCTGGAACTTTATTGGCAGCAATTGAATGTCCTATTCCTGTCATACACACTAGAATTCCACGAGCATCGGCATTGCCAGCAACCTTGCTTGCCACCTCTAAAGAAAATTGCGGGTAATCACAACCCATTTCTTCTTGAAAGGTGCCTACATCAACTACTTCATGCCCCTTTTTGCTTAAGGATTCCACAATGCTCTTTTTTAATTCGAATCCTCGATGATCTGCGCCAATATAAATTTTCATTACAAAAGCTCCACAATACGTTCGATCGCTTCATTAATATTTAACAAGCACTCTTCATAAGCCACATGGGATTGACCAATAGGATCTGGAATATCTTCATTGCCTTCAGGGCCAGCAGCGTGATGGCAGAATTCTTTTAAAAGATACACGCGCTGCTCAACATAGGGCACATGATCTAAAATTTGGGCGCGATGTGACCTAGTCATAGCCAAAATTAAATCTGCTTTGCGTAGCATCGTCCTGCCTAATGGCTTTGAAATATGAGCAGCGGCATTAATGCCTCGTTGGCGTAATACCGTTAAAGTCTCTTGGCTGGCAGAAGATTTAAAAAACACATTGGTGCCTGCGGAGAGGACTTCAACATCTTCGCGGCCAATCAACTTAGCTTTTAGCAAATATTCAGCCATAACTGAGCGACAGCTGTTTCCTGTGCAGACAAACAATACAACCTTCTTATTAACCGCACGATCCACATCAGATTGACTGATCACTCCTTCACGAATCACTGTTGGCTTAGGTTTGGTGAAATCGACAATCGTTGAGGAAACACCAAATTCCACTGGCCCGCCATCAATGGCTAAATCAACCAATCCATCCAAATCTTCCAAGGCTTCAAAAACATTGGTCGGCGCTTTCTTACCTTCTAAATTTGCGGAAGGAGCGGCAATTGTGCAACCAGATTGCTGCACCAAATTAAGAGCAATAGTGTGATCTGGCATACGGATCCCCACCGTATCCTGGCCATCCTTGGTTGGCACAATGACAGTTAACGGTCCTGGCCAATATTTATCAATGAGCTTATATAAATTTGGTTTTGTATAATTCGCATAATTCTCAACAATCCCTCTTTGAGCGACCAAAATTGAATATCGCTTACCGTCTGAACGTTTTTTAACGGATGATAAACGTTCTATCGCTTGGGGATTATTAGCATCAGCCGCAATCCCATAGACGGTCTCGGTCGGAAAAACAACCAAGCCTCCCTGGCGAATAATACGGGCAGCCTCGCTGATTTTGTCAGATTCAGGAACAGCAGGATTAATTTTGAGAATCTTGGTTCGCATAATTAAATTAGGGACAGCGCCCTATTTCACCTTATTTTTTCTTTCTTACTTGCTAAATAGGGCGCTGTCCCTAATTTAGCAAGGGCTTTTTGTCCAATATCACGTCTAAAGAAGATATGATCAAATTGGATCTTATCGACAGATTCATAGGCCTTGGCAATGGCTTTTTCAAGTGAAGCACCTAAACTAGCAACACCTAAAACTCTTCCCCCCGCTGTGACTAGAGAACCGCCATCATTTTTTGTTCCTGCGTGAAAAACAATAGTGTCTGGATCATTAATATCTTCTAGGCCCTTGATCTCATAACCATTTTGATATTTGCCAGGATATCCGCCGGAAGTCAAGACCACACAGACACATGATCGCTGGTCCCATTGTACCTTTAATTCATTGAGTCTGCCGTCACACGAAGCCAACATGATTTCAACAAGATCGCTTTTCAATTTAGGTACAATACTCTGCGTTTCTGGGTCACCAAAACGCGTGTTAAATTCTAACACAAATGGCCCGCTATTGGTTAACATTAAGCCTGCGTACAATACTCCCTTAAATGGTACACCCTGGGCATACATTCCCCGCAAAGTAGGTTCAATAATTTTCTTAATAATGATATCTAAAATCTCTGCAGTCACAATTGGGGCAGGACAATAAGAACCCATACCACCGGTATTCGGCCCTAAATCTTCATCAAAAATCCGTTTATGATCTTGAGCGCTAGGCAAAACCAAAAAATGTTTGCCATCACAAATCGCCAACACCGAGGCTTCCTGACCTTGCAGGCAATCCTCAACGACGATTCTTTCTCCAGCCGTTCCATAAAGCTTCTGAACCATGATTTCATCAACAGCTATCTGGGCTTCTTTTAAATTGGCGCACACATACACACCTTTACCTGCTGCAATCCCGTCAGCTTTAACTACCAAAGGAAATCTCGCTGAGTTCAAGAAATCTAAGGCATCGATAAATCTTTCAAAAACTTTATAGCTGGCGGTTGGGATATCATGACTCGATAAGAATTGTTTCGTATAAATCTTGCTGCCTTCTAATTGTGCAGCTTCCTTACTTGGACCAAAGATCTTCAGTCCTTTTTGAGAAAAGACATCAACAATACCAACAACCAAGGCTGCCTCGGGGCCTACCACGGTCAGGTCAATTTTCTTAGATAGAGCAAATTTCAACAAGCCTTCGATATCATCAACAGCAATATTGACGCACTCGGCAATCTGAGCGATACCACCATTGCCTGGGGCGCAATAAAGCTTCTTAACCTTAGGACTCTGTTTGATCTTCCAGCACAGCGCATGCTCTCTGCCGCCAGAACCAATGACTAGAATGTTCATTTTTTCCCTGTACGGGCTGGGTAACCCAGCCCCTACCCTATAAAAATAATTTTCTTCTTATTATCAGAAACAACCTTACCAATCACAAATGATTCTAATTTCAACTGACGAAGGAACGCTTGCACCTTAACAACATCCTTGGGTGCAACAACCAAGCTCAATCCAATTCCCATATTAAAGGTGCGATACATATCATGCTCAGGCACATGGCCCTTATCTTGAATCAAGGTAAATATACGTGGCACAGGCCAGCTACCCTTATGTATAGAGAAGGCCAATCCCTTTGGTAAAACCTTGGTTAATTTCTCATACCAAGCACCGCCGGTCATGTGCGCCATGCCCTTGACGGTAAACTTTTCTAATAAAGCTAAAACTGGCTTCACATAAATACACGTTGGTTTGAGCAAAATCTGTGCATAGTCTCGTTGTTCTTTAGCGCTTAAAGCTTTGCGAGCCAGAGAATATCCATTGGAGTGTAATCCTGAGGAAGGCAAACCAATGACCACATCACCGTCTTGGATTTTTGTACCATCTATAATACGATCGCGCTCAACAATTCCTACAGTAAACCCTGCTAAATCGTAGTCTTCGCCTCGGTACATATCGGGCATTTCAGCGGTCTCGCCCCCGATGAGAGCGCAGCCGGCCTGATGACATCCAGCCACAATGCCCTTCATCACATCCTTCATCATCCGGTTATTGAGTTTGCCGGTCGCAATATAATCGAGGAAGAACAATGGTTTAGCACCCGTACACAAGACATCATTGACGTTCATGGCTACCAAATCAACGCCTACCTTATCATGCTTACCAACCAAATTAGCAACAAGAAGTTTGGTGCCAACGCCATCCGTCGAAGAAACAAGGACTGGATTTTTATATCCTTTTAAATCCAAAGCAAACAAAGCACCAAACGAACCTGGACGATTTAATACCCCTTTACTGATGGTTGATCGAGCCAAGCCTTTGATATCATCGACAAAGCGATTGGCCTTAGCAATATCCACACCAGCTTTTTTATAGGTTAATGATAGTTTCATAGCTTAAAATTCCTAAAGATAAAAATTTATGAAATGATCTTAAGAATATCTTTTTGTAGATCGTTAATACTCTTAACTTTGGCAGATTCATCAAATTGTTCTTTTGCTAAATATATTCCATCAAGTTCATATTCCATAACGATCCGCGCTTTTCTTGGCTTTTTATTATCCCCCTCACCTCTAATAAAACTAATCTCATCATCATTATCCGGAGTAATCATAAAAACACGTATCGCTTTTGTATTTGGATTTTCTTTTAATTTTAATTTCCAAAAAGGTGTTTCAGTATACCTCTCTCGAAAAGAATTCTTCACAGATAAAATACAAATGATATTAACTTTCTTTATTTTCTCTTGATACTTATAAATAATCATGTCCGCATCAGGCAAAAGAGCATATTCTTCAAAATGAACCATAATTGCTCGCTTTACAAGATCGTGCTCTCCATCTCGAACATTCTTCAAATTCTTATCTTTAATAATTCTTAAATTATATTTCTGACAAAAGTCTTCCAAAGAAGATGCGACGATTTTTTCAAGAGAACTACCAACAAAACTCACCCATCCTTGTCGACTCTTATTTTGCGCTTCTGACTCACTGAATCCAGACTTCTTCCATTGAGCACTTTTATTTCTCATAAAAGTTATACGCATTTTATTTAAAAAGTCTCCCAATAAACTCAATGTGCGATCTTTATGAACAGTTTTAAATTTATTAAACTCTTTTTCTAATTCTTTATAATCCATAGTTAGATTCCTTCACAAAAATCTTACTTAAATAAAACTTCCGTAAACTCTTCTAATCTTCTACGGGCCAATTGACAATAATTCTTATCTATGTCAACTCCTATGCCTTTTCGATTATGAATTGTAGCTTCAATTAAAGTCGTGCCGCTTCCTAAAAACGGATCTAAAACCACATCTCCAATATAACTAAACAATTTAACACATCTTTTGGGCAATTCTCGAGGGAATGGCGCAGGATGACCTATCCTCTTCTTACTTTCACCGTTAAATGTCCACACACCGTTAGTCCATCCCATAAACTCTTCTTTTGTAATATCATTTTCCCGACTTCCTCCAACTTTCTTCCAATCTTTTTTATACAAAATCACAATCAATTCAACAGGAGCAATAACGTATGGAGCAGAAGCGCTCATCCAGGAGCCCCATGCCGTTCTACGAGATATGTTTCCTTCATTCCAAATAATTGTTGAATGATATTTCCATCCTATACTTTTTGCAATAGCAGTGATGTCTGAGCCTACACTTTGTTGACCATTTTTATTCTTGTCTAAAGGAATATTTAAACAAAATCTTCCTTCGTCTTTGGAAAGCTCAAAACATTTTTTAATCCATTTTCTTGTAAATTCTAAATAATCAGTATAAGAAGTTTGGTCATTATGAGAATTATATTTAATATCTACGTTATAGGGAGGGGATGTGACAATCAAATCAATGCTAGATAGTGGAATTGCATCGGTCAATATAAAGTCATCATTTATAATCTTTAGATCTTCATTTTCATAAAAAACTTTTCTCTTTTTTTTCATTTCATCAGTATTAATTAACAATGTGTCTTCCATGTATCCTCCCGTTTTTATGGAATGTTATAAATGCGTTGGGGAGGACGCAAGGTTACAAAAATCTATTTAATCAACATGGGGAATGTTGTGACATTCTATACTTAACTTTATGATTTACCAAATAATAAATTTAGAAGACTTTTTCTTTAATATATTTAACGCCATTTTCAAAAATCTTAGCTCCATCTCCAAGCTTCGACTTCTTATCTAATCTCGACCAAAATGGATGGTGCTGAAATAAGAAATGACGTTCTGGATGCGGCATTAATCCTAACACACGTCCTGTCGTATCACAAATACCTGCGATGTGCTCGGTTGAACCATTAGGATCCTGGGGATACTCAGGTGCCCCACCATTTTGAGTACAATAATGAAATATAATCTGACCATTGGCTTTCAATGTTTCTAGCACCTTAGCATCGCGAGGAATAAATTTCCCTTCCCCATGAGCTACGGGCAAATAAATTTGACTAGGCAAATCCTTGGTCCATACACTTTTATTGCCAGTTACCGACAAATGCACCCAGCGTGCTTCAAATTTGGCTGAATCATTATGAAACAAGGTTGCTTCTTGACCCTGATGCTGATTTAAGCCCGGTAAGATTCCTGCCTTAACTAAAATCTGAAAACCATTGCAGATTCCAATGATGAGTTTTCCTTGAGCGACAAACTTCTTTAAATCATCGGCTAATTTCAGCCGTAATTCATTGGCCAGGATTCGACCTGAGGCAATATCATCGCCATAACTAAATCCACCAGGCAGCGCCATGATATGAAAATCAGCAAGTTTCACTCGTCCTGAAACAAGTTCATTAATATGGATCTGCTTAACAACAGCCCCAAAATGAGAAAAGGCCGCAGCTGTTTCTTCATTGCAGTTGGTTCCTGCTGTTCTCAAAACTAAGACATTAACGGCGTTTTTTAGCATAAAATTTCTTAATCAGATTAATGACATCTTCAGGTTTATCAACAAGCTGGATAATCCCCAATTCTTCTTTGTGAACACAACCTTCTTGCAACATCGGTCCGTGCATCCAATCGATGAACCCTTTCCAATAGGCGCTGCCGTAAAGAATAACGGGAAAACGTTCCATACGTTGCGTTTGGATGAGCGTCAAACTTTCAGATAATTCATCAAGGGTTCCATAACCGCCCGGAAAAATCACAAAGGCTTTCGCGTATTTCACAAAACAAACCTTACGGCAGAAAAAGTAATGAAAATTAATCAAATGATTGATGTGATCATTGGGTTTTTGTTCAAAAGGTAAATCAATATTCATACCAATCGATTTACCACCAGCCATGGTCGCACCTTTGTTTCCTGCTTCCATAATGCTTGGACCACCACCAGTAATGACCGCATAGCCTGCCTTCACTAATAATTGGGCTGTCTTTTGGGCAGCCACATAATATTTATGTCCGGGTTTAATACGTGCTGAACCAAAAATACTAACGGCGGGCCCCACATCCTTCATTTCTTCAAAACCATCGACGAATTCCGCCATGATTCTAAAAATGCGCCAAGGATCTTCTAATATGTCTAAATCAGGAACGTGCGGGTGTCGTGTTCGGGACTGTTTCTTTGCCATGTTCACCTCAATGGGGTTTGCCAGATATCTTTCAAATCAAAAATATCAGCGTTAATAATAACTTGATCCTTAAAACCATACACAATCATTTGTGGTGTTGTCTCAACTGTTGCGATCTTGGCATGGGCAATTCCTGCAAAAATCTTCTTAAAAGATTTTTCGTGGCGAGGTTCAACTTCCAGCAACAGCCTTGAATTACTCTCAGAGAATAAGACTACTTCTTCTTTACGACGAACGCCTTGATAAGGCACATTTTTAACGAACCCTGTGACCCCAAGCCCACCAGCAAAAGCCATTTCAGCTAAGGCAACTGCAATACCTCCCTCAGAAACATCATGAGCTGAAGATATCAATCCTGCTTGATTAGCCTTTTCGATAGCTCGGTATGTTTTGATGGCTGATTTAAAATTAACTTTTGGAACATTTTGACCCAATTGTTCACTGTTAGCTAAATAAATACTTCCGCCTAGTTCATCTGAGCTTCTTCCCACAATATAAATGCTGTTTCCTGCTTTTTTCAAATCCATGGTGAGGGTCTTAGCGCTATCTTCAACAATCCCGATAGCTGAAATTAAAATCGTGCCAGGAATGGCCAAAGATCGACCTTTATGCGCATATTCATTATAAAGACTGTCTTTACCTGAGATAAATGGCGCTCCAAAAGCTTTAGCAGCTTCATAACATCCTTGTGCACAACGAACCAGAGACCCTAAGCGATCGCTTTTATCAGGATTACCCCAACAGAAATTATCCAACAGAGCTATTCTCTCTAAACTTCCGCCTACGGCAACGATCTGGCGAATTGCTTCATCAATACAAGAGGCTGCCATCCAAAAAGGATCAACCATCCCAAAACGAATATTAATGCCATTGCTGATCGCGACCGCTTTCTTGGAACCACGTACAGGAGAAAGAACAGCTGCATCAGACGGTCCATCGGTATGAACGCCCACCAGAGGTTTAATCACGCTAGTTGCCTGTACTTCATGATCATACACACGAATGATGGATTCTTTTGAAGCTACGTTTAAATGAGCCAGCGCAGCACAAAGATCATCATTGAGATCTTTTTTAGCTTTCAGTGTTTCTTTCTTCAATTTTGGAGCTTCATACACAGCTTCCTTGGTAATCTTAGGAAGACCATCGTGCAAGAAATGCATGTCTAAATCACAAACCTGGTGTCCTTGGAAAAATAATTGCAATCGTCCGCTGCCATCAAACTCGCCTAAGACCACGGCTTCGACATTTTCATCAGCAAAAACTTTTAAGAGCTCCTCGACCTTGGTTGGCGGGACTGACAAGACAATTCTTTCTTGCGATTCTGAAATCCAAATTTCGGTGTAATTAAGACCTTGGTATTTTAAAGGAGCTCGATCCAAATCCACACGCGCGCCAGTCTGCGAACCCATTTCTCCCACAGCTGAAGAAAAACCACCAGCCCCGCAATCGGTGATCGCTGAATAAAGGTTACGATCGCGTGCTTTAAGAAGCGCATCCAAGACCTTCTTCTCTTCAATAGGATTACCAATCTGTACCGCACCTGAAGAGACAGTTTCCGATTCACTGGTTAATTCACCTGAAGAAAAAGTGGCTCCATGAATACCATCGCGACCAGTTCGTCCACCGACCGCAACAATCACATCGCCCTTATTGACCTTCTTAAATTCTTTGCCCTTAGGAATGATGCCTACGTTACCACAAAAGACCAATGGATTACCGACAAAATGCTTATCAAATACAATGGCGCCGTTAACAGTTGGGATCCCCATCTTATTGCCGTAATCACGGACCCCGGAAACAACCCCTTTCATCACACGTCTAGGATGCAGCGCTCCAGATGGAATCTCACTGGCTGGTGTATCAGGAGGTGCAAAACAAAATACGTCGGTATTAGCTAGAGGCTTGGCTGCCAAACCGGTACCTAAAATATCACGAATGACACCGCCGACTCCGGTATTGGCTCCACCAAAAGGCTCAAGAGCTGAAGGATGATTGTGTGTCTCAACCTTAAAACACACATGATAATCCTTATCAAAGCTGATAATGCCTGCATTGTCATGAAAAACCGAGACACACCATTTTTTCTTTAAATCATTAGTGACCTTAGCAATCGTACTTTTAAATAAACTACGGATAATCTGCGGCCGGCCTTTTTTACCCTCACGGTAACGGATGATGCCGCGAAACGTCTTATGATTACAGTGCTCACTCCAGGTTTGCGCAATGGTTTCTAATTCCACATCGGAGGGATTGCGGCCCTCCTTCTTAAAATGCGCCTGGATGGCTCGCATCTCATCAAGATTTAAATACAGTTGGCCTTTTTGGGAGAGCTCTTTTAACTGCCGATCATTGGCAGAAAGAAGATCAACAACTACTACGTCAAATTTAGTCTTGGCAGCAGCACTAATTAAAAGTGTTGATGGAATAGCCTGTGCCGCGTTCTTAACAGAATGCTGGATCAGTTTATTCATGAGCACGCGGGAGGTAATATGCTCAATTTCCTTCTCGGATAAACGTCCGAATAGATGATATTGCTTAGCTGTACGCACAGCTTTGATACCATCAATGCCTAAATCACGAATACCTTTGATAGTGGATGCCTCCACGGGGTCCATGACTCCAGGATTGTAAGCAACTTCCACGATGTGGTGGTCTGAAGATGTCTTGGCTAGGGAAAATGAAAAGCCATATTCTTCAACGATAGGGTCAACTAAAAGCTCTTCACAGATTTTTTTGACATCATCACGGCCAATGTCGCCCTCTAAAAGGTAAACACTCACCATCGAAACACGATCGAGGTGAGTGATCCCTAAATCTGTAATGTCTTTTAAAACAGCAGCGCCAGCGGAATCTAATAATCCGCTTTTTTGTCGAATTTCAACACGCCAAATCATTATTTTTCTACTCTACGCAGAACCTCTTGGTAGGCCTCTTCAACATTGCCTAAATCTCGTCTGAAGCGATCCTTATCTAATTTCTTACCTGTACCAACTTCCCAAAGACGGCAGGTGTCTGGAGAAATTTCATCAGCTAAAATGATATCTCCCTTGCAGCGTCCTAATTCAATCTTAAAATCAATCAATTCAATGTTGAGCTTCAAGAAGAATTGCTTGAGTGCATCATTGACTTTGAAAGCCATAGCTGAAATTTTCTTCATTTCCTCATCGGTTGCTAATTTCAAAGCTCTGATATGATAATCATTGATAAGAGGGTCACCTAAGCTGTCATCCTTAAAGCAATATTCCAAAATAGGACAAGCTAATTGTAAACCTTCTTGTAAACCTAACAAACGGCAAATCGAACCAGCGGCACGATTACGTATAATGACCTCAATAGGAACAATCTCGACCTTTTTGACTAACATTTCTCGGTCGGAAAGTGTTTTGACGTAATGGGTGGTGACTCCCTCTTTAGCGAGATATTCAAAAATCTTTGAGGCAATACGGTTATTCATGACACCTTTTTGATCGATCATCCCCTTCTTTTGGGCATTAAAGGCTGTCGCCTCATCCTTAAAATACTGGATTAAAAGATCAGGATCTTTGGTGGTATAAAGAATTTTTGCTTTACCTTCGTAGATAGGATTAATTTTTTCCATTATTTTATCCCCGCACGTTTAAAGATTTTATCACGATGACGAATGTAGTATTTGATATCGAATGCACCATCGATTTCATTTTTAGATAAATACTTACGAACATGACGATCACGGTACAACACATCCTTGAATTCAGAAGATTCTTGCCAAACTTGCATGGCGCAAGACTGGACAATATCGTAAGCCGCATCACGAGAAAGACCTTTTTTCATTAATTCCAATAGCAAACGTTGAGAATAAATCAATCCTCTGGTTTTGGATAATGAGGTGATCATGTTCTTTGGATAAACCAAAAGTCCCTCGATGATTGGGATGAATTTATTGATCATGTAATTTAAAGCGATTGTAGAATCTGGTAGGATGACGCGCTCAGCAGATGAATGGCTGATATCACGTTCGTGCCATAAGTTGATATTTTCAAAGGCAACGATGGCATTGGCTCTCAGGATACGAGAAAGACCGCAGATTCTTTCGCAGGTCACAGGATTTCTCTTATGAGGCATGGCCGAAGAACCAATTTGTCCTTTGAAGAAAGGCTCTTCAACTTCTAGAATCTCGGTTTTTTGTAAGGAACGAATTTCAGTAGCAAACTTCTCTAGTGAGCAACCAATCATCGCAATAACGCTGACCAGCTGGCAATGCAAATCACGCTGCAAGATTTGCGTGGCCACATTAGCTGGTTTTAAATTCAATTGTTCACATACATATTCTTCGACAGAAGGATCAATGTTGGCATATGTACCGACAGCGCCAGAAAGTTTACCATAGCGCATCATTTCACGGGCTTGCTCTAAACGTTCTAAATTGCGAGTCATTTCATCATACCAAATGGCCAATTTCAAACCAAAGGTCGTTGGTTCGGCATGTACCCCATGAGTACGAGCAATACAAACGGTGTCTTTATATTTTTTGGCTTTTTCTTTAATAACAGCATTGAGCTTTTTGACATCGGAAATAAGAATATCGCAAGCTTCCACGCATTGCATCGATAAAGAGGTGTCTAACAGATCTGATGAAGTCATTCCCATGTGAAGATATTGCGCTTCTGGTCCAAGGCTCTGTCCTACGTTTTGGATGAATGCTACAACATCATGCTTAGTGCGTTCTTCTAAGCGACGAACTTCTTCTAAGTCAAATTTGGCATTCTTATTAATTTTGTCCATAGCTGCTTTAGGGATCATTCCTAATTTTGTCATGGCTTGGCAGGCTAAGATTTCAATTTTTAGCATAATTTCCATCTTATGCTCGTCGGACCAAATGCGACTCATTTTTGACAGGGAATAACGATCAATCATGGTAACTCCTTGAAAATACGGTTAATAAAATGTAGCTAAACAATTCAACCTCATTGATTTAGGGTGGGTGTGAAAGCGGGATAGAATATAGCAAAGAATATTTATTAGGTCAATCTAAAAAACACCACTTCCCAACTATAAATATTGTAAGATATTGATATATATGCACTTACGTATATAAAAAATTATTTGGTTTCCATCATTTCAGGAAATTTTTCCTTTAAATAACTAGCACTTACATCCACGCTTTCTTTCATAATCTCACCAATGTGCCCTACGAGCTTCTTTCCCTTTTCCGAAGAGTAAAATTCAATATAGGTATTTAATTCCACCGAAGTAAAGTGCTTGTCATATAAAGGGATAAGTCTTTCAATAATTTCATCAACCTTGACTCGTTCACGAATTTTAGCCGCCATATCTGGCTTTTGTTGCTCCACCGCACTTAACATGGCTTCCATATTTTGAGCCATAACCTTGCGCGTGCCAAAAACTTCAATGAATTTTAGGATTAACGCTCTTTTTTGGACAGGATCATCTTCGGTCTTGCTTGATATTGCATTCACAATAGAGCCGCCAACCGATTGAATAGGGACCTGAACCTGTTGTGAAGCAATCAATGGCTGGCCATCGATATCTTTAATCTCATCTGCAAAATAGGTAATCTCTGTTCCATTAACCTCCACAGTCACACTTTTAAAATCTCTTTTGGTAATTTTTCCAACGATGGTTTTTCCATCGTTTAAATTCACAGTCTCAGCCAGAGCTAAAGAACTCAAAGATAAAAATAGGACCGACAAAAATATTTTCTTCATATGATCTCCTTAAAGTTTTGTTGAGCTGTGAAATGTTCTATGTTACCATACGCAACCATGATTGAACAATTACGAAAAAATATTGATGTTTCTCTGGCTTCCTTCTTAAAAACCGTCAAGCGAGACTACAAATTACACCTTGTCTCTCCCCTTTTATTTGAGAGCATCCGGGAATTCACGTTAAGAGAAGGCAAACGTCTTCGTCCCCTACTCTTAATCCTTACCTATAAAGCTTATAGCCCATCCGAGAAAAAAATTTCCAAAGAATTGTTTAATGCTTCAACTTGTATGGAATTCTTGCATAATTTCATGCTCATCCATGATGATATCATCGATCGTTCTGATCTTCGTCGAGGACGACCAACACTCCATAAGGTCCTAGCACACACCGTGCCTACCAATAATCCTGATAAATTAGGCATTGATCTGGGAATTATTGCAGGAGATATTGTTTACGCGCTCGCCATTGACGCCTTTTTGTCAATCAATGAACCTCTGGACCGTAAAGAACGTGCACTGAAATATTTTATCCAAACAGCGGCTTTCACAGCTATGGGAGAATTTATTGACACAGTGCATGGAGTCAAGGGGCTTAAAGAAATTACCGAGAAAGATGTCTTCCTTAATTATACGTTAAAAACCGCGCGCTACACCTTTGATTGCCCGATGGTCACAGGCGCTATTCTTGCAGGAGCTCCGGAAAAAGACATTAAAAAACTCTCCGATTTTGGGGTACTAATTGGCCAAGCTTTTCAAATCCAAGATGACATCATTGGTATCTTTGAAACTGAGGAGAATATTGGCAAATCAATTTTAAGTGACTTAGCTGAAGAGAAGAAAACCATCATGGTGATTCATGCGAATAAAACTCTGAAAGGTAAGAAGCACAGCCAATTCTTAAAGATCTTTACTAAAAAGACCAAAACTCTTAAAGATTTGGAAGAAATTAAGAAGATCTTTATCGAGGCCGGCAGCCTTGCTTACGCACTTGAAGCTGTGACATCGCGTCTGAAGAAATCTCAGGAAATTCTCTCTACATTGAAGATGAACGCCCAATACAAAGGTATCATCGAGCAATCATTATTAAAACTCTTCTCCCACAGTCAACGCATTGTAGACCTATATCAACCGCACCGATAATTCATCTAAAACCAACTGCCCTTTTTGTGTGGCTTTGATTCTATTATTGTCTTTTAAAAAATACCCTTCATCGATAAATTCTTGCATCATCTTTTTATTAGATTCTGGAATCAAGGATGCCTCAATACCTTCATTCATCCGCAAACCAAATAAAACTTTCTCCATTAATAGGGTGTGTTCATTTAAAATTTCAAAACCTTCAACCCTATCTTCTTCCACAAGATACTCCTGGAGCTTAGATTTATTCCAGTAGCGTCGATTATCCACAAATCCATGCGCGCCCATGCCTAAGCCGATATATCGTCCGCCCAACCAGTAATTCTTATTATGTTGTGACTCAAATCCTGCTTTTGAGAAATTACTAATCTCATATTGCTCAAAACCATGCTGACCTAAAATCTCTGCAACCTTTAAATATCCTTGAGCAATCGTTTCTTCATCGTCTAATTTTATAGCACTGACGTGGAATCGGCTATTAGGCTCGATGGTTAAAGTGTATAACGATAAATGTTCGCTGCCCAAAGAAGCAATAGCCTTTACATCTTCTCGTAGCTCATCAGCTGTTTGAGAAGGAAACGCATACATCAAATCTAAATTGATGTTTTTAAATCCTATTTTTCTAAGCAGATGGTAGACATTTCTGGCCTCTTGAGCACTATGCCGGCGTCCTAGAAATTTTAAATACCGATCATCCAGCGACTGAATTCCCAAACTGATTCGATTTACGCCCAAATCTTTAATGAGTCTGGCTTTGGATTCATCTAAACCTTCCGGATTAGCTTCGAGGGTGATTTCGCAATTTTCTTTTAAAGTGAATCGATTCCTCACAATGTTGAACAAACGTTCTAGCTGAGACTGTGACAAAATCGATGGTGTGCCCCCACCAATGTAAAGAGAATCTATTGAACCCGCAGAGTATATCTTTGCTTCTAATTCTAATTGATTCAGATAATCATCTGCGCGATGTGTCTGCGCAATTGCAATTGCGAACGAACAAAACAAACATTTATGCAAACAAAACGGAATATGAATATAAATTGAAGATGGTTTCATATGATATTTTTTCTACCGACGGAAAAAACTGATAAAAATAATTTTATTTAAAAAAAATTTTTCAAAATTTTTTTGCATATCATCATGCTTATGTTAATATCTTATTAACAAATCAATCCTAATGAAAGGAGAGACAAAATGGCTACTAAGAAAAAAAAGAAAACAGCAAAAAAGAAATAACATCTGTTTTCAACATTCATTACCATAAAACCCTCTAAATTCTTAGAGGGTTTTATGTTTATAGACAAACCCCACAAGAACAATCCCCAATTCATAAAGTAAAATCAACGGTAAGGCCAATAAAACCTGAGAGATAATGTCCGGCGGCGTAATGATGGTAGCAATAATAAAAATAATCATGATTGCATGACGTCTTTTTTGACGTAAATACTCAGGACTTGCAATCCCTATCTTCGCTAGAAAAGCTAAAATCAACGGCAATTCAAATGTCACCCCAAAGGCAATCAACATATTAGCTAAAAATCCCATATAGCTACTGACTGTGATCATAGGTTGCATGTAATCAGAAGAAAAACTCATTAGAAATTTATACGTTAAAGGAATGGCAACAAAAAAAGCAAATGCAACACCAAATAAAAAGAACAAGAAAGATAATGGCGCAAAAAGAAGAATAAACTGCTTCTCTTGTGGCCGCAGTGCGCTTCCTATAAAAGACCAAACTTGATGTAAAGTTAAAGGCAGGCTTAAGATGAAACCCATCACTGCTGCAATGGTCATATAGGCTGAAAAGCCATCTAAAGGAGAAGTAAATACCAAATGAGTCGCAGGTTGGATCAAAATCGGCAAGATTTGACCGGCGAAATTGTAGCAGATGAGTGTCGCCACGATAAACCCAAGCAAAACTACTATTAATCGACGACGAAACTCATCTAGGTGGGGCAAAAACGATTGTATCTTATTGATTAAACTCACTTAAGATTTGTCTTCAACGGGCTTTTTGATATCTTCTTTGACATCATTCATGCTTTTCTTGAATTCACGAATGGCTTTACCTAATGCAGCACCGATTTCTGGTAATTTTTGCGCGCCAAACAGCAGAATAAAAACCAGCAAAAGTAAAATTAACTCTCCAGTACGTCCACCCATAGAAAACTCCTTTTAGATATATTTTTGAGATAAAGTTATTTTATTAGTTTGGCAAGTCAAGAACAAGGGAAATTCTTAAGGAATACCCAAAAACCCTTTTAAAGTATCAGCTTCAATTGGGGTAATGTTGATGATTACCGGATAAAAGCCAGGGGCGTTTTGCAGTTGTTGCAGCATCGCTGGATCTATTTTAAACTTCAATTCTCCAGCACTGCCCTGCACCTGTAAATTAATTTTATCAGCGTTAAAATCAATACCACCCTTAGAAACTTGTGCTTTGTCTTCTTGGGCTTCTTTAATAAGTTTTTCAGCTAATTCTCTATAAGAGAAAATTTTCGAACTGTATTGTGGGAATTCTTGGCGCATGATCTGGGCATTCGCTTGTGAGAATACGATGTATTTTATCCTCTCAAGAGACATGTCTCTATCTACTTGCTGTCTAGAATCTACGATAAAAAGCCCCTCCCCATCACTGTCATATGGCGCATAAGATTCCCCACTACCCAGAAGATCGATCGCCCCATATTGAACAAGTCCCTTTCTATGGTTTATTTCTCCTGAAACAAGAATTCCTTTAGCAGTTTCTAAAGGTTTTTCACTTACACCTGTGCCGTGTCCCACTAAACTCAATTTCAACCTTGCAACAGTCTGTCTTAAATATTCCTGATCAAACTCCAAACTATAAAATGGATCGATTTTTGTTTTTGTTAATATTTCATCTGTGATATCTAAGCTTACAACACCTATACCTGTGCGATATTTTACGTTGGGGATTATTTCAGCCGGTTGAGATCTTATTATTATCTTTGAAGGATCACTGGCTAGCCAACGTCTTATTCCAAAGAAATAATCTAATAATGTACGTTTTTTAAACCTCCTAAGATCTCTAAATTCCACGTTAACAGGTTCTAAATAATCAACAGGACTATCCAAATCTTTATCTGGGTTTAACGCTTTCATTAACTCTGGACTTATCCCTAAATGTCGGGCTACTGATGCTAATGTCTGCCCTTTAACCTTTACTTCAAAAGTTCCACTAATCATCGCGGAATCGATCTGCAAAAAATGTCTTCTTTCAGGAGTTAGAAATTGTGAAGGCAAGTCTTCTATCTTGAATTGCTCTCCTTTACCTAAAGCACTCCTGACCTTCTGAGCAATAGTTTCATGAAAAGAACTTTTAAAATCCATTCCTCTTGAAATTACAATATTATCTTTCCCAAATCTTCTTTCGGCTAATTTAAGAGCTTCTTCAACATCTTTCTGAGTCGCCCCATAAATAACAATATCTTCCTTACGAATAATCGCCTTATAAGCATTCTCTTTTATTGGAGAGAAAAGTTTAAGTCCAATTTTTGAATTCTGAGTAACTTTTAGAACTGAAAGACTAGCCAAAAATCTGCCTAATTGTTGTGGGGAGAAATATCTCCAATTTTTAAAGCTAACATACCCTTTAAACCCTACCCCATCTGTTTGTTGCTCACCATCATAACCGAAAGAATCAAACAGCCATCCATCAACACTCATTTTATCAATCTCTTCAACTTTGATCCTCAAGGGGTCGAGCAAAGATTTGCGATGCGTCATAAAACGTTGATTAGCATAGGACGTTGGTTTACCAAAAATTCCTCGAAATTCTGGTCGTCTGACAATTTGATAATATAAATTGCGCTTAGTCGCCTTCTTTAATGATCCGAAAATTCGGACGGCATTTTCTCTAACTGAAAGCCATTGTGCATATTCAAAGGTAGACATGGCTTCTATTCGACTTCGCAGCTGGGGATCACCTTCAAACGCATCACGTTGAACTGTAATCAATGGTTTAAAAGACAACATCGCCGAATCCTTTTTCCAATAAGCACTTAAACCACCAATCCAGTCATTCATGGGAACCATCACTCTTGTTAAACCTTCAATCTCTGTTATCTCTGGCTCTCTATTTAAAAAAAACAAGCCTCCTTTTCTTAATTGGGCAGAAGCTTGTGCAATATATTGTCTGTCAAAGTCTGTAGATATTGCTTTTGGGAAGAAAACATCATAACCCTCTTGTGTTTCCTCAATGAATTTTGGACTATACTTGCGCGCATCTGCCTGATATAAAATTATTTCTTTAGTCTCATTCTCCTGCGTGTCAAATCTAAAGATTAATTTCCTGGTCCCATCCGGCAAAACTTTTTCTTCTTGTTCTATATTGACTCCACCTTGAGCAACAATATCCATTTCATATCTCAACTTAATTCTTTCCCAATTAGTCTTACCATCATTTAAAGGGTCCACTCCAACCAAGGTTTTAATGCCTTTAATTCTAAAAATCGGATCTAAATCAACATTAATTCCCGGATAATAAACAATTCCTTCTTTTACTTGAAGATCTTGATTAATTCGATCATAAATGGGCTTTTCATAATCAAATGGATGCTCCATAGAATATTGTTTCTTTGCAAAAAACTGCATAAGGGAAGTGAAGGCATATTTCTTCGCAAACAAATATCCAGCCTTATAATATTTACTTAATACATTTTGTGATACAACTAGCAATCTATGCCCCGTCGATTTATACACAATTTTTATTTCTGGCTTTGACGAGTTAAAATCAACCGCCATGGCTGCATCTATGGATTCCAACATGTTTTCAGATACACCTACAAAATATTGAGTTTCTGATGAGGCTCCAATGCCTTGAAAAATATGACCTGAAGCTTTATCTAACAACCTCTGTGCAATTCCCGAATCTCCGATAGCCACTACGCTTTCTGGAGCATCTTCGCTGATATTTTGAATGAGTTGAGCTTGGCGTGCCGGATCATTGGCGAATATGCGCAGCACATGATTCATCACGGTTAGGTCAGAATCTTTTAGATAGGCGCTCATCCCTTGCGCATCAAATAGATCTTGTTTTACAACCACAACGCTTTGCTCAAACCTTTCCCTGTACTGATCCAAAACCTCCACCACAGCATCGGCATAAAATTTACCTTCTTTAACCGATGTCTGTTCCTCCGCGCTCCTGCTACGAGCAAAAGGTTTAGCGCCTGATAATCGTCGCTTGGCTTCAGCAACAATCTGAGCATTATTATCTATTCCAATAATCTCTATGTCCCAGTCATTAACATTCTGTCCTTTGGCTTGTAGGCCCAAGACCAATTCATAAAAAATTCTGGCTACCTCTTCGCCTGTGCTGGCACCTAGGTCTGTGACCTTAATGCTTGGTCGTTCCCCTTGAGCGATTCTCTTAAGCGCTCTATCAATTAAGGCTGGAAGAATCACTTTATGTAATTGCTCCCACTGGGCATGATGACGATCTAAATAGGATCGAAATTCATTATCAAACTCTGGCAATTCGGAAGTTAGGACAGGACTTTTGAAACTTACCATCGCTTGGTCAGCTGAAGCTTGTTTACGCATGGAAACAGTTCCATCACTATTAACATCGACAATAAGTCCATAATTTTGCACCCTGCTTGCAGAAAGATTTCCATATGACCTATTCGTCTTAATTGCTAATTCAAGAATAAGATTGAGTGTCGAGCGCGCTTTCTGTCGACTACGATCAATAATGCGTGATTTCTGTAGGGTTGGATCAATATTAAAATACACACTGACTGCAGGAAGAGAAGGAAAGAAATTCCTTGCCTGAGAACCTTCCACAATGATAATTTCTCCTTTGTTAATAGTAACTTCTCCAAACCTGTAGAGTTCTAATTTGACACTTTGCTGGTTTCCAGATCTAGCTTGAGTAATTGCTTTAGAAAAATCTTCTGCTGGAACACTTGTTTCAAAAAGCTCATTCATACGTTTTATTCTTGTAGATGGATTGGAAAAAAGAATACGAGGAAAAGACTTTAAATACTTTTCAAGTCCAATGCTTCTTATTAGACCAATTGTTGAAATACGATGAGCTTTCTTGCCTCTTTGGGCAAGATATTCCATAAATTCCTTAGCGGCGGTTGTTTTTCCTGTGCCAGGAAGTCCTCCAACCATAAGAACAGGGAATCCATTTTGAACCGTCATCTCATCTAATTCTTTCTCCCAAATGGTAAATATCTTTTCCCAAACTTGATGATCATCAGCCTGACCTTGCACCAAAATATCATCATTTGAACTCATGGCCTTGTCAGTCAAAACCTGTTGATCCCCACCTTCATTGTTGGAAGGAAGATCATAAAAAGACACATACGAATCTGTTCGACCTACTTTAAACACATATCTTTTATCTAATGTTTTTTCACGATTTAAATTTAAATTAAATTTTAATGGAACATGTGCTTTGGGTTTAAATACCTTCATAAAAAGTTGATGATTTCTTTCGGTCTTGACTTTTTTAACTTGAGCTCCACTACTCTCAAAGGCAATTTGAATAATACTTGGTAATTCCTTAAATATCTTTGATTCAACTTTAATTTGAGTGCCTTCAAAGGCATAAACCCCTCCTTCTCGAAGGTAGGTATTAAACATATCTTCAATGATTTCTAATTTATCAACCGTATACATCAACACTGTTGTTTCAAAGATAACCATATCAAACCTTGACTCACCTAGAACCCTGGCCCGTTCTTGCTGATCACTAATATCAAGAGCTTTCACTGTAATTCTCTGGCGAGCTTGATTGATTTCATCTGTAGAATATTTCTTATCTTTAAAGATTTGTTCTAGGTAAGCCTCATCCCATAACCTCTCTTCCTTGTTAATGGCAACGATTTTCAAATTTGGATACTTTAAAGCCAACTCCATGGCTGCAACACCTTTCCCAACGCCAATCAATAACATTTCTTGAGAAGTTTCTTTTCGTTCATTTAAATCTTCATAAATCTTATAGGCATCATTTAAAAACCATGCTTGTCGTGTCACATAATCAGGTTTTTCATAAGGGTTATCAACGGCCCTATAAATTTTTGGCGAACTCATTGCATGATCGATTCTTAAATCTGAATTAACTCGATACAAACGTTCACTTGAGAAGTTCGCTTGAGGAAAATCTTTAACAATTGTCATGGCTCGATCTGGACTAATGTTCATTCCACCTGAAAAGTATTTACGAGGTACAGGCTGTTGGGTTATTGGGTCAGCTTCTTCCTTGATGTAGTTGTAGACGCCTTTTTT
>CAZOXU010000002.1:0-28278 GCA_964583975.1 uncultured Planctomycetales bacterium
ATATTCATGATGATTTAGGACAGTCTTTAGCGACATTAAAAATGTTAATTCAATCTGCGTCATTGGAGGAGTTTCAAAAAGGAAAAAAGGTTACTTCTCAACAGAAGAAGATTATTGAGTATTTAAATATAATCATTGAAAAGTCTCGTTGCCTTGCAACACGTTTGAGGCCATCCACTCTTGAAGTCTTGGGACTTACAACAGCTTTAAAGATGATGTTTGGTGAAATTAAACAGAGTAATAAATTAAAAATAAATTTCCGTCATAGTTCTTTAGATGGTCTTCATTTTAAAGCTGAAGCAATCAATGTTTTTAGGATTATTCAAGAGGCTCTCGCTAATATTCTTAAACATGCTAAAGCTTCTCGTATTCAGGTAAGGATAGTTAAGACCAAAGGGAATCTTAATATTTCTATTATCGATAATGGTGTAGGATTTGTGCGTAATGGTAAGTCTACTAGTTTAGGTTTAGTGACTATGCAGGAAAGGGCAAGATTATTGGGTGGGACTGTTGAAATTCATTCAAAGCGTAAGCAGGGGACAACGATTTTGGTAGATATACCAATTGTCAAAGAGGGTCTATGAGTACTATTAGAATAATTCTTGCAGATGATCACGAAATGTTTCGGGCTGGTCTTAAAGGGCTTTTAGAGAAAGAAAAGGATTTTAAAATTGTCGCACAGGCAAAAGATGGCGAGGATTTGTTAGAAAAATTGTCATCTATACGTGCTGATTGTGTTGTTATTGATCTTTCAATGCCTAACCTGGATGGTTTAGCTACTCTTAAAGAAATTCGTAAAAAATTTCCTAAAATAAAGTCCTTGGTATTGACCATGCAAAAAGATATTGAGCATTTCAAACATGCTATGGCTGCAGGTTCTTGTGGGTATATTCTTAAAGACAGCGCTTTTGATCAGTTGGTGATGGCGATCAAAGTGATTATGAGGGGAAAAAACTATATCTCTCCTGATATTTCTAATCTGATTACAGAACAATATGTACGATCTATAGAGCAGATAGATGTTCCTTCTTTAGAGATTTTGACTCAACGAGAGAAGCAAGTTTTACGTCTTATTGCCCAAGGTCAGGCAAACAAAAACATTGCCTCCAAATTAAAAATTAGTATTCGCACAGTAGAAACTCATCGCAGTCGTTTTATCCACAAACTAGGCATCAAAACTGCAGCTGGGCTAGTTAAATACGCAATTTCCAAAGGACTTGTTTAAAAATTTACGTATTATTACGTACCTTCCTGCGTAGTTTAACCCATTATGATATCTTCATTCTTCTAGCATAATATTGCAATGATGCCACGTATACTAATCGTTGAAGATCATAAAGACTTTCGCCAAGCGGTTGTTCATTTTTTGGAGTTGAATAAAATCAAAGCTCAAATGATGGAAGCATGCTCAGGAGAGGAAGGAGTTTTAATTGCACGTAAAGTTAAACCACGAGTTGTGATTATGGACTTTTGTTTAGGGGGCATCAATGGTATTGAGGCTGCTCGTCAAATTAAAAAGCATGATCCTAAATGTAATATTATTATGTTAACAATGTTTGATGCTAAAGAAATCGTTCAAGTTAAACGTAATAGGGTCATTAAGGCTTTTATAGGTAAGAGTGAACTTTTTGATCAGTTGATCCCTGCTATAGATAAAGCATTGTATAATTAAAATTTATACAGCAATGCTTTTCTTGGTTTATTCAAAAAAATTCCATTTAAATTCTTTCTTAGGTATGATTAGTCATGTTTATTAAAGATCAATTTCAAAGACCATTGCGAGATTTGCGCATTTCAGTGATTGACCGCTGCAATTTTCGTTGTCCTTATTGCATGCCAGAGGAGCAATTTCATCAAGCTTATAAATTTTTAGATAAGCAAGAATGGTTGAGTTTTGATGAGATTCAAAGGGTAGTTCAGGCATTTGTGTCTTTAGGTGTTCAAAAGGTTCGTTTAACTGGGGGAGAGCCTTTGCTTCGACCTAACATTGATCAATTGATTGAGAAACTTTCTAAGATTCAAGGAATCAAGGATTTGGCGTTAACTACCAACGGTTCTTTATTAGACGGAATGGCTCTTAAGTTAAAGAAGGCAGGGCTTAAACGTTTAACGGTGAGTCTAGATTCTATTGACCCTCTGGTATTTAAAGCTTTAAGTGGCTCTAAGGGTGATGTCACCCAAGTTTTAAATGGAATTGAAGCTGCAAAAAATGCAGGATTTGAGTCTATTAAGATTAATGCGGTGATTCAACGTGACGTAAATGATCATACGTATTTGGATTTAGTTCGTTTTGCCCGCCAAGAAGGACATACGCTTCGATTCATTGAGTATATGGATGTGGGTAATCAAAATCATTGGAATGCTAAACAAGTTGTTCCTTCCTCAGAAATCATAGCCAACATTCATAAAATATACCCTATGGAATCTATTGGTGGAACAGAAGGCGGAGAGACGTCAGCACGTTTTCGTTTCTTTGATGGTCAGGGAGATGTTGGATTTATTTCATCTGTGAGCCATCCTTTTTGTGGAACTTGTAATCGTCTTCGCTTGTCAGCAGATGGGAAGATGTATACCTGTCTTTTTGCGAATCAGGGAACAGATCTACGAGAGTTAATCCGCTCTCAATCTAATGACGAGTCTTTAAAAGAATTGATCTCATCTGTATGGCAAAAACGCCAAGACCGCTACTCCGAAACTCGTTTTGAAAATCTGCAAAAAAAATCTCCAATTGCCAAAGTTGAAATGTATCATATTGGCGGATAGAAGATTTTTTAACCCCTTTTCTACTCTGTAAACATGATTAATATCCGTTTTAACCGTCAAGAACTGGCTGGATCTTTTGGTGACATCGGCACGGATTTTCCCTTATTGGTTGGGATGATTTTAGCAGCTCGCTTGGATGCTTGTAGTGTGCTTGTGATGTATGGTCTCATGCAAATTTTTACAGGACTCCTTTATCAAAGACCAATGCCAGTGCAACCCCTTAAAGCAGTTGCTGCTTTAGTTATCACTCAAAAATTGGCAGCGGGCACTCTCTATGGAGGTGGGTTAGCCATTGGAGCTATCATGCTTATTTTGACCTTAAGCGGTCTTTTAGATGTGATTGCCCGCCATATTCCAAAAATGGTTGTGCGTGGTATACAGCTAGGCTTAGGGATGAGCCTAGGGCTTCTGGCCTTAAAAGAGTATTTGCCTAAAGATGGAGCTCTTGGTTATGTCTTAGGGGTGATCGCATTGATTTTAATTTTTTGGCTTTTGCCTAATAAGCGGTTTCCAGCAGCATTGGCAGTTATTGTTCTTGGCGTGATCTATGCTTTTACGTTTAAATTGAAATGGATGGACTTAAACAATGCTTTTGGTTTTTCTTTGCCAGTATTTCATGCGCCGACCTGGTCAGATATTGTGACAGGTTTTGTTTTATTGGCCTTACCTCAAATCCCTTTATCTTTAGGTAATTCGATTTTAGCTACCCGTCAGGTCAATGAAGATCTTTTCCCACAGAAGCCTTTAACCATCCGTAAAATTGGCGGTACGTATAGTGTCATGAATTTAATCAATCCTTTTTTCGGCGGTGTTCCTGTTTGCCATGGATCCGGGGGAATGATAGGTCATTACACGTTTGGATCACGCACGGGTGGTTCCATTGTTATTTATGGTTTGATGTATTTGATTTTTGGATTATTTTTTAGCCAAGGATTTAGTCAAATGATCAATATTTTTCCTATGCCTATTTTGGGCGTGATTCTTCTTGTAGAAGCATTAGGTCTGATGGTTTTAGTTGGTGATATTTCATCTGATCGCCGTCAATTGTGGATTGCTTTTATGGTAGCGATCGCGGCCTGTGCCTTGCCATATGGTTTTATTATCGGGTTGGTAGCAGGTATACTGGCGGCGCGATTTTATCCAAGAATTGATCATTAAGATTGTTGTAACAGTTTGCCTCAAAATCGTCGTTGCCCCAAAATTCTACTCCGGTAGTCAGGGCTTTTCAATATAGATAAGTTATTCTACTAATCCAGCAATTTCTTGGGTTAGAAGCAACTAATCACCAGCCTACTTAATAATTTATTTTGAAGGTGGGGGAGTCTGCCAAAATTTGAGTGCGTTTATCATAAATTTTTGTTGTCTGAATGTTTGCATGTCCAAGATAATCTTGAACCTTGGCCAGATCAGCATGATTGGATAAAGCATTGGTTGCCCAAGTTGCTCTTAAGCTATGCGGATGAAAATTCTCAATCTTAATTCCAACCATTTTCGCGTAATTCATCACAATAATATAGATCATATTGGTTGACATAGCTTTTAGATTTCCGTCGGTATCTTTGCGTTTACGCAGTTGGCAAAAGAGGGGGGACTCTAAGAAGCCTGTGCGGCCGTCCTTTTGCAGATAGGCGTTAATACGTTCTATAGTAACAGGGTGCAGGGGAAGGTCTCTCGTTTTTGATCCCTTACCTTTGACTCGTAAATGTGGAACGCCCTGAACATCATGAATACTGTTAACTTTTAAGTCCATGACTTCCGAACGTCTGAGTCCATGAAACAAAAACACAACCAAAATCGCCCTGTCTCTAAGCCCTTTTAAGGTATCAGCAGGAGGGGCGTCTAAAAGTTTTCTGGCTTCGGTATTGCTTATAGCATCTGATTTACCGATATTCGATTCAACTTTTGGTCGTGTAATATTATTACAGGGATTATTTTTTAAAGCAGATCGTCCACAATAATATTTAAAAAGAGAAGACACTGCCGAAATTTTTCTTGATATCGTTTCATTGGTTAATTTTTGTTTTTTAAGTTTTGTGATCCAGTCAGCAACATGTTTAGGTGTAACTAATCGATAGTCTTCTGGTTTCTGTATGTCTATAAAATTTTTAAAATCGTCGATATCAACTTGGTAGGCACGAGCAGTCTTCTCACTGCGGTTACGTTTTTGTTGGATAAAATCTGATTCTGGTGGCACTTCTTTAAGAGAGTGGTAGCTGGGATCATCTAAACGACGCTGTGGTTTGGTTTCCTGGGTCATAGGTATCACTGTAGCATAAATTCTAATTAGTGATAAGGTGTATTATCACTAATTGTTATTAACACCATTAAAACCCCCAAATCCAACACACAACTCTAAAAACCCACACACTTTTTGTTTTTAAAAAGACCTTCGAAAAATCAATTTTACGCATTCCGATCGTCCTTGACGTGTTTTATCTTGTGTTTCTCATGATTTGACATGGGCTACTTTGGAAATGTCCTGACTTTTCTAAGCAAAGCTTTATAAAAGTCATGTACATTTTTATAGTGTAGTAGAAAAAAGTATATACTTTTTTTGAGTACTGTGTAAGTGAAGGAAAAATCCCTATATTTCCAATTTTTGTCATATATACCATTTTAAAATAACAAAATTACTGCTTCTGGGGGAGTCTTCTTAGAGGATTAGTCCTTTAAACATAAACTGTATGGTTTACATAAATACTTTAATGCTTCAAACTGTGTTAGCAAAACCTGACTGGGAAAGACGGCTTACTCAAAGAGACTTAGCCGCTTTAACTCCTCTGATTTGGGAACATGTAAACCCTTATGGGCGGTTTGAACTTGATATGAATACGCGTATACCGCTTATTTAGGCTAAAATCTTAAAAACATTCAAAATTACGTGTTGTAAGTCATTGATATTATATTGTTTGTGTCCAAATGGCGGTTCAGAACACAACTGTTGGTTCTGCCCCAGATTACAAGCAAGATGAGCTATGGTTGAAGCAAAATGGAGATCAGCTAGCTTTTGGTAGCCTAAAAGACATCTTTCCTGTATAAATACTTAACATAACATATATTATAAGAAGTTGTTAAGAGGGCCGAAAGAGGCTTTTAGCAAGCTCAAATCAGGTTGCTTAAACCTCTATCAATTGCTCTGCAGTATTTGAAGTTATCTGTGATAAGCTTTTAAGCAACTCTTGCGGATGTGTGACAAGTCTGCTTCCTCTGTGATGCGTAGAAACACTTAAAACTCCCAAAACTTCCTTTCTCTTACCTAAGATTGGAAGCACAACAGCGCTTTTAAGCTCTGGTTTTGTTAATAAATGACTTATCCTGTTGTCAGGAGTTCCTTCATTAATTACAAATGGTTCTTTTTTCTCGGCTACCAGACCAACAATTCCTTCACCTAATTTAAGACTAACATTGTTCATTTTGGTTGAATCTAGGCCTTTGTAGACCTGAATATGAAGCTTTTTGGTGGCTTTATCAAATAACATGATCGAGCCACACTCAGCTTGGGTCAAGGTCATGGCTAAATCTAATAAATTCGTAAAAACCGAAGGATTTTCGACTTGTGGAACGTTCATCTTTAAAGCATATTGAGAAAGTTCCGATAATAAGTCTAAGATAGATTTCAGACTATTAAAAGAAACCGTACGGATTTCGCTTAAGAATTCTGTAAGTTCTAATGGATTAATGCTCAATTGAGCGGCTCGTCGTTGATACTCAACCTGATCAAGCTGTCGGCTTAAAATAACTGGGCCAACCATTAGATAACCAGGAAATCCTTGAAAACCAATAGGAACAGCAAAATAATGAAAATCAAAAGGATCAACAGCCTTTAAATACTGGCCTTCCGATTGAAATTTAGCCAAGAATTCATGGGTTCCTAGATATTTTAAAGCACCCCATTTGCTTGATCCAGAAAAACCAAAACCATCAGTTTTTGGAATTAAAACAGGTTTGCCTTGGATATCCACCATGAAAATATTGATGCGGAGCACATCAATAAAGTTCAGGAGAATTTGTTCTAACTTTGAATTGGATTTAATAGTTTCAAACATATCAATCTTTAATGGGAATTCCAAACTTTTTCATTTTGTTATACAAAGTAGTTCGATTAATACCTAGACTTTTAGCTGCTTTACTGCGATTAAAATTACATTTCTTCAGCGCATTAAGAATAATTTCTTTAGCTGGTTCTTTAAGCTCGTCATTTAAAGATTTATGTTCGGTGGATGATACAATGTTTTTCTTCTTATCAAAACTTTTAGGTAAATCTTCTTTGCTAATGACAGTTTTGCGTGACATGATCACAGCGCCTTCAATAACATTTTCAAGCTGACGCACGTTACCAGGCCAAGAATAATCTAAAAACAACTTTCTAACTTCTTCGCTAATACCTGTAATGTTTTTATTATTTTTCTTATTGGAAATAGCTATAAAACTCTTGGCAAGCAGCTCGATGTCTTCTTTACGCTCTCTTAAGGCTGGTAGAGACATGGGAATCACATGTATACGATAGTAAAGATCTTCCCTAAAATCACCTTGTTCTACGAGGTTTTCTAAGTTTTGGTTGGTTGCAACAATGACTCTGGCATTGGTTTTAAGTGTTTGAGTGTCCCCTACCCTTTCAAAACCTCCATCTTGAAGGATGCGAAGGAGCTTTACTTGAAGATTAGGGGAACAGGTGTCAATTTCATCAAGGAAAATGGTGCCTCCATTAGCCATTTCAAAACGTCCTTTTTTATCCTTAATTGCTCCAGTAAAGGCCCCTTTAGCATGACCAAAAAGTTCACTTTCAAGTAAAGTTTCGGATAAAGCCCCACAGCTAACTTCCACAAAAGGCATATTTTTACGTTTGGGGTCACATTGATGAATAGCGCGAGCTGCCATTCCTTTCCCAGTACCGCTTTCTCCATTAATCATAATAGTGGCATCTGTAGGAGCAATGGACTCAATAAGATTATATATATTTTGCATGGCAACACTAGTACCAATCATCCCACCAAAAGAACCACGCTTATTTTTACTGACCATTTGACGCAAATTGCGGTTTTCTTCCAAAAGACGTTTCTTTTCAAGGATTTTATCGATCAGCATTTTAATTTCATCATCAATAATGGGCTTAGTAACGTAATCAAAGGCTCCCTTTTTCATTGCCTCTACAGCGGTTTCAATGCTGCCATAGCCTGTCACAAGGATGACCTGAGTATCGGGAGTATGTTTTTTAATAAAACTAAGCAGCTCTATACCGCTCATTTTAGGAAGCTTCATATCGGTGATAACAATATCCACTGTTTTTCTTTCGATAAAGGCAACAGCTTCTTCTCCAGAATTGACAGCGTGTGCATCAAATCCAGAAATCTTTAAGATTTCGTAGAGTGATTTACGGATAAGAGGCTCATCATCTACGATTAGAATTGAAAAATTATTTGTTGGATTCATAGATTAGCTGTTTATTGGTATTTTAATTGTAAATGTTGTGCCATGGTTCTGGCGGCTTTTGACTTTAATTTTGCCATTATAATATTTAACAAGTTCACTGACAATGGTCAATCCTAAACCACAGCCTTTATCTATATCTTTAGTAGTATAAAAAGGTTCAAAGATTTTATCTATATCTTTAGCAGATATTCCTTTACCTGTATCGGAGACTTGGATTTCGATGAAATCTTTATCCATCCCTGTGGTTATTTCAATAGTACCGTTTCTTTCAATAGCATCAATACCATTTTTAACTAGATTACTAATGATACGTTCTAATCCCCAATCGGTAATCTCAGGGATGGTGTCATTAAAATTTTTGACAAGAGTTATGTTTTTAGTGGCCAGGTATGGATATACCTCTTTAAGAGCTTGCTCGATGATTTTATGCACATTTTCTTTTTGAGCTGTTCCAGGGGAATTACGGGCACAGGCTAAAAGATTTCTAACAATATTTGCCATCCGTTTTAATCCCTGCTGTATTTCCATGAGGTATTCACGTAAAACATCATTGTCCTGGGCATGTGGCAAGCACAGATTCGTATAGCGCATAACCCCATCAAGAGGATTATTGAATTCATGAGCAATCCCCCCTGCTAATTTGCCTAAAGAAACCAATCGTTCTTGAGATTCAATTTGCCTTTTCAGATCGACAGTTTGTTGGGACATAAGAATACGTTGATAATTAAAAGCAATTTGACTAGCTAAAAATTCTAAAAGAAGGATTTCCCTTTGAGAGAAAGGCTTAGAAGAAGATTTTTCAGAAATACTGATAATGCCTAATAATTGATTTTTGATTGTTAAGGGTAAACAAATAATCGGATAGTTTTGAATATTTTCAATAAGTAAGGGGTTCTTAAGATCTTCTGCAGATTTAGTTAATTTTTTGTTCAAGAATTCAAGAATGTTCTCTTGCTCTTGAGGTTTAGGGTTGACCGATATTTTAAGAGTTAGTCGTTCAGTTTGTCGATCGAGGATTGAAATATAACCAGATTTGGCGGAAAGAAGTTCGAGGATAATTTCTAGAGAGTTATTGAATAAATCATTGATGTCAGAAGATTCATTGCATTTTAAACAGATGATGTTCACCCTATGCAAAAGGTTTTGCAATTTTGAATTGGTTTTCTTAGGATATTTTAAAACCATAAGTAGATTTTAATTAAATCCACACAAAAAAACAGACTATTTTTGTAAATTAGTCTGTTTTTTAGTGTGGATACGAGTTGTAAAATGAAATAGGGTTAACGGGCACCGAAGCCTGTTAAAATAACCTTAAAGGTACGAAAGATTATGCCGATATCAGTCATAAAACACATCTTTTTAATGTAAAGGATATCGTATTTAACTTTCTTTCGAACATCCGAGATGGATTCATCATAGCGATGGTAGACTTGAGCTAAGCCTGTAATTCCTGGCTTTACAGCTAAACGTTTATGATAATCAACAATGTCTTCTTTTAACTTCTCAACAAATATAGGTCTCTCAGGTCTTGGTCCAATAACACTCATATGTCCTTGGAGCACATTAATAAATTGAGGGATTTCATCAAAACGGCTTTTGCGTAAGAAATTACCTATAGGCGTGATACGGTTATCATTAGCTTTAGCCCATACTGGACCAGAGTCTTTTTCAGCATCTGTTCGCATGGTACGGAATTTATATATTTCAAATGGTTCCCCATACCTTCCCGATCGAATTTGGCTGTATAAAATTGGCCCTTTAGAAGTCAATTTAATCAGAATCGCAATAATTAAGCATAAAGGTGCAAGAATAATAAGGGCTATGGTGGATGAAACAATATCTAAGGTTCTTTTGGCAAGATCGTAGGTCCTTCGTGCGAAGGTAATGATCATGCTCAACAGACCGCTTCCAAACAACATCAAGCTAGAAGGTTCAGGAGCTCTTGATTGAGATTTTTTAGTACCCTTAGGTATAGAAAAGCGTACGGAATCATCAATTTGCGCTAAATTAACTTGATGGCTTTTAATAATAGGTGTGTTAGCAGCCAATCCCTTTGTTGGGCAGGCGCCTATTAATAAAATAGCTGTTAAAAATAAAATTGATAGTTTAATCATTGTTTTCATTTTTTGAATAATTTCGGACCCTCAAATGCACTATTTGAGGGGTACGCTAGGATACAAGCAATTATTGTGCCAAGTTTCATCTTTTTAATAAATGCTTTAAACCTATGAAATTAAATGCTTTATGTATAAGATAGAGCGTTCGAGGTGATTTAAATACAATTGTTTACTATAAGTGTTGAATTTTCTCTACAAGTTGACTCTTTTTAAGGAAGATATTCAGACAATAGCGGTGTAATTAAGCCAGCGAAGTTATCAATAATTTTCTTTGCATTTTCTTGACGACTATCAACCACATCTATCGAAACTTGTATTAGTGCACTCCCCCGTTTATTTCCTATAAAATTATTAAAGGCTATTAAGGCCTGTTGTTTCCAATAACTGGTAGTGTAAATATCTCCTACTTTAAACCAATAATAAACGATCTGCTGATTTTGTCCGTTATCTAGGAGTAACCAATTCACTCTTAGCTTAACAGAGTTATCAATTTTAATGATTTTCTTTCCTTTGTCAAGGATAGAAATCTCTTGTTCTGGATAAGAAATTTCCGGTGGATACACGGCTTTGGGGTTGAATTCTGAGTAAATAATATATAAATTAATATGATCATGTTTTAAATTGGTATATCTACGATGTAAGACGCTGGTTGTTCTTTGTTCTAATGCATCGAATTGATCAATATCAACAAATAAATCACGTGAACTCATTCCTGGAATATTTAAAGAAATTTTATTTATGTCAATGTGGCTTTGGATATTTGGATAGTAGAAATATAATTTCCAGGATAGAAACAAACTCATCAAAAGAACCAGAACTATAAAAATATAATTTCGATAGGACATAATTATTCTAAAAAGCGTTCTAAAGTTAATAACGCTAAAAAGGCAAATAAGAATACTGCACATCCAGAAAGATTATGTAAAAAACCTTCGGGTTGAGTGTGCTGGGTTCCATATATCTCTCCTACTGCAGCTAGGAAAACAATCCGCAATGAATTGGTTATGACGGCAATAGGAATAGCTGAAATGAAAAGAATCAGTTTTCTATTAAATTTTAATTTCATTGTATAAGCAAACAAAGCTCCTAACGCTGTTAGAGAAATTAAAGATCGCAATCCCCCACAGGCATTCTCTACAATGATAGAGCTATTGGGCATTTGAATTAAGCTTGCTTGAACTTGGGCATGTAGTTGCAAGATGTTTAATATCAATGTGGCTAGTTGGGCTGCTAATATTTTTAATTTAAAACAAATAGAAGCCACCACAATCAATGGCAAAGGAATCATAAAAATTAAAAATAAGATTGGGAATAAAACTTCTCTAAACATCTTTTCCCCATAAAAAAGTAGAACAAATCCAGAAATTACAAAAAGCAAAGAAAATCCTGCTGAAGAATAGATATTTAATAATGCGCTCACCCAATAAATGAGTATGCCCAGAGTGAATATTCTTAACCCCCAAACGGATGGTTCAGGAGAAATGGTCTTAAGCCTTTCTTTTCTTTCCCATAATAGAAATAACGAGGCTAAAGGAATTAATAATCCATGGCTGTAGTAGGATCCTGATTCAAACCATCTTTGGATCATCCAGACCAAAACAGGCATATAGGCTATTAATAAAAGTGCGATTAATATTGTTTTTCTTCTAAAGTTCATGAAAACAAGCATAAGATTATTCTCGAGCTTTTTGCCAAGTGACCTGTTGTTGAGATGTTAAAAATTTGAAGAATCCAACCAAAGCAGCATAATTAAGCAGGCAAAAAATATAGGGCACATAACAAATCTTAGAAAGCCATTTTAATGGCCCTACCGTTGTATTTCGTATTAATTGACCAATAAGTGCCATCGTATAAAAAATAATTTGTAATATCCATAGTCTAGAAAAAACATCTTCCTGGCGTAATTGATAATTAATGATAAACAAAATGATAAGAAAGAAAGGAATTACCACGCGTAAAAGTTTGTGTGAGATGAGCTGTAAGGCAATGGGACTTTGAAAAGGATTAAACATCTCTGGGCAAAGAGCAAATATCTGGTAATTGCCATACAATGTTCTGGTTTTTCTACTGAATTCTTCTTTAGGGTTATCTGCCACGTGATCGTAGGCATGGGCTGTATCATCAAAAATTGCTCGATAACCTTGTTTAATGATTCTAAAAGGAGTTAACATATCATCCAGCACAGTTGTAATGGGGCCAGGTACAAAGAGTTCTTTCCTGATCGCATAAATAGCTCCTGTTGCTCCTAACATAGAATGAACATGACTTTCTTGTAAACGTATAAATTTCTCATATCTCCAATAAAGGCTAATTCCTTTAGCTGTGTTGCCTTCCCTTTGATGAAAAACAAGCTCTCCACTCACAGAGCCAACAGTAGGATCAGCAAAGTTACTTACAAGTTTTCTGATTGCATCTTTTTCAAAAATCTGCCTAGCATCCGTAAAAATAATAATTTGATTTTGAGCCTTAGGAACGAGCATATTTAAAATGCTCATTTTTCCTTGTCGAATAGAATTGATATGGAGTTTAATGTTTGCAGCGTTAAATTGTTGAATAATTTCATGGGTCTTATCGCTAGAAGCATCCGATCCTATGAGAATTTCTTTTTTATCTCCAGGGTAATCAATTTCTAATAAATTTTGGATTTTTTGACGAATGACATCTTCTTCATTATGAACAGCAACGATAATAGATACCGCAGGTTCAATGTTATTTTTTCGAATAGGAACGGCTTTAATCTTGGCTAAAATGAAAATTAATGCAGGATAACCAAAATAACAGTAAACAACCAAAAACAATAGAATCCAAAATAGTGTAATCATTTAAATAGTTTGATGAGAATGTGGCGAATCCAATTATATCCCGATTCCCTAAGTATTGTTTTAAGTACGTTTTTAGCTGCAGTACCCACAATTTCTCTTAGAGGTTTTTTGCCTAGTAAAGCAGCATTAAATCGTCGTAAAGTCCAATGAGCTTTAATGGCTATACGACTAAAACATTGAGATTGAAGCATTTTGGGGCGATCAGAGATAAAAACTGTTTTATAACCAAGCTCATAAGCTTTTTGAATGACCTTATCACTACAAAACCCTCTGGGAATAGAAAATGTATTGATAGTTGTATTTAAATTAATTTCTAAAGTTCTTTTTGACCCTTCAAGTTCTTCTTCCATCTGAGAATCGGTTAGATTTGTTAATACTTCGTGACTTAATCCATGTGAGCCGATGACCATTCCTTCTTGGTGTAATTTTTTTAATTCTTCCCATCCCATGTATCCGGGAGTTCCAATTCTTTTAACAATAATAAAGAAATACGCTTTCCATCCAAATTCCTTAAGTATAGGATAAGCCTCTTTAAAATTATTCATTTCTCCATCATCAAATGTAATCACAATTTCTCTTGAATCGGTGGAAGCTGTATGGACTAAATTAACTTGATATTGATGTTCTTTTAGCCATCGCATTTGAGAATAAAAATTCTCGACAGAAACATCATAGATTTCCGCTCCTGTCTCCCGATCTTGCATTTGAGCAGACGTATTAGAAATTACCCCATGATACATTAATATTTTCAATTGCTTACCTCTTTCCAAATAGTAGGATATGGAGCAATCGTAGTGATGCTCCCCCCTATTAACTTATCAAAACCTGCTGGATAATAGCCCCCCCTAGTCATGTCCATATAGTTAAAAACTTGAGTAGACCAAATTTCTCCAAAGCTTATACCACCATCAGCAATTAATCCACCATGATGAATAGAATCAGCTTTGATATTATCAAAACTGGCATGGCCATGAGTATAAATTAGCCCTGTATGACTACTCTCTGCACTCACAGATTCATTATACCCTTGCCAAGAAATAATATTAAGCTGTGAATTCGGTGCTTGAAACCCTGATTGATTAAAAGTAACTGTTCCTGATGCAATAATAGTCAAATTTTGATTTTGAGCAACAATTCCATTGGAATTAATAATTACATTCCCTCCTGAAAGGTCTCCTTCAATAAAGATGATTCGCTTTCCTTTTAAAGATCCATCATGGGGCAAGGTATAAGAGCCACTAGTTTTTATATAAAGAACATTTTCAGAAGGATATCCATTAATTAAGTTTCGGTTGCTTTGTAGAAAAGATTCAAAATCATTTGAGTTTTCTTGTGTATAAAATAAAGAAGTAAGAGTACTATCTTGATCTGATTTTAAATCTTGAAAAATTTGTCTTCCATAATTGGAAGTAGAATTATTAACAAGCTTTCCTGTTATACGAGTCTTCCCGTTAGCCACCAGAGATGATTTCTTCCCAGCTATTGTAATGTTACCTTTTGTTGAAATAGTATTTTTGTAGACTTCAGGAATATTGACAGAATAACCAATTTGAACCTTTCTTTGAACGCCTTTAAATATGCCTGTTGCTGTAATAAAACGAAACATGGATTTAGAATCGTCACGATCCAAGGTGATAGTTCCATCTCCATATTGAATAGTCTTGGAATAAATGTGATCAAGCAAGCTGGAATCTTTCATAAACATATTGATCCCGGCTTCAGCTAACCAAAAAGCAGCTGTAGAGTAGTAATAACGACGAGCAATATTCATTTCAGAAACATTAAGCAGTACAAACCCTGATGATAAAGCAATCAGAATATATAATATGGTTGTTGAAACTAAAATAGAAGCTTTGTTTTCTTTAAGCATAGCTTTAATGAGACAATTGACTGATTTTAGATCTTAAAGTAATTTTTTCCATTAAGTTAAACTGTTGATTTTTTCCAGCAGCCACGTGGATGATTAGTTGATTGTCTACGGGTAATTCAAATGATAAATATGTAATATCTAAAGCTAAGACAATCTCTTTAGCATAATTTTTTCTTAAAATACGGTAGGCATTCTCACCTGAATCGCTCCATTGATATGCAACAGCTCCAACCATGGGTCTATCAAAAGTGATTACTATGCTGTGCTCATCCTTGGTAATAAATATGTTCTTTGCTTCGCGCAGTTCATTACACATTGAAATGAAAGCACGACGAACATTTTGTTTAGATAGAACATAATTAGAATAATTATTCCAAGATTTTTGACCTACAAACAAAGTTGTATAAACAGATTCAAGAATGAGCGTAAAAAGAGCACACACAATAACCACTTCAACTAATGTAAAAGCTTTTTTATTTTTTCTACTCATTTTGTCAGTTTTGTATTTAATGTAATCTGATTGATTCTCCCTTTTCTCTCCCACTGAGTGATAACGTGGATTTCTAAGGGGTCTTGCGATAAGTCTCCAAAAGTAATACGAAAATGTTCTTTGGGTAACGTATTAAGTTTTTCTTTTTGAGCCCAAACATTCCAATCTGTACTAGTAATATCTAGTAAATTATTTTTGCTTTGCATTTCTTCTAAGATGTGTTGGGCATGTGTCGTAGCTACAGTCATATCCCATGCAGATTCGGAGGAGAGCATAGTGTTAGTAACTAAGGACAAAATACCACAAATTCCTATTAAAAGGATATAGGCAGCTATAAGCAATTCTAATAAAGTAAAACCTTCGTTAGGTCTCAATTTCATCTTCCAAGTGTAACACGGGTGTTTAAAAAATAAAAGAAGGCGAATATTCGCCTTCTTTAAAGATATCAGCCTTCGTAATGCTTAGACTTTTAGTGTTCTAATGCCCCAATATCCCAAGAGGAGCTTCCTCGATTGTTACTATTATAATCTAACGGAGATACACCAGATATAACTGTACCAGCATCTATTGCAGGGCTAGATGAGTTCAAACTCAAACTACTGACATTGCTATCAGCGCTTGGGCTTATAGCTCCCACCAAGCCTGGATCGGTATTACATAAATTATGTGAACCGCTTGGACAAAATAATCCAGAAACATTATTAATAATTGAATAATCTGTATCCAAACCAGGAGTAGCACAGCTACCAGATAATTGTTTTAAATACAAAGAGTTATTACCGTTTCCTATATTAATATTATTTCTAAAGGTATATGTTTCTGTTCCATTACATGTGCCAAGGCGATTAGCTAAAAGCAACTGAGAATTTCCTGTCGAATAAATGGTCGAATTTGTGATCTTATAAATACCAGTTTTCCCTACAGAAAAGACTATAGCATCTCCTCCTGCCCTACAACTGGTAAATGAATTAGTGTTTTTAACCTTATTGTTTGTCCTTAGGTAATTGCAATTACCTAAAATAATAGAATTTTCAAGGTTAATCCGAGGCGATGTAATTTTAATTTGATTACCGTTATTGCCTTCAAATAAAGATCTTTGGATGTTTACCGTACCTGTACCATCATGATAAAGAAGATCTAAACCGTCTTGAGTATTGTGGCTAAATTCACTGTCGGTGATTGTCCAATTACCACCGGTATCATACCCGCCATAACCATCTCCATAACCTGGAGGATTAGCATTTTGATCTGTACATTTAGAATAATCTGATGGACTAAAAGAAGGACTTCTTGGATAGCTTTCTGAGCACCCTGCAAAACGATTTTTAACATGATCTAATACAATATTTCCTAACATGTAACTTTCAACACCATTATGTCCTACATCACTGTCCCAATTGGCCATATAATTGCCATCCATATTCACATAAGAAAGAGTAAGGCCATTGATCCCTCCCAGTAATAATCCACGACTAGCAAAACCATGAATATCTAGTTTAGAAAATGTAAAATTCCGACCAGTACGAGCATAAATACCTTTCTTAGCCCAATTGCCGCTCGATTGACCAATATTCCAATTTTCTGCACACAATGGGAATCCTACTCTAAAACCGCAATTGCTATGATCAGTAATTTCAAGACATTCTATATTAATGTTTTGTTTACCAGATAAATTTAAGACATGATTAATGCCTTCAGCTCCCCATAATTGAGCTTTTCTAGCACAGCCTGAGTCGTAGCTACTTCCTAAAATTCTTGTTGGATGAGATTCGTTGGGGCCAGAAGGAATGGCTGACATAACACAGTCGTAGGAATACCAGGAAGCACAATTAGCAGGAGTTGTGTTAGGCATACCATAACCGATCTTGTATTGAGCTTGTTCACCATTATTAGAATCGGTGTCATTAATGATTAAGGTATCTCCCCCTCTAAAGGGTCCTGTTGTTCCTGGGGCTCCTAAGGCCCATACAGGATGATTAAAAGCACAAGCTTGCGATGATCCGGCTCCCAAATAAGGTGCATTAGCAGTTCCTGTACATTGCGTAGCGTTGCCCCCATCAAGACGCACATAATAGGTTGTTGGTTCACCGCTGCCCGAGCCAGGGCCATTAGCGGTGCTTGTAGCCGTAGCTGTTCCTGAAGTCGTACTGGTAGCTGTTGCTGTAGTGGTATCTGTAATGGTGTTGGTATCAGTGTCTGTATTAGAGGCTGTTGCAGTAACAGTAGCACTGGCGGTTGCCGTACCAGTGCTAGAGCTAGTTGCAGAAGAAGTTTGAATACCACTTCCATTGCCTGTAGATGTTGTCCCGCCTCCTAAAGTACCTGTGCTGATTCCTGAGTTTGTTGTTGTAGCAGTAGTCGTTTGAGTTGAGGTAGTCGTATCAGTATTTGTTAAGGTATTGGTATCAGTTGAAGTATTGGTAGCAGTTGAAGTATTAGTAGCTGTCTCGGTGCCTGTAGCTGCAGCAAATTCTAAAGGTCCGATATCCCAAGAATTAGTTCCTCTTTCCCTGCTATTGAAATCTAAGGTCGATAAACCTGGCAAAATGGTTGCATTACCAAGAGCAGGACTGTTTGATTGTAAATTTACGTTAGGTAAATTGGTATAGGCTATATGGCTAATAGAACCAAGCAATCTTGGATTGGTTGAACATTTGTTATGAGATCCGCTAGGACAAAACCCATTAGAAACATTATAAATAATTGAATAATCTGTATTTAAAGCTGGAGTTAGGCAATTGCCTGTTAATTGATTAATGTACAGACTAGCTTGAGAATCTCCGATATTGATATTGTTCTTAAATGAATAGGTCTCTGTTCCATTACAAGTTCCCAGTCGGTCTACGATCAATAAATCAGAATTTCCTTCAGAATAAACAAGCGAGTTTGTTATCTTGTAAGCACCTCCTTGACCAACAGAATAAACAATAGCATCTCCACCTGCTCGACAGGTCGTCCAAGTATTAGAATTCTTCGTTTTGAAATTATTGGACAAATAGCTGCAATTGCCAATCACAATTGAGTTTTCAATATTAATATTTGGTGAGGTGATTTTGATTTGATTTCCGTTATTAGCTTCAAATAGAGATCTCTGAATAGAAACAAAGCCTGTTCCATCGTGATACAACAAATCTAAACCATCTTGGGTGTTGTGTGAAAATTCTGTATCAGTGATAATCCAGTTGCCACCTGTATTATACCCTCCATAACCGTCGCCATAACCTGGTGGGTTATCATTTTGATCGACACAGTTTGAATAATCTGATGGACTAAAAGCAGTGCTTCTAGGGTAAGCTTCAGAGCAGCCAGAAAAACGATTTTTAACATGATCCAACACAATATTTCCTGACATGTAGCTTTCATTATTATTGTGTCCAACATCACTATCCCAATTAGACATGTAATTGCCGTCTAAATTGACAAAGGACAATGTAAAATCATTAATTCCTCCCATCAATAACCCTCGATCAGCAAATCCATGAATATCTAAATTAGTAAATTCAATATTAGATCCAGTATGGGCATAAATCCCCTTTTTAGCCCAACCACCGCTTAATGCGCCACTATTCCAATTTTCTGAACAAGTAGGATTACCTACTCTAAAACCACAGGCACTATGATCCGTAATTTCTAAACATTGTATTTCAACATTGGCAGCACCTGATAAGTTAAATATTTGATTAACGCCATCCGTTCCCCATAATTGAGGTTTTTTGGTACATCCTGAATCGTAACCTATACCTAAGATTCTTGTTGGATGAGACGAATCAGGACCTGAAGGGATTGACGACATGGTGCAATTATATGACCACCATAAAGCGCAGTTAGCTGTAATGGTATTGGGCATACCATAACCTATGATGTATTGGGCTTGTTGATCATTGGCATGATTGGTGTCATCAATAATAAGCGTGTCTCCCCCTGTCCATCGAGCTGCTGTACCTGAAGAACCTATGACCCATGCAGGATGGTTATAAGCGCATCCTTGACCATTTCCCGAACCAGAGTAAGGAGCATTGGTTGTACCGTTACATTGGGTTGGAGTGCCCCCATCGAGACGAACATAGTAGGTTGTGGCGTAGGCATTAGCACAAAAAAGGCCAACATAAAATATTAGGAAAAGTTTAAAAGTGAGGAATGTTATTTTCATTTTTGAGTATTTCGTTGAGACATTTGCATTATACTCAAAAATTTTGAAAAAAAGAAACCTATTCTTTGAGTTTTTTATTCAAAGAATAGGTTTTAAAACTTCCTAGCTTACGTTATGGGTCTATGATTACTGTTACCGGATTAGAAGTTTTTATTTCTCCATTGGTCAATACATATTTTACAGTAAGGTTATATGTGCCTGGGTAGGCATTTGGCCAAATCCAGGTGTTTGGGCTGTTAGTGTTTGGCGTTAGCTTTGTTAAGCCTCTATAAAATCTTATAGATGCAATATTGCTGCTTGGTATTGTAGATGAAGCAGTAAATGTAATATTGGAATGGTTACTGAAATGAGTTCCATTAGTTGGACTTATAATTGAAACAATAGGTGCAGCTACTGTGACTGTAATAGGAGTAGAAGTTCTTGAAACCCCATTATTGTCAGTGGCTACTGCTGTTAATGTATATGTTCCAGCAGGAACATTGGTCCAAACATAATTATATTGACCTTGCCCATCAGATCCTAATAAGGTTGAACCGTTATAAAAATACACTCTATTGATAGTCCCTCCCACCTCTGATGCCGTGGCTATAATACTAATGTTAGAGCCTGGAGTAAAGGTGGCATTATTACCTGGACTGGTAATTGCAACTACTGGAGCTGTAGCAACAGAGTTAACTGTAATAGCTACTGGAGCAGAAGTCACAGAAACATTGGCACTATTTGTTGCTCTGGCAGTTATACTATAGCTACCTGCAGCAACATTATTCCATGTGAAAGAATATGGAGCTGTTGAGTCTGTTCCTAATAAGGTGGAACCGTTATAGAAAGATACACTGGTAATAGTTCCTCCTATTGAGGCAGCATTAGCATTAATGGTGATGTTAGAGCCGGCATTGAACACGCTAGAAGCCGTGGGACTTGTAATGCTTACGGTAGGAGCATTAGCAGTTACCGTAAATGTAACAGGCGCAGATACGGTTACTACTCCTTGCGCGTCTGTTGCTTTTGCTGTCAACGTATATGTTCCAAGTTGAACATTATTCCAAGTATAGTTATAAGGAGCACTGGTGCCTGTATAATTTAATTTGTATATTCCATTATAGAATTCTACTTTAGAAACATTTCCTGTTGCATTAGCAGAAAGATTAATGTTAGAAACTCCTCCAAAAGTACTTAAATTTGTTGGAGATGTAATGCTAACCGCTGTTAATGCATTAACAACTATATTAACAGGACTTGAGGTTACAGTAGTTCCATTTAAATCAGTTGCTCTAGCTGTAACCGTATAGTTACCAACAGGTATATTGTTTACTGTCAGACTATAAGGAGAACTAGTATCGGTTCCTAATAAAAGTCCATTTGTATAAAAAGATACGTTAGCAATAGCGCCATTTATTTCAGATGCTGTAGCCGTAAGAGTAATGTTGGCACCAACCGCAACTGCAGTTCCATTAGAAGGGCTTGTAAGAGAAACAGTTGGTTGTAGCGGTGAATTAACAGTAATGGATACTGGATTTGAAGTGGCTGTTACATTAAGAGCATCTGTAGCCCTTGCTGTTAAAGAGTAGCTACCCGCAGGAACATTATTCCAAGTATAGGAATAAGGAGCGGTTGAACTAGTTCCTAACAATGTTGCACCATTGTAAAAGGCCACACTCGTAATAGTTCCGTTAACTTCTGAAGCTGAAGCAGTAATAGTAATATTAGAATTTGCATTAAAAGTGCTGGCATTAGCAGGGCCAGTGATTGCAACCATTGGCAAATTGCTTCCACCTGTTGAGGTTGTATATTGCATAGCTCCAATATCCCAAGCACTTGTACCGCGGTCCATATTTTTAAAGTCTAAAGTTGAAATGCCAGAAAGGAGTGTACCAGCTCCAATGGCTAGACTAGAAGATTGCAAGGCGATGTTAGGAACATTGCTACTTGCTGTTTGACTTATAGAAGATGTCCATCCTGGATTTGTAGCACATCTATTATGGGATCCACTAGGACAAGTGCCATTAGAGATATTATAAATGATAGAATAATCTGTATTAAAAGGAGCGCTTGCACAAGCTCCTCCTAAATCATTAATATATAAAGCTGACGAACCATTACCAACATAAATATTGTTTCTGAAAGTATAGTTTTCTGTTCCATTACAAGTACCTAACCTGTTAACAAATAATAGATTTGAGTTTCCATCAGAATAAAGAGTTGAATTTGAAATTTTATAAACACCTCCCACGGCTGGAGTAATAACAATATTATCGCCTCCAGCTCTGCAACTAGTCCACGTGTTGATGTTTTTGACTTTATTATTTGTTCTTAAATAATTGCAATTACTTATAAAAACAGAATTTTCAATGACAATATTTGGTGAAGTAATCTTAGCTTGATTACCATCATTACCTTCAAATAAAGATCTTTGAATGGTTACTGAACCTGTGCCATCATGATATAACAAATCAAGACCATCTTGAGTATTGTGGCTAAATTCAGAATCTGTAATGACCCAATTACCACCCGTATTATAAAAACCTGCTCCTTCTCCATATCCTGGAGGATTATCATTTTGATCTGTACAATTAGAATAATCTGCTACGGAGAAAACTGAACTGCGAGGATAGCTTTCTGAACAACCTGCGAAACGATTTTTAACATGATCAATTAAGATGGTTCCACTAAAAGAACTGACATTTCCACTTTCTCCTACATCTCCATCCCAATTAGCCATGTAACCGCCATCCATATTAACATAAGATAAAACAAGATTATTTTGCCCCCCCATAAGCAAATTACGATTTGAAAAACCATGAACATCAAGCCATTTTAAAGTAAGATTACTACCTCCTTGACCAAAAATACCATTACGTGCATATGTGCCATTAGAACTTCCATTAAAATTCTCACTACATTGAGGCGTACCAACTCTAAAACCGCAATTGGAATGGTCGGTTATTTCAAGACATTGGACGATAACATTATTTCTACCAGCTAAATTTAATACCTGTTTGACGCTTTCAGTTCCCCACAGTTGGGCCATCTGACCTCTAGTATTGAAATTAGCACAACCACTATTGTAACCTGCTCCAGCTATAATAGTTGGTGAAGAAGGACTTGAACCAGAAGGAGGAGGATTTAAAGTACAATCATAAGGAGAATAGAGATTACAATTGGCATTTACAGTGTTAGGCATACCATAACCTACTACATATTTGGCTTGGCCACCATTAGAAGGGTCTACGTTATGAATAACAAGAGTGTCTCCAGCAGCCATGACCCCGCTATTACCATTTGTTCCTAATACCCAGGCAGGATGATTAAAAGCACAGGATTGCCCTGTTCCTGAACCAGGATAAGCTACATTGGAGGTTCCATTACATTGAGCTGCAGTTCCTCCATCCAATCTTACATAATAAGTAGAGGCAAAAACGTTGGTACTTAAAAATCCAATACTGACAACTAAAAGTGTTAAAAACATTAGTTGAAATTTCTTCATGGTGGCCCCCCTTGTTTTTAAAACATCCACAGTATATAGAAAATTTTGCTTTATGGGAATTTCTAGATTTATGAGCGTTTTTATTTCCTGTTTCATAAAAAAACCTATTCTTTTTGTACACAAAGAATAGGTTGAGAGTTGCGTTTCTAGTACTGTCTCGTGTGGCAACTGGCTGCCTGTCCATTTAAGGGTTAAGGCCCTATAGCTTTGTGTCCCGAGCTTTCACTCGGTTTACCTTTTCAATTAGCTTTTGCTTCTAACAGGAAAGATAACATACATTTTTTACAATGTCAAATTTTGGCAAAAATCAAGCACATAAAGCGTTTTCCGGGTAAGCGTTTCATATTCTTGACAAAATTAGGGTGAAATTAACTCCTGAGTTTGTTCAATTTTGGTAGCTATAGCATTACGGCGACCCAATAAAACAGCCTCATCTTTTGTAAATTTTGACATCCCAGAAGCTAAAGATGAGTCAACTTTTAAGATTTCAATACTTTCATTAAAAAGTTGATTATGAATTTTATCTAATCCTTTTTGTCTCATTATCATAAGATTTTGATAAAGCCGTTGAATATACTCATAGTCTTCCATTCCATCGCGAAAGATTTCTAATCTTAAAGACGATAGCGGGCCATCTGAACCAGGATAAAACAATAGACCATTATCATTTTGTTCCCATTTAGTGTTTTTGGTATTTGTAAAAGGATCAATATCAGGCCACCAATTAACACACCAGTATAAAAGTCCTTTAATGTCATATTTCCAACATAACCAAGATAAAATACGATAATCAATAGAATCAAAATCTAAAGCTAGGTTTGGAGTGCCATTATCAGAAGGTCCTGAAACATACATCCATGTTTCTATGCCCATTTTTTGTAAACGACGTAAACGAGTTTCATCAAAATTATCAATATTAAAACACCAAATATCAAAGTCTTTACCCCAATTAGGGAAATCATCAGGATTCCATAGACCATGATAACAAACCATGTTTTTAAGTCCTGGATAGGCTCGATGAATCATGGAGGCGACTTTTGCAACAATAGGATTTCCCATATCCCCCTCATCCCAGGTATAAATATAGGTATATTCCAACATTTGGTTTAGTTTTAGATTTTCGCCGTAAGTTTGATAAAGAGTCAGGAGTTGTTCTATTTCTTGATCTGTTTTAGGCCAATTATTATCAAAAGTGCCGCCTTTTTTACCAATCGCAAAATTATTTAAACCATACACCAGATATCGATCAATACGGCCAAGATCTGACTGTGAAGTTGGATCAATATTCAATACAGGATTCATCCTGTATTTCAGCATAGAAACAATATATTTGTCATTAATTTCATTAATTCGTTCTTTATAGGTGTTATCATCTTCTTGTTGGCCCTGAGGATATTGTCTTTTAGTTAAATAATCATAAAAATCAAATGCTGTTTTTAGATGATTTTGTTTAGGAAGTTCAAAGTTATAAACTTGAAGTGTTACAGGAATGCTGGTGATTTGTTGATCGTTAGCTGAAATTGTTACAGTGGTTTTATATTCTCCAGATACTGTTACTGAAGGAACATAAATTGTAATCCAAAAAGGTTGAGTCATCCCAGTAGCAATGTTAGTTTTCTGAGTCGGCAACAAAGGATCAGGCCAATTCCCCACATATTTGACTTTGTAATAAGGCTTAGAACTTGGGACATACCCCACCAATCTTATTGAGATGTTGGATTTATCTATTTTAGAATTGTTTTGAGCATTGATTAGATCAGATGTGCTGATAGATACGTTCTCAAGAAGCTTAGAACCTGTTTGAATAACAATTTGAAACGATTCATATTCATTTTTTGCAGCAGAAAGAGCAATTGAAGTTGAAAAGTGTGGTTTTAAGAGAGTACGTCCATCTTGAAATATTCTGTCCAAACTGGAGGCTGCGAAGATTTTTGTCCCATCAGAGACGGATATAGCAGGGACATTTCTTGAAGGTGTATGCCTTTGATCAATAGTCGTAGTGCGTACTTTATGTACGATTTTTTTTAGAATAATTTTTCCTAACAAAGCCCCACAAATTAAGATAACAATAAAAATTAGTATTTTTTTAACCATTTTTACCTTCGTTTTTATTTAGACCAAACCTTGAGGTTAAAGATAGAAGCTGTTCTGGATAATCCATAAACGGTAAAAAGTATCCATAAATACAAAAAATCTTTCCATTGAGAACGATTGATTAAGGTTTTAATGGTTAGTAATAAAGGTATATACAACAAGCCCAGAAAAGATTTTAATAAAAGATCAGATGAACCTTGCCCTATCCATAAAATAATCCCCAAGACAATGCCAACAGTAAAGACGAAAGAAATTAAAGTAAAAATAAGAGCATTATTGAATTCAATTTGAGGAAAATTCTTAAATGAATTTTGCAAAACTCCTTCTCCCCTCCATTTTTCTTTAAGAAAGAAATGTTTAAAAGTTTTAGGATTACCAAGATGTTCGACAGCTACTTTAGGGTGCGTATAAATGATTTTTCCAGACTTAATTACTCTTTGGCAAAAATCCACATCCTCAGATGTAATTAATTTTTCGTTAAACCCATTAATCCTATCAAAACTTTCTTTTTTAACAATCAAATCCCCACTGGGAACCCATTCGATAGGGCCTACTTTTTCACGGCGATTAGCAGTGACAATATCCCAAACTCTTTCAACATTTGTAGGATTTTTAGGTAAGGCATACCAGCATCCCACCGCACCCACATTCTCTAAATCCAGTAATTGGAGGGCTTGAAGTAACCAGTCATTAGGAGCAATACAATCGGCATCAATAAAAGCATACACAGTTCCTTTGGCATGCTTAGCTCCCCAATTTCGTAAAGCAGATATAGTGCAATTAGGTTTTATTAATAATTGGACAGGAAATTTCTTAACAATGGATACTGTTTCATCTAAAGAGCCATTATCAACAACAATAATTTCATAATTATTTCTTTGGTAATCTTGAACTAGAAGGGCTTCCAGGCATGCTCCGATATAGGCTTGGGCATTAAAAACAGGTATGATAATAGAGATAAATGGCTGTATCATTTTATAGTATTGTAAACATTCTTATATTGTTGAAACATTTGTAAATCGCTAAAAGATGTTTGGATTCTCTGGTAAGCTTCTTGAGTCAGTTGGTCTCTTAAATTGGGATCTTTAATTAAGCTATACACAGAACTACTAAGCTCTTGGGAATTGCCTGGCTGCAGTACAATTCCAGATTTGCTATGTTCAATAACGTTTGAAACAGCTCCTACGGAAGTTGCAATAATAGCAACCTTAGCTGCCATGGCCTCTAAAATTGTCATCGGCAAACCTTCGCTATAGGAGGCATTCACTAGAATATCACTGATATTATAAATATCTGACATATCTTTTCTTACCCCGGTAAAAATAACATGGTTAGTTAATCCAAGGTTTTTAGCCCTCATTTCTAATTCATTTTTTAAATCGCCTTCTCCCACTACCAGACATTTAAAAGCCGACGTTTGATTTAAAATATTAGCTAAAGCTTTAAATAGCACTTCATGACCCTTTTCAGGTGAAAGTCGTCCGACGATTACAATAACAGTACACTTTGAGGGTATTTTAAGACTTTCTTTTAATCCTTCATTAGGTTGTTTTCTTGAAAATTTATTTAAATCAATACCGTTAGCTATCACTAACATTTTCTCAATAGCAACCCCCTTATCTGCAAGATTTTGATAATTTGTATCAGATACGCAAATAATTTTGTTGGCAAATCGCAAAATGAACCTGTCTAATTGTTCATACCAGCGAAGTTTAGCGTCTGAACCGACCCACCCATGGACCGTGACAATCCATCGCTTTTGGGTTTTTAAAGCAGCCCATGCCCCAAGAACGTTGGCTTTATAATTATGGGTGTGAATGATATCAATCTGATTATCTTTAATAAATCTTGTGATTTGATTCGCAGTATTTATATCAAAGCGTCCTTGGCTGTCAAAAATAACTGTTTTTATATTTCGAGTTTGAGCTTCCTCAACAATTTCTAAATGAGGATTATGTTTATTATTTAAGGCCCCTACTATTTGGATAATGCCATCCTTTAAATTAGCCAATGTAAGAATCATTTGTTCAGTCCCATAAAATCCACCGCTACTAACTAAATGAAGGACCTTAGGTTGTAAAATCTTCTGATATTCATTAATCATAACTTCCATAGCAAAGTTCTTTTTGATCAATGCCAGGCCATTTTTGCCCATAATTTTAGATTTTTGAGGATCTTGTAATAAAGATAACAATGCATTTGCAATTTGGGTGGTATTTTCTTTGTCAACCAATAGACCATTAAATCCATCAATAATTAGTTCTGGATTTCCCCCGACTTTGGTAGCAATAACAGGTTTTCCACAAGCCATATATTCTAAAATAGCATTAGACATTCCTTCACTTAGTGAAGGTAAAACACAGATATCCGCTAAAGGTATGAGGGATTGCACATCGTTGCGTTGGCCTAAGAATAAAACTTTGTCTTTGATTTTGAGTCGTTCCGCTAGATTTTGGATCTTTCCATTTAACTCATCCTTGCCAACTAAAACTAATTTGGTTTGAGGATATTGTTTAAGAACTTGTGCAAATGCTTCAATCAAATACACGTGCCCTTTAATAGGACGTAAATTGGCTGTATGAAGTACAATCTTATCTGTAGGTGTTAAACCTAATGAATCTTTTTGTGTAATTAAACTGTCAACCGAAGCAGGCAATTCAACCCCATTATAAATAACTTGGATTTTTCTTTCAGAGACTTCTTCTTTTTGAATTACCATCTGTTTTATAGATTCGGTAACCGTGATGATTTTATTGACCCAAGGATTAATTAAACGATAGGCTAAAATATGCAAAGTATTTCGCCAAAATCCCATATCTCTGCGATTAGATATAATTAAAGGAACGCCTGCTAAATGTCCCCAGAATGTTCCCCAAATATCGGAAGCAAAATGATAAGTGATAATCGTATGGATAGAGTTCTTTTTTAGAAAGGAAAAGAATTTAAATCCTTGAAAGAAACCAGAAAGTCCATAAATACGTGTAATACGAAAAATCTTCAAATGACAGCCAATAGAGTTAACCAGATCCTCAGAAGTTTCTCCTTGGGCCTCCATACT
>CAZOXU010000002.1:28288-115708 GCA_964583975.1 uncultured Planctomycetales bacterium
CGGCTCCCCCAGTTATATTCCCTAAACAATCAGTGAGTAGAACTATACTTTTTTGATTACAAATCATAATAACGGATTTTCTTCTTTTTAACTTCAGAAGTAATGGGTATATTCTTCTTATTTTCTTTAATAGGGACAGGTGTTTCTTGCTGAATCGGAGTTTTTGAAAGAATAATATATCGACCTACAAGGCCAGCAAAAATCCATAGGTAGGCACTTAATTCAAAATAAGCCCAACGGTCTCCAAAGAAATTATTTAAAAAGACAGCAATCATACAAGCTACTAATCCTAAGCCCATTCCTTTAGCAAGATCATCTTCCCCTTTTTTATATAAAATGTATCCCATACGAAGAAAGGAAAATAAAACAACAAAAAGAATGATAAATCCTATGCTGCCTTGTTCTACTAATATTTTGACATAGATATTGTGAGTGTCGCCTAAATCTAAGCCTAGATTACGAAACACACCATACCCTATCCCGGTTATGGCATTTTGGGAGAATAAATTTAAAGCTTGTTGCCAAATCAACACACGTCTTTCGGAAGACTCATCTAATTGACCAAACTCATTAGTGGTTCCTTTAATACGGTCGATGGCTTTTTCTGGCAAAATAGCTTGCCAAAAAACAGCCACTAAGATCAAAGGAAGTAAAAATCGTTTGTTTTTAAGAATAAAAAGAAAGGCTAATCCAACAAAAAATCCTAGGTAAGCTCCTCTAGAAAATAAAAAAAGAATGCAATAGACCCCCGCATAAATCAAACCTAACAATATAGATTTTGTTCTTTTTTGCTTAGTATAAAAAAAGATTCCAACCATGATTAAAGTAAATTCATTATAAAAAGCAGCTACTTCATTGGGTCCTAAGAAAACGAAAGTACCATTGATTTTTTCTCTAGAAACTAGTGAAGTAAAGGATCCTATCTGACTAATTGTGTAATAATCCATGATCACAATAGCTATTAGCATGGCTAAAAGCATACGTTCAATCCATTTGCGATCAGTAATTAGATTTAATGTCACAAAAAATAATAACGGCATTAAACAAAAATTCTTCCAGTCCTTTACTCTTTCATCAGCCAAGCTTATTGAGAAAAAACCAGTTAGATAATGGGTCCCTAAAAGCAAGGTTAGAAAAGTATAAGCAACCATCATAACAGCTATAAAATTTAAGCTGGAAGGAGCAAAAAGTTGCCGTTTATGCTGAATAGCTTCAAGAAACCAGCTAATCATGGCTCCTAAGATCAACATATCAAGAAAATGGGTTCCTACAGGGTAAGCTTGAATTCTATCAATAATGTTGCGAAGCGGTACAAGGAAGGTTACTAACAGTAATGACCAACGGCCTTTTCCTAATAAGCCTGCTAAAAAACATAATATTCCTATTAAATACAAACTTAGAGGTGCTAATCCTTTGATAGTAGAAAGAATTCCAAAACCCATGTTTATTTCTGCCTTATAATTTTTGCTGGAATTCCACCAACAGTAGAATCATCCGGAATATCTGTTAGAACAACTGCATTGGCTCCAATTTTAACATTATTTCCAATAGTAATATTTCCTAAAACCTTTGCTCCAACGCCAATGTAGACATTATTACCAATAACAGGAACGCCTTTGCGTCCACCACCTCTCGTACCAATCACTACACCCGGTCCAACAGAACAGTTTTCCCCTATTATGACATCACTATGTAGAATAATCCCTCCAAAATGACCAACATAAAGACCTTTTCCAATTTGTGCGCTCGCAGGTAAAGAAATTCCTGTAAAAATCTCTATTAGTTTAAATAAGAAAAAAGCTATTAATTTTAGAATAGTCGAAATAATAGGCAACTTCGCTTTTCTAACTTCCCGTCCAAAGCGGTACACAGCAATAGCCCAAAGTCCTTGTTCAAAAAAAGTATAAATACTTTTTTCTAACTTTGTATACCTTGCAATGTCTGCTTTAAAATTCTTACCCATAGATTCCCTCATACGTTAAGCTAAAGCATAAATCTTTTGCATTTCTTTAGCAAATTGATCCCAACCAAACTGTTTAGCTCTTTTAAATCCTTTTGCAATAAATTGTTGCCTTAAAGAATTATCAAAACAAATATTATCAATCGCAGAAGCAATTTCAGAAACATTATTAGGATCAACTAAAATACCAGCATCTCCTAATACTTCAGGACAAGAAGATACATTCGATGTAATCACGGCTGCCCCACATTGCATAGCTTCCAGAATAGGCAGTCCAAAGCCTTCATAATGAGATGGAAATACAAAAGATGTGCACCCATTATAGAGAGCTACTATTTCTGAATCATTTAAAGAACTTAAAAACATAACCCTTTTTTCAATATTTAGATCACGGGCAATTTGTTGATATTTCTCTAAATCCATATTACAACTCAAAACTAGAATATGACTTTTGTTAGTTTTACTCTGTCCAAAAGCTTTAATAAGACCATCAATGTTCTTTCTGGGGACAGATCCCACAGAAAACAAAAAAGGTTCATTAATTTTATATTTAGCTTTAACAGATTCCACCGTTTGTGGGTCTATAGGGCAAAAACGTTTGTCTGCACCTAAATAAACAACCTTGATTCTTTTTTCATTCATCCCAAAATGCTTTAAAAGATCTTGTTTTGTGCATTCCGAGACTACGACACACATATCTAACACATCGAGAGTTTTTTTATAATTACCTATATTCTGACTCCAAAATTGGTCTCCAATAGTTAGGGTTCGCAAATCATGAATAGTTAGAATCTTAAAAATATTTTTCATAACCGGCATGGTGTAGCCCGAAGGTCTGTGAAATATATTTATACCATTAGATTTAAGAAATGATGGTAATGCTACATTGTCTAATAAAAATTGTCTTTTAAAGAATTCCTGATCGGGTACTCTCAATACTTTTTTAGTAAACCGTTTGCCTGTAGGGCCCGGCATGTCTTCTGGTTTTCGTCGAAGTGAATAATAAGCTAAAGTGTAATTATTAACAGAATCATGTTCATAAAGACTTGTAACCAAACCCTCTGTATAGGTCATAAGTCCAGAACGACGATGATGGTTTAAAACAGCAGATTCAATGCATACATTCATTTTGTTAATCCTTTTAATAAACACAGAGTGCAAAAAGCAAATGGTTTAAAAATCTTAATAATTTTATCATTGACAGAATCCGTAGAACGATAAAAAGTCATTCCAACTAATGGGTAGGCTAAAATAGTTTGAGACAGGCACTTTATAGCCATAGAAAAATTCTTTTCATCATAATAGGCCCTAGCCAAAAGGTATTGATTGTGATACAGCTTACGTTTAATGGATGATTTCGGAACATTTTTATGGATTTTTAATATTTTCTTTTGTAATCTTACAGTCCCATCAAAAACCTTTATTCTATTTCGTGTGATTTGTTGGTCATGACGATAATAATAGGCTAAATGTTGATCTTTGATTTCGTAAAGATCGTACTCCTTCGCAATCCTTAGCCACATTTCAAAATCTTCCATGATGGGGAGATTTTCATCAAACAATCCTGTCTTATCAAAACATTCCCGCCTTACCATCACACTTGAGGTAGGTAAATCCCCTCCTATCTCTAAAAGTTCTTTGAAGTCCTTGCCAGATTCCCTTTTAGGTTTCATTCCTACTTTTTGGCCTTGTTCACTGAGCATAATCATTTTATTGTGAACTAAACCAATATTAAAACTTTTATTTAAGATATCTACTTGAATTTGAAGCTTATTGTTTAGCCAGACATCATCAGAATCTAAAAAAGCTATATATTCTCCTGTGGCGCGTTGAATGGCTATATTTCTAGCTGCAGAAATTCCTCGGTTCTCTTGCCATAAATAGTGGATTTTATTCATATATGGTGTAAGAATTTCTTTTGTATTATCTTTAGAGCCATCATCAACCACAATAATTTCAAAATCTTGATACGTTTGATTAAGAACACTATCAATGGCCCGAGTTATATATTTCGCTCGATTATATGTTGGAATAATTACACTGACTTTAGGCATTTCTACTCTTGTCCTTTAAAATCTCTCTATACTCTTGAATCATACCGATTTTCCTAAAAAAACTACGCCATGCATTTAATAACTTAGGATATTCAAAACAATGGGCCAGTATTCGTAAAGAATCAAATAAAACTCCTTTAAATAAATACCTAGGCACTCCTAAATAATAAACAAAAGATTCTTTACTCTTAATTTCTCTTAACGCATCAAATCTACCTAAAGCCATATTCCATTTGGCAATATGTCTTAAATTGAGCCTTTTAATGTCTATGGGATGGTGCACTAAGGCCTGAGGATTATAGATAAGCTTTTTATTGTTATCAATTAAACGCTCAACAAATTCAGTATCTTCACCCACGATAATTCTGGTTCCTGGTCCTATATCTACTTTAAAATCACCAAACTCGTTAAACATTTCTTTTCTAAAGGCAAAATTAGCCCCAATGAAAGGATTCATATTTTTTTTATATAATTTGAGATCTTCTCCTTGATCATAAATAACAATAGATCCTGAAAGCTGTGTAGCACGTGATTTGATCCATTGCGGGGTTTCTGATGTATAGATTGGCAATACACGTCCTCCCATACCATCACAACGGTGAGTTAAAAAACAATCATACGTGGCTTTTAACCACAAAGGGTCAAGAAGGACATCATCATCCGTAAATATAAGTATGTCTCCTTGGGATGCCTTAATGGCTGTGTTTAAAGCATATGATTTACCTTGTCGATTTTCTTTGATGTAATGCAAAGAACCATTAAACTTATTTTGAAATGAATCCACTGTATCTTTCGTATGATCAGTAGAATTATTATCTATAATTATAAGCTCATACGAAAAACGGGCATCTTTCTCAAGCAAAAGAATACTTTTTATGGTTTCCTTTAGGAGTTGAGCGCGATTATATGTACAGATAACAATACTTAATAAATTATTCATTTCTTTTGTAATAAACCTTTCTTATAGCAAAAGCTTTGCCGCATTCAATAAATAGCTGACTCCAAAGGCTAATAAATCTTTTTCGATTAAAAATAAACAATGTCGCCTTTAATGCTTGTTTTAAGATTCTTTCAATTAAATATCCTGGTACTCCAAAGTAGTAAGTAACGTCTTTTTTTAGTATGCCTTTATTGTCAACCATAAAGCGATATTCCCCTACCATCATGTTCCAACGGGCAATATAAGCTAAAGTAATACGATCTGAAGGAACAGGATGCCAAACCAAGGACTGACCACAATAATATAATTTCATGTCTGCTTTAACCATACGGTTAATAAATTCCGTATCATCTCCCATAATCTTTTTGCCAGGCCCTATGTCTGTTCGAAAGAAACCTATTTTGTCAAAAACGTCTCGTTTACAGGCAAGATTTGCACCTAGGAATTCTAACTGAGGTTTTTGATAAAGGTGAGTAGCATCTCCCTGACTATAGTACACAATAGGCCCGCCCAACTCTTGGGCACAATCCTTAATCCATTGGGGAGTTTGTGTAGTGTATTTAGGAAGCACCTTTCCACCCACTGCATCACAATTATAATGTTTAAAACAATTTAATATTTGTATGAGCCATTTAGAATCTACTAGAACGTCATCATCAGTGAAAACTAAAATATCTGCTGTAGAGCTTTTGATGGCGGTGTTAAGGGCATTGGTTTTTCCTTTAGAAGATTCAAATAAATATTCTATAGGGATAGAGATTTTATTTTTTAAAGAAAGTACAGTATCTCGGGTTTTGTCAGTAGAAGCATTATCTGCAACAATAATTTCATAGTATAAGGATGGATCGATTTCAAGTTGATTCATGCTTTCTAAGCACAGCTGGAGATCTTGACAACGGTTATAAGTAGCAATAATAATACTAATTTTCATAAAAATCCCTAGGCATTAACAGGAGCGTCCATATATTGAAGAACTGTTTTAACATTTTTATTAATTTCAAAGTTTGTCCTTACAAAATTGACACCTGCCGTTGACATTACTTGTTGCTGTTTCTCAGATAACGATAAGATGTTTCGTAAACCTTCCGCTACCCTAGGGATACTTTTCTCAACAATATAGCCATTAACATTTTGAGTGATGACTTCACTAGATCCTGTACAGTTTGTTGATAGGCATATGAGTCCGCAAGCCATAGCTTCTAAAAGAGCTAGACTTAGGCCTTCATTATCGCTAGAAAGTAAGAATATATCACTCATTTTTAAATACTCGGATGGTTCAGATAATTGGCCTAAAAAGATTACATAGTCGTTAATATTGAGTTTTTTAACCAATTCTTTCATCTCTGCTTCTAGCGGCCCTATTCCTGCCATAAGTAATTTAACATTCCTTTGTGTTTGAACAATTTGGGCAAATGCCTCAATAGCTCTTTCTGGACGCTTTTGAGAAGCAAACCTTCCTGTTGTAATAATGATGATGTCTGATTCTGATATATTTAATTTAGTACGCATTAACGTTCTAACTGAGATTGAGGGAGAAAATTTATTAACATCGACCCCGTGATAGGTTATCCTAATTTTCTTAGGATTGTATCCCCACCATTGAACATACCGATGTTGTAATTCCTGACTTACAACCAAAATAGAACGGCAAAAATAAGTTCTTATATTATTTTTTATACGATTAAGATGCCACCATAAACCTATACCTGAAATAAAACCTAAATATTTTTTACTGATCCTACTTGGAGGTTCAGGAGCGCCTAGGTTCTCATGCATGTACACTCGTCCACAAGTTAATAAAGAACTGGCCGCAAGGTTTCCTACATTAAATTCGGTGTACCATCCTTGAAAAAATATGACGGCATATGGTTTAAGTGTTTTAAGTAACGCATAGGTGTTTTTAAAACTATCCGTGAATGAGTCTGAGAAAGAAAATGGACAAGCCACGACATTTAAATCAATATTTCTTTTAGTAGCTTCCTGTGAAAAACGTTCTTTCCAGTCAGGGGTAACTACTAAAATAATTTTAGCCTGAGTAGTATCAACACGGTAAAACCAATCTAACATCAATCTTTCCAATCCTCCCCACTCACCTTGAGGCATCGGTGGGAGTCTTCGAAAGAAAACAAAGGTTTTTTTAGTTAAACTGTGGGCCATAATATTTTGTATAGTGCTTTTCTAGTTTCAGTAAAATTATTTTTACCAGCCTGATAATTATTTAAAATAACTTGAATTTTAGGTTTCAAGATAAGAAATGAAATAAATTTATTAAGAGAATTTTTGGTCGGACCTTCAATTAATGTTCTTAAATGCCAATTAACTGTTTCAGAAGGCATAAATCCGTGCTTAAGCTTGAATAAAAATTCAATAATCTTAATCTCCTTGTTGCGTGCTGTATACAACTGCTGTGGGTGATAACGATAATAATACAAAGGTTCTTTAATATGCTGCATAGTGAATTTCTTATAAACACGAACCCAATAATCATAATCTTCAATAAGTTCCATGTCCGGATCATAATCGCCAATTTGTTTTTGAAGATTTCGCGTATACATAAAGCATGCCCTGACACAATTTGTTTTAGGTAAGTTTTGAGGATCTTCCAAGGCTACTACTTCTGCACGATTAAGGTCGTCATCTTTAAAAGAATAAATATCGGTATATACAAAATTTCCTTTCGATTCTTCTAAATTCTGCACCATTTTTTGAATAGCATTAGGTAAGAAAATATTGTCATCGGAAGTCCATGTCAGATATTCTCCTTGGGCTTTTGTAAAACCGATATTCAATGATCTTGGCAAACGTTGATTCTTTTGATTACAATAATATTTAATTCTTGGGTCTTTATAAGATTTAATAATTTCAGCTGTTCGATCGGAGGAGCAATCATCAATAACAATTAATTCAAAATTAGTAAAACTTTGATTTAGACAGCTATCAATCGATTGTTGAATGTACTTTGAGCCATTATATGTGGGCAAAATGATGCTAACTTTAGGAATCATACGTCCCCCTCATGTTTTAGAGAAACACAAGGAGTTTTAAGCACATGCTCAAAAGTTTCTTGATACTTATCGATCATCCTTGCCAAAGAAAAATTCTTCATCACGCTTGATCTTGTTTCGTTGACAATGCGTTGATATTCCAAAGGAGAATCTAATAATTGCGTAACAATGTCTGACATCTCAAAGGAAATATTAGGACCTAAAGCAACTAAATAGCCATTTGTGCCATGATCAATAATTTCTGTCATAGCTCCAACATCGGTAGAAATAACAGGCACATTCATAGCAAGAGCCTCTCCTGCTACTAAAGAAATACCTTCCATATAGGAAACAATAAGGACAGCAAATGAGTCAGATAGCAATTCTTTAATAGTTTGTTTTTCAACAGCCCCTAATAAGATAAAAGAGTTTTCTAATTGATAGGACTTAATATGTTTTTCTATTCTTTCTCTTTCTTTTCCATCTCCTGCAATAACAAATTTCAGGTCTTTTCTTCCTCTTTTTTGAATTAACTCGTTAGCAATATCAACAAAAATAGACGGTCTTTTTTCATCAGACAATCGGCCAATAAATGAAATGACTTTAAGAGAATCATTGAGGTTATGGTCTTTGTAGAATTTCTTTTGAGTGCTATTGGAAGGATTTAAAAAATCTAAATCAAGACCGTTATGAATAGCAGAGGTTTTAGATGAAAAATAAGGATCTACTTTATTTGCAGCATACGTGGATATGAGAATTTTCTTTAAAGAGTCAGAGATACAGACTCGCCAATCTAGATAAGATGTTAACCATAAATGTTGAGTTTGTAGACCTCCAAAATCTTCAGCATGAAGAAGATCCACAATTTTCAAATTTAAAAATTCAGATTTTATCTTAGGAATGGATTTAAAAAAAACTCCAGGAGCATCAGAAATAAATAATAGATCGATATTCAAATAACAAATAGTATTACGTAAAAATTGATAAGTTTCTTCTTCTTTTTTGGGATCCTGATTCCCTCGATCTGGTAAAAAAATAGCACCACTAAAAGATTTTAAGAAATTTTCACACCAAGCATTGTTCTCTCTTCTTCGAGAAAGAAAATAAAAATGATAACCTTTACTTTTTAAGCCTGAAACAATATCCCAAAGCACCTTTTCTGCTCCTCCAAAAGAAAGATTAGGAAGCAAACAGAGTATCCGAACCCCCTCTCTAGAAGGTTTAATTAGTAAAAGGGCTTTTTTTATTCGAATATATAAAATAGTCTTGTATAGGATTGGGATAACAGGTCTAAAAATTGAGAGCATGATTTGAACAAGTAGCAGACAAAATATTAAACATATCGTTAAAATTCCTTGAGAAAAAGAAATTCTAAAAATTTCTCCTAAACTTTGACGTAATAAAGATAAAAATTGAAAAGGATTTAAAGCAATTTTGTATAGCTCGATTAAATAATACCTGATGGTTTGATTTAAAGCAGATAAAGATAGCTCATGTTTATGAAAAAGATTCGCATTCTTTAGGAAGACTGTTTGAATATGTTGAAATGTAGAATTTTGTTCCATACATCATAGGTATTTAATATTAATAAGAATTCTTGAGCACCCAATTAACAATGCGTTGGCTGGCTTTTCCATCACCATAAGGATTTTTAACATGAGACATACGTAGGTAACGTTTTTTATTCTTTAATAAACGTTCAATTTCAATAATGATTTTATTTCGCTCAGTCCCAACCACACCAACACATCCTGCCTTAATCCCTTCTGGACGTTCAGTTGTTTTGCGAAGCACTAAAACAGGTTTTCCTAAACTAGGCGCTTCTTCTTGCAATCCTCCGGAATCAGTAATCAATAAATACGATTTTTTCATCAAATGAACAAAAGGTAAATACTCTAATGGTTTAATAAGAAAAACATTTGAAATCTTTGATAATTGTTCATAAACAGGTTTAGAAATATTAGGGTTTAAGTGGACTGGATAAACAATACATACTTCTTTTGCATATTTTTGAGCAATATATTTAATAGCAGCACAAATATTGAGGATAGGTTTTCCTATATTTTCTCTACGATGAGCTGTAACTAAAATGATCTTTCGTTTTTCTAAACCCAGAGATTCTAGCCCAGCATTTTTAAAACTAAACTTTTTTCGCGCACTATGTAATAGAGCATCAATTACTGTATTTCCTGTAACAGAAATTTTTGATGGCGCGACTCCTTCTTTAAGAAGATTGTTCTTAGCCCAAGCTGTATGAGCAAAAAATGCATTAGAAAAACTATCGATAATGCGACGATTAACTTCTTCTGGATAAGGATTCTCATGATCCCACGTACGTAATCCCGCTTCAACATGAGCGACTTTTATCTTTTTATAGAATGCCGCTAATGCAGCAGCCATACCTGTAGTGGTATCTCCCTGTACAATAATCCAATCTGTCTTTTCTTTATCTAAAATAAGCCCAGTTTTTTCTAACACACTTGTTGTAATATGTTCTAAGGTCTGATTAGGACGCATAATGTTTAAATCATGATCAACCTTGATTTTAAAAAGCTTAAGCAAAGGATCAATCATTTGGCGATGTTGACCTGTCACACATACTTTTGTATTAAAATGATTGGGATATTTACGAAATTCCCAGACTAAAGGTGCCATTTTAATAACTTCGGGACGCGTGCCAAAAACTATGAGGATATTAATTCTCTTACGCATTTGCCTTTTCTCTTAATAAACAAGCATCAATAAAGAATTTAGCAGCCCAGCTAATTTCCTGACCTGGAAAATATAGGGCTCCTGGCCCTATTCCGCCATAAAATCCTCCACTAGGATTTTGAATTTTATCAAGATAGGCCATAGCTTTATTAGCAGGTTCAGGAATACCTACCTTGTACCAGGCTAACGACAGTTGAGCCATCCCAGTAGGACAAATCCATTCAACACCAGGATAGGCAGCAATAGAACCATCTTCTTTTTGAATAGCTGCTGCATTAGCCAAACCTTTTTTAGCCAACTCAAACTCTCCCATATCTGCTAAGGCTTCCATCATATAACCAAAATAGTGGGATAACATTCCTAAGAATGGTTTAAATTCAACTAAATCAGGCTTAGTACGATAATTATCCATACCGCGTCTAGCTGCATCGGTATATTTTTTTACATTAAGTTTCTTACCTGCTTGTAATAAAGCTGGTAATACATATAAATTTCCATACTCATGAAGCATACTGCCATCAGGAAGTTTCCACATATCGTAAGAATCAGTTAAAACGACACCATTTTTATCAATATGCTGTTCAACATAATCACAAGATACTCTTAAGATATTCTCGATTTCAGGTAATTCATCAACAACAGCCAAATAACCACGAATAACTTGAGCAGTATCAAATGTATAAGGAACGTCACTGCCAGGAGCTACGATAGATCCATCAGGTTTTTGAATCTTAGCTTCCCATCTAGCTAAGTCAAAAGCTAATTCCTTTTCACCAGCATTATAAAGAGATTCCACAATGTAACCGGTTACTTCTGGTGTAGTAATTTTAGTTTTATGGTGGACCACGATCCCGCTATTTGGAATACGGTGATTTTTAATCCAATCAATAGCCTTTTGTTTAGGCGAACGTCGATCAAAAGATTTAATAAGAGTATGAACAGGGTTAATATACATTCAGTTTTACCTTTCCTCTTAAAGAGATTTATAAGAAAGTTCAATTAATTGTTGCGCCTTAAGACCATCTTCAGGCGTAGTCACTAAATTCTTCTGTCCTGCCATTGCATCGACAAAATGACTTATTTGTTTCTCAAAAGTTGCTTTAGAATCAAGGATGTTATCAACTCGTCGCCATTCATCCCATGTTTTTAGTTTATAACTTAAACCTTTAAAATCTAGAAATAGAGTACCTTCCTCCCCATAAATTTCTAAGTAGGTTTGAGTAGAGACGGGTAAACTCCAACTAATATCTATAGTCCCTTTTCCACCATTACTTAATTCACAAAAAATATGGGCTGTATCTTCAACAGGGATTTCTTGTAATTTGCTGGTATGTGCTTTAACTGTTTTTATGCTTCCCAAAAGATGATGAATTAAATCAAATGCATGCGGGCCATTGTCAATAATAACTCCGCCCCCAGAAATCTCCTTTTGAGCAAACCAAGAGCCATTCATATTGATATAACCTCCAAACATCAATCGGAAGTTGATGATTTTACCTAACATTCCTTGATCGATAATTTCTTTGGCTTGCTTTACTTCTTCAAAGAACCTAAATTTAAAAGCACTTAAAAGCAGACGTTGTTTGTCTTGGGCGACTTTTAACATTTCCTCAGCTTCTTTGGTAGAAAGCGCCAATGGTTTTTCGCAAAGAACATGGCATCCGGCCTGTAAAGCAGCTATCGTCATATCTTTATGGGTGGATGGAACAGTACAAATGCTTACCGCATTTAATTGTTCTTTAGCAAACATTTCACGGTAATCGCTATAAACTACTCCACCCACACGTTTGGCTAAATCAGTGGCTCTTTCTGTATTTGAATCGCAAAAAGCAACCATCTGAATGAGTGGATTATGACGATAGGCATCGAAATGCCATAAGCCCATTTGTCCGCAACCTATAATACCAATCTTTAAAGTTCCTTTTTTATCTTCTCTTGGAACAGTAGCGCTAGCCAAAGGAGTTTCTGTCTTTACTGTAACGACAGTTTTTCCCGAAATCTTCTGTAAAGCTTCTTTAAAGGCAGCAGCAGCTTTCTTTACCTTTTCAACGCCCCAATCTTCATCCCAAGGCATAACCAGTAAATGTTTTAATGTTTCTTCTGCTTTTGGACAAAGGCCTTCTTTATATTCATGAGTACGGCTGGCATAAGGCGGATTAAAAGGCAATTGAGAATTTCCAAATGTTTTCTTAGCAGTTAAAGACTCACTACACAAATAAATAGGTTTGCCTGTATATCCTGCCGAACACCAGAATTTTGCTTTAATCATTTCTTTAGCGAGGGCTTCAATATCCAGATCTTTAATATAAAGAGGATATTGCCAAAAAGAAGATTTACCTCCTTCGGTGACTGGCGCGGTAATGACCCCTTCAATTCCAGATAAAAGTTCTGTAAAAAGAGCTCCCATTTCTGCGCGTTTACGTACAACTCTGCTAACTTTCTTGAGTTGAGCTAAACCTACAGCAGCTGTTAATTCATTCATACGATAGTTAGGCGCATGAAATCCATAGGCACGTGCTCCCCATCCTTTGCGCATGAATCCTTTATCAACAAAAAGTTTCATTTTTTCATAATAGAATTTATTGGAAGTGATTGTCATGCCGCCATCACCAGTTGTCATATGCTTGGATTGTTGAAAACTAAAACAGCCAATATCACCAAAGGTCCCAACAAATTTACCTTTATATTCAGTTAAGTGAGCTTGAGAGCAGTCTTCAATTAAAGCAATATTATATTTACGAGCAATGGCTGCTATTACCTCCATATTGCAGGGATTACCAAATAGATGAACCGCAAGAATCGCTTTAGTCCTACTGGTAATCTTGGCTTCAATATCTTTAGGATCCATGTTATAGGTGTGATCAATATCTGCAAAGACTGGAACTCCTAACAAAGAAAGAATAGGAATAATCGTGCCTAAATCAGTAATAGGTGCAGTAATGATTTCATCACCTGGATTTAAATCTAAGACACCTAAGGCTGTGTGAATAGCTGCTGTTCCTGAAGTTGAAGCCACCGCATAAGGTGTGCCATATACTCTGGCAAATTCTTTTTCAAAAGCAGGAACCATTTTGCCATCAACTCCAAAAAGATTCTGTGAAAGCAATGCTTCGGTTAGTAATTTCAATTCTTCAACATCAAAGGGTTTACGTCCTATATGTGAGCTAGCCTCACGCATGAGAAAGTTGTACGCTTTTTGTTCAAGAGGTCCTTTAAATCTTTGTTTAATTTTTCTTAGCATAAGTTTCTCTTATTTTGTTCTAGTAAATGTGTTTTTAATTTTTCGTAATACAATTGTTGGGCTTAAAAATTTCCAAATGGTGGCTTTAATTTTATACCGTTTAGCATTTGAAGAATCTCCTCCATTTTTGTACCAATTAGCCACTACTTCGTAATGATAACCAATAGCTCCTGGCCCTAAGTTTAATAAGATTTCATTAAAATGTTTATGAAATATATAGCTATATCCTATGGCATTACGTGCGAAACTTCGTGAAATAGAATCAGGTGACGTATAATCATAAATAAATGTTGGCTCAACAACAAAGGCAAATGAATAAGATTTTGCTAAACGAATGGATGTGTCCCATTCTTGATAAGCAACAACCTTTTCATCCAAATAACCAATACGTTCCAAGGCTTCTTTTTTAACTAAAAGACTTGGAAAAGTTGGTCCTTCTTTACTAAGAACGTTTTTATAAATATGACCTTTCCAATGAGGCAAATGATAAACTTCAAGAGGCTTATCCTTATGTTGAATCAAAGCGCCTGAATGAACAACTGTCGCATTGCTTTGTCTAGCTGCATTTAAACGTCTTTCTAAGCTATCTGGTAGCCATGTATCATCAGAGTCTAGAAAGGCTACCCACTCTCCCGTAGCTGCCTTAATACCAGCGTTTCTGGCTGTCTGGGCTCCTCTATTAGGTGAATAAGAAATGTATCGGATTCTTTTATCCTTTTTAGATAAATTAGTAACAATCTCTTGAGTATTATCCAGAGAGCCATCATCGGATACTATGATTTCCCAATTGGATAGTGTTTGCGCCTGAATACTTTGTATAGCTTTTTCAATTTTCCCAGCTCGATTATATGTTGGAATAACAACGCTTATTAAGTTATTCATAATCATTCCTATAAACCTTGATAATTTAGTTCATGTCGAGATTTTCGAATTTGTAACAGATGATTAAACAATGTGGCAATAATAAGTGACAAACCATACACTAAAATAGGAAAAGCTAAACTCCAAACTACAGGGTTCCAGTGTTCTCCAAAAGGTTGAATCTGATCAAGAATAAATGGATGAACACCATAAATCCAAAGGGTTAATAATCCAAATTGAGAAAAAAATGAATCTTTTCCAAAATTGGGATAATTCAAAGCCAACATAAGCAAACCTACAGCCGTTGGCATAATTCCAATTAAATCAACAGAAGCTATATCGATATGGTTAATAATAAGAAATGTATTTTGAATAATTAAAGCTATCACCCCTATTTTTAAAAATTTTAAAGCGGTTTTTAGTTTCCAATGAGATTTCTGGGCTAAAAGGTACCCACAAGTAACATAAGCAATGGCCTTTAAAAAACCATACAGGTCTTGTCCTAAAATGGTTTTGTCCAAGGGGCTAGAACCGATTGTAAGGGTAATTATCCAAGAACATACGAAAACATAAATTAGAAATTCTTTTTTCTTAAAATAACAAAAAGCTGTGATTGTAGATAAAGCTAAGATCAACGCAGGTAGAAACCAAAGATGGTATTTAGTTCCCCGAGTAAATAAAAAAAGAGGATTTTCAAAAATACTTTGAAAGTGCCAGTAATACGTTTTAACCCATCCATATTGCCAAATCTCTACCAAGAATCCCCCTCCATTGCCAGGAATTAAACCGTATAGAAAGATGAAAACGATAAAAATTAAAAATATTCTTTTACAGGCATCCATATAACGACTTTGTAATTTACTCAAAGAAGCATTTAAAATAGATTTTCCATAAAAAAATCCTGAAAAAATGAAAAAGAGAGGCAATGCCAACCGACAAATATTATAAATAGTGAATGAAGAAATAAGCATAAAGCCATGCATCGTGACAACAGGAGTAGCATAGACCACCCTCGTATGACTTAATACGATACAAAAATTAGCTAGAAATCTTAGAATATCCACACTATATATATGTTGTGCACCAGATTTTCTAAGTCTGCTTATGTGTACAGGTAAAGACGTTTTCATAGTCAGTAAATTTACCTAATTTTTCTTCCAAAGATTCGCGGATTTTATCTAAAGACGCTTCATCTTGAGTTTTGTGCTTCCATTGTGGGAATAACATCAATGTGCATATTTTATTTTGATCTGACTGTAAATCTCTAAGAATACGATCGGATCTAATGTACTGATCATAATATTCCAGGACATTTCGACGCATATCCCTGATCTTTTCTTCAGGCAAGTTCAAAACCTCTTTAATTTTCTCAACCAAATCATCTTTGTTGGAATAAATAACAGCATTTTTCATATGCTCCAGGGATGGGTAAAACCAATCTTGATAGCCTAAAATAGGGATAACCCCAAGAGACATCGCTTCAATGGTATTATGGCATATGGGTAAATCTGTACCTGACAAACACAAGAAAAATTCAGTTTTAGCTAAAATTTCCATCCATTGAGCATACGAGGCTGCTGGAGTCTCATTGGTTTTTAGTAATAAACATTCATTTATCTTTTCTGTTTTAGCAAGTTCCTGACAGAAATTATTCACATTTTGAACAATTCTAGCTTCAGGCACTTCTTTTAAAATAACTTCAATAGCTTCTCTTCTTGTTAGTTGTTTATATCGTTTTAAATTAGGATTATCGTAATATCCTACTGTCGTGTTGCCACCAAAGAAAATACGAAGATTTTTCTTAAGATTTCGCCATTGAGGGATATTTTTATCGTAGCCTAATTTATAATGAAATGGATGTAGATCGTAAGGTATCCAATAAACATTTCCAAAACAAAAATAATTAGGTTTTAGCATATTAATATAAATAGTTTTTTTCCAAGTTTTCTTTAATAATTGAGAGTCCGGAAAATCAAAAGCATAGATCAAATTTTGAGTTTCATTAGGAATCTGATCAATAATTTTTAGGTTCTGAATAGAATAAATAAGCCTTCCGTAAGTACTTAATCGTTTATACCCTACTGGTGTAATATTTTTATAAAGAAATACATTAAAGCCAAAGCTATTAAAAGCATTTAAAATAAGGTATGGATAACGGCCGCTATCGTCATTATCTCGGTATAAAAGATTATCATTTAAAACAAAAACAATGCCAGGTCGATTTTCAGCAAAGCTTTTTAAGGAGTTAAGAAAACTGAGATAAAAGTATTGATTTACTAATCTAAAATTAAAGATTAATTCTAGAAATTGTTTTTTTATGTTAAACAATTGATTGATTCGACTTCTAAATGATCGACTGCATTTTTGAAAAAGTATGAAACAAAATCCACCCATACCCATAATGATTAAGAGAACAAAAATATCGATTAGACCTAGAACATAATTCTTAGATTTAATTGACCATACGAATAAACAAGCAGCACCTAAAATAGCTACCAAAGAAATCTTTAAGCCAAGGTGTTTCATTACAAATAAGGACGGTGAGAGTTTAAGAATTCGTTTAAAATAAAACCTGTAGTCTTCAATATAGAACTTTGGAATATCAATTTTATGATCAAAATATTCATTAATTCCCTGTACCAATTTTCGTAAACGCGTTCTTAATGGAATGATCTTTAAAGCCCAAGGAGTAACTCTAGGTACATCTTTGGGAAGAATAAACTCCACATAAGGATTCGCTTTAAGAAGTTTAAATAAATCTTCAAGCTGTTTAATTTCATCTTCTGTGGGCATCCAAGAATGATAACCAAATTGAATTAAAATTGCTTTATCTGGAGCACCAATGGATTTGATCGTTTTTATAAAGCTATCTATCTGCCAATGCCAATAACAACAGCCAATAGTACATATACCTGAAACAAGCATTTCATCATCTTCAGCAGGTACGAATTTAAAACCTTGTTCTTTAAGAACTTCCAGAGAAGTTTGATCATAGGTATTCCAAGGAAATATAAAAGTTTCTAATTTAGAATTAAAAATCTTTTCTAAATAGTTTTTACCTTGGACTATCTTTTCTCGTTGGTCTTTTTTACTTAAGCCACTAAATTCACTGTAGCCTTCAGGATTACTGGGATTGTAGCCTAACCATTGCTTATCAATACCTTTTGAATTTTTTTGGGCTGTCGCTTCATTAATACTAGGATGATATTTATTAGTTTGGTGGGTATAGCCGTGTTGGGCAATCTCAATAAGCCCTTTTTGTTGGTATTCCTTTAAAAGTGTTACCATTTCTGGGTTTTCTTCTAAAGGATGATACTTGCCTACCGATGAATTGTGGGGATCGTCCACATCTTTTGGGATAACAGCTAAAACTTGAGGAATATGATACCGCTCAAAAAGCTCTAAGATTCTTCTTTCTCTTTTTGGATCACTTAATGCACAAGGATCATCATTACGGAAAATGATATAAATCTTATTTTTCATTTTTAAGGGTCCAAGTGGTTTCAGGAACAAAAATAGGATCTGCATGGGTCATCCTACCTTTTGTTTCTACTCGGATAATCTCTTTATTATGTATTGCATAGGGATGGATCATTTCTCTATCCCAAATAGACACTTTCACCATGTAGATACCAGGCCCTAGAAGCATTTTTCCTAAATTGATTTTTATTCCTCCGGCACCTTTCATGCTAGGGGTTTTAAATCCTACATCATTAGACTTCAAACTACAGCAGAGCACCCCATCAGAACGTACGATATCAAGAACAAAAATAGGAGTCTCAATACGCTCATGGGCAATATAATCTACATTGAGTACCGCGGTCTCACCAATCATAAATTTCTCTTTAGCGACATCTTTTTCATCCATAAAATGGACTGTTGTGATATCAACTAGAGCTTGTGTATTGATTTGAACACGTTCACCCATCGAGGCAATCTTATTCTTTATTTGGTCTTCATTATTTTTCAAAATGATGTTTTGATAATGAGGTATGACTTCATCTGTTGGACCTTCTTTAAGGACTTCTCCATGATTTAAAAGAATCACTCTCTTACATAGGCTTTGAATCATGCTTAATTGATGGGAAACTAAAACAATGGTAGCTCCTGAATTAAGTAATTCACGGATTTTGCCAGAACATTTAGCTTGAAAAGCAATGTCCCCCACAGAGAGAACTTCATCTACAATTAGGATTTCAGGATTCATATGAGCCGCAACAGAAAATCCTAAACGTGAATACATGCCAGAAGAATAACGTTTAACAGGAGTATCAATAAAATCACTAACCCCTGAAAACTCAACGATTTCATCAAACTTGTTATCAATTTCTTTACGTGTCATACCAAGAATGGTCGCATTTAAATATACGTTTTCTCGTCCGGTAAGCTCGGGATGAAAACCAGCCGTGACTTCAATTAATGCAGAAAGGCGTCCATTAATCTTAATTCTTCCCTGGGTGGGGTTCATAATTCCAGAAAGTAATTTTAAAATGGTGCTTTTGCCTGCTCCATTGGGTCCCATAATTCCTACAACACTGCCGTGTTCAATGGTAAAGCTAACATTCTTAACAACCCAAAATTCTTGGTCTTCTAAAGAATTATCAGATTTTTGTTTTATAGAACGACGCAGAAAATTAGGTATAGCATCGCGCAAGGAATTAAATTTCTCTCCTTTTCTAAACTTCTTCCAGACTTGATCGAATTCAATAGCGGTACTCATAAACTCTCCTTTAACTAAATATTTTCAGCAAAAGATTGTTCTTTTTTATGAAAAATAATCATGCCAATATAAAAAGTAATAACAGAACAAACACCAGCATAACTTAACCAAAATAAATCAGGCGTTTGCTTTAAAACAACAACTTGGTTAAGAGATTCTAAAATACTCCCCATGGGATTTAATAAAAGAAAATGCTTCCAATCACCAAAAGAAGCAGCATCATAAAAAACGGGAGTAAAAAATATACCGAACATAAGAATAACTTCGACGATATACTTGACATCACGGAAGAATAGATTAGCAGTGGCTAAAAGCAAACCAAGTCCAACCGTAAAAAGAAGTAAGAAAATAACTATAATTGGAACCCATAAAAGATAAATACTTACCCCTAGTTGAAAAAATGTCAGAATTACAACAAGAACAACTAAAGATAAAAGAAGATCAAAACAGCTTGCTAAAATAGACGCTAAAGGTAAAACTGCCCTTGGAAAATAAATTTTACTAACCAAATCACTGTTTCCCACTAGGCTTTGGACTGCAAAACGAATGCAACTTATAAAGAATGTCCATGGTAAAACTTTTACAGAAATAGATACGATGCCGATTACTGCAATGCTTTGACCAGAAACCACAGCCATTGCTTTCTTAATAAGAATACCTGCACTTACAGCTACAATAGGCATAAATACTGCCCATAAGAATCCCATGGCCGCTTGCTTATAGCGTACACGAATGTCCCGCATGGTCAGCATAAACATCAAATCACGATATTTGAATAATTCCGAAATCATTTGAAACATATAGTTCTCCTAAAAATAAATAACCTCTTAAAATCAAGAGGTTATCAATCTAAAAATACCTATTTCTCCCACTTTTTCTGAAAATAATTGACTGTTTTTCTTAAACCTTCTTCAAAATTGACTAAAGATTTATAGTTAATTTTCTTTTGAATATGAGCGATATCTGCATTCGTTCTAAAAACATCACCTGGACGTACAGGCAAAAATTTAGGTTGAATGTTCTTGCCGATAACTTTATTTAATACTTCAACCAATTTTAAAACAGTATTTTCTTCACCATTAGCCACATTAAACACTTCATGCTTAATGCCAGGCGTTGTGGCTGAAAGAATATTGGCAGAAATAACGTTCTCAATATAGGTAAAATCTCTGGATTGCTTTCCTGTTCCAAAAATAGGCGGTTGTTGATCATTCAATATGCAATGTATGAATTTAGGAACAACTACCGCATATTCATCATCCAAAGCTTGTTTAGGACCAAAGACATTAAAATAACGTAAACATACGGTCTCAACACCAAAAAACTCTGAGAATATACGGCAATAATACTCGCCCGTTAATTTGCTTAGAGCATACGGTGAGATTAAAAGCGGTAGTTGACTTTCTGTTTCAGGAAATTGATTTGTATCTCCGTAAATGGAACTTGAAGAGGCCATAACAAAACGTTTAACTTTGTTTTTGGCGCAAGCCTGTAGCATAAAAAGGACACCATCAATATTGACCTTGTTATAACTTAAAGGATCCTCTAGAGATTTTGGAACTGAACGTAAGGCTGCCTGGTGTAAAACATAATCTATTCCCTGACAAGACTTATCGCAATCTGCCGGATTAGTAATATCACCTCGAATCAATTCAAATTTATCTTTGCTAAGCCCTTTAGCAAAATCAAGATTCTCTTCTTTACCAGAAAAGAAATTATCTAATACCCGTACAAAATGCCCCTGTTTAATTAAATGTTCAGCGATGCTGGAACCTATAAAACCTGCTCCTCCAGTAATTAAAAATTTACTCATTACAATTCCTTTCTTTTATGACGAATTAAGAATTAAAGATATCGATAAATATAATTTGGAACAAAATATTCAATTCCAGTTAAGACGTGGCCCAAAACATGCGCATGAGCTTGATTTAACAATTCTCCTGCTCTTTGAACCATGCCCCGTTGGGTGTCACCAGCTTTAACCACCATAACTACTCCATCCACTTGCGATCCAATAATGACAGCATCCGTAACAGGGATGACGGGCGGAGTATCTATTAAAATAAATTCAAATTGAGAACGCAAAAGATTCAAAAGCTCTTTCATTCGAGATGAAGCTAAAAGCTCAGCGGGATGTGAAGGAATTGCCCCGCAATTAATAAAACTTAAATGATCTATATCAATGTTAAAAACAATATCTTCTAATGATGCTTGGCCATTGAGATATTCACTTAATCCTTTATGTGGGCCTACACCTAAATAATTGACCATCTTACCTTTTCGCATATCTGCATCGATTAAAAGTATTCTGGGTTTACTCATAGCCTGAGACATGGTAATGGCTAAATTAAGAGCAGTTATAGATTTACCTTCTGAAGTAATTGAGCTTGTTATGGCAATAACGCGAGGCGGTTTACCTTTATTAAGAGACATAATGTTTGTTGTTAAGCTTTTATATTGTTCAGACACTATTGATTTTGGATCAAAATATGGGATTAAGCGCGCATCGACTTTTGATTCTTTCATCTTGCGGACAATCACTTGTTTTTGTTCCTGAATCTTAACCACCTTATCTAAGCGCTCCAGACGTTCTTTAGCTGCTTTTTGTAAGGCTTCGGTAATTTTTCCCATTGCTCAAACCTTTCTTATTGACTTATTGGCGAAAATTCTTGAATTTTATTCTTTAAATTCTTTATTTCTTGAGTTAATACTTTGATCTCTTGTTTATCATCTGAAACTTGTTCCTTAAGCTTTACGTAACGATCATTATAGGTAACCGTAAGGCTATTGATCTTATTTTTAGACTCGTTAGAAATTTGGTTTAAACGAGATTCCATAGTACGAACTTTTGCATCGTAAATATCTTTATTCTTATTTAATGTTTGGGTTAATTTCTGAACTTCTTTTTGCTGGCTTTTAATGGTCGAAACTAGATTTAATATTTCATTTTTATTAATATTAAGACTCATGAAACTTACTATACAAATAATAAAGGCAATGGCCCCTTCGAAAATTGCTAAAGCTATAAGGATAGCAATGGTTTTATTTGTTGATTTCTCAACCATAGGTTCTATTTTTCTTTCAATACCTAAAGATTCTTTTTCTTGAATAAAAGATCCCTGGGCTCTTTGTTCTTGAACCTTTTTTAAAGCATTAAATATCTGACTCATGCGTACTCTTCCTCTTTATTTTGAAAAAATTGTTTCACAGGCGATTCATTAATGACTTCATTAAGAATGTCATGGTCTATAACGTTAGCCTCTCTGACGTAGCCTGTTAAGAAAGCACTGTCACAAATTTGATTGATAAGCCGTGGAACACCTTTGGAAAATTCATACACTAAATCTAAGGCTTCATCAGTCACGTATTGGCGGTCACTTTCACTAGCAACCTTTAAACGATGTACTACATAGTCTTTAGTTTCTTGTTTGCTTAAAGGAGACAAATGAAAATATACCGACACTCTTTGACGCAATTGCTCTAAGCGGGCCAAAGATAGTTTTTGTTTAAGCTCAGGTTGTCCTAAAAGAATAATTTGAATCAATTTCTCTGTTTCTGTTTCTAAGTTAGACAACATTCTGATTTCTTCTAAAACAGAAGGTTTTAAATTTTGTGCTTCATCAATAATTAGAACGACATTGTTATCTTTTTGCAGCTCTTCAATTAAATAATTATTCAATTGAGATAACATTTTTGATTTTGATCCAGCTTGAAAATCAATTCCCAAATCTTCCATAATTGTCATCAATAAATCTTTGCTATTTAAATGAGTGTTCGTCACAAGGGCTACTTGGGTATGCTTATTAAGTTTATTTAATAAAGTACGACAAACAGTAGTTTTGCCAGCGCCTATTTCCCCTGTTATGACAACAAATCCTTTACGTTGGTTAATAGCATAAACTAAACTATCTAGTGCTTCCGTATGCTTATCACTAGAAAAAAAGAATCTAGAGTTTGGCGTTAGATTAAAAGGCGTTTCTTTAAAGTTATAAAAACTGTTATACATATTTCCTCGGTTAAACGCCTTTCATGCTGGAAAACATGACTGTGACGGCGATCATTAATACCCCTGCTGTAGCCACCCAGAATAAAAGATGAAGCTGTCGTTGTTTATGTTCTTCAATAGATTCCACTGTGTTTATTTTAGAAATAGCACCCAAAAGAGGCGCCCCTAAAAATGTCGTAGCTTCATGAACATCTAGAAATGATTTATCTAAAAATTCTGTTAAGAAAATTAAAGTTACTCCAAGACCTAATCCTAAAAATAGCCCCATAAATGTAATGAGAAATTTATTAGGACTAACTGGTCGTGTGGGAATACGAGCTTTTTCAATGATCGTATATTTTGTTCCTTCTTTAGAGGATTGAAGTCTTTGAGTGATTTTGGCAGTTTCTAAGTGTTGCAAGAGATTGTTGTAGATGGTTTCATTGACGCCAACATCGCGAGCCATAACATTATCTACTTTATCTATCAACATCACTTTATAAAGATCCTTTTCATTAACTCCTCCGGAAGCCGAAACATCAGTTACAGCTTTTTGGCCAATTTTGGTTAAAGCATCTTGGATTTGTGTCAACATGGGTTTAGTTGATTCTACGGTAAGCTTGACATCTTCAGAATATTCCAAATGTTGCTTCTTCAAGTCAGACATTTTCTTATCAATTTGATTCCTTAGTTCTCTTACTTGAGGATGCTGTTCTGTTGAATCAAGTAAAAGAGTATTTAATTTATCTTTCAAATCAGCAATTTCTGACGACTTAATTTTCCCTAAATATACGTGAAGCTGTTCTTCAATAAATTTAATAGCATTGGAAGTTTCAATGTTTTGAGCCATCACATTACGTTGAACAAAAATATCTGTAACATTTTCTACTACGGCTTGACATTGCACCGCCTTTGGAGAAACATAGGAAATTTCAATAATATTTTGACTAATGGGATTGAATTTAATTTCCTTTTGTAATGTTTTTATGATTAATTCCTTTTCAACTTGATTCTTTGCTTTATTGTCTAAGTGAAGCCTTTTAACAAGTTCACTAAGACTCTCCCAACCCAACATTGTTTCTTTAATTGTTTGAATACGTTGGGCAGCTGCTGTTGAAACAGCAATATTGCTTAAAAGCGGGTTATCACTTTTCCCTTCTTCCACTAAAATTTTTGTTGAGGCTTGATATTCTTTAGGTAAAAGCATAGAAATACAAATACCTAAAACTAATCCGGCAAATGTGGGTACGATCAAAAACCATTTGCGTCTAAAAAATACTTTTAAGTACTCCATTATTCCTTGACCAATATCTTGCATAATTTTCTATTCCTTTTATAAATACGTCGTCTAAATTAAAGAGCAACAGCTTTAGCAGCGCCACCAGTACCAGCTGCTTGTCCAACAGGACTTAATATTGGACTAATAGCCCTAGTAGCTTTAGCCCAGAAAGTAGCTGGCAAATATAAGGTGTCTCCTGGCTTCATAACATAATTTTCTCTGAGATCGCCTTTATAAAGTAGCGCATCCACATTAACTTTCTTTCTAGCAACCTTTCCACTATCGGAAGGCGTAAACCAAGAGGCATTATCTGTGGAAGCTGTTAATAAGGGTAGCCCTGCTGATAAAAGCGCATCACGGATTGTTATAGTATCTCCATGCATAAATATTTTTCCTGGAGATCCTACTTCTCCTACTACGAATACAATCTTACTGTTATAACCACTAATTTTAAAAGTAATCTCAGGCTTAACAATATAAACAGATAATTTCTGAGTTAGAAGTTCTACAACTTGCTCTTTTGTCAGACCAGCAACGACAACATCTCCCACAAATTCATATTGAATTTTACCTTCTTTATTAATAATGTACTCGCCACTTACTTCTGGATGGCGCATAACAACAATATTAACAACGTCCTCAGGACCTAAGGTGTATTTACTGTTACTATTTTGGTCAATATAAGCTTTGGCTCTTAAATAATTCTGGTATTCCTCAGGAGTCATCGTTGCCTTGATTTTTTCTTCATCGGATGTAAGAACAGTCGTAGCTGCCTTATCTGCTGTAGTGTTAATATTCGGTGCCTTTGATGGATCTTCAGTTGAAACGACTTGTTGAACCGGGACTTGTGAGTTCAACTGTTCTAAAGCTTGTTGAGAATAAGCTAAAGAATTTAGCCCTACGCTTGAGAGAATAATTACTGAAATTTGAAAATTTCTTACTGTGTTCATTTTGAATATCTCCTTAAGAATTATACTTATTCCACTTCAAATAAAACTTCATGTAGCTCGCGAATTTGGGCAAGATCATCTTCTTCATAAACACGCCAAGAACGCCAATCACGTTTGGGTTTTCTAATTTTACCCATTTTTTCCCAACGTATAATTGTCTTAGTACTGATACCCACTATCTGAGCTACTTCAGTGATAGTAAGACGTTTTTTTGTTCCATTTGAGGTCATAGCTAATATCTCTCCCATAAGTAAGACTCCTTACATCCTTATAAGCATATAGCGTGCCATCTGAAATATTAATATTTCAAAATGCCTTAAATGCTTATATTTAATATGGTTAAGATATTTTTACTTAAATAATTATGACAATCTGGGTAAACATAAGTGTTTAACAGAATAAACAACCCTGTCTAGGACAAACACAGACAATGACGGAAATTATAGCATATAGAGGGTTATAAAGTGTACAAATTTATATACACTCTAGGATATCAATGTAAACCATTATATTTCATATATTTACACATAATTTGCTATATGATATAGATATGTTATACTTCCAAAGTGAACTTAAATATAAGTAAAATTCAAACTCAAAAACAAATTTTCACGCCTTCTTTAGAACAGTCTATCCATGTTCTGTTGCTACCTTTGGCTGAACTAAGTACCAATATTGAACAAGAATTGCAAGAAAATCCCTTGTTAGAAGCTGAAACGCTAGAAACTCCTATTGATTGGGAACGCTTAGAACTCTTATCAAAGCTTCCATCTCAAGAAAATAATCAATCTCATAGTGAAGAACATTTAAATAATACTGAGTCTTCTGCCACAAGCACCTTAACTTTGGAAGATCACTTATTTCAACAGCTGTTTTGGGAGATTACCGATCCATTAAAAAGAAAAATTGGAGAATTTATTATAGGCAATCTAGACAAGGATGGTTATTTAAGCCTTAGTTATCAAGAAATAGCCGAACATTTAAACATATCTGATTTATCTAGAATTAGAGAAGTATTGGATACTATTCAAAATTTTGATCCCCTTGGGATTGCTGCTAAAGACTTTCAAGAAAGTTTGATTATCCAGCTGCATCACCGTCAATCTCCCCACAGAGATTTAAGCATTACTATCATTGAATCCTATTTAGACGATTTAGGAAAAAAAAGATATTCTTTTATAGCAAAAGAACTATCTGTTTCTCTAGAAGCTGTAACCGAGGCAGCCCAGTTAATTAGCCATTTAGAACCGAAACCTGCTCAAAATTATCGCCCGATTGACCCTTCTATTTATATTCAGCCTGATATTTATATTCGGAAAGATGATTCAGGTGAATATCTTGTTGAAACTAATAAAAGAGGTTTGCCAATTTTAAGAATCAATCAAATGTATCAAAGTTTACTTAAAAATTCCAAGCTATCTGCTCAAGAACGTGCTTATATCAAAGAAAAAGTTAATAACGCTTTAAATTTTATCAAAAGCATCCAACTTCGTGGTGAAACACTCACGGCGATTACCCAATACATTTTAAAACATCAACGAAAATTCTTTGATGGTAAAGAATCTATTGCTCCTTTAAGCCTTAAAGATGTCGCTATGCATCTTGATCGCAACGAATCAACCATATCCAGGGCTATTAGCAACAAATATGTCGATACACCTCAAGGACTCTTCCCCTTAAAGTTTTTCTTTTCTCATACGGTCGCACGACAAAATAATGAAGATATTTCTGCGTACAATATCAAAGAAGAGCTTGCCATGCTTATTGAAGAAGAATCTAAAGAAGCTCCTCTATCAGACCAAGATATTCAAGAGCATTTTAAATCTAAAGGAATTGATTTAGCCAGACGAACTATTAGCAAATATCGAAAAATGCTAAATATTCCAACCTCTTATTTACGAAAATCTATCGAAACAATGAATTAAGCGCGTTTAAAATCATCTTGTATGCGGACAATATCTTCTTCGGTAAGAATTGCTCCTGTAGCTACTTCAATAAACACTAATAATTCCTTACCAGTGTTTCCAATACGATGAACAGCCCCTAAGGGAATATCCACCACACTTCCTGGCCCCACTTGAATTTCTCGATCATCAACCACAGCTAAGCCTTGACCATGAACAAAAACCCATTTTTCAGAACGGTGTTGGTGTTTTTGAAGGCTGAGTCGACAGTCTGGTTTTACCTCTACCCTTTTGACCCAAACACCGTTTTCTTGATAAAACTTTTCATACATGCCCCAAGGTCGAGTTGTTTTTTCTAATACCATGAAAACTCCTTAGCCTTTATAAAGATTATCTTTGGTTTGAAAGAATTCAATTAACTTATTCTTTAAGAAATCTAAATCTTTCTGAGCGTGCTTACTGCTTATAAAAAACGCCTCTAAATCTGCAGGTGGTAAATAAATGCCGTTTTTCAGAAGATAATAAAATAATTTAGGGTAAACAAGTTTTGAGGAAGCTGCTTGAGCTGAAGAATAATCAAGAACCTCTTCTTTACGAAAACGCAAACTCATCATTCCCTTATAATTTGATACATGCGCTGAAATATTATATTCCTTAAAATAATTATTAATGTCTTTAGTAAAATTACTAGAAATCTGATTAATATGCTTATAAACAGAAGCGTTCAAATTCTTTAAAGTAGCTAATCCAGCGGCCATTACAACTGGATTGCCAGAAAAAGTTCCAGCCTGATAAACATCCCCTAAGGGACTCAATCGTTTCATAATATCAGATCGACCACCATATGCTCCAATGGGAAAACCTCCTCCAATAATCTTACCTAAACAGGTTAAATCAGGCTGGATTCCCAAATCTCCTTGAGCCCCTGCATAATTGGAACGAAAACCTGTCATAACTTCGTCAAAAATTAAAACAATTCCATATTTACGTGTTAACTCTCTTAAAGTCTTTAAAAATTCTTTCTTTGGGTTAATAACCCCCATATTACCTGCTACGGGCTCTAATACAATACAGGCTAGCTCTTTACGGTGTCGTTCAATGGTGTTGTATAGCTCTTGCGTATCATTGAAAGGCACGCTTAAGGTATTTTGGACGTGCGCTGGCGGAACTCCTTTACTGGTTGAAGATGCCAGAAATGCGACCCCGCTTCCCGCAGCAGTCAACAGATCATCACAATGACCATGATAACAACCATCAAATTTTATGATCTTATTACGATTAGTGAAACCACGGGCCAGACGAATAGCACTCATCACAGCCTCTGTCCCAGAATTGACAAAACGAATCAGGTCAATAGATGGAACTTTCTCTATAATTTCTTTAGCTAAATCTGTTTCTAACTTTGTGGTTGTTCCAAAACTAGTTCCATTTTTAACGGTTTTATTGACTGCAGCTAAGACTTCCTTATGGGCATGACCTAAAATCAAAGATCCCCAGGAAAGGCAGTAATCTGTATAACGGTTACCATCAATATCAAAGAATTGAGCACCAGATCCGTGTGACATAACTAAGGCTTGTCCACCTACTCCTTTAAAAGCCCTTACAGGACTGTTGACTCCTCCCACTAAATACTTCTGAGCTCTTTTAAATTCATCTTTTGATCGACTGATTTTCATTGTTTTTAAAGCCATTTTAAAACATCCTTCGTATGATAACTGATAATAATATCCGCTCCTGCTCTTTTCATAGATAAGAGACTTTCTAAAACTACATCTTTTTCATTAATCCATCCCTTTTGACTTGCTGCCTTAATCATAGAATATTCTCCACTGACATTATAAGCAACAATGGGAACCGTAAGCTTACGACGAAGCATGTTGACAATATCTAAATACGCCAAAGCTGGCTTGACCATGACCATGTCCGCTCCCTCTTCAACATCTAAAAAGGCTTCTTTGAGTGCTTCGCGGGAGTTAGCTGGATTCATCTGATAGGTTTTTCGATCACCGAACTGGGCCGCTGAGTGGGCAGCCTCGCGAAAAGGACCATAAAAAGCAGAAGCGTATTTAACAGTATAAGAAAGAATTCCTGTATCCTTAAGATTATTCTTATTCAATGCTTCACGTATAACTCTAACTCGATAATCCATCATATCCGAGGGAGCCACCCAATCTGCTCCAGCCTGGGCATGGCAAAGAGCCATTTTAGTCAAAACTGGTAAAGTTTTATCATTATCTATGAAATTTCCATTTAAAATCCCACAATGCCCATGATTGGTATAGGCGCATAGGCAAACGTCTGTAGCCACAAGAAATTCAGGAAAATATTTCTTTATACTTCGAATGGCACTAGGAATAGCTCCTTTAGGATTATAAGAATTCTTAGCCAAAGGATCTTTTAAACTAGACAAACCAAACAATACTCCTGCTTTACCACCCAAACGAATATAGGATTCAATTTCTTTAAGCAAAAGATCTACAGAGAATCGTTTAATTCCTGGCATAGAAGCTATAATCTCTTCTTTATTCTTACCTTCCAATACAAAAAAAGGCTGCCATAAGTCATTTTTAGTTAAATGATGTTCTTGCACAAATCCCCTAATTCTCTCAAATCGTAATCGACGATAGTGTCTCATATATTTATAACATGTGGTTGATATCCAGCCTCTTCTACAGCTCCTGCAGTCACGGGACCTTTGGCATAAATCTGCCAAGAAGTGGGTATTGTAACATAATCTTCGAGAAAATTATGAAAAGTTGAAGGACTGGTAAAAATAATCCCTTCAATAGGATCCAAAGGCAATGGACGTTTAGGAATCTTAATGTTTTCATAGATGGTCCATTCTTTAACATTGGCCCCTTTTTCTTCCAAGGATTTTCTTAAGAATGGATTTGGCAATGAGGAGCGTGGCAATAAAATGATTTTGTCCTTTATAGTCATTACACGTGATATCAAATTGTAAAGACCTTGGGCCGTTTCCTGAGAAGATATGATCTGTGCTGCTAGACCAAAATCCTCTAAAACTTCAGCTGTAGCTCGTCCGATAACGGCATATATCTTTTGGCGTACGTTATTAGCTGATTTAAGACCTAAAATGACACGGACAAAATGTTCTGCTGCATTAGGGCTGGTTAAAACCACAAAATCACTTTGATCAAAATCTGTAATTATATTTTTTTTGTCTTGCTCGTTAAAAACGATAGGTTGAATTTTAATCATAGGCCAAGATATGATTTGACCCAAATGTGTATATTTTTCTGGATGCGTGCCACAGTGTAATAACAGCTTCTCTGCTTCTTTTTGATAAAAATTAACCGTATCACCCGCCACAATTAAGGCTGGCGCTTGTAATGATGCTAAAAAAACTTTCTTTTCAATATCAGCTAAAGAACCCGAAATAACCTTCTGATTAAACTTGGTCCCATTACTAATAATCATAATAGATTTTGTTTTTTCCCAACCAGCCTTAAGCAGAGACTGAATAATTTGTCTAAGTCTACTTAAACCCATTAAAAACACAATTGTGTCAGTCTGAGGAATTTCAATATCCTTATCGCTCGAATCATTTTCTGATTCGCCATATCCACTCACAAAAGCAACCGAAGACGATACTCCTCTAGCTGTTAAAGGCACCCCGAGCATTGATGGAATACTGGTCGCAGAGCTTACACCCGGCACAACATGCACAGGAATATGGTAGGAACGTAAATAAGTAATTTCATCAGCTCCTCGTCCAAAAATCAAAGGATCTCCTCCTTTAAGACGAACAACCTTTAAGCCCTGCATTGCTTTTTCTTTTAATTGCTGACAAAGCTTTTCTTGGGAAAGCGTGTGATGTCCTTTGCGTTTACCAACGTAGATATGTTCCGCATTAGGAGCATATTTTAATAAAGAGTGATCTAAAAGATAATCATAAAATACACAGTCTGCACCTTTAAGAATTTCAATAGCTTTAAGTGTGATGAGTTGTGGATCTCCTGGGCCAGCCCCTACCAAAAAAACTTCACCATAACTTCGCCGAACATCAATACTTTCAAAGAATTTCTGGGTTTGCCAATCATCCGACCGTCCCACTACCGCCAGCTGTCCTTGTAAAGGTGTTGCTTCCCAAGGCAGAACGCTTTGAATAAGGCTCTCTAAGCCTAAACGTTTTAAGGCACATGTAGCTACAATTAAGCCATCTACCTTCTTATTACGTAAGATATCTAATCGTTCTTGAATGGTTCCACGAATATCCACTAAATGGACATCAGGTTTTAAAACTTTAATCATTTCTCCTCGCAACAGACTACTTGTACCAATTCTTGCCCCTTGAGGTAAATTCTCAATAGAATACTCTGATACCCAAGCATCTGTATCATCTGAGGCTTTGGTTAAAGCAAAAACCTTCAGTCCTGGAAGCAGTTTCTTAGGCAAGTCTTTGGCACTATGAATGGCTATATCGATTTCTTTTTTTAAAAGAGCAGCATCTAGACTATCGGTAAAGAAATTATCACTTGGGTTTGATGTTAAAGGAGTTTTCTTATCAAAATCTCCTTGGGTGGAGAATTTAATTAACTCATATTCAAAAGGACTTTTGGGCAACAAAGCAAGAATTTCTTGAACTTGAATTTGAGCCAAAGGACTTTGACGAGATCCAATTTTTAAACGTAAAGACATGAAGATATTATAGAAAAGGTTTTATCTTTTGACTAGGGCTTTAATGGCAGGTAGGTGTGTTAAAGCAGCTTCCTCGCCTCTGGCAATCAGCTTCTGTACTTCATAAAGCTCAAACCAATTAATTCCCTTTAAATCAGGGTGAATTAGTACGTCTGCTTGTTTGCTGCTGGCTTCTGCCAGAATATATTCGGATGCTTGTAAAGTGCAAACAATGATATCTGCAATATTAGGCGTAAAAGCCTTTCCAATAAAACGCCCCAAGCGAAATGTAACAAAGGCTAATGGATCAACTTTAAAAGAGATTTTCTCTTGTTGTTTCATATGCTCATTATGTAAATCCTGACTCCAAGCTACTTCTTGAGGCGATTGAAGTACATTAACAGCAATGATTTTCCTAACTCCCATATCCACTAATACATTGGTTGGTAAAGGATTTAAAACTCCGCCATCAATAATTAAACGATTTTCTGTTGTGATAGGACGAAGGACCCCTGGAATAGCAATGCTTTGATGAACCGCTTCAACTAATGATCCTGTATCAATAACAATTTCTTCTCTACGATGTAGATCATAGGCTACAGCTTTAAAAGGAATCTTGGAATCATGAAAGGTTCTATCTCCTAATTTACCCCATAACCAACGATTAATAGCTTGTCCTCTAACCAAACCTGATATAGGAAGAGCTAAAGGAACAAGTAGAAACATACATAAAAAAGCTAAGACATATAAATGAAATATAACCAATAATAACATAATCAATAAAACAGTAAGCGCACGTTCAAAAGGAGGATCAAATATAGACAGCATTCCTGATTTTTTCTCAAATTCGCGGGCAAATTTCTCTAATTCGTCAGCGTTATACCCAACTGACCATAAACTGCCAATTAAAGCTCCCATACTGCTTCCTACAATCACATCTACTGGAATCTTTTCTTGTTCCAAAATACGAATTATGCCAACGTGAGCTAAACCTAAGGCTGCCCCACCTCCTAAAACCAAGCCAATGAGAGAGCCGCTAATTTGCCTGCTTAATCTTTGCAAAACCAAAGCATACTCACTGTGGGGATCAACCTTCACAATAGAAAAACCATTGAACACAATCTGGGAATCATATTCTGTAGGCTTTAAAGAAGGTAATTTAAAAAACACATCATAATTCAATATTTTCTTAATCTCGTCAGGAGTTAGGTCGTCCCCCTTCACACCACCGATAAGAACTTGAACCTTATCGGTTTGAAATCGATCCTTAAGCTGTTGTGATAAATCGTCAATCACACAGCGGGTTAACCCAAGATCATATTCTCTTTCTAGTGTCATCAAATGAACAATATCGCTTTGAACTAAAGCTTTTAAAACAATATTGTCCAATTGATTGGGAAGATCAAAAATAATATAGCTGTAATCATTGACCGGAGAACTAATCAATTGACCGATCCGAGGAAGAATTCCTTGATCGGCAGCATCAAATTTAACAGCTAACACATCTAAATTAAGTTTCTCTTTTTGAATAGCGGCTGAAATTTTCTGGTGGTCATAAACAATATCAGTCATGTTAACCAATGGGGCATTCAGGTCAGAGCTTAAACTGATCAATAGAACTTTTTTATCCGTTTGATTTCTTAATGTTAAGGCTAAATTAGCCGCGTAAGTCGAGCTGCCTGTTCCCTTCACAGGAGCATAGACAGAAATAATTGTACATTCCTGGGTATTGCGTACCCCTGTGGAATGGCTTCTGATTCTTTGTGAAAGGCTTTGACTTAAAGCTACTGCTAATTTGGGAATAGTTTTTAATAAGGCTGCAAAAGCATCTTTATCAATTTTTACTACCACGGAATCATTGATAGCTTCATAGGTATGCGTATGATTTTCACCTGTTAAGGTAGAGATAATTCCAAAGTGCATGCCTCGAAGGATAAAATCTACATCTTCTTTCTGACCTGCAGAATTAATGGCATAAGAATAAATTCGACCGGTAACCACCGCATAAAAAGCATCAGCAGGATCACCTTTTTTACAGATAATATCACCCTTATTAAAATCAACTACGTCTACCCGACGAGATATGCGGTTTAATTCAAACCAGTTAAGTCCAGAAAAAAGAGGAATCTGTTTAATAACAGCTAATTTATTAAAAAATGAAGGCAAAGCGGTCATTTAATGATCTCATTTTCCATCCACTCAAATTCACGAGCGAGAATTTTCTTAGCAATTTTCAAATCCGCAACATCATTATTGCAAGAGCTATTGCTAAACGTATTTTCAATACGCTTACGTGATTGAATACAGAAACTATTGGCCAAATCCAAAGCATTATCTTGACCATTTTTCTTCAGCACCGCTGCATAAGAACATACCGCAGAAATAGCAAAAAGTTCTGTACCAATATCAACAACGCGATTGAGAATGCTTTGTTTACTTTCTAATTTTTGTTGATACATCATCATTTTATGAAAGGTCCCTCTTGCTAAGCGTTTACTGGCAGACTGAACATAGGTCATATGTTCATTCAACGGATGTGGCAAGTTAGCAATATTAGAAGGAGTTAAAGAAGGTAACCACAGTTTAGGATACCAAAATGCATAGTAGATGCCCATTTTAAGAGCAGCTGCGAGCTTTGTTCCAATAGGAACTCTTCCACTGATCAAAGGTTTAATTTTAGATAAATGTGGATCCAAAGCCTCACGAGCAATAAACAAATGCATGATATCTGTTGTGCCTTCGATAATACGATTAATGCGCAAATCACGTAAAACTCGTTCTACTGGCCAATAATCTGTGCCCCGTTTACGCAATGAAGAAGAAATTTCATATCCTGATCCCCCTCTGATTTGCAAAGTCTCATCAGCTATTAACCATGATATCTCAGTACAGAAGAATTTAGCAATAGCAGCTTCAAGACGAATGTCCTTATGTTTATCATCAGCCATTGCTGAAGTAAGCCATGTGATAGCTTCCATAGCAAAGGTGTGAGAAGCGATATAGGATAATTTCAAAGCCACAGCTTCATGTTCGCCAATCGCACTTCCCCATTGATGACGCTTAGTAGACCATTGCCGTGACACATTTAAACACCATTTACCAATACCTACCGAAGCAGCTGGGAGAGTTAAACGTCCTGTATTAAGCGTCATCAAAGCTAATTTAAGTCCATCCCCTAACCCAAGGATGATGTTTTCTTTAGGAACTTTAACATCCTTGAATCGTATAAGACCGTTTTGAATGCCATGCAAGCCCATGAATTGGCAGCGATGAATTTTCTCAATCCCAGGGGTTGTTGTTTCAACGATAAAAGCAGTGATTTGTTTAATTTCTTTACCCTTTACAATTTTGGGAGGTGTAACAGCCATAACAACTAAAACATCGGCAATAAGACCGTTCGTACACCACAGTTTTTCTCCATTAATGAGATAGTGATTTCCATCTTCGGTTGGAGTAGCTGTTGTTGTCATTTGTCGAGGATCAGAACCAACAGAAGGTTCCGTTAAAGCAAAGGCTGAGATAGCGCCTTTAGCAAACATCGGCAAGAATTTCTTTTTTTGTTCTGGTGTACCAAAAAGTTTCAAAGGTTGAGGAACGCCGATACTTTGATGCGCTGATAAAAGAACAGCGGTGGAGCCGCAATAGCTGGAAACCATATGCATAATGCGATTGTAATTATATTGGCTAAAACCCATTCCACCGTATTCTGTTGGAATCTTTAGTGCAAAGGCTTTTAATTCTGCCAAGCCTTTGTAGACTTTCTCAGGAATAAGACCCGTACGATCAACTTCATCAGGATCAAGATTTTCTTTGAGAAATTTCTCAATCTTAACTAAATATTCATCTCCCAGTTTCTTTTCTTGAGCGCTTTGTTCTGGAAATGGTGAAATAAGATCAAAGTCCACTTCCCCATGAAAAAGTTTAAGAGCAAAACTAGGGGCTTTCCATTCCATTTCACGCGCAGCTTCGGCAAACTCTAACGACTTAAGTTTTTCTTGGCTGATATTCTTATCAAACATGCTCATAATAGCCTCCGGGTAGAAGATGTATTAATATTTGATATAATTACACTTACAATAAATTATATATGCAGTATAAAGCAGCCAACTAAAAAAGCAATCATTAGTCAAAGTTTTTACGTCGAAAGTATGGAAAAGTAAAATTCTCAATTTAATTGACAAAATACAAAGTCCCTATAAAATTCAAAACATATGAATAAAAACAAACCTTCCCTTTTAGAAACTATTTTTGAATCTTTCCTGTGGAAGTCCCGTCTAGTGGTTCTTTTAGCTGTTATATTCGGACTTTTAGGTTCAATGGCTTTATTTTTATCTGGAAGCTTTGAAATATACCACACGGTTACCCACATCTTTCCTGCTGGCGCAGAAGAACCAGACTACAATAAACTTTTGATTGGAATCATTGGTGCTGTAGATTTATATTTAATTGGAATTGTTCTGCTAATTTTCTCTTTTGGTATTTACGAATTATTCATATCTAGAATTGATCTTGCCCAAGGTTCGGAACGCAATATTCTTGAAATAGAAACCCTCGATGAATTAAAGAATAAACTCATCAAGGTTATTATCATGGTCTTGATTGTTAGTTTCTTTAAATCAGTTCTTAGCACAAACTTCCAAACCCCTACCGAAATTTTACAATTCGGCCTGGCCATCTTATGCGTAGCTGGCTGCACTTTCTTTATTCGTAAAATTGAAAAAGACGAATAATAATTTTATTGAATATATTTCTGGGCGAGATCTGGGATGTCTTCTTTACGCACTTGCGAATGCCAGACGTTCTCAGGATAGATCATAATGTTCACTCCTGTGGCGCATTGCCCCAGGCATTTGGCTTGGGCCACACGGATCATGGGATGTAGTTTGCGTTCCTTGGCTATTTCACGTAATTGACGAAACACTTCTTCCCCCTGATGATCACCGCAAGAAGCCTTTTCACCGTTGGCATTATGTACACAAACAAAAATTTGACGCTTATAGGGAGTGTTTTTAGTTTCCATGAAGTATTCTCCTTAAAACAATTCCATAGGTTATTTTAGGCATGAGCTGCCTCGCTTTAACTTCTAGCCAAGAGGAAAAATCTGAAACATATCTTAATTTAGGATTTTTGGTATGAACAATTTTCTCAATTAAACAAGCCACATGCTCAGGGTTACGAGTCATACGCTTCTTTCGATTTTGAACCCAACCGTTAAGAGTCTGACTGACCTTGTAATAAGGACTGTTAGGATTATCAAAATTCTTAGCGTATTGAGCATTCTCAGAAAATATTTTGGTAGGATACGAGCCTGGCTCGACCAGAACCACTCGAATCCCAAACAATGATAGTTCATGAAACAAGCTTTCTGAGAAAGCCTCCAAGGCCCATTTACTGGCATTATAAGCCCCAAAGGCTGGCGCAGCCGTTAAACCTGCAATACTTGACATGTTGATGATCATTCCAGCCTGATTAGCTCGCATCAAAGGAATCACCTGACGGCAGACATTTTGTACGCCAAAGAAATTGACATCCATCACATCGCGTAGCTGCTCTTGAGTTAAATCTTCAAAAAAACCGCCTAAACCATATCCGGCATTATTAATTACACAGTCTAAACGTTGATGGGTTTGTGCGATTTCTTCTACCACTGTTTTAATACTGCCTGGCTCGGTCACATCCAAAGCTCGAATCTGGACATGCCCTACACGCTTGGCAATCTCTTCACGAAGCGCTTGAGATTTATCTAAATTACGCATCGTAGCATACACAATATGACCTTGGGCTGACAAACGAGCCGCTGTCAATAAACCAAAACCACTGGATGCACCTGTAATCAGAATAATTTTTTGGGAATGAGAATTTTGCATCAAATTTGCATTGATTTTTGGATCATCATGCAATCAACCAGCGTTAAAGCAATCATGGCTTCAGCCACTGGAACAACTCGCGGCGCCAGACAAGGATCATGGCGACCTTTAACAATAACTTCTACTTCTTTGTTCTGCTCATTAAGCGTCTTTTGTGGTGTAGGAATAGATGACGGAGGTTTTAAAGCCATACGGATAAGAATATCTTCACCCGTTGAAATACCACCCATAATACCACCCGAATGATTGGTTGCGGTTCCTACGCGATCACCTTTAAGTATAAAACGATCATTATTCACCGAACCTTTTAACTGGCTGGCACCAAAGCCATCACCAAATTCAATACCTTTGACGGTTGCAATCGACATCAAGCCTAAAGCCAAACGGGCATTAAGCTTATCGAAACAAGGATCTCCTAAACCTGCCGGAGTATTTTTGATAACACACTCTAAGACTGCCCCTAAAGAATCTCCGTTCTTGCGAGCTTCTTCAATTTTGGCAATCATCGCTTCAGCCACTTTAGCATCTGCAGTGCGTACAATATTTTGCTCAATGACATTAAAATCAATATTTTTGGCAACAAGATCAGCCACTGCCAAGGTATAGACATGGATCTGAACGTTGTGTTTAGCTAAAAGTTTCTTAGCCACAGCGCCTGCAGCCACACGTGAAGCTGTTTCACGACCTGAAGAACGTCCACCACCTCTGTAATCACGAATTCCAAATTTGGTGAAGTAAGAAAAATCAGCATGTCCCGGGCGGAACACATCTTTAATGTTATCGTAATCCTTAGATCGCTGGTCTTCATTACGAATAAGCAAGGCTAAAGGAGCGCCAGTAGTCTTACCTTCAAATACTCCTGATAGAATTTCTACCTTATCAGCTTCCTGACGTTGAGTTGTAATCTTACTTTGGCCCGGACGTCGGCGATCTAGATCTTTTTGAATGTCTGCCTCGGTTAAAGGTAAAAGCGGTGGTACACCATCGATCACAACACCAATAGCTGGCCCATGGCTCTCACCAAAGGTAGTCACTTTAAATAATTGTCCGAAAGTATTTCCTGCCATTTATAGTCCCTTATCTGTAACAGCGCCTTGTGAAGCACTAGTTACAAGTTTAGCATATTTTGCCAACACACCATGGGTATATCTTGGTTTTGGTTGCTTCCAAGATTTAAGGCGTTTTTTGATCTCAGTTGAGGCAACATTTAAATTAATCTGACGCTTGCTAGCATCAATGGTGATCGAATCGCCATTTTTAACGATAGCTAGCACGCCACCTGTATAAGCCTCAGGAGTAATATGTCCAACCACAAAACCATGGCTACCACCTGAAAAACGGCCATCGGTAATTAAAGCCACATCTTTTCCCAATCCTCGGCCCATAATCGCTGAGGTTGGTGAAAGCATCTCTCGCATCCCTGGTCCACCGCGAGGTCCTTCATAACGAATAACAATCACATCACCTTTAACAATCTTGCCCGCCAGAATAGCTTTCAAGGCTAATTCTTCCGAATCGTAAACTTTAGCTCGGCCGGTAAAAACCAAACCTTCCTTGCCTGTAATCTTAGCCACAGCACCTTCACGGGCCAAATTTCCATAAAGGATAACCAAATGACCATCCTTTTTAATGGGATTATCAAAGCTTCGGATCACTTCCTGGCCAGCTGGATAAGGTTTTACATCCTTTAAATTTTGAGCCACGGTCTTTCCAGTTACGGTCATGCAATCGCCATGTAAAAGCCCTCGATCTAAAAGCATCTTCATTAAAGGCAAGGTGCCACCAATTTTGACCAATTCCATCATCACAAATCGACCTGAAGGTTTAAGATCAGCTAACACAGGAATCTTCTTGCCAATTCGAGTAAAATCATCAATCGTCAAATTTACACCTGCTGCATGCGCCATAGCTGGCAAATGTAAAACAGCATTGGTCGAGCCGCCTAAAGCTGTTAAAACAGCAATGGCATTCTCAAAAGCTTTTTTGGTCATAATATCGCGTGGACGAATATTCTTTTCGAGTAAATTTAAAACAGCAGCTCCGGCTTGTCGACAATCAGCATTCTTTTCTTTAGAAACCGCCGCTTGAGCAGAGCTGTTAGGTAAACTCATACCGAGCGCCTCGATCGCTGAGGCCATAGTGTTAGCGGTGTACATTCCCCCACACGAACCAGGGCCTGGAATAGCGCAAGATTCCACTGCTTTTAAATCATCATCCGAAATCTTTTTAGCTGCATGTTGTCCTACAGCTTCAAAAACCGAAACAATATCAGCATCCTTGCCCTTATAACAACCTGGGAGAATCGTTCCTCCATAAACAAACACTGCAGGGCGATTTAAGCGAGCCATAGCCATTAGACAGCCCGGCATATTCTTATCGCAACCTCCAATGGCCACAAAGCCATCAAAGCCTTGGCAACCTACCACTGTTTCAATAGAATCAGCAATCACTTCTCGCGATACTAGGGAATATTTCATCCCCTCTGATCCCATCGAAATCCCATCAGAAACTGTAATGGTATTGAAAGTAATAGCCTTGCCGCCTGCCCCACTAACGCCTTCAGCAGCTCGGCGAGCTAAATCATTGATATGAATATTACAAGGCGTCACTTCCGCCCATGTGGAAGCAATCCCGATCTGGGGTTTCTTGAAATCTTCATCTTTAAAGCCAACCGCACGGAGCATCGAGCGGCTCGGGGCGCGATCAGCCCCATCAAGTACAATTTTGGAATATTTTCGTAAATTAGACATGGGGTCCTTTTGTTTTTATATAACGACATCCGCCAAAGCTTTGTGGCGGATAACTTTTATTTTCTGACCAACCATGGTCGTTGTGTTTGAATTTTTTCTTCGTAGACAGAAAATTTATCAGCAAATTGCAAACTCCAACCAATAGAATCTAACCCCTTAATCAAACATTCTTTGTTAAAAGCATCAATTTTAAAAGAATAGCTCTTAGAGCCTGCTTTGATGGTCTGGCTCGATAAGTCTGCTGAAACCTGCGCACCTTTATTCTTTTTAGCGTATTCAAATAGTTCATCCACTTCTTTGGATTTTAACTGCACTAGCAAAATACCATTTTTAACGCAATTATTAAAGAAGATATCGGCAAAGCTTGGAGCTATGATGACTCTAAAACCAAAATCTTCTAACGCCCATGGAGCATGTTCACGTGAAGAACCACAACCAAAATTATCGCGAGTCAGTAAAACAGTGGCCTTGCGATAAGGCTCTTGGTTGAGGATAAAGTCAGGATTCTCCTGGGTCCCTTCATAATCCAGGTAACGTAATTCATGAAACAAATGTTTACCAAATCCCTTTTTATCAATCTTCTTTAAAAATTGTTTGGGAATAATGGCATCAGTATCAACGTTGACTCTATCTAATGTTGCAGCAATTCCTGTGTGTGTCAAAAATGGTTCCATAATTACCTCACATACTCTCTTAAATCAGCGATCTTTCCTTCTAAGGCGGCAATAGCTGCCATTTCAGGACTCATCAAATGAGTTCGTCCCCCAGGGCCTTGTCGGCCTTCAAAATTACGATTACTGGACGAGGCACAACGTTCGCCCTTCTTTAATTGATCATCGTTCATACCTAAGCACATGGAACAGCCTGCAAAGCGCCACTCAAAGCCTGCTGCGATAAAAATTTTATCCAAGCCTTCTTTTTCAGCTTGAATACGAACACGGCCAGATCCTGGAACTACAATTCCCTGAACACCTGGACGAATACGACGGCCGATTACCAGTTGGGCTGCCGCTCGTAAATCTTCGATACGGCCATTAGTACAAGAACCAATAAAAACCTTGTCGATCTTAATATCATTCATCTTGGTACCTGGCTTTAAATCCATATAGGTTAAAGCATTGCGAGCAGCTGTACGATCTACAGGATCTTTAAAACTATCTGGGTCAGGGACAACGCCATCAACACTGGTGACCTGCCCCGGACTTGTCCCCCATGTGACCATAGGAGAAATATCCTTAGCCTTGATATTTAAGACCTTATCAAATTTAGCATCCTTATCACTGGGCAATGTTTTCCAAAATTTTACAGCTTTATCCCAATCTGCTCCCTTGGGTGCAAAATCACGACCTTGGATATAGCTAAATGTCACATCATCAGGAGCAATCATTCCTGCTCTGGCGCCTGCCTCGATCGACATATTACAAATGGTCATACGAGCTTCCATACTTAAATTACGAATGGTCGAGCCAGCATATTCAATAACATACCCTGTTCCACCAGCTGTTCCAATTTGACCGATGATATAAAGAATAATATCTTTGGAAGTCACTCCGCTTTTTAGTTCTCCATCGATATTAATAAGCATTGTTTTAGCTCGATTTTGCTGCAAAGTCTGGGTGGCTAAAACATGCTCTACTTCGGAGGTTCCAATACCAAAGGCCAAGGCACCAAATGCCCCATGAGTGGCTGTGTGAGAGTCCCCACAAACAATGGTCATCCCAGGCAAGGTCAAGCCTTGTTCTGGGCCGATAACATGCACAATGCCCTGGTTTTCATCAGCAAAATCATACAATTTAACGCCAAATTCCTGGCAATTTTTAGACAAGGTGTCCATTTGAGTACGAGAAGTCATCTCGACCTTGGTAATATCCTTGGTTTTGGTAGACACATTATGATCCATGGTTGCAAAGGTTTTTTGCGGTTGGCGGACGGTTCTTTTGGTCTCACGAAGGGCAGCAAAGGCCTGAGGAGATGTGACCTCATGGATCAGATGTAAATCAATATAAATCAAAGAAGTATCCCCCTGCGATTCACGTACCAGGTGGTCTTCCCAAATCTTTTCGTATAACGTTTTACCCATAATAATGACCCCTTTTCTATCAATTAAAGAAAGGTCATTATAATCAGGAAGCGGCTAGATTTCAAGGGTTTATCAATTATCTCTCAAGGATAACTGCAGCTCCTTGACCGCCGCCAATACACAAAGAAACTAACCCAAGATTTTGATTAGTGCGGTTTAAATGCTTGAGCATGGTAAGGATAAGTCTGGCTCCTGTAGTACCAACAGGGTGACCTAAAGCAATGGCTCCCCCGTGGATATTAAGTCGGGCTGGATCAATATCACCTGTATAACCATCAAAACCATTGTCTTGAGCAAACTTAGAAGAAGAAAGGGCCTTCAAGCAAGCAATGACCTGAGCAGCAAAGGCTTCATTGATTTCAATAGCTTGCATATCAGCTAATTTTAAGCCAGTTTTCTTAAGAACTTTGGGGATCGCATAAGCAGGTCCAATTCCCATTCGTGAAGGATCTACTCCAGAAAAAGCAAAACCACGGATATATCCTAATGGCTTTAAACCTAATTCTTTGGCTCGACTTTCCGACATTACGATCAGAGCAGCAGCTCCGTCTGTGACTTGAGAGGAATTACCAGCAGTCACAGTACCTGTGCCTTTTTCAAAGAATGGTCTTAATTTAGCCAAAGCTTCAAATGTTTGACCTTCGCGAGGGCCATTATCATCTGTCACAGCTTCTTTATATTTTGGCCCTGGAATGACAGGAACAATTTCTTCTCTTAAGATACTTTTAGATGCTACCGCTTTTGTATGGCTTTCTAAGGAAAATTTGTCTTGATCATTTCTACTAATACCATATTCTTTAGCTAATACTTCTGCTGTTTGTCCCATGTTTAAACCACAGGCTGGATCAGTCAATCCCAAAGCCAGACCAATCTTAGGATTCAATAAATGCTCAGGTCGAAATTTTGAAAAAGCCATTAAACGATCAGGTAAGGTTTTAGCTTTACTTAAGCCCATAAAAATCTCTTGAGCGGCTTTGCTATAAAAAAATGGAATATTACTCATCGATTCTGTTCCACCCGCCAAAATACAACGACCTTCACCCACTTGAATTTTAATAGCAGCAGACACAACAGCTTCTATACCAGAGGCACAATTACGATGCACCGTATAAGCAGGCACAGACTTAGGAACACCAGCACCTAAGCCAATAACACGAGCAATATTAGCAGCATCCGCAGGTTGACCAACACAACCAAAGATCACTTCATCAAAATTATTCACATCAAAACCTGAACGTTCGATAAGTTCTCGAGCCGCAATACGCCCTAATTCCTGAGCGCTAAGATAATTAAAAGCCGTATTCATTTTACAAAATGGTGTTCTGATTCCATCAATGATTGCAATACGTTCCATATTCTCCCCCTAATTTTTAGGCCTAATATCTAGGATTCGTTTTTCTTTGTTAGCTGTTTCTAATTCCAATCTCTTGACCATTTCATTGAGCGGAATAAATTTTACTTCATTGGGAGCCAATTCGGTCGCACCCATTAATTTATCTCGAAGCATATCACAAAAAGATTTTTCATTAATCTGCCCACGAGGCGTTATATAAACAACTATTTCATCGCTGTCATAAGGATCATTGTTATGTTTACGAATTTCAATTTGCCATTCATCAATTTCTGCCACATCATTGAGCACTTCGGCAAAATGATTCAAATTCACCAACATTCCCTTAATCTTAGAAAGATTAAGCTCTTTGGAGTCAGATAAACGAGAAATATCACTGGATAAACGAAGTGTGGTACGGCCACAATAAGGACAAGCCCCATAGGTGATACCACCTTTAACAAAATCGCCAGTACGATATCGAATCACAACCGAAGCCCTGGCATCTAAGGACGTATAAACCAACTCCCCATCTTCGCTTAAATTCTTAACTTCTCCTGTCTGAGGATCAATAATTTCAAAAATTTCTTTATCAGGATATAAATGATAACCACTAGAAAGATTATTCTGTGTCGGACATTCAGCCCAAGCCGTTTTACTTTCCGTAAATCCATAGGTCCCAAAAATAAGCACATTTTTAGCCCCACATTCACTCAACATCTCAGCCAACTTCATTTTGTAACCTGTTGTGACCTTGGCAGCTCCTAAAACAATCTTCTTTATAAATGACAGATCTTGTTTACGTTCGATTGCCATGCGAACAAGATGATAGATATAGCTTGGCACACCTAAAATCACCGAAGGTCTGGTACGAGATAAAGCAATTAAATTTCCTTCTGTTCCCATAACCTTCCCACCACCTGTGCTTAGCGCAAAAACATTGGCCTCAAGGGCTCCAAAAAAAGTTTGCCAAAAAGCTAGATGCGGTGCAAAAGGGAAAATATTCATAATCTTTTCATCGGCCTTAATATCAAAAAGGCTAACCATCCGAGAACCAGATGTATTTAAATTATCAATATCATGACGACTATAGGTAAATGGAACAGGAGAATTTGTTGTGCCAGTTGTAAAAGTCATAAAAATTGGCCGATAATCTTTGGCCAAGTCATCCTGAACCTTTTCTTTTCCTTCAATCAAAGATTTAAGCGCCAGTTGAATCAGTTTGCTTTTAGGCCAAAACTTACGGATCTTTTCTTGGTCTGGCTGGAGAATAAAATCTTTAAACTTCTGAGGATTATCTTTATCAACCAGATTTAATTTGGTGGAAAATGGAATACGTTTTAAATCTTCAACTTTTTGAATATCTAAAGGGTTAATTCGATTATCATCAAAGAGTTTACGGTAATGTGGACTAAAAGGATATACGTGATTATTTATAAAACTATGAAGGGTTACATCTTGAAGAGCTTTGACTTCGTCGTAAGTAAGCGATGCAATATTTTTCCAAGGATTCATATTACATAGTTTAGTATAGAGGCTTGCTTGCTGCTAGCGAAATCCAAAAAAATAACCCTGCACCATTTCGATGCAGGGTTATTTTAAAACATCATTTATTACTTAAGCTTAATAACCTGTTTTCTTTTCAACAGCTTCAACTGGAGCAGAAGCATCTTTTTCAACCGCATCACCTTTAACTTCATCCATGGCTTCGTTATTTTCTTCATCCATGGTTACATCAGCATCGGTTTCTTCATTTGCGGCAGAATTATCGAAAACCATATTGTCCGCAACAGTATTACCCATTACAGCATTATCCATTGCTACAGCTTTTCCTGTTTCAGCTTCTTGGGCTGCGACAAAACGCACACCAGCAAAAGCGAAAATTGCAACTAATGCGATTGATAAATACTTTTTCATTTCTTCCTCCTAATGTTGATTTGTTGAATGTTAAATTTTACAAAGCTTCTTAGACTTCTCTTCGATAGATCCCATAAGTTCATCAAAAGACTTTTCAAAGGCAACAATGCCTTCTTCAAGAAGTTTGTTACAAACTATACCCACATCAATGCCTTTTTCTCGTAGCGAAGTTATTAACAGTTGAGCTCCTGCGACATTGCCAGGCAAGGCTAACTTTGATACGCCATGATCCAAAACAGCCAACAATGTTTTATCTGGAACAGTATTGACCGTATCAGCTGCTATCAATTCGGTAATATATTTGATATCGCTATACTTAGCATCCTTAGTTCCTGTAGAAGCCCAAAGCACTCTTTGGGTATGAGCACCTATCGCTTGCAAAGATTTAAACTCGTCTGAAGCAAATAATTGTTGAAATTTATGGTAAATAATCTGAGAATTTGCCACCGCTGCTTGACCCCGTAAGTTAGACGATTTATTATCATCCAACCATTTATCAATACTTGTATCAATACGGCTTACAAAAACACTGGCTACCGAGCGAACCTTACTTAAATCGCCACCTTTTTGTTGCAGCGCTTTTAATCCTTTAATATAACTCCAGGCGATTTCGGTATATTGTTCAGCTGAAAAAATAAGTGTTACATTGACATTAACACCCTCAGCGATTAATCCTTCAAAAACCTTCATCCCATTTTTAGTTCCTGGAACCTTGATCATGACATTAGGACGATTCAAAGCTTTCCAAAGACGTAACCCTTCTTTTAATTGGCTTTCATATTCATTGGCAAGCTTAGGATTGATTTCTAAACTGACATAGCCATCTAAGCCATTAGTTTTTTCATAAACACCTTTAAAAAGATCAGCTGCATCAGCGACGTCTTTAATGGTAAGTGCATCATAGATTTCAAATGTGCTCTTTCCTGCCTCGGCCAAAGCTTGGATCTTTTGGTCATAATCACTGCTAGTTGAAATAGCTTGTTTAAAAATGGTGGGGTTTGATGTTTGTCCGCGTAATCCTTGATCAATTAAACCTTGAAGTTGACCACCTGTAATCATGGAGCGACTAATATTATCAATCCACAGGCTTTGACCAAGATTAGCTAAATCGAAAAGAATAGTTTTTGCCATATTTTCCTTTGTAGAGGCACAGCATGCCGTGACCCTACATAATTATTTCCGTTTAATTACGTTTTTAACAGCCTGAACAATATTGATATCTTTAAGACCAAAATGAGACATTAATTGTGCTGGTGTTCCAGATTCACCGAATGAATCTTTGACTCCAATCATTTCTACAGGACATGGGCAATTTTGGGCCACTACTTCAGCCACAGCAGAACCTAATCCACCATTGATTTGATGCTCTTCTGCTGTCACAATCGCTCCAGTCTCCTTCACCGATTCAACAATAGCGCTAACATCAATAGGCTTGATCGTATGCATATTAAGAACTCTTATTTCCAATCCTTCTTTTTTCAAAATTTCAGCAGCGGCTAAAGCTTCAGCAACCATAACGCCACAGGCAATAATGGTAGCATCTTTGCCCTTACGCATCACATTGGCTTTGCCCACAATAAAAACATCTTCTTCCTTGGTAATCACAGGTAGTGGGGCGCGGGACGTTCTCATATAAAAAGGACCATATTCTTTAACAATCGCACGGGTGGCTCGCTTAGCTTCGAGATAATCACACGGACAAATGACCTTCATATTGGGTAAAACACGCATGATGGCAAAGTCCTCTAAACATTGAGCCGAAGCGCCATCTTCTCCCACCGTAACGCCACCATGAGAACAAACAACCTTAACATTGGTATTGTTATAGCAGACATCCAAGCGGATCATGTCATAAGCTCGATTGGTCAGAAACACGGCAAACGAGGTTGCAAAAGCCACATAACCTTGGGTACTTAAACCAGCGGCCGTACCCACCACGTCTTGTTCGGTAATGCCTAAATTAAAAAAGCGATCTGGAAATTCTTTTTTGAAATACTCAGCACGTGTAGCATCTTCAAGATCTCCTGAGCAAACAACGATATTCTCATTGACCTTACCTAAAGTCACCATCTCTTCACCAAAACCATCGCGTGTTGGAGTAGGTTTATAGTCCATTATTTTAATTCCCCTAAAGCAGCTGTCAGTTGTTCTTGATTAGGAGCCTTACCGTGCCAGGCACACTTACCTTCCATAAATGAAATGCCTTTACCTTTAACTGTATTAGCAATAATTACCGTTGGTTTACCCTTGGTATTTTTAGCTTCATCAAAAGCTGCAATCAAACTTTGGATATTGTGACCATCAACAGCGATCGCCTTCCATCCGAAAGAAGTCCACTTGTCGGTCAATGGCTCCAAATCTTTGATTTCTTGTGTGGGACCATTTTCCTGGACCTTGTTGTAATCAACAATGGCACAAACATTATCTATTTTATGATGAGCAGAAGTCATGGCAGCTTCCCAGACAGAACCTTCTTGGATTTCTCCGTCACCCATTAAGCAGTAGGTTCTAAAGGTTTTGCCACGCATTCTTGCACCTAAAGCAATACCGTTAGCATAGGACAAGCCATGACCTAAGGATCCTGTATTAAATTCAACCCCAGGGACCTTAGTATGCACATGACCTTGCAAACGTGCTCCAAATTTTCGAAAGGTTTTTAATTCTTCTTTAGGAAAATAGCCAAAATTAGCTAGAGTGACATAAACAACTGGTGAGACATGCCCTTTAGAAACGATTAAACGATCTCTGCCATCCCAGGCTGGTTCTTTAGGGCGATGATTTAACGTATGGCCATAAAGAGCTAGCATAATTTCAACGGCAGATAAAGACCCTCCTGGATGGCCCGAGCCAGCCAACTGCAGAGTTTCTAAAATATCTTTACGTAAAACAACGGCTTGTTTTTTGAGTGATTGAAGATCGATATCTTGAACGGACATAGGTCGAATTATATATTTAAATGATGAATTTTGCTAACTAAATTACACCGTTAAAATAATAAGAGTGGGACATGCTGGGCTTGAACCAGCCACCTACTGATTAAGAGTCAGTCGCTCTACCAGATGAGCTAATGTCCCGAAAATGAAAGCGATAATATAGCAGAACTTACGCTTTACATCAAAGATTTATTTCATTCTTATTTTAAAAACCAACTTCTTTACTCGATTTTTATTATTTTGATACAGGCATGCTGGCCTGTGTGCTTGGCCAGGATAGAAAATGGTAAATTGACCTTCTTTTACGACAATATCTGTAATAAATGTTTCAGCTTTGTAAAATTGATAATCTCCTACTTTGTCGTACTCAGTCACAGCTGTCAACGATTCTGATGAAGTTACCTGCATCAATTCAACACCTGAAACAACATATTGAAGATCAGCATTAACCTGATGGGTTTCAAATCGGTTTTCCGTGGCAGGCTTAGGTTCATATTCCATCACCTTGACGAACAGGTTTTGACCATCAATATCAATCTGACCAGGCTGTAACTTTAAACAATCGTTCTCTTTAATAAACTTCAAGATTTTTTCAGCATAAGGAAAAGAATATCTGGATAAATTATTTATGGAATCAAAGATCATAGTACTCCCTGAAAGCTTTTTCGATGAATGATCGATGGGCCAAATTCTATAATTGCTTTTTTATGTGATTGTGTTGGATAACCCTTATGTCCTTTAAAACCATATTGAGGATAAATTTGATCAAAATTATCCATGAGCCTATCTCTGTAGGTTTTAGCAATAATTGAAGCGCAAGCGATCGATAAGCTAGCTGCATCTCCCCCAACGATACTTTGGAATTTATAAGGCAATTGGGTTTTGAAACTATTACCATCTACCAAAATCTTAACTTGGGCAACGGATACTTCTGACTCGGTTTGTTTGCGGATCTGTGCAATTAAACGCACAACCGCCATTTCCATGGCATAAAAAGTTGCGTTTAAAATATTAATTTGATCTATTCCAACTTCAGAAATAAAGCCTATTCCAATATAGGCACGCTCTTGAATCTCATGAAAAGCTTTTTGGCGTGCTAGAGCAGTTAATTTCTTAGAATCATCAATACGACAGGTAAAATCAAAATCCTTTAAACATACGGCTGAGGCGACCACTGGTCCTGCTAAAGGACCTCGCCCTGCCTCATCTACACCTAAAACAAAACGGAAGCCCTGATTTTGGGCTTCCGTTTCATATTTAAGACTATGCTCTAACCTATTGTTAGCTGGCATTAACTTTAGCTGTGGTTGGGGCCTGGTCTACTTTGACACGAGCAGATTTGCCTAAGCGATCTCTTAAGTAATACAACTTAGCACGCTTCACAACACCTTTAGCAACAATTTCAATCTTTTCAATGACTGGTGAGTTAATAGGAAAGGTTCTTTCCACACCTTCACCAAATGAAATTTTACGTACGGTAAAAGCTGCTGCAATGCCGGTACCGATCTTTTTAATAACTGTTCCTTCAAAAGAATGGATACGCATTTTTTCTGCTTCCTTAACCTTAATTTTCATTTTAATGGCATCTCCGACATTAAAATGAGGAATATCCTTGCGAATCACATTAGAAGAAATTCCTTGAATCTTTTCAATATTGCTAACCATCTTACTCTCCTCTTGCTTATTTTAATAGATCAGGCCTAAATTTAGCTGTTCTTTTTAATGCTTGAGCCTGGCGCCACTGTTCGATCTGTTTATGATTGCCCGATAATAACACATCAGGTACTTTTAGACCATGAAAATTTGCTGGCCGGGTATATTGAGGTCCCTCTAGCAAATTAGCCTCAAAACTTTCATTAAGAAGCGAGGCTTCCTTACCTAATACACCTGGTATCAAACGACTAATAGCATCGACCATCACCATGGCTGGAATCTCCCCACCGGTTAAAACATAGTCCCCGATAGAAAACTCCTCGTCTACTAGCGCCTGGCGAACACGCTCGTCGATACCTTCGTAATGGCCACAAATAATAATCAAATTCTTTGCGCTAGTCAAGCGTTTTGCGTGTTTTTGTGAAAAAGGCACTCCGGCTGGGGTAACGTAAATAACCTTGGCTTTTCTACGCCCTTTTACTTTCTTGATGGCATCAAATAATGGCTGCGGGCTTAACACCATGCCAGGACCACCCCCAAAAGGCCTATCATCCACATTACGTCTCTTGCGATCTAATGAATAATCCCTTAAATCATGGGTTTTAATGACTATCTTTTTATTCTCCTGAGCTCTTTTAATGATCGAATCATTAAAAATACCATCAAAAGCGCCAGGAAATAAAGTGATAATATCAAAGCGCAACATTTAAATGGTCCCTAATAGTTCTGATTCGTAATCAGTTAGAAATTGCTTTTGAAATTGTGCATACTGATTTGATTCAATGGCTTTTCGAATTCTTTCCATCAATTTAACATAAAAATATAAATTGTGATAGCTCATCAGCCTCACACCTGTAATTTCATTAAGCTTCAACAAATGACGAATATAAGCCCGCGTATAATTCTTACATACTGGACAATCACAAGTTTCATCCAAAGGCCGAAAGTCTTTAAGATAAGCATGGTTAGTAATTACGATCCTGCCACGCGTGGTAAATGCTGTCCCATGTCGTCCATAACGCGTTGGGACACAGGTATCAAACATATCAATCCCCATCCCTACGGCTCTTACAATCTGATCAGGCAAACCAATCCCCATAAAATAACGTGGTTGATCAACTGGCAATAATGGAATTACCCAACTTAACGCTTCAAACATTTCTTTGACTGTTTCTCCCACGCTTACCCCACCAATGGCATAGGCATCAAAACCTATATCTAAAAGTTCTTGAGCGCTCTGTTGACGCAAATCCTCATAGGTTGCCCCTTGAACAATGGCAAACAATCGCTGCCCTTTTTCATGCATACCTACTTTATGAAAATGTTCCTTACATCTTTTAGCCCAGGCTGTTGTACGCTTTAACCCGCGTAGCGCTTTGCGCCGATCACACGGATACGGTGAACATTCATCCAAAGGCATCACCATATCAGAACCTAGAACATTTTGAATATCCATGACCTTCTCAGGAGTAAAAAAATGCATGCTTCCATCAATGTGAGACCGAAATCGAACTCCTTCATCGGTAATTTTACGAAATTGTGTCAGGCTAAAAGCTTGATAGCCGCCGCTATCGGTAAGAATTGGTTTGTTCCAATTCATAAACTTATGCAGACCTCCAGCTTCCTGCATAATCTCTAATCCCGGTCGAAGATATAAATGGTAAGTATTAGATAATACAATCGGTGAAGCCATGTCATGCAAATCAATGCTCGACATAGTCTTAACTGTCGCTGTCGTAGCTACCGGCATAAAAAATGGCGATGGCACCTCTCCATGGGGCGTTTGGACACGTCCTCGCCTGGCATCGCTATTAGAATCTTTATTAATTAACTCGTATATTTTCATAGGATTAACATAGCATCCCCGTAGCTATAAAATCGATACTTTTGATCAATAGCTTCCTGGTAAGCTCGCATAATTAAATCATATCCCCCGAAAGCACAAACCAGCATAAGCAAACTGCTATGCGGTAAATGAAAATTAGTCACTAAATAGTCCGTCATTCTAAACGAAAACCCTGGATATACAAAAAGATTTGTTGTACCAGAGAGTTCCTTGGCCTTGGGCCCTAAAGATTCCAAAACACGACAGCTTGTGGTGCCCACAGCACATATTTTAGAGCTTTTCTTTGAATTAAGAATTTGCTGATAGGTTGTTTTAGAAATATTGAAGACTTCTTGATGCATGCTATGTTCACGAATATCATTACATTCCACAGGTTTAAATGTTCCATATCCCACATGTAAAGTTGTCTCCAAAAATCGATGCCCCTGTTTTTTAAGCCTATTGATCAGGGGTCGGGTAAAATGTAATCCGGCTGTAGGCGCAGCCACAGAACCTAACTTTTTGGCATAAACTGTTTGATAATCTTCTCGATCAGAAATTTTATCTTCTCGTTTTATATAGGGTGGCAATGGAATATGCCCCTTGTTCTGTAAAACTTTAAGAATATTCTTTCGCTTAAAACGAACAATTCGATTCTCTTTATCAATTAATTGGGCAGTAATCCCTGAACCAAAATTTAGTTCTTGCCCTACATGAATCTTCTTTAAAGGTTTTAAAAGCGCTTCAAATGAATATCCATTTTCCAAAGCTTTTAGAAGAAAAACTTCAACTGCACCGCCAGTATCAGACTTAACACCTAAAAGCCTTGCCGCCATAACCTTACTGTTATTGACCACAAAATTAATTTTTCCGTCTAGGTATTGACCAATATTAGAAAAATAATCGTGCGTAATTTTATGGCCGGCACGATCGATAATCATCAACCTTGCTTGATCGCGTCGCTTTAATGGATATTGTGCAATTAAATTCTCAGGAAGCGTATAAAAGTAGGATTGAAGATTAAAAAATTTATTCATGGATTATTTTGCTGCTGAATCTGGACTAGAAAGAGGGTCTTCTTTGGTAGACAAAATAGGCAAGGTAGATTTCTTAAGATTATGATAATCCATTAATTCGGAACCAGGATAATAATACGAAAGGATTTGTTTAAAATTAAATTGCTGTTCGGCCATGCCGCGAGCTCCCCATTGGCACATACCAACTCCATGCCCCCAGCCTTTACCAACAAAATTGACATAATAGCCCTGCATGATAATTTCATAGTTATTACTTTTTAGATCATTAGGTCCTATGATTTCACGAAAATCCTTGCCTGGGACAGTAATTTCTTCACCATCACGGCTGGTTATTTTTAAAGCTTTCACGCGACCACTACGATTACGATCAACAACCTTTATTTCTTTAATGGAACCTATTTTATAGCCACGCTTATTAAGATTCATTTGAATATCATGCAAACGATAGTTTCTTTTCCAATGCATATGCGGTGAGTCTTGACAAAACATACATGGCACCCCACGAAGCGGTGAAATGTCAGTCCCCCACAATTCTTTCGAATCCTCGGTCATCCCTGCACAAGTTGCATGAAAATAAGCTGGTAAAACTTTTCCTTGAAAAGATAAAATCTGGCCAGAGGTTCTGTCAACAGCCAAACCTGTACGATAGCGTTCTGAGTCTTTTCCTCCGTACACCTGAGAGTAAATATCATTAGTCACATCATAGTCGGCCTTACCACTGGATTGCATTTTATAAATGGCATAAGTACGTGTAGCTACTGCCTGAGCTTTGAGAGCCTCCATGGCCCAATGATGGGAAACTTCATGGTATAAAACGCCTTTAATATAATCTTCAATATCAATACTATTAATAGCGGTGATACGATTATTGGATGTGCGTAATAAAAAAACATCTCCACGGAAATTGTGATTATTAATAAGTACGGAAGTATCTTTGAGAGGTCTAATAATAAGGCGTTTAACAGAATACACATTGGTGCCCATAAACAGACCTTTGTCTAAAAGCCTCACCTTTGCTTTAATTAATTTGCGGCCTGTACCAATGATTTTTCCTGAATCCAAATCTATAAAATTATACGGGCCTGGAATATTTAAGTTAAGTTCCCTGGCATCACGTACAATGGCGACTCTGACCATTTTAGGAGGCAAAACCTCTTTGCGGGTGACTTCAGCGATAGCAACCATCCCTCCCAACAGAATACCCACAACGAGATATGTAATGATTATTTTTTTCATTTTTTAGAAATAAAAAACATGATGACACTAAAAACAACACTTAATAAAATACAAGTGGCTAATGGGAAATAAAATGTAAAATTATCTTTCTTGATCAATAAATCGCCGGGTAACCGTCCAAAATGAATAAACTTTCCTAAGGTTAAAACAATCACCCCTAGAACTACCAAAACCAGACCAATTAGAATAATTATTTTTCCATATTCCATATGATTAGTGCCATATTATAGCTTTGATTATAATTTTTAGGCAGATTTTTTATTAGAAAAAAACGCCGCCCCACATTAAAGCGAGACGGCGTTTTATAAGGCATTAGCTTTTTACCAAAAGGTTATTTGGTAATCTCTAAAGGAGATTTAGCTATTGTCCAAGCTCCATCTACGATGTGTTTACCCATATAAAAACCACCTTTAAGTAAACCACCTGTTAAGGCTAATGGATAAACATGAGCTTTGGTGTCCTTGGTTTCAGTCATCACACTGTCTTTAACAGACATTGGTGACATAACCACATCTTTTGCACCAGCTATAAATGAATCTTTAGCAGCAGTTGGTGTTGCAAAAGATGGACTAACATAAGCAATTACAACAGCTAAGATTACAGCAATGATAGATAAGCGTTTCATATCCCACCTCCGGTTAAGGTCTCCTAATGGAGCCCTTCTACTTTAAGTATGGCATGAAATGCAAGCAAAAAAGGTTATTTTAGGGGTTTTTGAGAAAACGTTTTTTAAACAAACTGCGAAAATATGGCAAGAATATAGAGGCTTATTGTGCAGATAAAGCCACCAAACCAACACAGGGAGCGCAAGTTCGAACGATCAGAGATATAACAAAAGCCATAAAGAATGCGAAATACAATAAATAAGATCGCCAGGCTCGTAATGGTACTAGTGGGTGCATCACCAGCAATTTTAGCAATAATAACTCCTGCCGCAAAAGGTGGAAAAGCTTCAAAAGAGTTTAAATGAGCAAAATGGGCCCTTTTTGCCTTACCTTGAAGTTTATCAGCAAAGTCGCGAGGCAAACTATTATCGTAGCTTTTGGTAGAAAATTTGGCGTAGCCGGCAAAAATGTACGGCAAAATAGCTGCTATTAACACACAAAGGTATGCCGTAGTCAATTTATACCTACCACTCTAAGGCGCCACCGGTTTGGTATTCTGTTACGCGGGTTTCAAAGAAATTCTTTTCTTTCTTAAGATCGATTATTTCACTCATCCAAGGAAACGGATTGCTGGAATTATAAACACGATCAAGGCGAAGCTTTTCTAATCTACGATCAGCTATGTACTGGATATATTCTCTCATCATAGGAACATTTAATCCTAATACACCCCGAGGCAAACATTCTTGGGCATAATTGACTTCTAATTCAACAGCACGTTTGATACGTTGGGTCAAATGCTGAGCAAATTCAGCAGTCCAACCATATTTATTTTCATCAATGATCGTATTAATTAATTGGATACCAAAATTCATATGGATACTTTCATCACGCAAAATATATTGAATCTGCTCACAAGTTCCAGGCATTCTATTTTGACGTCCAAATGAAAGCATGGTCACAAAGCCGCTATAAAAGAAAATTCCTTCGGTCACCACATAAAAGGCCACCAGATTATCTAAAAATTTCTGTAAACCTTCCTTGGTAGCTAAATCAACATTTTCATCCACAATACCATCAGTACAACTCATGGAGAATTCATCTTTTTCATAAATCTCTTTGTTCTCTCGATACATATTAAAAATTTCTGTTTCATCAAGAGATAAAGATTCTGAAATATATTGGAATGTATGGACGTGTACTGCCTCTTCAAAAGCCTGACGCAGTAAATATTGACGGCATTCGGGATTGTCAACCAATTTAAAAATAGATAGAACAATATTATTACCAACCAAGGTCTCAGCTGTTGAGAAAAAGCCTAAATTACGTTTGATTACATGCCGCTCATCAGGCGTGAAAGCATTAGGATTTTTCCATTGCTCAATATCTCTTTGCATAGAGACTTCTGTCGGCATCCAAGTGTTTGCGCAAGCATCTAAATAGGAATGCCAGGCCCATTTGTATTTAATAGGAACTAACTGATTAACATCCACTTTTCTATTGTTAAGAATGATCTTCTTATTATCAGCAGAAACTCTTTCTCTGCTCATTCGAAGACCACCAGCACACTCTTGGCTTTTTAAATCTTCTGGCATGAATAAATCTCCTTTATTGGCACGATTCACAATCTTGGACTGGTTCAGCACTAGGTTTGGCAGCAACAGCTTCAACAACGCTGCCTTTTTCATCACGCTGGCGCTGACCAACTACGTTACCATATTTTGTAATATCCAGAGTACTTTTCTCAATACGAGTAGCACCCATAGATCGTAAATAATAAGTTGTTTTGAGTCCTTTTTCCCAAGCAAACATATACATATCACTAATCTTTTTACCACTAGGCTTGGCTTGATATAAGTTTAAACTTTGCCCCATATCAATCCATTTCTGACGACGAGAAGCAGCTTCAATAATCCACTCATAATCAATTTCAAAGGCAGTAGCATATTTAGATTTTAAATGAGCAGGAATACGTTTGATTTCTTGGACACTACCATCAAAATATTTAAGATCATCAATCATTTCCTGGTCCCAAAGTCCTAATTTCTTTAGATCTTCCACCAAGTATTCATTGATAACGGTAAATTCACCTGAAAGATTACTCTTAACGAAAACATTTTTATACATTGGTTCAATACTTTGGGTTACTCCACAAATGTTGCCAATGGTGGCTGTTGGAGCGATCGCCATGACCAAACTATTACGAAGACCATCTCTTTTAATAGCTTGGCGAACAAAACCCCAATCCATACGTTGAGTGCGATCCATATCCAAATAATCACCGCGTTCTTTGGCTAATAAATCAATCGTATCAATTGGTAAAAGTCCTCTATCCCACTTAGAACCTTGATAGGTAGAATATTTTCCTCTCTCCCTGGCTAATTCGCAACTGCCAAGCAAAGCATAGTATGAAATTGCTTCCATGCTTTCATCAGCAAATTCAACAGCTTCCGCAGAAGCATAGCTAATATCCAAATGATACAAGGCATCTTGAAAGCCCATAATCCCCATACCTACTGGACGATGACGGCCATTAGCTGTGGCTGTTTCTGTTGTAGGATAATAATTAATGTCGATAACATTATCCAGCATACGCACAGCGGTCATGATGGTTTCTTTAAGCTTTTTATGATCAATACCTTCCTTGGTTACGTGCACACTCAAATTCACTGAACCAAGATTGCAAACAGCATTTTCTTCTTTAGATGTATTAAGAAGGATTTCCGTACATAAATTAGAACTGTGAACAACGCCTACGTGATCTTGAGGAGAACGGACATTGGAAGGATCCTTCCAGGTAATCCATGGATGGCCAGTTTCAAAAACCATTGAAAGCATTTTACGCCATAATTGGACAGCTGAGACGGTTCTAAAATGTTTAATTTTACCTTCTTTAGCTAACTGTTCATATTCATGGTATCGCTTCTCGAATGCCTGACCATAGATATGATGCAAATCTGGAGTTTCTGAAGGTGTAAATAAAGTCCAATCGGCATTAGCCTTAACTCTCTTCATAAATAAATCAGGAATCCAGTTAGCTGTATGCATATCATGCGTACGACGGCGTTCATCACCCGTGTTCTTACGCAATTCTAGAAATTCTTCAATATCCAAATGCCAGGCTTCCAGGTAAGCACACATGGCTCCCTTACGTTTTCCCCCTTGATTAACCGCAACTGCTGTATCGTTGGCTACTTTCAAAAATGGAATAATCCCCTGACTTTTACCATTGGTACCTTTAATGCGCGATCCCATAGCGCGAACACTGGTCCAATCATTTCCAAGTCCACCGCTCCATTTAGAAAGCATCGCATCATCTTGGATACACTTAAAAATATGCCATAAATCATCTTCAATGGTTGTTAAGAAGCAAGATGATAATTGTGGATGTTTTGTTCCTGCATTAAAAAGTGTTGGGGTTGATGACATGAAACGAAATGTGGAGAGGATATTGTAAAACTCAATAGCTTTTTGATTCTTTTGTTCGCCTTCACGAGAAGCCAAACCCATAGCTACACGCATCCAGAAAATTTGAGGAATTTCAATGCGTCTTTCTTGAGAATGGATAAAATAACGATCAAACAAAGTCTGTAGCCCCATATAATGGAATAAAAAATCTCTTTCAGGAACCAAGGCTTTGGATAATTCTTTTAAATTAAATGATTTTAATTCAGGATCTAATAATTCCAGTTGAACAGCTTGTCCAATAAACTTAATAAAATACTCCGGATACTCTACACGGATACGCTCAAAAGAAGCATCGGTTCCTAAAGCCTCGGTGTATTCCAAAAGCAACAATAATCGCGCTGCAACAAAGGAATAATTTGGCTCTTTTTCAATATAGCTGCGAGCTGCCATAATGTTAGCGAGAGCCATTTGACGCTCGGTCATGCCGTTAAAATAATTCTTAACAGCTTCTTTAAAAAGAAGATCTACAGAAACATTGCTTAAAGATTTACAGCAGGTTTCAATATTAAAACGGATCTCTTCTAAATCAATAGGTCGTTCTTCACCCTTTTCATTTTTGATAACAAGGTTTTTGACCCATTCAATAGATTCTTCAACCTGCGCATTCTTAACACGACGGGCTTTGGCTCTTTCTTCTCTGTAAATGATATATCGTTTAGCCACATCATGATAGCCGCCAGCCATAATAATTTTCTCAACGATATCCTGAATCTCTTCAATATTGATGGATTTACCTTCTGGCCATCTGGTTCTTATTTCAGCGGTAACCTTGTCCGATAATTCATGGGCTTTTTCAATCAAAATCTCATTATAAATACCTTTGTTATGTGCAATCAAAGCTTTAGCAATGGCTAAAGTAATCTTTTCTTGTTTGAAAGAGACAATCTTACCGTCGCGTTTAATGATGGAATAAAGTTCAAATAATTGTCGACGAGCAGCATGGTGTTTTCGGTAACTAGCATAACGTTCAGCTGTTTCTTTATGACCAGTTTCATAAAGCTGTCGAATCACTTCATCTTGAATTTCTTCGACTGTTAAAAAAGGTTTTTGCATGCCCCTTTCTTTAAGAACCGCCAACACACAGTCTGTGACTTTATTAACTTCTGCTAAATCTTCCGAAGATAGTTCGGATTCGCGAGGAAGGCCAAGTTGTTCTTTAAAAGCATTAGCAACAGCATGGGTAATACGATGAGGTACAAATTCAATAATTTGACCATTACGTTTTTGTACTTTGATGTCGAAACTATTAGTGGTAAGTGAAGAAGACATCGACAGAGCCCCCCTTAAACAAAAATTAATAGAATCTGAATAAACACTATATATATGAATCAAAAATTAGATGAGTACTACATATAGTACTTAAGAACGAACTTCAGTCAAACATTTTTAGAACTATTTTTACTTAGAATTATTTTTTATTTTGAAGAAAAAAGCTTCTCAACTTCTTGCCAATTCACAACATTCCAAAATGCGGCAATGTAATCAGGTCGTCGGTTTTGATAATTTAAATAGTAGGCATGTTCCCAAACATCAATCCCTAAAAGAGGTGTTTTACCTTCCATCAAAGGACTATCCTGATTAGCTGTTGAAGATATTTCTAATTTGCCTTCTTTATTTTTTGACAACCAAGCCCAGCCACTTCCGAAACGTGTTGTAGCTGCAGCAGCAAATTTTTCTTTAAACGCATCAAAAGAACCAAATTCTTTATTGATCGCTTCCGCAATCTTGCCTGTTGGAGCCCCTCCACATTTTGGACCAATAATGGCCCAAAAAAATGTGTGGTTAGCATGTCCACCACCATTGTTACGAACCACATTACGGATATCTTCTGGAATTTTATTTAAATCAGAAATTAACGCTTCAACAGATTTTGATTCTAAATCTGCTTTGCCTTTGATCGCGTTGTTAACATTGTTAATATAAGCTTGATGATGTTTGGTGTGGTGAATTTCCATGGTGCGTGCATCAATGTGTGGTTCTAAAGCATTGTAGGGATATGCGAGAGCTGGTAGTGTGTAAGCCATTATATTCTCCTAAGGATTTAATTATATTGATTTAACAGCATTTAAAACTTCGTCATAGTTTGGTTCTGAAGCAACTTCTTTCACTAATTGAACATAACGAACCTTACCATTAGCATCAACGACAAAAATAGAACGAGCCAAAAGGTTTAAACCCTTAATCAGCACGCCATAATTTTCACCAAAATTACTACGATAATCTGATAGTGTTTTCACAGCACTAGCCCCCGCTGCTCCACACCAACGTTTTTGCGCAAAAGGAAGATCTTTGCTGATAGTTAAAACAGCAACATCTGCATGCTTAGATGCTTCTTGATTAAAACGTTTTGTTTGCAAATCACAAACGGGAGTGTCTAAAGAAGGAACTACTGACAAAATTACTTTCTTTCCTTTATAAGAGGACAACTTAACTTCAGATAAATCATTAGCCACTAAGGTTACATCAGGAGCATTATCTCCTACCTTAACTTCATTCCCCTGTAAAGTTAGTGGGTTACCTTTCATTGTTACTGCACCAATACGTTCTGACATACAAACTCCTTTCCCGCCGAAGGCTGATCCGCTACGTTTTGTAACGGACAAATATTAAAACTATTTTTCTAAATTGTTCTTATAAATAACGGCTGCTAAAAGACCGCCAGCCACTGGACCGACAATATAAATCCACCAATTTTGTAAGGTGCCCCCCATTAAGGCCGGCCCAATATAACGAGCTGGATTCATAGCTGCTCCAGAAATTGGACCACCCATCATAATATCCAAGGCCACTGTTAAACCAATAAATAACCCACCTAATTTAGGAGCTCTTGCATCAACAGCTGTCCCAAAAACTACAAAAACTAAAAAGAAGGTCAAAATAATTTCAGTAATTAGACCCATACTGACTGTAATATCATTACCTAAAGAAGGAGTCCCCATCCCTACTGCAGTTAATACTGCCGCAGGAACTGTCCATTTAATTAAAAAAGCTGCTACCAGCGCTCCCAAACATTGAGCTAGAATATAGGCAACAGCTGCATTGGTTTCAATTTTCTTAGCAAAACATAAACTAACAGTAACTGCAGGGTTTAAATGCCCCCCACTGATGGCGGCTGTGGCAGAAACCATGACTGCTATAGCAAAACCATGAGCCAAAGCAATCCCAGTTAAACCTAATTTGCCTCCGCTGATATAATCAGCGCTAATAGCTCCAACACCAATAAAAATAAGGGTAAATGTTCCGATGAATTCTGCTACGAGAGATTTGTTTAATTGATTTTTAGACATTAATTTTTTCCTGTAAGAGGGTTAGGAAAGACATCTTACAATCTTCTTTTTATTTGTCAATCGTTTGCTATAATCAAAACATGTATATTTATAAAACACAAATCAAATTGCATGATACCGACGCTGCTGGGCTTCTTTTTTTTGGAAAACAATTCTTTTATGTTCATGATGCATATGAAAAATTATTAGAAAAAATTGGTTTCGGATTTTCAAATTTACTTAAGAAAAGAAAATATTTTTTACCCATCGTTCATGCGGAAAGTACTTATAAAAAACCTCTATTTGTTGGGGATGAAATTACGATCCGAGTCAAACTTACCAATATCGGAACCAGCTCTATCACCTTCACTTATATCATTACCAATAAAAAGAACGATGTAGTAGGAACTGCCAAAACAGTCCACGTTACAACCGACAAAGCTACAAAGAAGAAAATCCCACTCCCTAAAGCCTTCCGATCCGCTCTTGAAAAAATTGCCGACTAACCTTTAAGCCTTGATTTAAATCCTTGGGCCATGGATAAAATAAAACAGGTATTTTGATTTTAGGCAGATATTGAAAACAATGGCTCCTTAAATAATTCTCATCAAAAACTCCTGTCATGCGAACAAAAGCCACCGGTCTATGCCCATATTCGGCATCTTCACGCGAGACAACAATGACTTCTTTAACCTGAGGCGATCGTAATAATGCACTTTCAATTTCCTCAGGTTGAATATTCTCACCCGCACAGATAAACATGTTATCCATCCGCCCTAAAACCGTTAGAAAACCATTCTCCAACTTTCCTAAATCTCTAGTCTCAAACCACCCTTCGCCAGTTACAGGAGCAGAAATCTTATTTTGATTCCAATAACCCTTAAATAAAACTTCACCTTTAACTAAAATCTGCCCTTGTTCGTTAATCATCAATTGACGATACGGTAAAACCTTGGCCGATGATTTATTAACATCCTGCACCTTACCCGTAGCCACTTGCGAAGACATTTCTGTTAATCCATAACTGACATATACCGATAAATCCAGTTCTAATGCTCGCTCTAATAAATTATGCGGAATTGAACTACCGCCAAGCAAAATATACTTTAAAGATTTTAAAAAGGAATGATTGTCCTTATTTTCCATAAGCCTGTGAAGTTGAAGAGCTACCAAAGAAATATGGGTTGGTTGAGATTTCTTGATGACATAATCCAACTCTTCTTGCATCGACATAACAATAGTAGCTTGTGCTAGATAACAACGACAAACAATACTGATCCCTGAAACATGATACAAAGGTAAGGATAATATCCACCGGTCCCCCTTATTTAAGGCAATAGTCTCCTGCGAACCCTTGGCACTGTAATAATGGTTTCCCCAGGTGTGGACTGCGGCCTTAGGTAAATTACTACTACCTGATGTCCATATGATGGTCGCCTCTTGATCTAAAGGAATCTCGGATGTAGCTACAACTTGGACCTGTCTGGCATCATAGGAAATCAAATCTTTAAGATCAATGATCGGGACTAATATTTTTTTACCTGCTTTAAATTGTTTATTAGCAGTTAACACAACCTTAGGATTGAGTTTTTGGCAACACTGCAGTAAGGTTTCATATGGCCAGGCAGGATTTAAAGGACAAGCAATAGCTCCCATTTTCCAAAGAGAAAGCAAGACAATGACATACTCAATACTATTTTGTTCAATAATGACAACGCGATCGCCCAGACCAATACCTCGACCTTTCAGATGCTTCATGACCGCACTGATATAATGCTCTAGCCTTTCATAATCAATTTTTCTAGATCCCCAAATAATCGCTTGCTCACTCATCGCAATAAATCCTTAAGAATAATACACTGTTGATTAATCAAATGTTCACTCTTAAGCCAGCGGTCTGTTCCTAAACCTGGCACTTGTTCACTAACCAACGCTAAATTTGCTAAAACCTTAAGTCCGACTGCAGACTCAAAGCTCGAACTAATAATAGGTTTCTTACCATGACGCCAGGCTTCTTCAATCCACTGCAAGGTCTCTATGAATCCTAAAGCCATGGGTTTTAAAACATACGCTTTGACAGCTTCATGCTGCGCCAAGGTTGGCGAACATCTGCCTGGCGCAGTCACGCCGCATTTTGATACCTTTAAAGTTTCATCTAAAGCTACTGGAAAATGACTCTGTTGATAAAATTGATTAAGCTGGCTAATATCACTCAAGGGTTCTTCTATAAATTCAATTCGCTCATGCCCTATAAGCTCTACAAACAAAAGCGCTTCTTTCAAACTCCAGACACGATTTCCATCCAGACGTAATAAAGCATCTTTAGGTATTATCTTTCTTAATTCTTGGACTTTTTTGACATCCAAAGGAATATTTCGATCTCCAACTTTGAGCTTAAATACTTTTATACCTGCCTCGACTAAGCTTTTAGCCTCAGTGATAACCTGATCATAGGTTCCTTGTAAAAGAGCAGCCGAAGCAACGTCCTCAAGCGTTGATCCTAAGAATTCTGCCAGACTGACTCGTTGAGATTGGGCAACAAATAAAAAACAAGCTGATTCAACAGCAAATCTAGCACTAGGACATAACTCTTTAATAAGAACGTCATCTTTTAACTCTCGGATCAAAGATTTTCTATCATCCGCTAGCTTCAAACCTTTAAGGTGTTTTTGAATTTCTTCAAGGTGATGCCGGCAATGTTTGAGTGTCTCAGCACTCACTCCCGGCAAAGGGGCTGCCTCTGAGCAAACAGACATTCCATCAGTGGAAATTAAGGTCAAATAAAAACCTGTCCGCTGAGTAAGAATATTACCTGCAAAGGTGAAGGATTGAGTAAGTGGAATTTCAAAAGGAACAATTGAAGATTGGGCAATAACTAACGACTGCACAGGATCCATCCAATAGAAAATACAACACTATAGAGTAAAAGCCATCGCCCTGTGGTAGCTAAAGCAGAATTCAAAGCCTGTGGGTCAGAGTTAGTCATGACTGTTCGCACAGTAGGAATAGCTAAAAAACCAACGCCAGAGGCAGCCAACATTCCTAGATGATCTTTGGTGATTAAAAAGACCAAAAAAGGAGAAATTGTAGTAGCTAAAATACAAAATAAATATTCAGCAAAAGCAAATTTCTTACCAAAACGTACCGCTAAGGTCAGTTTTCCTACCTTACGATCACCTTCAATATCTCTCAAATTATTAATGGCTAGAATAGCGCAAGATAAAAAACCGGGAGCCAGACCAGCTAATACAATCGCCCAATCAATATCCAAGGCCTGCACATAATAAGTACCTCCAACTGCAACTGGGCCAAAGAAAATAAAAACAAATAATTCACCTAGACCTAGATAAGCCAAGGCGTTCTTCCCTGCTGTATAAAGGATTCCTGAGGTTATAGCCGTCACGGCAATGATGGCAATTGTTGCTCCAGCACGATAAACAAGGTAGCTACTACAGATGGCTGCTAAGATAAAAACAATCACCATGACTCGAAAGATATCAGCTGGTTTTATCAAGCCTGCCTGGGTTACGCGCAGAGGGCCTACTCGATTAACATCCGCACCCTTCTTAAAATCAAAATAATCATTAGCTAGATTGGTCCCGATTTGAATAAGTAAGGCAGTAATAAGACATGTAATGGCGGATAAGGCATGAAAGATCCCGTCTCCCCAGGCCATCGATGCTCCAATTAGAACTGGAGCAATAGCAGCTGGCAAGGTTTTAGGACGAATAGCAAGAAGCCAAGGACTCATGGTCTTTTAGGAAATTTTGAAAAATCAGGTTTACGTTTTTGTACAAAAGCATTGCGCCCTTCTTGACCTTCTTCAGTCATGTAAAACAACAAGGTCGCATTTCCAGCTAATTCTTGTAAACCAGTTTGGCCATCACAATCCGCATTTAAAGCTGACTTAAGGCAACGAATAGCTAGTGGTGAATGTTGCAATATTTCCTTACACCACTGAATAGTTTCTTGTTCTAATCTTTTATAAGGAACAACCGTATTGACCAGACCCATTTCCAATGCCTGTTTGGCATTATACTGACGGCATAAAAACCAAATTTCGCGAGCCTTTTTCTGTCCCACGATACGAGCCATATAGCTGGAACCAAAGCCGCCATCAAAAGATCCAACCTTAGGACCGGTTTGGCCAAAGATAGCATTATCAGCCGCGACCGTTAAATCACAAACCATCTGAAGGATTTGTCCGCCACCCACGGCATAACCTGCCACCATGGCAATCACAGGTTTGGGACAGCCACGAATTTGTTTTTGAAAATCTAAAACATTCAATCGGTTGGTCCCGTCTTTATCTTTGTATCCCGCATCACCTCTAATTTTCTGATCTCCACCTGAACAAAACGCATCTTTACCCTCACCTGTCAAAATAATAACGCCAATTCTTTCATCATCCCTAGCATCATTGAGAGCATCCATCATTTCTTTAACAGTCACTGGTGTAAATGCATTTCGACGATGTGGACGGTTAATGGTAATTTTAGCAATACCATCCATCTTTTGGTATTTAATATCTTCATATTGACCTGCAGTTTTCCAAGAAACTTTACTCATGAGGACCTCTCTAATTAATGTAATGGACTTTTAAACGTTTCATCTTTATAGCGTGGGATTAAATGAATGTGGGCATGCATGACAATCTGACCTGCCACCGCCCCACTATTAACCAATAAATTATAACCATCAGGACGATGTTCTTTATCTAAAAGCTCTTTGGCTTTATTAATCAGTGAATGTAATGCTCGAATCTCATCCAAACTTGCTTGGAAAAGTTGTTCGCAATGCCGTTTGGGAATAAATAACATATGCCCTTTGCTCGCTGGCTTAATATCATAAATTGCATAGGCCAAATTATTATCTAAAACTTTAGGTAAATTTGAACAAAAAATACATTCAGACATGGGGCTGTCTTTCTTTAAGGAACATTTAGAGTTGTATCGACGAATAACGCAGGGCACAAACAGAAATGAAAATTAAACTTTTAAACTTCTTTGTAATTCTTCTACGTCTTTTTTAGCCTTTGATATAGTCACCTGAAAAATTTCACAATAAAGTTGAATGGCTAAATCTTTTTCACCTTCCATCAGAAGATGTCGGACATCAAACATCGTAGCCCTACCTTTGGTTGGTAATTTTCCTCGACGACGAGCATCATTAAGCACTCGGACCCTATAAATATTAACTAAAATCAAAGCGCTAACTAAAACAATTAAAGTTGTGTAAAGATAAATAATCATATTTTCCTCATTTTAATCATCATTAGAATCCTTGGCCTCTTTTGAGAAATCATCGACTACTTTTTTAACCTGCAGTTCGGCTTTATCAATCTTGAGCTTACATAATCGGATCAATTCTACAGCTTCTTTGACCTGCTCAGCCAATTCATCAACATCCACATCTTCATCGTCAAGCTGTCGGATAATTTCATCTAAACGTTCAACAGCTTCTCTATATTTAACCTGGTTAGAATTCATGATGCCCCTTTAAGTATTTCTTTAATCTCGCTTGTCACCACACCATCAGCTAATTGCGTGGTTAAAATCCCCTTACTTTTAATACTTTTAATGCTCTTAATAACCTTACCCTTAGAGTCTCTCGTAATACTAAAACCCTTTTTAAGCATGTTTTTGGGGTCTATGACTTGCACAAACTTTTGATACCCATCTATTTTAGTCTTGGATGCCTGCAGACGCAATTGAATTGTTCGTTTTAAAGCATCTTTCCATTGTAAATTCTGTTTTCGGGCATTCTTAATCGTAAAAAGTGGTAATCGTCTAAAACTTTCTGTCATGCGCGAAATCAGGCTTTGTTGAATTTGGATGGCCCCCTGGGTGGAATGACGCAATATCAAAGCCTGACTTTTGATGTATTCACGCTTTTCTTTTAATCGTTCTTCAACCAAATTAAATAAAGAATTTTGCTTTTCTTCGATTGATAACAAGAAGGTTTGAATCTGGTTTATCAGGAAGCCTGCCACGGCTGTAGGAGTTTTGGCAAAGGTATGTGCAGCTAAATCGGTCACGGTTGTATTAATCTCATGTCCTATCCCACTGATAATAGGGACTTTAGAAGAAGCGACAGCCTCAGCGATCATCTGGCTGTCAAAACAGCTTAAATCAGCGATCGAACCACCGCCACGGGTAATCACAATAACGTCTATACCAGGAATTCGATTTAACAGTTTAATCGCATTTGAAACCGAATTTTCTGTTGTTTTGCCTTGCATTATGGAGTTCACAATGCTCACACTAAAAGCATAGCCGGTTTTTTTGATTTCATCCACAAAATCATAATAAGCTGCAGACTCATACGATGTAATAAGCCCTATCGATAAGGGCAAAAGAGGCATCGGCAATTGCTTATTTTTTTCCAAAACTCCCTTTTGTCTTAATAAAGCGATCAACCGCTGGCGATCCTGAGCTATTTTTCCCAGCGTATAAGTAGGATCAATGGCTTCGCAAATCAATCGAACCTGTCCAAAAGGAGGATAAAACTCCACCTTACACAAAAGCTTCACTTCAATATCATCTTTAAGAACAAAAGCATTTTCAGCTTTTTGAAGCAGCGCTTCTATTTTAGGTCGAACATTGGCCCATATCGTAACGCCAATCTTAGCTACGATTGAATTGGAATCTTGATCTTTCTCGCTCAAGGTAAAATAAAGATGTTTCTTATCTCTTAATTCTTGGACTTCCCCACAAATCCATAAAGCTTGAGGAAATCCACTAGTCAAAACATCACGAATAAAATTATTTAACTCTGATACGGTTAGGAAATCATCACTGTGGTGGGCACTATTGAGCATCAATTATCAATAAATCCAAGATTGAGAAGTTCTCGTTCCAACACTTGTCCTGCAGTAATAATAACAGCTTCAAAACTTTTAATCTTTATCTGTAAAGAGTCCTTTAATGTGTGCAATTTCTTAGCATTCTCGGCATTTTTATTCTTCATATCCGAGCTATACCACTGTTCATAACTTTTATAATCTTCGTAGGCTTTATTAAAATCTGTTAAAGCATCAGCATATTTCTTTATTTCTTGATGAGCTTTCAAGACATCTAAGTCTTTAACTTTTTGCCACTTTTCTAGCAAATAAGGGTTTGTAATAAACTGACGCTGATCCATTACATAGTAAATTTCAAGATTCTTTTCAATTTCATCTAGAAACTCTAACAATTGTTTTTTAAATAGACTTTTTTGATGCCACGATTTTAAAAGCTTAAGCATATTCCTACCTTTGCATTAAATTCAAATATTGAAATAAGAATTTTAACTCATCCCAACGGATAATTGGCAATATCGTCGAATAATTATCACTCCAAGGTCTAATGGTCGGATACAACCCAACATCTATGGTTTTCCAATTATATTGATTCAACAATTTCTGATACTTTTGCTTATCCCAAGTCATCACAGCCCAGACCGTACGCATGGTTAAACCTTCATCGGATGTCTGTTTGTAAGCTACCTGGGCCCCCATATCTTGGGCTATATGAGCCAAGATTGGCTTAAGATCAAAATAACGATTGGGAATATGAAAAAGAATGACGCCTTCTTTACTCAAATGTTCTTTATAAATCGCTGCGACATCTCGATTAATCAAATGAGTTGGTATGGAATCCCCCCCAAAAGCATCTATGACCAAGACATCATAAAGAACATCTTTTTGTTTTTCCAGAGAAATACGCGCATCTCCTAAGAAAATATTGATCTGCCCTGGAGCTAAAGAAAGATAGCCAAAATAATTCTTAGCTAAAGTTACCACATCTGGGTCTAATTCAAAAAAATCTATAGGACAATCCGCACTAGAATACATAGCAATAGTTCCAGCGCCTAACCCAACCCCTCCAATACGGTTGATCTTTAAAATATCCTTGGTAAGCACATCACCTAAAGGAGATGTGGGGCTATAATAACCTAAAGGAATCCATCTTTTGGAAGGTTCTAAGAACTCAACCCCATGCAAGGTGGTTCCATGTAAAAAAACCCTAAAATCTCTCTTATCAAAAATATCATAAATACCATAGTAATTACGCTTCTTGATCACCGAAGCATACTTTTTAATAGCATTTTCAATGGGTGAAGAGAAAACAATTGCTATAAGGGCAAATATGGTTACGACCTTTCGATTTGCACCTAGTGCTAGTAATAAAAGACCTACTAAAAACTCGACTAAATTAGTCGACACTAATGGAATAATCCAGCTTGTAAGAATACCTCCTAAAAAACCACCTAAAGAAATCATTACGTAAAAAAAGGTCAAATTTTTATGATGTGGCTTGGTTCGGATTAATTCTCCTTGAATAAACATACAAAGCAAAAAGAGCAAAACATTAAATATAACAATAGAAATAATTACAGGCATGGTAAACATCTTGCTCAAAAAATAATAAACAATGGATGTGCCTACAATAAGAAAAATGAAATGGTTGATCCATGCTGGAGCAAAAGGTTTATTTTTAAAATTAAAAACAAAACTCAACAGATAAATACTTAAGGGAATAATCCAAAGTAATGGGGCTGGAGTAACTTCATAAGTAATAATATTGGTTACCGAAAGGAATAAAACAACACCTGCAGCAGATAAGCATAACCATCCTAAAGCCTTAGACCAGTCATATTGAATTTTCTCAGATTTGTCAGCCACCTGCTTACTCACAGGAACAATTTTCAAAGCCACGATATTTAAGAATACAAGAACAACGTAGACTAATCGCCAGATGTTTAATTGAGAGGTGTTGGTTAAATATAATTCAAACAAAAAAGGATAGGTCAAAAGGCCTAAAAAGGATCCTAAATTAGAAACAGCATATAATGCATAAGGATTATCTTTAGATTTCGTGGTGTTTGCTACAGCCAACCAACTTTGCGTCACTAAACTCACAGTGGCAAGCACAAAAAAAACAGGGCCAATTGAAAAAAGAAGCTTAACAAAAATATCCATAACTAACGGCAGGTTGGATTCGCCATGAGGGATTTGTAACATTCTTCCAGGGAAGAAAACAAACGGAATCAAAAGAAGAATTAAATGAATCTTTAAATATCCAGCAATTCCCTTCTTCGTAATCAATTGGTGGGCAAAAATATACCCCGCTAATAGAATGCCTTGAAAAAAAACAACACAAGCTCCCCAAACTAAATAACTCCCCCCATAATTAGGAAGAAAAAGCTTGGCAATAATCAATTCAATTTGGAATAATAAAAATGCAGATAAAAAGGTTATACCTGCTAAAAGATAAAAACCCAAATCCAACTTCCCTTTCTAAGACAAGTTTATCCACCAAAAGTTCTTCGGGTTGAGGTTTTACGAATTTCTTTCTCGCTAGCCCAATCCAGTAATCCTGTGGTTAAATTCTTTAAATTAAGAGTAATTTTGAAATACACATCGGTAACCTTATCATTGCTTTGTTGAATCTCTGTAATGCTTCCAGTCAAAAGATATTCAGCTCCGAATTGTTTACCAATTTGGATAGCCTTTAAAGAATCAACCAATCCACCTTCACGTTGGATCTTGATCTCTGCAAGAGCCGCCTCATCGGTACTTCGATCAATAAAACGAAACTTACCTGATTGAATTAACTCGGTCCTAATAGAATCCGTAATGGCCTCGGTATCTACATGTTGCATCGATTTGTTTCTGACTTGATCAACAAGTATGACCGGAGGATGTTGATTGGTTAGTTGCACAACTGCAGGCGCAGATAAAAGTGACTGCACCATACTTTGAACAATTTGTTGAAGATCTGACGAACTAAAATCTGCTGAGATTAATTGTGGAGACTTCGCATCTTTATATTTAACCACAGGACCCGAAGCGCATCCTGTAATCATCACGACTAATAAACCGATAGAAAAATATTTAATCTGTTCATTCATAACTACCTCCCTATTCATGTTAGATTTAAGTAGTATATCCTATTCCCTGTTCGTACAAAACGAATTATTTTTTTACTATTCTCTTTAACATGAACTTTAATATATGCGTTTGCTCCCGTGTCTTTTTGCAAAAAAGCAAACTCATGTTCACCTGCTGAAACAGGTATTCGCATCACTTGAACATTAGCAGGCAAGGTTAACCAACTGCGCAAATCAGCATTTTCACTAAAAACATTATAAACTGAAATGGCTAAAGAACCCAAATCTCCCAATTCCCTTTCCACCTGTTTGGCAACAACCACCTTTGAAGCCACTCTAATTAATTCATGCGTCACCATGGCAGGTATTTTTTCCTTAAGAGCTTTAGCTGCGAGACCGGAGACATTACAGATAGGTTGAGTTTCAGTAATAATTTGCCCATTTTCGTAAACAAGCAATGGCGACGAATATAAAAATTCCATGTTATAAATAGGAAAGGCAACCGCAATAAAGTTAGGCGAATATAAAGATATCGGAAGAGGTATTTTGATTTCTTGTTTTTGCGGAACAAAACTATCTTCAAAGAAAACAATTAATTCACTAGTTTGATCATTATTAAATGTCCGTGAAAGACGAGTCACATCTTTTTGAAGATAAGTGTTCTCAGGATAAATTTCTAAAGCTTTTTTATAATCAATATAGGCATCATCCCTCTGGCCAATCATTTCATAAATAATGCCTGATAAATAAAAGGTATAGGCATTTTGAAAAGAATTCTTTAAATTTCCAACAACCGCATCTAGTTTTGAGTATGCATTCACCACCGTACCAGGAATTTCGCTAGAAACCCCACGCTTTTGAGCTACAGCCTTAGCTTTTTCCAACTCACTAAGGTGTTCGCGCAAAGATTGTTCTTGTTGCATATTAGCTTTACGAATTTCAACAGCAGCCCCTTGCAAATCTTGTTGATAAAGATAATTCAAGGCCTGATAGTGATACAGCAATACTCGCTCATAACCAGGCATTCGATACGGCAAAGCATTGTCATTAACTAAAATTGAGCTAGCTTGAGCAGCTGCCCCAGAAGCACTAAAAACAGCTTTTTCATCTAAGTGCCGCATGGCTTCTTCGGCAGCTTGGAAGCTCTGCTTGCTTAGATAAATATCTCCTTGAATTTGAGCAATACGTCCACGTTCTAATAAATACAACACCTTATCCCGAGACTTAAGCTTAGAGCCAAACTCTCTTTTAATATCGATAGAATTATTGTTTTGAATTTTCTCAATCAGAGGATTAATTTGAGATGTGTAGGAATGAAACGTGCTGGTCGATGCGCAACCAGAACAAAACAAAAATATAAGTACAATAAAAGAGTTTTTTATCATGTGTCCAGTATGGTAAAAACCCTGTAAGAATAAAAAATAGCCTAGGTATACACTTACATAGAAATCTGTTCTTACTACATGTTTGTAATTTTGGTTACTATACCATAAAGTATTACCAAAATAGATACAAAAAATTCAAGAATATTATCCGATTTATCCATCATTTGACGAAAAAATCAATACAACATTCTGACGATCAAAAAACTAATAGAACCCCCTTGGTTATTAAGCAACGTTCTTCAAGAAAGAAAATTCGAGGATATTTAGGTATATTCCTAAGACAAAAATCCAAAAAATAATTCATAAAACAAGGAAATAACTTTAATTGGATTTTTTTAAAATAACTGCTTCTTAGATAATATCAATCAGGGTATTTAAACATCGAGCGTCCAGATTTAGCGGCATCACTCCAATCATATTGCGTCTCTAATAAGAAAATTGTTTGAATTAAAGCCAGGTGTGAATACCCTTGTGGAAAGTTTCCTGTCAAGCGCCCTGAAGCGGTTTCTATATCCTCTGAAAAAAGGCCAAATCTGTTAGCATGGGACAGTATTTTATCAAGCATATGGTGAGCTTGTTGTTCATGTCCAGTTAAATAGAGAGCATTGATCATCCAAAACGTGCATACAATAAATGCGTTTTCCGGAACACCAAATTCATCGGATGCTTTATACCGCATTGTAAAGCCACCTTTAGTTAAATCCTTATAAGTTTTAAAGACTGTTTTAATTATGCGTGGATCTTTTTTATCTAAAAATCCATAATGAAGCATCAAGAGATTCGAAGCATCTAAATCTTTACTTCCATAAAACATTACAAAGCTTTGCTTCTCTTCATCCCACCCATTCTTAAGGATATCCTCTTTGATCTCTTGGGCTACTTTAAAATACCCTGGTGCGTATTGGTCTTTACCGATAAATTGAGCAATCTTAGCAGCTCTGTCCATAGCGACCCAACTCATCATTTTAGAATGAACAAAATGTTTCATAGGGCCACGATGTTCCCATATACCGCAATCTGGTTCTTTCCATTTAGCTTCTACCATTTTTGCTAATGATCGCACCATTGTCCAGATTTCTTCATTAATCAATAGATCATTTCTAAAATCAACTACAAACGATGTATAAATAGTTTCAATGAGTTGCCCGTACACATCATTTTGTTTCTGCTTATAAGCAGCGTTACCAATACGCACAGGTCGGGAATTTTCATAACCATTTAAATGATCCAAAACCTTTTCTTCAAGCTTCTCTTCCCCATTGATACCGTACATAACAGAAATTTTATAATCCTTAAGAAGCATCCTGTTAAGAATAAAATTAATATACCTTAGAGAGGTTCTGGCATGCCCCATACGAGCATACAAATCAATAATCATTGACGCATCTCTAATCCAACAGTAACGGTAATCCCAATTGCGGTCCTTCCCCATAATTTCAGGCAAAGATGTGGTTGGAGCAGCAATAACCGCACCAGTTCTTTGAAACATCAAAAGTTTAAGAGTAATAATAGAACGAATAACTAGTTCTTTATATTTTTCTGGAATCTCCGTCCGATAGATCCAATACAACCAATAACTTTTTGTTTTTTCATATTCCAAGAAAATCTTGTCTTTTGTGATCGATTCAATTTTCTCATGATATGATAAAAGAAAATAAGACGATTCTTTCAACTCAATTTCTCGATGATGGACAATATCTTCCATATTCAGGTTAGTATAAAGATAATAACTATTGTATTCCCCCTCAACAGTAGTGATTTTTAAATATTCGGAATGGATTGCTAGCTTAGCTTCACTTGCTCCGTAATTAGGCCTTGGATTTAACTCAACGGTAATAATAGGTTTTCCGCAGACCAAATAAACACTTCGATGTATTTCCGCTGGACAATAGACTTGTGCATCGTTAGTATCGAATCGAGGCATATAATCCCTGACTTCAAAAATCCCGTCTTTGGTTTTAAAAACTGTTTTTAAGATAGGCGTTCGATGCAAATAAGACTGTTCAACACTAACAATATCCTTAGCCCAGATTTTAAAATAACCTCCTTTTTGTTTATCTAGAATACGACCAAATACGGATGAAGAGTCAAAAAAAGGAAGACACAGCCAATCAATAGAACAGTCTTCATTGACCAGCGCTGCGCTAGTACAATTTCCAATAATGGCATAATTATAATTAGATGGAATTTTCAAAAGATTTCACCTCACACAATATTCTAGAAACTCAACAACTTCATCAGTATTATTTAAATAATAGTGGGCATGAGAATGTTTGGTATGCCCTACATTTATAGTGATTCCTACGTTTTTCAAAGCTAAAAAAGCATCTTCATCTGTTGTGTCATCACCGATATAAATTGGAAGAACTGGTTGTTTTGCTTTAATATTCTGATATTTCTCTAAAATCCATGTTACAACCTTACCTTTATCCCAATCTAAAGGAGACCTTATTTCGAAAACTTTCTTGCCCAGTGTAATTCGAACTTCTTTTTTAGAAGAAAATTCTTTTGTAATCTTTTTAAGAAATGTCTTAAAAATAGATTCATCCTTTGGGTTAAGCAACCTGTAATGCACACTTAAACCAAATCCTTTATCTTCCACAAAGGCCCCTTTATAAAATACCAACTCTTTAGTAATCTTCCATTTTAAATGCTCTAAGATTTCTCTAAATCGTGAAAAAGAGGAATTCTTAAAACCAATATCTATCCCTTCAATTTCAAGACCATGATTGCCTATGTAAACAATCTTGTCAACCCCAACTAATTGTTTTACGTCGGACATAACCCTACCACTAATAATAAAAAGATGTATCCGCTTGTTGTCTGACAACCTATTAAGAATATGCCGCATTCTCAAAGAAAGAATAGCCAACTCTGGTCTCTCAACAATAGGTGTTAACGTACCGTCATAATCCAAAAAAAGCATTATTTGACTACTTTTTAATCGTTTTTTTAAAATATCCAGTTCTTTAATAAGATATACCATAATTAAAATCTTAATAGTTGCTACGAGACTCTCAATTTCTGTCCCAATGAAGAATGAGTATTAAGCATCTCGTTCTTTAGGTATAAAGTTTGTGTAGGATAAGCAAATTCAATTCTTTCTTTCTCAAACTCCCGCATGATGGCTAAATTGATCGTCTGCTGTTTATCCATATAGACATTGTAATCTGAGCTTAATACATAATAGACGATCTCATAAACAAGGGCAGAATCCCCAAAACTCTGAAAATGGACCCGATCCATCTTCACCTCAGCCTTTTCTAATATATTCTGAATAATTTGAGGAATTCTTTCTACTAACTTTAATGGAGTCTGATATGTCACCCCCACCTTAAAAGCAATTCGACGTGATTGCATACGCTTATAGTTCTTTACGCGACCTTTAGTCAAATCTGAATTTGATAAAATCAATTGTTCACCAGAAAGACTTAAAATTCGCGTTGTTTTCAATCCAATATGCTGAACCGTTCCCATGCAATCATCAATAATAATGAAATCCCCAATCTCAAATGGTTTATCCAAATAGATCGACAAAGCGCTAAAAGCATCTCCCAACACAGCTTGGGACGCCATTGCAACAGCAACGCCCCCAATTCCAATACCGGCTATTAAAGAAGTAATATTAACACCCAAATTATCTAGAATAAAAACCGCACCAAGAACCCATAATCCCCATTTAATTACCCATACCACACTTTTAACCAGAGCTTGAGATGATGGATTGTCAGAACCAATGCGCTTAAGCAAGGTTTTATTCACACTATATTGGATAATTTCTTGAAACAATAAAATGGCACGAATTGTTACAACCAAGACTGCAGCATATTTAATTAATGAACGTACTGCTTCTGGTAGGACAAGCGATGATACGGCTATATACAATGAAACAACAGTGATAACTGGCCACCCAATCTGGGAAAACAAGCTTACAATGAAATCATCAAAATCAGAAATCGTCCTTGCCGCCAATTTCCCTAAATATTTAATAACAAATCTTTTAGCCATAGATAGACCCACAAGTAATACAAGAAATGTCAGAAGGGAAACGACATAATCTTCAACCGTATTTTTAAATACAGTAATTTTTAGTACGACATTAAAATGATCCATAAACGTCATCATGCGGCCACCTCCTCCCCTTCCTTGCGAACTTGGGTCAATTGACCAACCAATTCTCCTGCCCAACGGTAAATATTGTTACTTTTTACCACCTCTCTCATTTGTTTCATACGTTGCGCTTGTTCTTCTTTAGGCATTTCCAACGCTGTATAAATTGCTTTTGAAGTTTGACCTATGTCATAGGGGTTAACGATTAACGAATCATGCAATTCGCGTGCAGCCCCAGTAAATTGACTTAAAATTAACACTCCCTGCTCATCGTTACGGGCTGCAATAAATTCTTTAGCTACTAAATTCATCCCATCATGCAATGATGTAACCATACAGACATCCGCCGCCTTATAAAATGGCAGTATATCCTGATGACTGTGATGCTTCATTAACAAAAGTATCGGCTGCCAATTCTTCTTTTTAAATTTTGTATTAATTCGTTCAACTTCTTTGACTATTTCATCGATAAATTCTTTATATTTCGGAATCATGGTACGGCTAGGAGCACCTAATTCAACGAATGTAAACTTCCCTCTAAAAAATGAATGAGTATCTAACAGGTTCTCTATAGCACGAAACCGTTCCAAAATACCTTTGGTATAATCCAATCGATCTACCCCAACTCCAAGTAATTGAGCCTGAATACCATACTTCTTAAGAAGCATTTGCTTGTCTTCTAATGATTTAACTTCCGTTTCATCCGTAGAATCAAAACTTATACTAATAGGAAATGGTTTTATAAAAGTTGTGTGCCCTTCACGATTAATAGCAAAATGTTCATAATCAATACGTGATTCCAAGAATCGATCCACGGATTCAATAAAATTATTACAATGAAACTGAGTATGGAATCCTAGAATATCAGCACCCAGCATTCCTTGCAGCAATTCCCTCCTCCATGGGCAAATGCCAAACGACTCCGGGTTAGGCCAAGGAATATGCCAAAATATGGCTATTTTCGCATCAGGCTTTAAAGCTTTAATCATGCTTGGTAACAAAGCAAAATGGTAATCTTGGATTAAAATAAAAGGATTTGAAATCCCTTCTAATTCTTCTGCGACAGCCTGAGCAAATTTTTTGTTAACTGCTTTATAATCTTCCCAATCCTTAGCTCTAAAAATAGGTCTCGTATGTGCGATATGGCATAATGGCCATAGTCCTTCATTAGAAAATCCTGAATAAAATCCTTCCTCTAAATCTTTATCTATCCAAACTCGGCGTAAGGTATATTTTGGCTCTTCCGGAGGAACCTTGATTCTGTCATTCTTATCAACTGTTTCACGATCAGCATTACCGCTGCCTTGGGCGATCCATGTCCCCCCACAAGCATTGAGCACTGGTTCAAGAGCAGTGACTAAACCACTAGCAGGCACAATACATTCAATTTTGTTATCAGTCTTGATATGCATGTAAGGTTCTCTGTTGGAAACCACAAAAAGCGGACGATCTTCCAGCTTTAAACGAACAAATTCCTTCAACCTCTGAGGCGTCCAACGGGATTCTGAAGTATACCGAAGACGGGCTTCTTCTTCAGCAGCTGCTCTGGCCATATCCAAGCTTTTAGCCATTTGAGTAATCTCTAGGGCCAAAGGTCCCAATAAAAGTTGTTGTTTAGCATTTAAAGGCCTGGAAGATTCACCTTTGCGAATTCTTCGTATCCACTCTGTAGTTCTTTTTATAGGAATCATGACATTGAAATAGATAACAATAAATGTAGTCAATGAAATCAATAATGCCTGAATGAGGGCTCTCCAAAAGCTATTGATTAAAAGTCGTTGAACACGTTCACTAATAAAATCAACATCATAAAATAATGTCAAAACATGAGTTGTTTTATCCCCCACTGTTAACGGAACCGCATAAGCATATAGCGATGCTTTCCCTAAATTAAAAAAACTCCCATAATCTGTCCCTAAACGCTCTACTTCCTGTATTCCTTCAAACAAAACTCTAGTATTAGACTCTAATTGAGGGCTAAAATCTTTTGAGGTAACTATCATATTCTCTCTAGTATCATAAATATTGATACCAACAAGCCTTTCGCGATTAGAAAATCTATCCACTATTCGTTGTAAACTTTGAATATTCCCCTCAGCTGCTAACAACGGTTCAACCGAAACCTTTAAACTATCTGCAATAAAACTAGCTCTTTTCTCTAGTTCATTCTTAAGACGATCTTGCTCTTGTTGAGCCTGCCAGTAAGAAAAAGCAAACGCGACCATAGCAACAATGGATACCAACGATAGAATTAATCGTAAAGTTATTTTCATTCTAAGAATCTCCTCTTTCTGTCTAAAAATAAAAAGACCACCACTGGTTTTTAAACCAGATGGCGGCCCGACCATCAACTTATCCTCCAGGATAAAATCTAATCCTGAACCCTTTTAATCCTGTTCTAGATAAATCATAATTATCGCGTCATAATTCCTTTTTTGAATACGCTAAACATATCCATAAGCCAACTCTTCTTTAAAGTAAAATTATAACCACTCAAACTCCAGTGAGTAATGGTAGATTGAATCATCCCCCAAAAGATAAAACCTGTCGCATCCACAGCAAGATCCTTACGAAAAATGCCTAACCTTACACCTTGGGTTAAAATAGACTCAATGGTATTTAAATATTTCTCAACAACCCCAAACATTTCTCTACGAAGAGTTTTATCATGCAAATTTAAAGACTCATTAATTAGGATAAACGATACCCCCTTGCGTTGTTCCGCATAGGATAGATGCGCAAAGAAAATATTTTCTAGTTTCTGTAGAGGATCAGATTCTTGATTAGCAGCATTCTTAATGGCACCCAAGAGGGTCTCTTCAATATCTTCAATTAGAAGACTGAGAATTTTCTTCTTACTCTTAAAATGTCTATACAATGCGCCATCGGTGATGTCAAGATCTGCCGCAATTCCTCGAACAGTTAAATTCTTAATTCCATCGGCAATAATAATCCGCCTTGCGGCATTAACAATTTCCTGTTGACGAACAGTCCTTTTGTGATGCTGAATTTCTATTGTCGATTCCATTAGAAAGCCTTTTCATTAGAATAGTAAGCAAGTGCTTACTTGTGACAATATCACCTATTTAAATAATGTCAAGTTCTCAAATAGAACCTAACTCTGCTCTTCCATCCAAGCAGCCACGATCTTTTTACTATTAAAATTATTTTCTAATAGACGACTAACCAAGAATTACTGAAGTTGTAACGACCAAACATCAGTAAAACAAGCAATTTAATATCCAGCTGATTGTAGTTCAACTTTTTCTTGATTTGGATTAGATAATTTAGTCATGCTTTCTCCCTTTGAAACTTTATTAACCTAAAAACCGATACAATACTAAATAAGAGCCAACTCCAGCAAAATAACCTAATAGAGCTGGGAATGACGCTTTTCTTAAATACCAAATAAAATTGATCTTCTCTATCCCCATAACTACCACACCTGCTGCTGATCCAATAATAAGAACACTTCCACCTGTCCCAACACTAAAAGCCAAAAGCTCCCACAACTTGGAATCCATGGGAAAATGCGCCAGATCATACATTCCCATGGTAGCAGCTGTTAGAGGAACATTGTCCACAATCGCAGATAGAAGCCCCAGGGCGACTGCAATGATGTCTTTATTATTAAGTGTCGTATCCATAAACAATGCCAATCTGGACAATAATCCGGATGTTTCAAGAGCAGATACTGCCAGCAAAACAGATAGAAAGAATAGAATACTAGACATGTCTATATGATTAAGCGCATGGGGAACTTTTAAATGCTCCTTAGTCTTATGAATGATATCTGTTAATAACCATAATAAACCCAAACCAAAAAGCACCCCTATGAATGGCGGAAGACCCGTCACTCCCTTAAAAATCGGTACAAGTATCAATGAGCCTAACCCAAGATAAAATACCCTTTTAGTTCCAACAACCTTTTCATCATTTGTTGAATCAATTCTTGGAATTTCTCCATCCTTCATCGTCAATGTAAAATAAATTAAAGGGACAACCATGGCAACGACACTTGGAATAAAAAGCATTTGAATAATCCTTGATGCGCTGACCTGTCCGCCAATCCATAACATGGTGGTGGTAACATCCCCTATGGGAGACCAAGCGCCGCCAGCATTTGCAGCAATAATAATCATACTGCCAAAAATAAGACGATCATTCCTATCGCTAATAAGACGAGATAGCAGAGAAACCATAACAATTGAGGTTGTTAAATTATCTAGAACGGCTGATAAAAAAAACGTGCTCAGTGAGATCACCCATAACAACGATCTCTTCTTTCTTACCTTCATGATATTTGTAACAACCTGAAATCCATTGTGCGTTTCCATTAATCGCACAATAGTCATAGCTCCAATCAAAAAGAATACAATCTGAGCCGTGCTCTCTAAATGATGAGAAAGACTATCTACGACACCATGTATATTTCCTCCGGTCAGATGTAGATGCTCTTCAGCTAGAAGAACCCAACAAATAACCGCAGTTATCATGGCTGAGGAAGCTTTATTTATACCGATGACATGCTCCATCGCCATTGCCCCATACCCAAGCACAAACACAATCATAATCAAATTCTCAAACATAAATATCCTTTCCCAAAAAAAGCCGTCACCTGATTTTTTCAATCAGATGGCGGCCCGACCATCAAAAAAACCTCTGGAGAGAAACTCCAGACCCAAATCATATTAACAAATAAGGATTAATATGCAATAACACTTTGGATTCTAATAATTTAATTTCACCTACTTCAATGGAGATTAATTATAAACGGAAGAATAAGTTGAAAATTGACACAAAGACATAAAAAATCCCCACAACAGCATTGCTATTGCGGGGATTGCGTATCTCTCACCGTCGATAAACGGTAATACAACTGGCGGTCTACTTCGCTTCAATACTTTTGTGTTGAAGCTTCGTAGAACCAGTTACTTCGAAGCTCAAACATAAAAATTTTTGAGCGAAGAAGAACGGAGAAGGAGAGATTCGAACTCTCGAGGCGCCTTACGACGCCCACACGCTTTCCAAGCGTGCGCATTCAACCACTCTGCCACCTCTCCAAAAAGATTTCTTTAATAAAGAGCCTGCCGCTGCGCCTTAATGCGCTCATCAGCCAAATACTCATCGTACGTCATCATCTGGTCGATAAACCCTTTAGGAGTGATCTCCACAATACGGTTAGCCACGGTTTGCACTAATGTATGATCATGCGATGAAAACAATATGGCACCAGGAAAAGTTTCCATTCCCTTATTTAATGAAGTGATTGATTCTAAATCCAAATGGTTTGTTGGTTCATCTAGGATAACTACATTAGCCCCTGTCAGCATCATTTTTGAAAGCATGCAACGGACTTTTTCACCTCCAGAGAGCACCTTAACTTGCTTTAAACTTTCTCCCCCAGAAAAAAGCATGCGTCCTAAGAATCCGCGTACAAAGTTCTCATCAGTTTCTTTAGAATACTGGCGCAACCAATCTACAATATTCAAATCCACATTAAAAAATTTTGTATTATCTTTTGGAAAATAGGTTTGAGTGGTTGAAACACCCCATTTAAAGGAGCCCGAGTCTGCAGGGATTTCATTCATCAAAATTTGAAAAAGTACAGATTTAACCAAATCGTTAGGGCCTACAAAGGCAATTTTGTCAGATTTATAAACATGTAATGAAAAATCTTTAAACATCACCTGACCATTAATCGATTTACTCAAATTCTCAACAAACAAGACATCATTACCAGCCTCACGTTCAGGCTTAAAATTGATAAAAGGATATTTACGTGTGGATGGTTTAAATTCTTCCAAGGTCAATTTCTCTAAAATTTTCTTACGTGAAGTAGCTTGGCGGGCTTTGGAAGCATTGGCTGAGAATCGGGCAATAAAATCCTGGAGTTCTTTGCGCTTCTCTTCTGTTTTCTTATTGGCATCTGAACGCTGCCTTAAGGCTAATTGGCTAGCTTCTAACCAAAAACTATAATTTCCGGTATAAGGTGTTATCTTTCCATAATCAATATCACAAACATGGGTGCAGACATTGTCCAAGAAGTGTCGATCATGGGATACAACAATGGCTGTATTTTGAAAATTGATAAGAAACTCCTCTAACCACATACAGGTATCGACATCCAAATGATTGGTAGGCTCATCTAAGATCAAGATATCAGGATTGCCAAATAAAGCCTGCGCTAAAAGTACGCGCACCTTCAACGCCCCTTCAAGATTCTTCATTTGCTCACGATGCAAATCTTCACTAATTCCCAAATCACTTAAAAGCTTAGCTGCATCAGACTCAGCATCCCAGCCGTTCATTTCTCCAAATAAAGCTTCTAATTCTGAAGCCCTTAAACCATCGGCGTCAGAGAAATCAGGCTTAGCATAAAGCTCATCTTTTTCTTTAATGACTTTATAAAGCTCTTTGTGACCCATAATTACGGTTGTTAATACATCAAATTCATCAAAGGCAAATTGGTCTTGCTTTAACATAGAAATACGCTTGCCAGAGGCAACTGTAATTGAACCAGCAGTCGTATCAATGTCACCAGAAAGGATTTTGAGGAAAGTAGATTTGCCACTACCATTTGCACCAATAATGCCATAGCAGTTGCCTGGATTAAAGGTGATATTAACCCCATCAAAAAGAACTCGTTTGCCAAATTGTAAAGATACATTATTTGCGGTAATCACGAAGCATCCTCAATCTTTCTCATGCGAAGTCTCTGCGAATCCCATCTTGCGACAATAAAACGTTGGGGCGTAGCAGGATAATAAGGGGCAGATTATAACAATTTGATAAGGTAAACGCAACTAAGAATTAGCCTTCTGCGCCCTTTCTTCAGGTTTAAGGTAGCAATAGAGATTTTCTACTTTTTCTCGGGCCCACGGAGTGCGGCGAAGAAAAGTTAAGCTGGATTTAATGCTGGGATTTTTATCAAAACAATTGACTCGGATTCGGCTATATAAGCCTTCCCACCCATGCTTGGCGAGTAAACAGTTAAGAATCATTTCTAACTTTACGCCGTGTAGAAGGTCGTTTTGTTTTTGTCTCTCGTTCATTTGTTCTTTCTAAAAAAACAGCGGTTTATATTATCTTGTTATCATACCAATTTCTTGTCGGAGATTAGTAAACCTAACAGTTCTGGAATGTTGGTCACAGGAACAATGTTGATGATTACTGGTATAAAACCTCGAATATTCATGTTTTCTAAGTCTTTAACATCCATCGTAGGCACATTAACATCTCCACCTTGTTCATCAATCTTCAACTGATCAGCCTGAAAGTCGATACCTCCAGTAGGACTAACCTTCATCGCACTGTCAGAAGTAGCAGCCTCCCTAATCTTCTTCATTTTCGGATTCTTAATGCCGTAATTGCTATCTGAAGTTGGCCCTATTTCCCAAAAATCCAAATATTTTCCTAAGGCCATTAGAAACAATACGTCAATATGAAGAAAATTGAATTCAGGCAATCCTGAAATTTGAAAATAGGAAAGATGTCCAGATAAAAAAGCATCTTTCCATTGCCCACTGTAATGCTTATCTACTGCATCCTGAAGATTTAATACAATTTGAGCAATCTTTGATTTGTTTCTTTGAACTCCAGATTTATTGATAACGAACCTTGCAGTACCTACCCTCACTACTATAGAACCTCTTTCTTGGTCATTACCTATAACATCGTCTCGTTGGATTAATTCATATAGATTTATTGGACGAAGAGGTTTAATAGTAAGTAAATTTGTTAGCCTACTTTGGACATCTGTAAGAGCTTGAATTAAGGCTATCGGATCATATGCATACTTAGCCGTAGCTGCACTTTTTCTGACTACCGCATCGATAACTCTTAAATCATTAGCATCTAAAGAATTAAACTTACGAATAGCATCAATATAGTTCCCTAACTTTTCTGGACTAATCCCAGCTTGTTGTAAACCTTCAAACAATTCATTTTTAAACTGTTCTAACGACCCCTGCATCGCACTATCGGATATTGATTGTCTTCCCTCCATCGCCTGGTCAGACACCTTGAAAGCATGATTAGCAATTTCTGTTTTTAATTCTGGATCCTCTGCTGATAAATTAAGTAGAAATGTTTTAATCTTTTGTAATTTCTTATGATTTTCTAAAGAATTCCTAGAACTCAATGACTTAAGCACTTGGGATGATTCTTTATGGCCACTTAATAAATCCATTGCAGGAATTGGCGGTACAAAACGGCTCATTGATAATAATTCATCTTGAGGATGCAAAGCAGCCTGAAAATGCCATTGTTCTAAATCAAAATCTTTTCCTGAACGCTGTAAAATTTGATACAAAGCATAGCGAGCCTTTAAAGATAGCTTTAAATACCATTTCTTATAAGCTGTAATTTCCATTGGAATTAAAAGACCGTTAATTAAAACTTCTGTATACTCAGCTTGTTTTGAACCATGTGGCATTTTTACCAAAATCGGTAATACACTCTCTAAATAATCAATTTGTGTTTTAAAATCATCTTCATGTAGTTCTGCACGCTGCTCACGACCATTCATTCCAATAATAAAAAGTGAACCTTCGAATGATAATGCGGCAAGAGCCTTACTATGATCGTAGAATTCTCTTAGATTATCACTAAAGTGAATTAAAGATTGGGCAATCCATAAGTCTGGCGAAGTTAGTGTTCTTGTAAATGGAAGCTCTTGCTCCTGTATTGAATCAACCAATGTCTTTAACTGTCCCCAATATTTTTCCCTAATATCTGATACAACCTCAGCAGAATTCTCCCCCCTAGATACTCGCCAGGTATACAAACTCAAAATACCAGTCATCAGATCTGTCATAGCATGAACAAAACGTGATTGATCGTAACCATACTTACTGCTTATGCCTCTTAAGAAAATCGCAAAAGCATTCATTTCGGATCCATCTAACCCTATTAGCCACATGCGACTGCTGTAAGGAGAATAACCCATCGCTCTAATCATAGAATCAACAGAGTCTTGAATGGCTTTAATCTTAGATAAAATAATTTCAATGGAATCGTTTTTTAATTTTTCTGTCATAGCCTTATCAACATATGGCCCTAAAGCATTAGGATTGCTCCATAAAGATTGAACCTTTGGCTGTCGTTTTTTTGTAATCACAAATCTTGGAAAACCTGAGAATTCTTTGGAAACAACCCCCTCCAAGTCGTATCCGACTTTAGCCCACATGGTTCCAACAGGCGTTTGGGCAAAAGTCTTTCCTTCTTTAAGCATAGCTAAGGACTCTTCATTACCTAAGCGAGCCATCATTTGATGGCCTAAAGGTGCAAAACTAGTTATAAACTCCAACAAACCATTAAATATACCTTTTCGACGTAAATCTCTGGGCGCATCTGCAAAAAATTCCTGAATATTTTCATTAGACTTAACTAGCAAAATCTTATCTAGATACCTGTAAAGAAACCTCATTTGAGCAGCTTCAGAAGGATTCTGATTATAATCAGATAACCAAGAAAGAGATTCAAATAGAGATTTTTTTGAAGCACCTTGTTTAGAAAAATCCTGCAACCTCTTCCATATCATTTCATAATCTATAGTAATGCCCCATTGATGTGATATTGCTCCATTTTCACGATCAAAAAGTCCATTTAAAAAAGCTATAGGATGCGATAAAGCACCCTTTGCATTAGGAGTTATCACGTATACTATCTTCTTAGGTTCATCAATAATACCTGCAAAAGCAGCAGGTCTTTGCATAAAATCTTCATCAATTCGTTGTGCTTCGTCGTCGCCCTCCGCACGCATGGCTTCCTGCGACTCAAAACGCTGGCGTTGATCAATAGGGTCATTCAAATCCGTAAAGCCTTTCGATAATTCCGTTCCGCCCATCAGCACC
>CAZOXU010000002.1:115718-222597 GCA_964583975.1 uncultured Planctomycetales bacterium
TTGCATAAAATCTTCATCAATAACTATCTGGTATCGAGTCTCAGGATCAGCCACAGTAGAAAATGTTATAGATCCTAATTCTTTTTGCTTGGCAAGCATGCTATCAATCGCTGAACCAGCATTTATACTTCCTTCTGTTATTAACTTTCCTATCATGGCACTATCTTGACTTTCTTGCACTTCCAGATTTCTTTCATATAAAAGTTTTGCTAAACGTGGAAAGCGGGTTTTAAACGGATCTCTCGCAAGGAAACCATACCCATCCCATGAACCTCCTGTTCTGGCACTTGATGTTGAAAAATATTCAGACATACCTGCTATGCCCACAGAATTACTTATAAAATGCCTATCAAGAGCCACACTGAAAACATCACTAATTACAGGAAAGGCCCTCCTATCTGGATTTCTAATATTTATAAGTGCATTACGTATCGAATCTGTTAAATTAACAATATAAACTTCAAATGGAGATCTTAAATCTTTTAACCGCTCTTCTCGAATAGATCCTGCAAATAAACTAAAAGCCTCGGTTAGAAGCGCGTCCAACTCTTGGTCTGTAATTTTTTTTATTATCCCGTCCTTTGTTTTAATAGTTAGCCCGTCCAACAGTTGCGACAGAAAAAATTTAACCATCTGTGGAGTTCTTCCTGGCCATTTATTAAGAACATATTCAGTAACATCAATATACTGTTCATCACCAGTTCCTTCAATCTGTGGTCTACCAGAAAAATAGTCATAAATCATAGGATCTAACATGACAATAAGCCCCCACAATAAAAGCTCTCGATAAGTCATTGAAACAGCTTCACCTCTATAATTCTTTCCCGATGGAATGCGATCATCAGAAAAGTCCTTATGATCACGCATCAACAGAAGAGGAATATACTCTCGTACATTCTTAACCAAAACTTCCGTATCAAGAAATTCAGGATCTTGTCCTTCTCCCATATTTTCAGCATGCATACCCGATGATCGTAAATGAAAAGCCAAATTGACTCCATTGGCCCACAAAGCTAAACGACGATCTTCGGCGTTATCGGTCTTCGTTAAATAATCAACCCGATTTACCACTGTTTTAAACTCATGAGGCTTTAAACCAGCCATAGAAATCATCAAAGAAAGATATGTATTAAGCGAACCGATCTCTTTATCTAAACCTCTCGTCTGCCATCGCTCACGTAAGGCCTGACCAATACGTTGATAACTCTCTAGATTTTCATTAGGTCCCAAACCTTCTCGAATCAATTCTTCAAGCTTCCAATCCAACGATTTCCATCCTGTATTGGTTGTGGCTATAGATTCTGTATTAAAACCATCGATTATGTTTGTAAACTGTGCAGTCCATTCTCGTTCTGTTAACTGATCAGCCTTAAGGTTGACATCTTTTGTTTGACCTACCTTTGGTACGTTCGTCATAGCCTGATCAAATTTGTTAGCCAATGTAGATTCTCTGACCGGAGTCATATCAACCTGAATCCTCATAGCATGATCTAAACCTGTTACTTCGCTAGCTCTAGCATTATCTTGGTAAGCAGTATTCATTGCTGCATCACCAATGAATGTCACCCCACCTGAAAAATACTTACGAGGCACTCTTTGTTGTGTTGGTTGATCCAAATCTTCTTTGATAAAATTAAATACGCCTTTCTTATAGGCTTGTAGGTATTGCTCATAAATCTTTTGTTTTTGATTCTTATCTTCTATGTCCACCCCATCGACTTTATTCTGTCCTACATAAACCTTACCCAATACACTGGCCTTAAGATTTCGTTTAAACCAAATAGCTAGGATCAGGGAGTTATAGATTTGGCGTAACTGAACGAAATTCTTGCCTTCGTTGACCTCTTTTTCCAATTCAGGCAGGATGATTTGACGCACGATTTCTCGTACGGGCGAGGCTTCCTCGCCCTTATTAGGGCTGGGAAACCCAGCCCCTACATCATTTTTGGATAATGCTAAATAATCCCCCTCTAACATTACTTTAAGATGCGCCTTAGTCACAAAAGCTGCATCCTTTGTCTTATAGACCCCTGCCTCGGCTGGAACAACCCAAACCTTATTAAAGGTGTTGACTGGTATCTGGGTTGTCCCATATTGTTCTTGGGCTTTCTTATAAACTCGATCCCAAAATTCTTTGCCTAAGGAGTTCTCAGGATAGATAAGCGAGGCAGTCAACTGCTTAAGAATATAATCCTGGGCCAGTAAATCACGACCCATCTCAGTGCTACCAAATTCATTAGATACAATACGGTCTTTTTCATAAGGAGATAAATTCACCCAGAGGTCTTTCTCTGGTACGGTAAGGCTGGCAAGGAAGTAACGGATAAGTTTGGTTGATTGATCTTTAAATTCATCGGCCTCTAGATTCTCCTGCCCTGGATCAACAATAAAGTCAAAACGCAGTGGATTGCTAGGATCAATTTTAATGCCTTTTAAAATGACTGGATTAAAAGCAGAGCTTAAAGAAACCATGGTTCCTGGCGCGGGAAGATTTAGCGCAGTCGTAGAGGCATACGAAGGCATTCCGGTAGAAGCGCTTAAAAAGCACACTAACACCAATAAAGTCAATGCTTTATGGAAATTGGGTCGTTTAAAAAAATTCATGATTAATAAAAATATACTATATATATACTAGTTTTGCCAATTTAGATTGGATTTGCTAATAACGGACAGACATAAGATAAAGTCCATCGGGATGGGCTGTGGGTGGAGATAATTTACGGTTTTTGGCTTTAAGTAATTGAGGCACACTGTTAGAAGCAAGCTTGCCTGAGCCTACAGCTAATAAGGTTCCCACAATGTTACGAACCATACGATATAAAAAACCATTACACGTCACAGTAATATGAATAAAATCTTTTTCTTTAGCAATTGTTAAACGTGAAATGGTTCGCACCGTATTTTTGACCTTAGAAACTTCTGAAGCTGCCTGGAAAGATTTAAAATCATGCTTACCCTTAAAATCTCGAGCTGCCCTTCTCATCAATGATAAATTTAATTTTTGAGGATAATACGAAGCTTTTTTATGCCATAAGGCTGAAGGATAATTACGGTTCAAAATAGTGTATCGATAGGTCTTATCTTTAACGCTATATTGGGCATGAAAATTAAGTGGCACTTCTTGAGCTTTGACAACAACCACATCTTTATCGAGAAAAGCATTCAGCGCTCTTTTAATTTGAGCAGGCTTCATGTGAGTGTCGACTTTAAAGTGTACCACCTGCCCTAAAGCATGGACCCCACTATCTGTCCTGCCAGAAGCGATACAATTGATTTTCTTTTTAAAAATCTTAGGGAGTTTTTCTTGCAGATGACCCTGTACGGTACGAAATCCTGGTTGAAACTGCCAACCACAAAAATTAGCACCGTCGTATTCAATGGTCAGTTTAAAATTACGCATTGGATTGTAGGGGCAGGGTTTCCCTGCCCTTTACGTTAGGGCTGGGAGACCCAGCCCCTACATCATTTAATAAGGTATTCTGCAATTTGGACGGCGTTAAGAGCAGCACCTTTACGAAGATTGTCAGAGACAACCCACATATTCAAACCATTCTTAATAGAAAAATCTTCACGGATGCGTCCCACAAATGTCTCATCTCGCCCATCGGCATTGATTGGCAATGGATACACTGATGACTTAGGATCATCAACAACCTTGACCCCAGGAGCCTTTTTAAGAAGCTCGATAGCCTTTTGACGAGTAATCTTTTTCTTTGTCTCAATATTGATCGACTCAGAGTGAGAATTCTTCACAGGCACACGAACGCAGGTTGGAGAGACTTGAATTTTAGAATCATGAAACATCTTACGAGTTTCATTGACCATTTTCATTTCTTCCTTGGTGTAATGATTATCGGTAAACACATCAATCTGAGGAATCAAATTATGAGCAATTTGATGTTGGAATTTCTTTTTGTTCATATTACCTTTAATTTGATCTTCCAACTCAGCAACCGCCTCTGCCCCGGCTCCTGATACAGCCTGATAGGTGGAAACTACAATTCTTTTAATAGTTCCATAATCATGTAATGGTTTTAAGGCCACCAGCATTTGGATGGTCGAGCAATTTGGATTTGCAATAATGCCCTTATGCTTCTTAATATCTTCCGGATTTACTTCAGGCACCACCAAAGGAACATTCTTATCCATACGAAAATATGAAGTATTATCAATGACCACAGCCCCAGCCTTGGCAGCAATTGGCGCCCATTCCTTAGAAATGTCTGCTCCTGGAGAAGACAAAACAATATCAATCCCGTTAAACACATCCTTGGTTAAAGGTACATATTTATTTCCATCCAACTGCCCACCCGCACCAGAAGGAGAAATCAAAACGAGCTTGTTTACTTGGAATTTACGTTCTTTGACTATTGCGTACATGCATTGTCCAACTGCCCCGCGGATTCCTAAAATTGCTACATTGTACTTTTTCATTGTAAAGCCTCCACAACCATATCTCCGATCTGACTGGTGGAATACCCCATTTGACCTATGAGCATAGATTTCATTTTTAACATAACCGACTGAACAGCTGCATCAATTGATTGCGCTGCCTTATCTTCTTTTAAATGTTCGAGCATCAACTTCACCGTTAAAATGGCAGCCAAAGGATTAGCCACACCCTTACCTGTAAACTGAGGAGCACTACCATGCACAGGTTCAAACATACTGACACTGCCAGGATTGATATTTCCTGAGGGAGCAACACCCATCCCGCCTTGCGTGACTGCAGCCAAATCCGTAATAATATCTCCAAACATATTAGTCGTTACAATCACATCAAAACGCTCAGGTGCTTCAATTAAGAAGATACACATGGCATCAACGTGATAATAATCTAGCTTTACTTTAGGATACTGTGCTGACATTTCTTTCATGACACGATCCCAAAGATCAAAAACATTGGTTAGAACGTTATTCTTACCACAAAGTGTAAGCTTGCCAATATAGCCCGCTTTTCGATCTTCCTCAGACAAACCTTTCCAAGGAGAGCTGGCATGACGTTTCATCACATATTCAAAAGCATACTTCAAACAACGCTCTACTTGCTTGCGTGAATAGACCATGATTTGGGTGGCCACTTCATCCGCCGTTCCCTTATTCTTGATCTCTCCCTCGCCAGTATAAACATCACCCGTGTTTTCTCGTACAACCACATAATCAATATGCTCAGGACCTTTATTCTTAATCGGTGTTGGAACATTTTGATACAAACGCACTGGGCGAAGATTTACATACTGTTCTAAACCAAAACGTAATTTTAACAATATACCGCGTTCCAAAATGCCTGGTTTTACATCAGGGTGCCCCACAGCCCCTAAATAAATAGCATCAAACGCTCTTAAGGCATTTAATTCATCATCAGATAAAACCTGACCGTTTTTTAAGTAGCGGGCTCCGCCAAAATCAAAGTTCTTTCTTTCAGTTTTAAAGCCAAATTTCTGACTGGCAGCATCTAAAACTTTCAAGCCTTCGGCCACAACCTCTGGACCAATACCATCACCAGGGATAAGTGCAATTTTATACGTTTTCATATTTTTTAACAATTAAGGTAGCGTTGTGCCCACCAAAGCCTAAAGAATTAGATAAAGCAGCACTAACTTTAAGCTTTCGGGCAACGTTGGGAACATAATCCAGATCACAGGCTGGATCAGGGGTTTCCTGATTAATGGTTGGATGAACAATTTGATCTCTAATAGACATAATGCAAGCGACTAGTTCAATACCGCCAGCAGCCCCGAGCAAATGTCCTGTCATAGACTTGGTTGAAGACACAGGAATTTTCTTAGCATGATCACCAAAAACCTTTTTAATCGCCAAGGTTTCAATTTGATCATTTAATTTAGTAGAAGTTCCATGCGCATTAATGTAATGAATATCTTCTGGCTTAAGACCTGCATCTTGTAAAGCAAATTCCATGGCTTTAATAGCACCTAAACCTTCTTCGTGAGGTGCTGTAATATGATAAGCATCAGCAGTTCTTCCATAACCTGCTAATTCAGCCAGGATATTAGCACCGCGGGATTTGGCAAATTCTAAACTTTCAATAATAACAATGCCTGCTCCTTCACCCATGACAAACCCATCACGATTCAAATCAAAGGGTCGAGAAGCCTTTTGAGGATTATCATTGTGCTTAGAAAGTGCTTTTAAAGCACAGAAACCACCCAAACCAAGCTTGGATGTAGCACTCTCAGTTCCACCAGCAATGGCCACATCAACTTCCCCAGCTTGAATCATACGCATCGCTTCACCAATAGAATTATTGGCTGTTGCGCAAGCGGTGGCGATCGCAAAGCAAGGCCCCATAGCTCCACTATTAATAGAAATCTGGCCTGCTGCTTCGTTAATAATCATACGGGTAATAAAGAAAGGTGAAATACGACCAGGACCTTTTTCTAGATATTTATCATATTCCTCTTCGGCAGAATAAATACTTCCGATTCCAGAACCAACCACCACAGCTGCTCGGTAGGGATTCATTTGACGAATATCCAGTTTGGCCTGGGCTAAAGCTTCATTGGCAGCCACCACACCTAATTGAATAAAACGTGACAAATTACGGGCATCTTTTGAATTAAAATGCGCTAAAGGATCGTAATCAATCACATCGCCATTAATGCGGGAATCAAATGCGCTGGCATCAAAATGTGTTACTGGACGAATGCCACTTTGACCGGCTAAAAGTGCTTTCCAGAATTTCTCAACATTTGATCCAACCGGAGAAACAACTCCCATACCAGTGATAACTACTCTTTTTTTCTGCATATTCCAAAAACCCCTATCAAAAGTTTGCCCCTACAACTTGTCCCGGTAAAACGGGACTGTAGGGGCAAAAATTAAATTCACTTAAAACGACTATTAAGCAGCAGCCTTTTCTTCAATATACTTAATAACATCGCCAACAGTCTTCATTTTTTCAGCGTCTTCATCAGGAATTTCAATGTTAAACTCTTCTTCTAAAGCCATGATAAGTTCAACGGTATCCAAAGAATCCGCACCTAAATCATCGACGAAAGATGCCTTCGCAGTAACCTCTTCAGGCTTTACACCCAACTGTTCTGCAATAATTGACTTGATTTTATCTTCTGCTGCCATTGATGCCTCCTTGAATTTTATGTTTCACTTCAAATTGCTAATCCACCATCAACTATGATTGTCTGACCTGTAATATAATCAGCGGCTTGTGAGGCTAAAAACAAACACACACCAGCCACATCTGATGCTTCTCCAAATCTTTTTAAGGGAATTTGCTCCAAAACCTTCTGTTGCACGGTTTCTGATAATTTAGCAGTCATGTCGGTCCGGATATAACCTGGGGCTACTACATTCACTGTAATATTGCGGGAAGCCAATTCTTTAGCTACAGATTTAGATAAACCTATGATTCCAGCCTTACTTGCTGCGTAATTGGACTGTCCTGCGTTGCCTGTAACACCTATGACTGAAGCGATACTGATAATTTTACCTTTGCGAGCCTTCAACATTGGCCTGGCTACAACCTTGGTAACATTAAAAGCACCTTTGAGATTTACTTTTAAAACCTCATCCCAATCATTATCATCGATATGAAAGAGCAAATTATCTCGAGTAATTCCTGCGTTGTTGATTAATATATCAATGCACTTATGTTTGTCAAGAATTTTATTGACTGTTTCTTGGACAGTTTTCAAGTCTGTCACGTCACAGGCATAGCCATCAGCCAATTGCCCCAAACCCTTGATTTGGGCAACTACCTGAGCGGCTTGCTCCTGGTTTCGGCCTATGATAATGACCGTAGCTCCCTGAGCTGCAAAGGCTTCAGCCACAGCTTTTCCTATGCCACGGGTACTTCCAGTCACTAAAACTGTCTTATCTTTAAATTGCATGGGGGTTATCATAAGCAAGCAAAAGGTCTACTGCAAGCAAAAATTTGCCTATTCTGCTTCGCTCCGCTATTGGCGGAGCTTCGCAGCAATATTTCTCCGAAGCCCTGAGGCTTGTTAACGCAGAATCAGGGTGAAGGAGAATAAATACTCACACTATAGGAAATACATCGAGCTTGGGCTATAGCCTGGGGCTTATCTATCTTTAAAGAAGCTCCTTGCAGGCCCTTAAACTTCTTAAGCTGCGCAACAATCTGTTCTGCCAACCTTTCTAAGAGCAAACACCGGGATTTCTCAACCGTTTGAATCACCATATTGGCAATCTTTTCGTAATCTAAGGCATCCTTTAGATTATCCGATCGAGCGGCCTTTTGGGCATCATATTGCAAAGTCAGATTAATAATAAGCTCCTGCTTGTTTTTCCTCTCCCAAGGGTGGGTTCCAATAATAGTTCTGATGCGAAGGTCTACTATATCAATCAATGCCATATTTTCTCCGTACGTGGTACGGGCTGGATTACCCAGCCCCTACTAGCTGCTCTCCCCCATCTACCGCAATGATTTGGCCCGTAAGATAGGTGTTTTTTAATAAAAATTCTAGGGTGTCGAGTATATATTGAGGATCGCCTACCTTTTGTAAAGGAATCTTCTTAGCTCGTAATACCCTATCGTCCTTTTGTTGATTAACTGGTGGCAAGATCATGCCTGGCGCAATCCCGTTCACTCTAATATGAGGCCCCCAAGCTGCAGCTGCCATCCGGGTAAACTCGGCCAAAGCTTTCTTGGTTAAAAGATAATCCTGATATCGGCTTTGAAATTTAACCGCATTAGTATCAATAAAATTGATAATCTGCCCTTTTTTAACGATTCTGACAAATTCACAAGACAGGATATAAGGAGCTTTAAAATTAATATCCCAATGGGATTGAAACAAACTTAAGTCTTGGGCTCCAAACTTATTAGGTACAAAAATGGAAGCGCTATTGATAAGTAAATTAAAATTAGGCAAGGCACGATCAACTTCCGCAATTAAACGTTGGACCGTCCTGGAATCAGCCAAATCACAACAAAAAAGTTCACACTTGACTCCTAGATTATCAATCTTCTTAGCTGTCGCGATTGCCTCAGCCTTAGATTCATGATAATGAAGGGCAATGTTAAAGCCTTTTTGAGCTAAAGATAACGCAACTGTCTGACCTAGTCGTCTAGCAGCTCCTGTAACTAAAACTGTTCCTAAATTCTTCTTCATATTGATCTAACGGCCAGTAGGACACACCAGACTTAAGAATTCTTTGCGTGTTCCCTCTTCTTTACGGAAAGAACCTAAAAGACAAGAAGTTTTCATAATAGAGTTTTGTTTCTCAACCCCACGCATCATCATGCACAAATGTTTAGCTTCAATAAGAACACCCACTCCTAAGGCTCCTGTTACATCCTTAATCGTCTCCGCGATTTGTTTAGTAAGATTCTCTTGAACCTGCAAACGTCTGGCATACATATCGACAATGCGGGCAATTTTAGAAAGACCAATGATTTTGCCATTAGGAATATACCCTACATGGGCTTTCCCAAAAAAAGGCAATAAATGATGCTCACACATGGAATACATTTCAATATCTTTTACAACCACCATTTCATCATTATCTGATGCGAATATGGCGCCGTTGACAATTTCTTTGATGTCTTTTTTATAACCCTGGGTAATAAACTCTAAGGCACGAGCGGCTCGCTGAGGCGTTTTAACTAAACCTTCTCTGTTAGGGTCTTCGCCAATATGTTCTATCATTTTTCGGAAATATTGATCCATTATTACTCCTATCTTTATGAACGGACCTGGTCCCTGGAACTCAAGGGACCAGGTCCGTTTGATTTTTGAGATATTACCATATTGACTATTATGTGTCTATGCTATAATCTCACCCTATGAAAGCTCTCGTGGATTATCACATGCATACGCCTCTTTGTGGACACGCCATTGGCGCCCCACAGGAATATGTCGAGTCAGGCATCAAAGCTGGCTTAAAAGAAATGGGGTTTTCTGATCACGCTCCCATGGTCCACCGAAGAATGCCTGGCATTACCATGGATTTTGACGAGCTTCCTACCTACTTTAAGATGATCCAAGAGGTCCAGGAACGTTACAAGTCGCAAATGCCCATCAAAATTGCTCTTGAAGCTGATTTTATCCCTGGCTATGAAGCTAAAATTAAAGAACTAACAACCAGCTTTGCCTATGACTATATCATTGGCTCGGTCCATTTTATTGATGATTGGGCTTTTGATGATCCTGATCCTAAGGTGCGGGAATTTTGGAAGAAATATGATGTCAATGACATCTACCGTAAATATTATGCTCTGCTTCGCCAATCAGCCAAAACTGGTCTTTATGACATCATCGGCCACTGCGATCTGCCTAAAAAGTTCGGCGCCCGACCTACTATGGATTTAACTGATGAAGTTCAGGCAACGGCCAAGGTATTCAAAGAATGCAATGTGGCTATCGAAATCAATACGGCAGGCTTACGTAAACCTGTTGGCGAGATGTACCCTGCTCCTAACTGTCTTAAAATGTACCGCGAGGCAGGCGTCCCCTTAACCTTTGGTTCAGACGCGCACGATCCCAAAGATGCTGGGGCTGATTTTGATAAGGCTGCAGATCTGGCTCGGTCGGTCGGCTACAGCGAATATTTAACCTTCAAACAACGTAAAATAGAAAAGCGAATCCAACTATGATTAAAATTCAAGGCATTGATCACGTGGCCTTCAATGTTCGTGATCTAGATAAAACCGTCAAATTTTATACTGAAGTCTTGGGTTTAAAGATTACTCAACGAGAACCTTCAAAAGCTGGCATTGAATACTTTCTAGACTGCGGACCGTCTCTTTTAGGTATTATTCAAGCCACTGACTTGAACATCAATCATCCTTTTGCTCATGAAGGTTTAGGCGCTAATCACTTCTCATTTCGCATTCACTCTGATGATTTTGAACCTATGATCGCTCATCTAGAAAAGAACAACGTTAAGATCGAATACGCCAAAAAACGTCCCAAAAGCTGGTCCCTGTACTTTTACGATATTGATGGCAACAAACTAGAAGCTACAGCCTGGCCGCTGGAAGATGACCTTCCTGAATCTCGCCGCGTTAAAGAAATCTACAAAAACCGATCCTGGCAAAAATACGAATAAAGGAAATCTATGTCTACACCTCAAGAAGGAAAACGTGCTCCTGATTTTAAATTAGCAGCCAGTAATGGACAAACCATCGCCCTTAACGATCTTAAAGGAAAAAATGTAGTCATCTATTTCTACCCGAAGGATGATACCCCAGGCTGTACGGTGGAAGCTTGCGGATTTCGTGATAGCTATAAAGAAATTCAAAAATTAGGTGCTGTAATTTTAGGAGTGAGTCCTGATAATGTGGCCTCCCATGAGAAATTCATCAAGAAATTCAGCCTGCCTTTTCCCCTTCTGGCTGATACGGACAAAATAATGTCTCAAGACTACGGTGTATGGGTAGAAAAATCCATGTATGGTAAGAAATATATGGGGGTCGCCCGCAGCACCTTTGTGATCAATAAGGAAGGCAATATCGCTAAAATCTTTGAAAAGGTCAAACCTGAAGGACACAATCAAGAAATCATCGCCACTCTCAAAAGCCTATAAAAGACGTAAACTGGCCGCGATTTGCGGCTAGTTAAGTGCCAATTTTTTACTATTTTCTTTATTTACCCTTAAGGCTTTTAACAGCTGACTTGGGTGGCGGCTGAAAACCTATTGGTCCACGGTTTTTATTCTCTTCTTCCTTGTAATATAACAATTGTTTAATAGCATCAAAAATAGATGCAATCTTTTTATCATGATCTTGAAACTTACGCTCTAAATCTTCTATTTTGCGAGCTAAGTCTTTATGAGACAGCATTAATTCTCGTAATTTAGTGAATGTTCGCATAATTTGAATATTTACTTGAATAGCTCTTTGGGAATTAAGAACACTTGAAAGCATAGCTACACCTTGTTCCGTAAAAACCAAAGGTAAATATTTAGAATGTTGGCCATGTCTTAAGGTGCCAATTTGGCACCTTAAAGCATTAGTCTCATGACTAGTTAATTGAAACATAAAATCTTCTGGAAAACGTTCAACATTTCTTCTAACTTGTCGAGTCAAATATTTCGTTAATACTTCATAAAGACTTGCTAAATCTCGATCAAGCATTACCTTCTGCCCTCTTATTAAATAAATCTTATTCTGAATAATTTCTACTGGCACTACACTTGCTGATTGAATCCTTTTAGACATAGACGTCTCCTTGAGGGGAATTAATAAGGGTTTAATTTGTGGGGGAATTGCCAACTACTTCCGATGGGGGGTAGGAAAATACTTCGTTTTAATGTAATTCTCTAGAATCTGAATAAATTCATTCTTAATATCTTCACCCTTTAAAATCGTAAACTCACTACCATCAACATACACTGGCGCGATGGGTTTTTCTGAAGCTCCAGGAAGACTAATCCCAATGTCGGCATGACGACTTTCTCCTGGTCCATTGACCACGCATCCCATGACTGCAATCTTTAATTGCTCAACACCAGGGAATTCATTCTTCCATAAAGGCATTTTAAGTTTAATGTGAGCGTTAATGTCTTGAGCTAGATATTGGAAATAATCACTGCTGGTGCGACCACAACCAGGGCAGCTAGTAACAGAGGGGGCAAAATAACGAAAGCCCATGGATTGCAGTATTTCCTTACAGACGTCAACTTCCTTGGCTCGCGAGACATTAGGCTGCGGAGTCAGCGAGACACGGATCGTATCTCCAATCCCCTCTTGCATCAATATAGCCAAGGCTGCCGCGGAAGACACTGCTCCTTTAATATCTGCACCTGCCTCGGTAAGTCCTAAATGCAGGGCTAAATCTGTTTGACCAGCTAAACTTTGATAGGCCCGAACCATATCTTGCAATACTGACATTTTCACACTTAAGATAATCTTTTCTTTAGGTAGACCCAACTTTAAAGCATACTGAGCTGAACGTAAGGCGCTTTGAATCATGGCCTCTGTAGTGACATCACGAAAATCTTTAGGTTGAGCGAGCCTGGCATTGGTATCCATAAGCTCAGTCAATAATTCCTGGTCTAACGAGCCCCAGTTTACCCCAATACGCACAGCCTTATTATATTCAACAGCAATTTTGACAATTTGGGCAAAGTTATCATCATGTAGCTTACCCTTACCCACATTACCAGGATTGATACGGAATTTATCTAAGGCTTTGGCCGTCTGAGGATTATTCTTAAGGAGTGTATGTCCATTAAAATGAAAATCACCAATGATAGGAGTTTGAATACCTTCTTTGCGTAAGATATTAATGACTTCTACAGCGCCTTTAGCCGCCTTATCATCATTGATGGTCCATCGAACCAGCTCGGAACCAGCAGCAATGAGTTCCTTGGTTTGGGCCAGGGTCTTTTGAACATCAGCAGTTGGCGTATCAGTCATAGACTGGATACGAATAGGATACTTGCTTCCTAAAAATAAATTACCGATGACCACTGTTGGAGTTGAACGACGTGAAACCATATTTACACTCTAGAAATTAATGTTATAATTGTCAACCATTGAGGTGGGTATTATAGAAAATTGAAATCTTAAAAGCAAGGAATACCGATTTTGCCTGCTAGGTCGCAGTCAAAACGGTATAAATTCGCACAGGCTGACTTGACGTCGCCAACGGCTCCGTAAGTCAGGTGCTCATTTATATGGAAATCTTTCTAGCAAGAACACAAGGATTTTGTGCAGGGGTCGCAAGCGCCATTGATATTGTGGAGTTGGCCCTTAAAACCTACGGCACTCCCCTTTATGTCTACCACGACATTGTCCATAACACCTCGGTTGTGAACGATATGAAAAATCGTGGTGTTATTTTTGTGGAAGACCTTAATGATGTGCCTGAAGGATCACGCATTATTTTTAGTGCCCATGGGGTACCTCCAGAATTAATCCCTCAAGCCAAGGCACGCCGCTTAAAATACGTTGATGCGACCTGCCCTTTGGTAACTAAGGTCCATAAAGAAGCTACCAAATATTCCAACACCAATATAGAAACTGTCTTGATTGGCCACCTCGGCCATCAAGAATTAATTGGTACTTCAGGCTATGTCAAGCCCGAGCTGCTCCATATTGTTGAGAATGAAAATGATGTCGAGAAATTAAACCTAGATTCAAATAAAGATGTGGCCTATATCACCCAAACAACCCTTTCGGTTGATGAAACCCGAGGCATCATTGAAAAGCTTAAAGAAAAATTTCCTAAACTGATTGCCCCTTTGCGCTCTGACATTTGTTACGCGACCCAAAACCGTCAGGATGCTGTCAAAGAATTGGCTAAAACATGCGATGTCATTATCATCTGTGGATCTCCTAATAGTTCTAACAGTAACCGTCTGCGTGAGACTGGCCAACAACAAGGTGTCGAAAGCTACATCGTGGATACGGCTGATGAGTTAGATGTATCTGTATTAAAAAATAAAAATCGAATTGGCTTGAGCTCTGGTGCTTCTGTGCCTCGGTATTTAGTTGATGATATTATTAATAAAATTAAAGCTAGCTATCCGCAGACCGTAGTTCACGAATTTGATAATCCAGAAAAAAACATTGTATTTCCGGTCTTGCAATTTAAGGAGTAAATCAGTATGTCACCCCCGAACGTTTTAATCGGGGGTCCAGTAAATAAACGTTCTAGATTCCCGATAAAAACATTCGGGAATGACACAATCCTATGGCCAAACTTTATATTGATAATATTGAATATGATGTCCCTGATGGCAATTTGATTGCTGAGGCTTGTGAAACTGCAGGCATTCCCTTTTCTTGCAACTCAGGAGTCTGTGGAACTTGCCAGATTAAAATCCAAGAAGGCGCTGAAAATCTTGGTGAACTCAACCAGGAAGAAAAAGATTTGGCTATGGATTGTAATAACCGCTTGGGCTGCCAAGCTAAAATTCTAAGTGGCATTGTGAAGGTAACCTACTGATGTTTGTATTACAAGCGACCCCCATTGACTGTTTGAAGATTAAAAATTCCTATAGCGATCCGAGCAACGGGGCTCTCGTCAGCTTTGAAGGTCTGGTTCGCAGTGATCAAGTTGAAAGTAAGAAAGTTGCCTCGCTTTTGTATATCGCTGATGAAACCATCTGCACCCAGGAAGGCTCTCTCATTATCAATCAAGCCATCGAAAAGTTCAATTTAAACCATGCCGTATGCATTCAAAGAATTGGTCAGGTCGAAGTGCTTCATACCGCTATTTGGATTGGCGCCTGGGCTCCGCATCGTGAGGATGCTTTTAGTGGCTGCCGATTCATTATTGAAGAAACTAAACGACGTTTATTAATCTGGAAAAAAGAATTCTATAACAATGGCACCTCAGCCTGGATCCATGGTGCCCAAACCCCGGTGATTATATGATACCTACAGAAGTTGACATTAACATTCACAGCATCTCCAAAGAAGACTTAAAAAACTATGAACTGATTGATATTCGTGAAAAAGAAGAAATTGAAGAATGGCCCCCTTTAGTCCCTTGCCGCCAGATCGCCTTCTCAGAGTTTCCTAGCAATATTGACCAATTTGATAAAAAGAAGTCCTATTTGCTCTTCTGTGCCAAAGGCGGACGAAGTCATTTTATGGCGGAAGCAATGGTCCAAGAAGGCTATAAGGTCCTTTCGATCAATCACGGAATTCCTTCTGTAAATTCCTATTTTAAGAATCACTCATGAAAACAATACCTCACGCGCCTTTAAGCCAATACACCACCTTTCAATTAGGCGGTCCTTGTGAATTGCTGGTCGATTGTGCCACTCCTCAGGAACTTCAAGAGGCTGTTAAAGAACTCAACGCTAAAAAAATCAAATTTGTCCTTATTGGGGGCGGTTCAAATCTTGTAGTCTCGGATCAGGGTCTTAAAACAGCTGTAATCCGTTACGTATCTTCTACCCCACTGATTGAACGACAAGGTGATGATATTACTGTGGCTGCTAGCACCATCCTTGATGATTTGGCGCTTTTTTGCGTACAAGAAGGCTTAGAAGGACTTAACTATACAACAGGAATCCCTGGCACGGTTGGTGGTGCTGTAGTAGGCAATGCGGGCGCTTGGGGCCGTCAGGTTGGCGATGTATTAAAATCTGCCGATATCCTGGAAGCAAATGGACATTTAAAACAAGTAGATCACAGCTATTTTAGATTTCAGTACCGCCATTCGCGTTTAAAGGAAACCGATGAAATTGTCGCTTCTGTCACCTTCAGTCTTAAAAGCGCCGATCCAGTCTCCCTGGCTCGGGAAAGAGCTGAGATATTGAAGAAACGCGCTGAGAAGCATCCTAATTTGACCACACACCCTTGTGCTGGCTCGTTCTTTCGTAATATTGAGGCTACCTCCAAGGCCGAGCGGCGTCAGGCTGCTGGGGCTTTTCTAGAAGATGCCGGTGGAAAAGATTTAAAGGTTGGTGGCGCCCAGATCTTTGATAAGCATGCCAATATCATTGTCAAAGGCCCTCAATGTACAGCCCAGGATGTTTATGATCTACATTTAAAGATGATTGAAATTGTGAAAGCTAAATACTCTATGGAATTAAATCGTGAGGTTAGGTTTGTGGGACCCTTTAGAGGGATCAAGCAAGAAGGTTTTTGGTAAATGAGCGCCTGACTTACGGAGCCGTAGGCGACGTCAAGTCAGCCTGTGCGAATTTATACCGTTTTGACTGCTACCTAGCAGGCAAAATCGGTATTTCCTTAAGGAAAATATGCGAATAAAAAATATCGCCTTATATCAATTTTATAAGCCTACCTATTATCTAAAAACAGTTCAAAAAGCCCTGCTCGAGCGGATGAAGGAACTGGGTATTAAAGGCACCATTCTTTTAGCCACAGAAGGCATTAATTGTATGTTTGCTGGCCCTGAAAAAGAAATAGATACTTTTCTGGATTTTCTTTTTCAAACCATTGGCAGAACTATCGACAATCAAAAGGTAAGTTACAGCCAAGATATTCCTTTCTTAAGATCGGTCGTCAAAATTAAACCTTTCATAGTGGCTCAACCAGGAACAACTCCCATTAACTCATTAAAAGATTCTGCGCCTCATATTACTCCGGAAGAATTAGATCAATGGATTAGTAAAAATAAGAAAATGGTACTCTTAGATACGCGCAATGATTACGAATATGATGCCGGACGTTTTAAAAATTCCATCCATTTAGGAACCAAAAATTTTCGAGACTTTGAAGATGATCTAAAAAAAGCTCCAGCTGATTGGAAAGATACGACTATTGTGACCTTCTGCACCGGTGGGATTCGCTGTGAAAAAGCTGCTCCTTTGATGCTCAAAAAAGGATTTCGTGAGGTTTATCAACTTGATGGTGGGATTTTGAATTATTTTAAGAAGGTTGGACGAAGCAATTTTGAAGGTGAATGCTTTGTGTTTGATGAACGCGTCAAGGTTGATGAAGAGCTTAATCCAAAATAAAACCCTGTACCATAAATATAATACGGTACAGGGCTTTATGTCATACACGCATCATCATGAGGCATGATTTACTAACCCTCCTTTTCAGCCTGAGGCTGATCCGCCTTTGGCGGAAGTTATACCCAAACGGTTTGTTTTTGCATTTGCCCCATTTAAACCGCCTGTTTTCCTGCCTTCCAGATAATCCGTGATAGCTTCACTTACTTCACTTTCAAGAGCGCCGAATTGTTTAGCCAATTCGATCAGCTGCGCGCACTCTTCAAAGCTTTGCTTAATTAAAGCATCACTCAGATATAGCAAGGCAGTTTCTTTGAGAACTTCGTTGCTTTCCATTGGAGACCTCCTTTCATTAAGGTAATCCTTCGCTCCTGCCTGCCAGCAGGCAGGTCGCTCAGGATCATTTTCCAAATATAAAACCTCCAGAAAATGAAAAACCACCGAGTCAGTTAAGAGTCGGTGGTTTTGAATTTTATTTATTAGTTCTACAGTTATTAATTAACGATTCAAAACACACCGCTCCCCGCTAGTTTTCTCCAGACTTTAGGAGAAAACATGTTGCAGGCGACGTATGTGTGAATCATTAATTTGTTCATGATGTTAGAAGCATAGCATGCAAGAACTTAATTGTCAAATGCAGCCCCAGGAGAGACAGCATTATTTCTTAAGAGCTTCTGCTAAGGACGGATCTTCATCAAGATTACTATAGTGGAATACCACACAACCTTTGGCTCCTGATTGCTGGCAGTAGTTAAATTGTTTCTTAAAAACTCGAGAGTTTTTAGATACAAACTTGTAGGCACCCACGGCCACATTGACCTTCTGGAAATCTTCACCCACCTTGACCTTAATTTCATCAACATTCTTTTTAAACTCGGCCAAATCTGGTGGATAATTCATGACTGTCACAAATTCAACGATATTTTCTTTCAACCAACGTGGCCAATCTTGCAACGCTTCATGATAAGCCCTGGAATAAGACAAACATCCTGTGGTGGAAACATGTATTTTAGGATTAATACTTCGTGCTTTTTGAACCAATTCTTTAAGCAAATCAGTGACCTGGTCCCTTTTAAATTGTTTCCATTTTGGGTCTTCTTCCTTTATTTCATCAACACCAAATTGCTTTTTAAATCGTTCAATATTATCAGCTGAATACCCATAAAAAGGATGCACGTCAGGATAGCGGATGTAATCAAATTGAATCCCATCCAAATCCTTCTGCCTTTTAAGAAGATCTTCTACCAGGATCAACAATTCTTTATGCACTCTCAAATCAGAAGGTTCTAAAAAGAATTGGCCATCAATTTTATAGTCCCCTAAGTCTTCCTTTAACTCTCGATTCTGAGTCAAAATACCTGATCCATATTTTTTAAGAATCGGCGCCTCGGTATTAGCACCCAAACTTAACATATTCATCCAGGCATGAACCTTAATTCCTTTTTTATGTGCTTCTTTAATCAGATAAGCAAAAGAATCATTATTGGATCCTTGGTGGAAGTAATCATAATCGTAAGTATCAGCACGTTGGGTTGGAAACCAGGCTTTATTAGCCCTGTAAACCTGCACAAAGAGAGTTTTAATCTTCTTCTGATAAGCGAAGTCGATGAGTTTATCCATCTGGGATTTACTAGAGAGGATCTGTTTTTTATCTAAATTCCAAACAAAGAGAGCTGTATCAGCAGCATGAGCCGTATAACAAAATCCGAAAATTACGAAAAAGATACTAGCTAAAATTCTATAAAACATAATCTCCTATCCGCCTATTTGATACATTTCTACTTTACGAGTTTGTTCTTCGGGACTCATGGCTGAACGCAGTTCTGAATAACGATCCTGACGCTTCTGCCATACGTCACTAACTATCTTTTTAAGTAAATCATCATTTGATCCATTTCTTAAATGATTCTTTAAATCAAAACCCGTGCTAGCAAATAAACACGTATACATCTTTCCATCGGCCGAAACTCTCAGACGATTGCATGTTCCACAAAAAGGCTGACTCACTGAGGAAATAAATCCGATATCCCCACGACCATCCACAAAACCAAATCGCTGGGAGGTTTCTCCTTCTTCAGTTCCTCCAATAGGCTCTAAAGGAAACGACTTGCGTATTGTTTGAATAATTTCGCCAGAAGGCACCACATGAGCTAAATTCCATCCATTTTGATTACCTACATCCATATATTCAATAAAACGCAATGTATGTCCTTCATTACGGGCAAAGCGAACTAAATCTAAATATGTATGATCATTCACTCCTTTTTGAATAACAGCATTGATCTTGATTGATTCAAAGCCTGCCTCGCGAGCAGCTTGAATACCAGCTAAAACATCCTTAACATCCCCTTTAGAACCATTTAAAGCCTTAAATACCCGTGGATCCAAAGAGTCTAAACTTACGGTCAGACGTTTTAAGCCAGCTCGTTTTAATCTAAGAGCCATCTTAGCGAGCAGCGAACCATTAGTAGTCAAAGCCAAATCTTTAATGCCATCAATCTTTGAAAGTTTTTGGATTAACTGATCGATATCCGGACGCAACAGCGGCTCGCCACCGGTTAATCTAATTTTTTGCACCCCTAAAGATACAAAGAGATTAACAAGCCGGTTGATTTCATCAAAACTTAACCACTGTTCTTTTTCTAAAAATTGGTAGGAATGATGGAACTGCTCTTCCGGCATACAATAAGGACAACGGAAATTGCAGCGATCTATAACGGAAATACGCAAATCATGCAGGGGTCTTTGAAGCTGATCATGGAGGGACATAAATTATTTAACAGGATTTTTTTCTAACTCACGGACAATTTTCTTAAGACGCCCTATAGAATCTTCATCCATCTTTGTAAAATAAATGGCAAAGCCTTCACCTTTGACTAAACGAGAAACCCTTGCGGTTCCTTGGATACATTCATCAACATTCTCAAGAGTTTCGCCAAACATGAATGTAAGCTCATCGTTGGCTTCAATAAAAACACTCTCTTTAATCACAATAAATGCACTCTTTAAAGAAAGGTCTTTAAGACGTCCCTTTAAAGTTATCTGCGTACCAATGCTTATTTGGGCAGCTAATTGAGAACTTGTTCTTGATTCTTGACGTTGCTCGTTATTTTGAAATGGCACTTAATAAACCTTTTTAAATTAAAACTGAAGTGACGCGCCCTGACCTATCATGACGCTCGACTGCTCTAAACTTTCAGCAAAATTTATCTTATCACGATTAAGCGCATCTTTAACATTTTGTTTATTAATAAGTTTCTTCATCTGTTCTTCAGAAAGGACCTTGCTTAGCTTATCATTCTCTTCTTGTCGAAATTGTTTTAATGTTGATTTAACATCCGATTTTTTGATAGAAGCTTCACTTTGCACAATTTCAAGAAATGCTTGGCATTTAGCCACGTTCTCTTCAAGGATGGGCTTGATATCTATAGCTTGTTGATCAGTAAGATTTAACTCTTTTTGCATCTTAGCAATAACTTCATTAACGTTAAATGACTGTTCTTTAGCTATACCCCAAGAAGCAAACATCAAAATTAGGACGATTAAATGACTTAAGATACGCATAAATTTATTCTGTAGAAACGGTTTTGTTATTGTCTAAGGCCCCATTCATGGTGTGCCATGAAAGGATAGCGCATTTAACTCTCGAAGGATACTGCCAAATTCCTGAAAACACACTTAACTTATCCAAATGATTAGCCTGAGTGTCGGGTTTTAATTGTCCAATGACTAGTTTATGGAATTCATCAAATAAAACCTTGGCTTCAGCAATGGTTTTACCCTTTAGAGCACTGGTCATCATTGAGGCTGAAGCTTTAGAAATAGCACAACCATTGCCTTCAAAAGCCACTTCTTCAATAATTCCCTGAGAATTAACCTTCATATAGACCCAAAGGTGATCTCCACATAATGGATTATATCCTTCAGCCACATGAGTTGCTCCCTCCAGCTTCTTAAAATTCCTGGGAGATCGATTATGTTCTAAAATCGTCTGTTGATATAATTCTTCACGCATATTATTTATTAAAAACCTTCTGGGCTTTAGTGAGAGCCACAACCAGTGTATCGATTTCTTCTTTTGTGTTATAAAAAGCCAAAGCTGCTCTAGCTGTAGCTGGTATTCCAAAAAATTCCATGACAGGTTGAGTGCAATGATGACCAGTTCGTATAGCCACACCTTCTTGGTCAACTAAGGTCCCTAAATCATGCGGATGAATACCATCAACCACAAAAGAAACGATCGAAGTCTTTTCTTTAGCTGTTCCTATGATTCGTACACCTTCAACTGCTAAAAGCTTCTTGGTGGCATACTCTAAAAGCTCTTGCTTGTGCTGCTTCATATCATTCCAATTAATAGCTCCCAAATATTCTAATGCCGCACGCAAACCAATAACTTCAGCAATCGCTGGTGTTCCTGCTTCAAATTTGTAAGGCAGAGAATTGTAGCTTGTTTTGGCAAAGGTCACGCTTTTAATCATATCTCCACCACCTTGATATGGAGGCATTGATTCTAATAAGGCTTCCTTACCATAAAGCACTCCGACACCTGTCGGCCCAAAGACCTTGTGTCCCGAAAGCACTAAAAAATCACAATTCAAATCTTTAACATCAATAGGAGCATGGGTTGCGCCCTGAGCCGCATCAACTATTGCTACAGCGCCACGCTTATGGGCTGCTTCGATCATAGATTTAATAGGATTTACCGTACCTAGAGAATTCGATACCCAAACAAAGGAGACAATCTTGGTCTTGTCGGATAACAGCTTCAAATACTCTTCTTGGATAATCTCACCTTGTGGATTGATCGGGACGACCTTGAGTACGCAGCCTACCTGCTCACAAAGTATTTGCCAGGGAACAATATTGGAATGATGCTCCATATGAGAAATAATGATTTCATCACCCTTATTCAGAAAATGTCGACCATAGGATTGAGCAATCAAATTCAAAGACTCGGTAGCCCCCTTGGTAAAAATAATTTCTTGTATCTTGCTAGCTTGTAAAAACTGGCGAACCACTTCGCGAGAATATTCAAAAGCAGCGGTAGCTTGCTCACTTAAATAGTGGACCCCTCGATGCACATTAGCCACCCCTGTGGTGTAATAGGTATTCATAGCATCAATAACACAACGAGGCTTTAAGGTCGTAGCGGCATTATCCAAATAAACCAACGGTTTACCGTGCACAGTAATTTTAAGATTAGGGAAATCCGCTCGGTAACGTTGAATGTCAAAATGAGACATAGTGAGTCCTAGAGTTTGATTTCGGGGAATTTTTTGGCTAAAAGTTTCTTCAACTTGCGTTTAATAGGATCGGATGTAATGGTATTGATGGTCTCATCCATAAAACCTTTAGCTAATAATTGGCAGGCCAATTCTTTATTAATGCAACGGCTTTGAAGATAAAAGATTTCTTCATCATTCAATTGGCCGATGGTAGCCCCATGAGTACACTTCACATCATCTGCAAAAATCTCTAATTGTGGTTTAGTATCCAGCTTAGCTTCCTTACCTAACATCAAATGCTTATTTAATTGATACCCATTGGTTTTCTGGGCAATTGGATGCACATAAATCTTACCGTTAAATACAGCATGCGAAGCATCATTGAGAATACCTTTATAAAGTTGGTAGCTAGTACAATTAGGTTGTTGAATGTCTAAAAGGGTATGATTATCGACTTGTTGCTGACCATCAATGGCATAAAATCCATTCATGATGGTATTGGTTCCTTCACCTTTGAGTAAAATAGATAAATTATTTCTAACAAGCTTAGCGCAGTGAGCAAAAGAAAAAGCTTCTAAATGACTGGCACCCTCTTGCCAAATACGCGTTGTGGCTGTATGAATAGCGTCTGCTGCTTCTCCATCAGCCTTGCAATACGTTACATGCGCATTCGAAGCAACCTTGATATCTGTTAAAGGATTATTCCAATAATTATTAGACGTCAAACCAATATAACTCTCAAGGATGGTAACCTTGGCCCCTTGCGCTACCTGAATAATACTACGTGGAAAAAGCACAGTATCTTTACCTACCGAGCTTGTCACATGAACAATATGGATCAAAGGTTCTACAACAGTTTGCGCATCAATCTTGATAAAAACCCCATCTAAGAATAAAGCCTGATTCAAATAAACCAAAGCTTTAGGATCATTCGACGTTAATTTATTATGTGTTTCTTGGACTTCTTGAGGATATTGAACAGCTGCCTCGGATAAAGAATGGATTGTGACACCTTTGGGCAAATTCTTAGTTGAAAGATCTGCCACCAGCGCTCCATTAACCAAGACAAGGTTAATGTCACTTTTCTCTACATAGGCATTCAATTCTTTTTCTTGGGCAAACTTTTGAGTTGAAGCCAATTGCAATTTCTTAGAAGACAATTCGGCTAAAGAAATATACTTCCACTCCTCATCTTTTATTGTGGGAATGCCTAGCTCGATAAATTGTCCCAGTGCTCTTTGGCGTACAGCTTTAAGCCAATCCGGATTACTTAACTTAGCCTGATATTCTTCAACGCCATCTATCTTTAGAGGTAATTGTTCTTGTGTCATCATAGTTTTTTCTAATTATCATTTTCCGCCAAAGGCGGATCCGCCTCAGGCGGAGATTAACCAATCATATCCTTTAGATTCAACCTCAAGGGCCAATTCCTTGCCCTGACTTTTAATGATTTTGCCATCATATAAAATATGCACAAAATCCGGCTGAATATAGTTTAAAAGACGCTGATAATGCGTAATTAAAATAATCGCATTATTCTTACTTTTGAGTTTATTAACACCATCAGCCACAATTTTCATAGAGTCAATGTCTAAGCCTGAGTCAGTTTCATCTAAGACTGCCAAACGAGGATTCAACACAGCCATCTGTAAAATTTCATTTCTCTTCTTTTCTCCACCTGAGAAATCGACATTGACTGGACGGTCTATGTATTTATCATCCATATGTAATAACGCCATTTTAGAACGTAAATACTTATCAAAATCGATCGGATCCATTTCCTCAGCCCCTTGATTACGACAAATGGCATTGAATGCAGCTCGTAAAAATGTCGAGGTTGGAACTCCTGGTATTTCTACAGGGTATTGAAAGGCCAAGAATACTCCTTCCTTGGCTCGCTCGTCTGGCTCCATACCAACTAAATCAAGCTTTTTGAAATTAACATCATATTCAATACTTCCGCCCGTTACTTGATATTGTGGATGACCAGCAATAACCTTAGAAAGTGTGCTTTTTCCAGAACCATTGGGCCCCATGATGGCATGCACTTCACCAGCATTAATGTTTAAATTAATACCTTTTAATATTTCCTTACCTTCGATACCTGCTCTTAAATTCTTAATTTCTAGCATTACCCAACACTCCCCTCTAATTTCATTTCTAAAAGTTTAACGGCTTCCACGGAAAATTCTAAAGGAAGCTCTTTAAATACATCCTTACAAAAACCATTGATAATTAAAGATATGGATTCTTCTAAGTCAAGCCCGCGAGAGCGTAAATAAAACATCTGCTCGGCATTAATTTTTGAAGTTGATGCTTCGTGTTCAACCACGGCTGAATTGTTTTTAACTTCAATATAAGGAAAGGTATTGGCGGAGCAATTATTACCCACCAACATCGAATCGCATTGAGAATAGTTACGGGCTCCTGAAGCTTGAGGCATCACCTTAACCAAACCACGATAACTATTATGTGAGTTTCCTGATGAAATACCTTTGGATACAATGGTACTCTTGGTATTTTTACCCAAATGGATCATCTTGGTTCCTGTATCTGCAGTCATATGATCACTGGTTAGGGCTACAGAGTAGAATTTACCAATCGAATTATCCCCTTGTAAAATGACGGAAGGGTATTTCCAGGTAATGGCGCTGCCCGCCTCGACCTGGGTCCAAGAAATCTTAGAATTAACGCCTAGGCACTTTCCTCGTTTGGTCACAAAGTTGTAAATACCACCCTTGCCTTCTTTGTTACCGGAATACCAGTTCTGAACCGTAGAATATTTGATTTCTGCATTATTCAAAGCAACTAACTCAACAACGGCAGCATGCAGTTGATTTTCATCTCGCATTGGAGCTGTGCAACCTTCCAAATAACTAACATAGCTGTCATCTTCAGCCACAATTAAAGTACGTTCAAACTGGCCAGTATCAGCAGCATTGATGCGAAAATAAGTTGAAAGCTCTAACGGACAACGAACACCTTTAGGAATATAACAAAATGATCCATCACTAAAAACAGCGGAATTAAGAGCAGCAAAAAAATTATCAGCAGCTGGAACAACGGAACCTAAATACTTTTTGACTAGTTCGGGATGGTGCAAAATAGCCTCAGACATCGAACAAAAAATAACACCAACCTTGGCTAGTTCTTCTTGATGAGTTGTACCCACTGAAATACTGTCAAAAACAGCATCAACTGCAACACCGGTTAAGCGCTTTTGTTCGGTTAAAGGAATTCCTAAGCGATCAAAGGTTTTAAGCAGCTCTTGATCAACTTCTTCTAAGTTTTTAGGATTATCTTTCTTTTGTTTAGGAGCTGAATAATAATGCAACGCCTGATAATCAATCGGCCCATATTCAAAATTAGGCCATGTTGGCTCATGCATTTTTTGCCAATGACGGAAAGCTTTCAGACGCCATTGAAGCATCCAATCAGGTTCGTTCTTCTTCTGGGAAATAATATGGATGATATCTTCATTAAGCCCCTTAGCAATGGTGTCGGTTTCAATATCGGTATAAAAACCATAACGATAATCACCACCGGTTAACTTATTATCTTCCAATTCTTTTTGATTATTAGTTTCAGACATAATTCTACCTTTAAGAGGTTACAAATGGTTTATTGCGGATTTGCTTCTCTCCTTGATTACGTGATTGAATTAATTCACGAACATTGATTGTTTTAAAGAATGTTGAAATTTTTTCATTAAGATTAAGCATGGGTGATATTACATTACAACTAGATGTTATATCGCAATGCGTATAGTTTCCATGAAAGCAATTGACGATTTGAATTGGCCCCTCAATAATTTGGGTCAAATCAAACAAAGTAATTTTAGAAATATCTTTAAGAATCTGATACCCCCCATGGGCCCCTTGTTCGGCACGAACAATTTCATGTTGAGCCATAATCTGTAAAACACGCGAGGTTGGATCAAAAGGCGTATGGTAAATGTCACAAATTTCCTTAGCAGAAGTTAGTTGCCCTGGAGCTTTGGCGCTCATATGCCTTAAGGCTATTAAAGCGTATTCTAATTTGCGATTAATTTTAAACATAGGCTTATCCTAATTTATCTATTTTTGCAGCAACGATAAAATCATTCTCTGTTAACCCGTTTAAAGCATGCGTGTACAAGACCACCCGCAAATTCTTATACCCTGTTAAGTGCACATCAGGATGATGTCCTTGGTCTTCAGCAATATCCTTGATCTGGTTAATTTTACTCACACACTGAATAAAATCTTTTAAAACATATTCACGGGATATGCTTTTGTTATCTGAAGATATTTGCCACAACGGTGTGGATTTTAAAAATTCAGAAGACTGTTTAGCAGTTAAAACTCGACCAATCCCTTCACAGGGAATACATTCTTTATTTAAAAGATCCATATCATCGCCTACTTAACTACTGTGCTATTTCAACGGTAATTTCAGGATTGTATTCGTCCTTCAAAATACCTTCAATAGCTTTCAAAGTTCCCATGGTTGAACTAGGACACGAACCACAAGCCCCTTGGTAACTCACAAAAAGCTGTGTTCCTTGTAATGAAACAACATTTAAATCCCCCCCATCCATCTGTAAGGCAGGACGAATGGTGCGATCAAGGATTTCATTGATCTTAGTAATATCAGGATCATCAGAAACAACAGCCGCCTTCTTAGCCTCTTCCACATGAAAATTCGGGTCATGATTAGGTGCATATTCTAATATGATCTTCTTAATTTGATCCTCGATAGCATCCCAATCCACGTTACCATCTTGGGTAACTGTGATGTAATTATCATAAAAATAGACTTCTGAAATATTAGAAACCGTGAACAAGGCCTTAGCTAAAGGATTGTCCTTGCATTGATCGGCATTCTTATAGGTCACCTTGCCCTCTAGCTTGACTGGCACATTTAAGACAAATTTCAACGCATTTGGGTTTGGCGTGCTTTGAATCATTATTTTTATTTCCATAAATATAACCTCTCTACCTGCCAATTAGGCAGCTATATACTTTCTTTTTAGACGTATATAGTTTAACATCGTTTACTAAAGGCTGCAAGAATTTAGATAATCCAGCGATCAATCTTTTTTCTTGTACTGACAGTACTGAAAGCGGATCGCTCCTTCGGTTAACCAGGCAGATTCTGTTTGCTTGATAAATGCGGCTGGGATCTGTGGAAAGAAAGCATCACAATCATAGCTACCTTGTAAATGCGTCACATACAGCACCTGACAGCTCGGATGTTCCAAAGCATGCGTATACACTTGCGCTCCTCCAATGACAAAAATCTGATCCACATCAGCCTTTACATTCAAATACTTTAAGGCCTCATCAAAGAATGTGAAAAATAAAACTCCAGGAAAACTCATTTGATTAGCATTTTGACTCAAAACCACATTCAAACGTCCTGGCAAAGGCTTGTATTTCTCTGGTAGAGAATCCCATGTCTTACGCCCCATAATCACAGCATTCTTTTTCTGAGCGTCAGAAGTTTGGGATGTTATTTCCTTAAAATATTTTAAATCAGCAGAAAGTTTCCAGGCTAGGGCCCCCTTCTTTCCGATCCCGTTATTTTCATCAACAGCAACAACAATGGCAAATGGTTTCATATTAGACTGCGATTGGGAATTTAATAAAAGCTGCAGGTTGATAGTTGACGAGCTTAATGTCCTCAAAACGGTATTCTAAAACTTTTTTCTTGGCCAATTCTAAGCGAGGCAAGACTCCAGGTGTGCGTTCTAATTGTGTTTTAATTCCATCGACATGATTTAAATAAATATGCGCATCACCCAAGGTATGGGTAAATATTCCAGGGATTAAATCACATTCTTGAGCCATCATACTCATTAAAAGAGCATAACTAGCAATGTTAAATGGAACCCCCAACGCCACATCAGCAGAACGTTGGTACAACTGGCAATCTAATCTTCCGTTGATGACATAAAACTGAATGAACGCATGGCACGGTGGTAGTGCCATTTTATCGATATCTGCTATATTCCAAGCGCTGACAATAATTCGTCTTGAATTAGGATTCTTCTTAATTAAATCGATAGCTTGGACTATCTGATCAATGTGTTCCTTGCGATAGCTTCGAGTTTCACTGTCCCAAACAAACCGTTCCCACTTACGCCATTGATACCCATAAACTGGCCCCAAATCTCCATCAGACTTGGCCCATGCATTCCAAATTGGCGTATGCTGCGTTAAATCATCATTAATATTTGTCGATCCACGTAAAAACCACAACAATTCCCATACAACTGCATCAAAAAGAACTTTCTTAGTTGTAAGGATCGGAAATCCTTGACGCAAATCATACTTACTCTGATAACCAAAAACAGAAATCGTACCTGTACCTGTACGATCTTCTTTTTTTTCACCATGCGTTAAGATATGTTCGACTAAATCTAAATATTGTCGCATTTTAAGACCACATTTTTTGTTTGTATTCCTCAACCATTCTTTGAGTATTAAAAAATCCTGCACGCCTGACGCAGTGGATCATTTTATCTATCCACTGGGACTTTAGGTCAATTTGTCCTGACTTGTTGGTTTGATAATAAAGATTCATTACTTCTTTTAAAGTTGAACATAGCGCAGCTGAGTCTTCATCCAAACGTAACTGAGATTCACTTCCTATTTCTTTTCCATGATGTTCATATCCAAAAATCCACCCCAGATTGTCTTTCTCAGCCTCAACCACCCAACCATCCAAGGTCGACATTTGAACTACACCATTTAAGATAGCCTTCATCCCACTAGTTCCTGAAGCTTCGAAAGGCGGCAAAGGATTGTTCAACCAAACATCCACAGAGTTACTTAATAATTTACCAAAATAAGTATCATAATTTTCTAGAATTAAAACCTTGATAACCTTGTAATGCTGGTTCAGACGATCAATATGATTGAGAATATCCTGGATATGTGCTGCCCCAATATTATCATTGGGATGCGACTTTCCTGCCAAAATAATTTGCAATGGCCCAATTTTATAAGCCAAATCTAAAACTTCATCAATACGATGAAATATGAGTGAGGGTCTTTTATATCCTGTAATTCGTCGAGCCCAACTAATCGTTAAAACATTCTCATCAAGCTTCCAGGGTTTCAAAGTATTTAATAAACTCTTTTTATTGGCCTGGTGGGCCTCAAAAATATCTCGCCTAAAATTCTGATCAGCCACAAGCTCTGTAATTTTTTCTAAATTGTGAGCATTGGCTCGCCAATCGCCAAAAGTCTTAGGATATTTATCAAATAACGATGAAAAATTCTGTGAAATCCATGTATGAACATGAATACCATTAGTGATAGCATCAATATGATTAGCAAAATCTGGAAATTGAAGTCTCATAATCTCGCCATGCTTCTGGGCCACCGCATTAGTCCGACGACAATTATCCAAACAAATATGAGTTAAATTAACCATATCTGATTTAGCCGTCTCTAAACCAAACTCTTTCATGGTCTTAACATAATCTTCTTTAAAAATGCTTTCAATATCTCCAATCCAGAAACGATCATGACCAGCAGCCACTGGCGTATGACAGGTATAAACAAATTTCTTTTTCTCCTGGGCCATTTGAGACTTATCTTTAAGGCTCAAATATTTTTCTACTAAAGCAAAGGCAGCATGCCCCTCATTAAGATGATAGCAATCAATATTTAATTTCAACTCACCCAAAGCTTTCATTCCACCAATACCCAAGATAGAACGTTGTAAAATACGCCATGATACATGGTCAGAACGATAAAGCTGGTCGGTTAATGCTTTAAAATGATCATTATTATCAGGCAGATTAGAATCGAGCAAAACCAAAGGACATACGTATTTCTTATCGTAGCTATAGACATAATATTTCCACAGACGTAATACTAAATCACCCTGTTTAGTCGCCATAACAACACGATGTTTTAAAGGAATAAGACCAGGGTAACTATTTGGATCCCACGATAATTCTTCAGGAACCTGCCCATGCTTGTACCAAAAATTTTGTTTGAAATAGCCTTTGTTCCATAATATGCCGAGAGCCACAACAGATAACCCCATATCGGCAATACTTTTGACTGTATCTCCAGCCAACACACCCAATCCCCCACTGTAAATGGGGATATCCAACATCTTATCGATCTTGATTTTAAAAACATAATCAGAGAGCCAGTAATTTGAGAACACATCGTGGCTAAAAAACTTATTTTTATCACTAATAGGTCGACTGGGTTTAAAAGAATTATAAATACTCGGGGCTAAGCCATACTCCATGGAAAAGTAGGCTGTCGATTTCTCTTTGGAATCAGCTAATTTTCGTTCAGCTTCAAGAATTGGTTCAATAGGAAACCCGAAATAACTGGTAGGTGTTATATCCCTAGCGTAATTAGCATCAAAATTCTCTATATTTGCAACGAACTCTTGGAAATTCATAATTAATTCCTTAACGTTTATTTATAAACATGTGGCATTATAGCAAAACTTTATTACTAATTTCTTTTAGTTTTGTATTTTTTGTAAAGTTGCTTGCTCTTTAAGTAATATCAAACTTTCTTGGATATCATAAATCTTGATTTTTCCATATTCGCTCTTAAACGCTTCACTCAAGAAACTGATTGAACGTCCCAGATTTTGATTGTGATCCAACACAAAACGCTCTAGTAAGGCTTTATTTAAATGAGCGAAGGTAGCTTTAGGCGGTACTTTTTCATTAATAAACTCTAAGAAATCAATAAGCGGTGGACTAAAACGATGCGCGTCCTTGGTCCAGGAAATATACACCTGCGGATCTAAAATTAAATACTTATATCCCTGTTGATAAAGGGCAAGAAAATCAGATAAATTCTTGGGACACTCTTTGACATCGTCTTCATTTTTAACGTATAACTGTTCGACCAATGATTGTGTCGATACTATCTTGGCTTTGGAATCATGACTCAGCACTAGATTCACAGCATGCTCATAGTCTGTCGTAGCGGTCATAATCTGGAAAGATTTAACGCCCATAAAAGTACAAGCTAAGACTATAACCAATGTAGAAAGTTTCTTAAATCTATTAAAATTGAGGAAATGATCAGCTGCTACAGCTGCAGCAATCGCCATTAAAGGTAGAACTACGCATAGATACCTAGCCCCCTTCTCAGCTGCTAGCGAGAATATACCCATCTGAAGAATTACGAGAATAAAAGGCAATAACTTCAAATAATGTTTCTTTATAAGCAAATATAAATTGGCCCAAAAAAGGAAAGCAAAAAACACTCCTTCTAAAACAAAAGAATAATAAGGATAGGAAAAAAAATTCAAAAAACCAACCTCTTCAGTTTTTGCCTCTTGAGCCTGATGCGACATCCAGCCAAAGGTCACCTTATGATTGATTCCACCATAAAGAGAACCAACAGCAAAAACAATTAAAGCAAAAAAACCAACGCATGTTAGAAGTCTTTTCCAATCTATTCCCCTCTTAGTTCTAAAAGCCTCGAAAATTTCGATAACAACAATAAATACAGGCCCAATAATCATTCTATAATTAGTGAAAAATACACAAGAAAGCAATACTGCAGCAAAAATAGGACTCCAATTTTTGGTTCTCAATAAAGCATAGACACTCACGGCAGATAAAAATAATAAAGTACTCAATGATTCCTGCATGCCTAACCTCGAATAAAACACATGGCTTGGCAAAAGGCTAAGGAATGCCGCACTTAAAAAAGCAATTCTGATGGATTGAAAATAACGATTAACAAATATAAAAGTTACAACAATCGTAGCTATACCAGCAACAGCAGAAATCAAACGAGCAAAATACCATGACTCTGGTCCCAAATTAAATACTCTTAAATTAAGCAAGAAAAACCAAAGAGATTTTGCTGTGGATAAGGCAGCTTTAAACATTAATCCTAAAATAATAAACAACTCATGAATGTCTTTAGGTGGATTGGCAGCTACTAAGTCTAAAAATCTACGGTTATATCCTAGATACATTCCTTCATCATAAAAAAGGAATTGATTAAGCGTGATATGCCAAAAACGAAAAAGCACAGCAACTGCTAATACTACTAGCAACATAGGCTGCCACTGTTGAAGGAAGAATTTACGCATTTTTACTTAGTAGTCCAGCTACCATCTTCGTTTTGAAGCTTATCTCCTGGCGCCGCTTTTTCTCTTTGAACTTGTGCAAAAGCTGCCTCTATGGTTGAAAGATTACCTTGTAATCCATTTTGTTCAGCAATTGTTTGATATAGGACTTTACGATTACGATTCTCATTTTCAACGAGTGCAGCTACAGCTACTGATTCTTGCAAGGCTATAACATAGCCTTGATTGCTCTCTCCTACAGCACCTGAAGCTTTTAAAGCACGCAATTCGGAGAATCGTTCCTTGCGAGCATCTAAGGCTTGCTGAACTTCTGGAGTCATTTCTTTAATTGAATACTTCCCTTGAGCCCAAGCTGATCCTATGACGACGACCAGCATGACTAATAATAAAATTGTTCTTTTTAACATATATACCTCCATTAGATTTATAAATATTTTTATTTTTTGACTACTGGAACTTTTTCTTCCTTACCGCTAACGTAATCTTCAATATTAGAAGCTGTATCTTTAAGGCCTTTAATATCAATCGTCACATGAGCTTCAATAGTAATTGGTCGCTTAGGATCTCCGACAGCCTTAACCGTACAACCACAAGAAAAAAGCAAAACACCACAGCACATTAATCTATAAAGCATATGCATTCTCCTTACATTAATGAACATATTCTAATAAATTCTCCAAACCACCCTCAATATTAAAATCAAACTTTATATTCATATTCAGATTAATAGAGGAAATTTTTAAAGAAACTTGTGAAGAGATCTTCTCCGAACTCAAGCTTGTTACAATAATCTCAGCTTTCTCTAAAGGAATAAGTTCATTACGCTCAATCAAACCTTCTATTTGTTGTCTTTGAGGTACGTATTGAGCTAGGAACATTAATAAAGACGCCTTCATCTTCCCTCCAGAGGGCGCTTGAAGATTGGCTTGGATATCTAATCCAGAATTCTTAAAATTCTTTAACTTTATATCCCCGTCAATTACAGCCGTTAACTGAGCGAATGAAGGATTCGCTTGAGCCAGCAAAGATGAATCTACGTGGTCTAAGTGAATTTTATTTTCATAAGACATAGGGGTTAAATATTTAAACCAACCATTCAAAACCATGCTTCCACCATAAAGATTTCCATAAACATTAGACAAAGAAACCTGGCCATTAGTGTCATTAAGACTTCCTTTTATTTTATTAATGGAATATCCTTTATACTTTAATTGCGTAATTGATACTTGTGTCAAAGAAGAATTATATCTTAAGCGATCTATAAGAACATGGGTTTCGGCTTCAATGCCATTGAGTGTTAAATCTTTAGAGACTATATTTAAATCCTTAACTATCACACTGATGGGTTCTTTGCGAAACAAGCTCCCTAAAGAATCCAAAACAATTTCTGAAGAAAAGAATTGATACTCAACACTTCTAATCTGACTCTTTAATTTTAACTGTTTAAGACTTACTTTTTGCCAAGAAAACCACTGCACTTGATTTATTGAAACCGCCTCAATAATAATCTCACTAGAATATTTATTGATAACACGTTTAGTTACCCAACTTAAGAAACCTGGGTTACGGACAGCCCAGATAAGTGACAGTAGTAATAAAACTAGAATCAAAAATAGGGTTAAAACTATTTTTGAGCATCTTTGGAAGGCCATAAGATAGAAGCTAAAACGGTTATTGTTAATGTTCCAACAATAAATCCTAAGGTCAGGATAACTGGAACATGAATAAAGTGTTCTGTAAGCATTTTAAATCCAACAAAAACTAAAATAATACCTAACCCATAGTGCAAATAGTGAAACATTTTCATAAATGATGCTAAAGCAAAATACATCGACCTTAAGCCCAAAACAGCAAAAATATTAGAGGTATACGCTATAAATGGATCTTTGGTAATAGCTAAAACCGCTGGAATAGAGTCCACAGCAAACACTAAATCCGTGACTTGGATAACAATAAAAACAAACCAGAATAAAGGAAGCTTACCTTTAAAAAGTTTAAAGAACGCATTATCTTCGGGATGGACCTCTTCTTCCTTTTTAACGAACAATTTCATTCCCGTAAACACTAAGATACTTCCAAAGATATACATCATCCATGAAAAATGATGCAATAAGGCAATGCCGCCTATGATAAACACAGCTCTCATCACTTGAGCGCTGATAATCCCCCAAAATAAAATATTACGTTGATCTGCAGGTGGTGTTTTAAAATGAGAAAAGATCAATAAAAACACAAACAAATTATCTACACTCAAAGACTGTTCAACCACATAGGATGTGAGAAACTCCAAAGCTCTAACATCTCCCATCCAAAAATAAATACCCAAATTAAATAATAAAGCTAACAAAACCCAAAAAGCCGTTGTAGCAACGGCACGTTTTAAAGTGATTTCACGATCCTTTGGATTTAAAACCAAAGCATCAAAAATAATAAGAGCAATGACTCCCAAATTAAACCACAACCAAATCATTGGCGATCCGCTATTCATCGATTAAACTCTCCTGATTTTCCACCGCTTTTATGGACTAGACATACATTAGAAATAGTCATGTCCTGCCCCATCCATTTACTCATATCGTATATGGTTAGACATGCGATGGAGACCGCTGTTAACGCCTCTATCTCAACTCCTGTTTTTCCAGAACAAAGCACTTCAGCTGTTACTTTAATAGCTTTCTTAGAAATTAATTTCTCAAAATCAATGCGAACTTTTTCTAAAACCAATGGGTGACACAATGGTATTAAAGACGGAACAGACTTAGCCGCCATAATACCTGCGATCTTAGCAGTCTCGAATGTATCTCCTTTAGGAGAACCATTTTTGATTAAAGTATTAAAAGCTTTAGGGGTAAATGAAATAATGCCTTGAGCAATAGCCCTTCTTTTCGTAATAGACTTATCACTAATATCTACCATTCCAAGACAATGCTTATTCTTGATCATAGGAATTCTTTCTGCGGCCCAGCTTCTTAATCGATCGTTTTCTTTTGTTTTCCAACATAATCTCTTTAGAAGATTTTGTACGTTTACGATTTTGCCTTTTGATTCTCTCTTTTTGTTGTTTCAGAGTTTTAAGTTCTTGGGCAAATTTATCATCAATAGTCTCTTGTAAAAGTCGCCAGGCTTCTTGACGGTTAAGTTGTTGAGTACGAAATTTCTGACACTTAACTCTTATTCCTGTTAAAACGTGGACCAATTCTACACAACTGGCAACCTTATTGACATTCTGTCCCCCTGGCCCTGAAGAACGAATAAAACTTTCTACGACATCTTCTTTTCGTAAAGGATAGTTGCCCATTGTTTCCCCTTTTTGGTTTTTCGACAAATAATCGGTAATTGGCTAAAACCTACTTTTAATCTTTTTAAATTATCTAGTGAAATCCCGCTAACCATTAAAAGCCCACCAGGCGCTACTAATTGAAATATTTTTCGTTTATATTTTAAAAGATCATCAGTAATTAAATTGGCCGCTACCATCTCATATTTCTTCTTGATTGAAAACTTACCAATATCACTTAAAACAACCTTGGCCTTTAAACCGTTAACTTTTAAATTATCTCGGGTAGCTTCTACGCTTAACGAGCTTACATCCATGGCTGTTACATCCTGGGCACCTAATTTTAAAGCGGCAATAGCTAAAATTCCTGTGCCTGTGCCAATATCCAAGAAAGAACTTAAACGTGAAGCATTGTTTTCAATTAATTGCGCAATCAATTGCGTTGTCTCATGCATTCCTGTTCCAAAAGACATTAAGGTGTCTAGATAAATAACTTTCTTAGAAGTTTTATAACGATCTTTATACCAAGCAGGAATAACATCAATTTTCTTAGTGAATGATAAGGGCTTCCAATGGTTCTTCCAGCGAGTCAACCATTGATCAGGTTTTAAAGCCTTGCTAGAAACCTTTATGCCAGATGATTTGGGAAGATTTAATCGCAAATGATCTATTAATTTCTTATCTTCACTATAAACTTTCAAAGACCAATGATTATCCTGAAAACTCTCACAAATTTCTTCTTCTTTAAAACCATAGGTTCTTAAAATTGACCGCGGCAGAACAAGCTGATTTTCTTTAAAAGCAGATATAGTACATTCGAAAAGCAAAGAGGGGATTTTTTCGTAAACTCTCATGCTTCTTGTGCTAGACAAACATTGTTGCCACCTTTAGATTTGGCATCGTAGAGGCCTTTATCAGCATGTCCAACAATGGCCTTAACCGTATTGGCCCCTTTCAAAGGATAACCACTAATACCAACACTTAAGGTGCTTTTGATTTGCAAATCACCACTGGAAATGATCAAAGAATTTTGAAAACTGGCATGAATTCGTCGAGCAGGAATCCAAGCCTCAGATATAGGTGTTTCAGGCATAATAATTAAGAACTCATCGCCTCCGTAACGGCCAACAATATCTGATTCACGCATATTGCCTTTAAGAATCTGCCCCACCTTCTTTAAAACTTCATCTCCTTTAATATGGCCATACTTATCATTGATGGTTTTAAAATCATCTAAATCAAACATAAAACAAGATAACGGAAGATGGTATTTCTTAGCTCTGGCCAATTCCTCCTTAAAGCGACCCACCAAAGTTTTATGATTTAAAAGACCGGTTAAACCATCAAGTTGGGCCAATTTCAGAAGCTGTTTTTCTTTCTTTCGAAAGCTTGTGATGTCCTCAAATGTCAAAATGACCTGAGAATTTTCAATCTTGCGCGCTTTAGCCATCAAGTAAATTATAGATTTACGTGGCCCCCTTATTCTTAATTCTGATTGAAAGAATTCACCTTTACCAAAATTCTCCTCACTAAAACTTATAAAGATTTTGGGATGAAATTTAAGAACCTCTTCGGTACTTTTAACTTTTAAGAGTTGTAAAGCAGCAGCGTTAGCCTTTAGAACTTTCTTATCTGGCCAAGATATTAAAATAATAGATACGGGTGTTTTATCAAAAATACTTCCGAAAATATCATCAGTATCATTAACAAGTTTATATTCGAATGCTGGTCTTCGTTTTACGATTTTCATTTTTTAAATTCTATTAATGAAGTCGCATATTCTTTAGGCGCTTCATATCCTAAAAGGTTAAGTAAGGTTGCAGCCACATTGGCTAAGCCCGGTGTTTTGACCTTGGCCATTTCATATTCTCCATTATATCCAGAATCAACAATGGCACAGGGTACTGGATTTAATGAATGAGCTGTTGAAATTTGTTTTTTACCACCTTTAACAGTGTACATTTCATCGGCATTGCCATGGTCAGCCAAAACAACTGCAATGCCATTTAATTCTTTTATAACTGCTAAAAGCTTAGCTACACATTCATCGGTGGCCGCAACAGAAGCAATAATTGCTTCAGGAACCCCAGTATGTCCCACCATATCTCCATTAGGGAAATTCAAGCGACCAAACTTATATTTTGCGCTTTTTAATAGTTCAATGACCTTATCTGTGATTTCATAGGCCTTCATCTTAGGAGCTTGATCAAATCGGATTTTATCTGAAGGGATCTCAACGTAAGTTTCAAGTTTAGGATCAATAAATCCACTTTTATTACCATTCCAAAAATATGTCACATGACCATATTTTTGAGTTTCTGAGATAGCAAAAGAGCTGATACCGTTGGCACACATATAAGCCCCTACCGGACCATCAATCTGAGGAGGAAAAACTAAAAAATGTTTTGGAATATGAAGATCGCCATCGTATTCCATCATCCCGGCAAATAAAACATCTGGCACTCTGACTCGATCAAACTTATCAAAATCTTTTTGTTCAAAAGCCATGGATAATTCTATAGCTCGGTCACCTCGGAAATTAAAAAACACAACCGAATCTCCATCTTCAATTGTACCTACAGGTGATCCATCATCTTCAATCACAAAAGAATCCAAATATTGATCTGTTGCTTTAGGGTCTTCTTGATAAAAGGTTTCAACAGCCTGGCGAGCTGAAGCAAACCTTCGCCCACGACCTAATACATGAGCTTTCCAGCCGCGTTCTACAATACTCCAGTCGGCATTATAACGATCCATGGTCACAACCATACGACCACCACCTGAAGCAATACAATAGTCGTAATACTTGTGGCTCGCATTGATTTCTTTAAGTACGGCTTCAAGTTTATCAATATAGGTTAACGCTGATTTTTCGTACACATCACGGCCATCTAACAGCGTATGGACACGCACACGTTTTACCCCTTCTTGAGCACAATGCTTGAGCATAGCAATTAATTGATCAATATGAGCATGTACGTTGCCATCAGAAAGCAGCCCAATAAAATGAAAAATCTTGTTGTCAGCTTTTACACGTCCAACCAAATCCTTCCACGCTTGAGTCTCATAAATAGCCCCACTATCAATAGATTTTTGTGCCAGCTTGGCCCCCTGGTCAAATACCCTTCCTGCTCCTAAAGCATTATGCCCAACTTCACTATTTCCCATATCATCATCAGAAGGCATCCCAACAGCTGTTCCATGGGCTTTAAGTTGAGTATAAAGCTTACTTTTGACTAATTCATCGAGGCACGGAGTTTTGGCAAGAAATACGCCATCACTATCATCTTGTTTACCAATACCAACCCCATCCATAATAATGAGCAGTAATGGACCTTTACGTCCATGAAAATTAGCTAATGGCTTTAATTCGTACGACATACTGATCCTTTCTAGAACTGCACCTTCGGCACTTCATGAGCCTGTGGGGTTTCAACCTTATAGTAAACAGCTTCTTTCGTTAAACCAGTTTTGCTGGCAAAGAATCCACCAAACAACGATTTCTGATATGAATTAAATGCTTCAACAGCCTCATTATATCGCATACGCTCTACAGCAATACGATTTTCTGCTCCTTCTAATTGGCTTTGTAATGTTAAAAAATTTTGATCTGCTTTTAAACCAGGATAATTCTCTGAAACCAATAAAAGTCGAGAGAGGGCTCCGCTCAAAGAATTGGCAGCCTCTACCTTATCTGAAACACTAGCTGCTTGACCCCACTGACTTCTTAATCTGGTTACTTCTTCTAAAATTCCTTTTTCATGAGCAGCATAACCTTTAACTGTATTGACCAAGTTAGGGATCAAATCATACCTTCGTTGCAATTGATTTTCGACCTGAGCCCAACTCGATTTAACCTGTTGATCTAAAGCAACAATGCGATTGTAACCGCTCTGATACCATCCAAAGGCTATAAAAGCTAAAGCTGCTATAACTCCTATAAAAATCCATATATTTTTCATATGATCCTTTCTATCGTACGGGCACGACATACCGTGCCCCTTCATTTCACCATCTGCCGCTTGAACCACCCCCACCACTGCCTCCGCCTCCAAAGCCGCCAAAACCTCCTCCACCACTTGAACCACCACCAAAACCATCTCTTCCACCGCCCGAATAACCATACCAGCCTACACCAGGACGAACAAATGAGGAAGAATAAAATACAAAAATAATAATAAAAATGAAGATTATGACCCAAATTGCTGATGAATCCTGATGCAATTGATTATAAACAGCCTGTTCTTTACCTGTAATCTCAATTCCAGAATCTTTAGCAATAAGAGCTATAATCGCTTTTGAACCTTCTAAAACACCTTTTGATATCTGTCCTTGTTTAAAAAGAGGGACTACGATTTGATTGATAATTCCTGAACAAGTGGCATCGGTCAACACTCCTTCTAAACCATATCCCACCTCAATACGTACGGTACGATCATTCTTTGCAATCAAAAACAGTACGCCATTATCCTTCCCCTTTTGTCCAATTCCCCATTGCTTAAAAAGCCTAACCGCATATTGTTCGATCGTTTCTGGCTGGGTTGTATTTATTGTAACGACAGAAATCTGAGCTGTGGTTTTTGTTTCTAGTTCTCTAGCAAAATTATTAATAGCATTTTGATCTTGGACATCTACCATCCCTACCGTATCATTAAGATACCCTGAGGCCACCGGCAAGGCTTGATCTTTAGCTAAAGCAAAAACACTGCTTAATAGCAGTGTTAAGAATACAAAAAAAGAGAACCTTTTCATTTTTAAGACCGTTTTTTCTTTTTAACAGCAGAAACCTTCTTTGGAGCAGTTGTCTTCTGTGAAGATATTTTAAAATGATACTTAATCCAAGCTGTGGAATGTTTTCTAAGCCAATCCTCAGCCGCAGCTTCAAAACCAATATCATAACCCGCAATTTCACTCTCCAACCATTTGTGGCGATTAATTTCGGCAATGACCTTACGGTTACGTAATAATTTTCTAGCATCCATATTCATAAAAGATATCTTACTTTGCCCGATGAGTTTTCGCAAGAGTTTCCATGGACTTTAGACGGGAACGTATCTGGTAGGCCATCACACCAAAAGCAACAGCTACATTCAAAGAGTTTTTAATACCTGCCATATCTATTTCCACGGCAGCATCGCAATATTTAAGCAGATCTTCCGAAACACCTGAAATTTCATTACCAATAACCAAACATATAGGCGCTTGAGGAATAAACTGATCATAGGAACTTGCTCCTTGGGCCTGCTCAAGTAATACAATCTGATACCCTCTGGATTTTAGTTCCTTCAAAAGGCTTAGGCCATCTTCCCGATATTCCCAAGGAACATGATCCTCTGCTCCCAAAGATGTTTTAGCAATTCCTCCCTGCGGTGGGTAGCCTGTGATACCACACAACCAGATCTTTTCTACCCCCGCTCCATCTGCCGTTCGAAAGATAGAACCTACATTGTGTAAACTGCGAATATTGTTGAGGACTACACAAAACGGTAAGCGCGGATTTGTTAATTGAGAAGACTGGCGAGCGACGATCTCGTCATGGGTTAATTTACGCATAAAAATCAATTTAACCAGGACACAACCCCACAAAAACTCCTTGAGGGTTACATTGGATTATACTGCCATTATGAGAATCATATAGAATAATAATTGAATCCGAACTAGTTAGACCATTGGCATCATTACCCGTAGCTCCAACTGCGACAACATTAATTGAAAGAAAATTAACTGCGAGACTAACATAATTAACACTTTGGCTTGAACCAGGTATCGCACAAAGGTTATTAATTTCAGGCCAAAATACATCTGGATGTGCTAAGACACATAATAACGATTTGTCTTTCATGTCCTTTAAAGTCATCAAAACCTCTGCCGCCTTGCTTTTATTAACCATTAAAAAATAATTAGGTACAGCAATAGCCATTAAAACTCCAAGAATCACCAGAGTGACAATAATTTCAATTAACGTAAAACCTTTTTTTCTGGAAGTTGTTTTCATAAGAAACATTACTCAACAAAAACCCTTAAATACATCGTTCGAGTCACAGAAAACTTGAGCACCATTGTAATCAAAGTCCATCCGTATCCCATCATTCGCGGCAAGCCCATTAGTACCTTTACCAGTAGCTAAAATTGTATAACATCAAGATGACTGGCAAGCAACTATTTCTTCGTGAGTTAATTTGCGCATTATAATTAATTTAATTCGGACATAGCCCTACAAAAACTCCTTGGGATAAACATTGATTAACACTACCATCAAAATTATAAAGTATAATAATATTATCCCCACTGGTTAGTCCATTAGAACCATTTCCTGTCGCATCAATTTTCACAATATTAATCAGCCACCCAAAATCAACAGCCATAGTCGCATAAGTAGCTGAAGCACTCGTACCTACATATCCACATTTAGCCGTCAAGTCCATCCAAGTACCTTCATGAGCATGAGCTTGAACACAAGGCAATGTTTGATCTTTTATATTTTTTATAGTCAACATTACTTCTGCCGCCTTACTTTTATTAATCATTGAGAAATAAGCAGGCACAGCAATGGCAGCTAACACACCAAGAATGATCAAGACAACGATCAATTCAATTAAAGTAAAAGCTTTTCGTTGTTTAAAGATTCTCATCCTGTTCCTTAATTCATCAATTTCCACTCTTTATACACAGCTTTAATCAAAGGCTCAATGATTTCCTGTGAAAAATCAAATTTAATCCCTGCCTGCTGGTAAAGCTCTGGTAACGGACGTGATCCACCTAAACTAAGCCCATTTAAATAACCAGACAGAGCCTCTTTAGGATCTTTTTTAGCTTTGAGCCATAATTGTAGCGCACCTAATTGGGCAATGCCATACTCAATATAATAAAAAGGTACTTCAAAAATATGTAATTGACGATGCCATAAATAGGCGATTTCCTGATCCAGATTCTGCCAATTTAGGAACTTGCCACCGTATTTTAAATACAATTCCACCCATTTTTGCTTCCGTTCCTGGGCTGTATGGTTAGGGTGTTCATACATCCAATGTTGAAAAGAATCGATATTAGCCACCCAAGCCAAAATATGTACAATGCCTTCTAAATGTTCGCGATTAGAACGCCTTGCATCTTCAGGAGAATAAAATTGATCCAAATGTTCACCTGCCAAAAGCTCCATCGCCATCGAGGCAACCTCACAAAATTCCATCGGTGCATGACGATAATCAACCAGCGGATCATTGACAGAAGCTAACGCATGAAACGCATGCCCAGATTCATGCAACAGGGTCCTGACATCATCATCTACACCTACTGCATTCATAAATATAAATGGTTTACGGGCTTCATTAAGAGTATTTTGATACCCCCCCGGAGCCTTGCCCTTTCGGCTTTCTAAGTCCAGTAAGCCAAGATTTTGCATTTCTTGAAATTGAGAACCTAAATTCTTATCCAATTTATTGAAAATGGCCTGTGTTTTTTCAATTAGCTGTGGTGCGCGCTCAAAAGGCTTTAAGGAGCTTCGACCTAGAGGATCCACCGCAACATCCCAAGGACGTAAGCTATCTAATTTCATTTCCTGCTGACGTCGTTGAAGAATTTCTCCATATAAAGGCACTACCAAACGTTCAACAGTTTCATGATACTTCTTACAATCAGCCGGGGTATAGTCAAAACGATGATAATTACGAAACTGATATTCGATAAAATTATTTAACTTTGCATTAGCTGCAATCTGACAACGTAAAGAAAAAAGCTGATCAAATATACTGTCTAGCTTATCCTTATCAGCCAGACGCCTTTGGGCTGTGGCACGCCAGGCTTCTTCGCGTTTTTTACGATCTGTTTCTAATAAGTACTTGCCCATCTGAGGCAAGGTCTGCTCTTTGCCTTCAAAGTTGACCATCATAGCTCCACAAACCGTCTGATATTCCTGGGAAAGCATATCAACCTTGGTTTGTAAAGGCACATTAGCCTCCACAAACAGGTCTATGTCCACCTGGGTTGTGCGATTATAAACTTCATAACGCTTCTTATCTAAAGGAAAGGTTTGCAATAATTTTAAATATTTGTGATTTAATTCATCATTTATTGGCTTAATCGTGGGCGGGATATTCTGGATAAACTGGGTATAGGCTGATGCTTTTTGAGGATCATCCGTATGGCAAGTCATGGTGATATAAAGGATTGATCCTACCTGATTAAGGGCCGCATCGAGCTCGGAACGGTCCAAAAGCCAAGATTCTAATTCTTTAGCTGAATTGATGGGCCTATCTAACAGCTTCACATACAGTTCTTTAACAAGCTTAGCATTAGTTAAGTCGATTTGCTGAGGAACGAACATCCTCTTTGCGTAAGGTGTAATTTGAGTTAAATCCATAATCTCTCCATAGAGTTAATATAAAATTTGAATTGACATTCCTCATGTTTACAGTATATTTATGTCTTCAGTTTTGATGTTAACCATTTAAATTAGAGGTCTTAGACATGAGAGCTTGTATTATTTGCGACAAAAGCGCAACATCTGGTAGAAAATATAAAAGACGCGGTATGGAAAAGAAAAAAGGTGGTGCCGGTTCCAAAGTTGTTGGTAAGTCTTTCCGCGCCGTCATGCCAAATCTTCAACGCATCAAAGTCCTTTTAAACGGAACTGTTCAAAGAGCATTAGTCTGCACTAGCTGTATTCAAGCTAACAAAGTTACTCGCGCAGTTTAATATCCTTAATCAATAACTGAACGGTTGGCGCTTTATTCCAATCATCGATTCCCAAAGTAAAAGCTAGGTCAATTTGACAACCTAGCTTTACTTGTTTATGCATACTTGCCTGCCCAAAAGCAACCGCTGAAAAAGACTTAACACCATCACTGACCCAAAATTTCAAAGTGTCACGCCCCAAAACAGCTGGATTACTTTTAACCGTAAGTTTTCGGGAACAAAACACAGGTGTAGGATTACCTTCCCCATGAGGCTCCATAGAATCTATTAATTCCACCAAAGGCAAATCCAAATTCGAAAAAGGTATTTCACAATCGATATCTAAGGTTGGATCTAAGGGCTGATCTTTAAGTACTTCCTTAGCAAATTCATTAATATCCTGGGTAAATTTCTCGATGTTCTCATGACGTAAACGTAACCCTGCAGCCCTCTTATGTCCTCCAAAATTCTCTAAAGAAGCGGCGCAATTGGCAAAAGCTTCATGAAGCGCAAAACCTTCAATAGACCGCGCCGAACCTGTACCCATACCATTTTCAACCGAAATAACAACTGTAGGCCGATAATATTTTTCAACAATACGCGAGGCTACAATTCCCAACACCCCTTTATGCCAACCTTCCTTGCATACCACAATAATCTGCTGATTTTTATAATCACCTTCTTCGATAATACTTAAAGCTTCTTGAATAACTTCATTTTGCATTTTCTGGCGAGTCAGATTATGGTCTTCCAGACTCTGAGCCAAGGCTTGAGCCTGCACAAAATCTTCTGATAAAAGAAGGTCTAAGGCCACCGTAGCTGAATCCATACGGCCAGCAGCATTAAGTCTGGGGCCTAAAATAAAACCAATATAGTAGGGTTTAATTTTCTTACCTGCAATTTTAGCTATCTGCAAAAGAGCTTGTAAGCCAAACTTCTTGGTCTTCTCGATCAAAGGTAAACCTCTTTTGACAAAAATCCGATTCTCGCTTTGAAGAGCGACCACATCGGCTACCGTACCAATGGCAATCAAATCCAAATCTTCCTCAGGAACTGATCCCAAAATGGCCTGAGCTAATTTAGCAACCAATCCTACGGCTGATAAATGTTTAAATGGATAAAGACAATCTGACCTTTTTGGATCAATCACAGCCAAAGCTTCTGGGATCCTGTCACCTTCAGGCTCATGATGGTCAATCACAATAACATCCATTCCTTCTTGGTTAATAGCCTTGATGGGTTCAAAAGCGGTGATGCCACAATCCACCGTAATAATCAGATGAATACCTAAACTTTTAGCAAACTCAACGATCCCATGATTCAAACCATATCCTTCATCCATACGGTGAGGAATATAATTCACCGCTTCTATATCCAGACGCCTTAATAATCGCCTTAAAAGAGCACTCGATGTAACTCCATCAACGTCATAGTCTCCAAAAATAAGAACCTTCTCTTTATTATTTTGGGCCACCTTAATACGCTCAACCGCTCGATCCATATCCGTTAAAAGAAATGGATTGTAAAGCATAGCCATATCGGTTGTTAAAAAACGCCGGGCTTGGTCTACAGTTGTAATTTGACGATTAATAAGAAGTTGAGCAACGATAGGATGAATGTTTAAAGCATCGCTAAGCTCTTGTTGCAGCTTAGGATCATAGGATTTGACTATCCAACGTTTGGCCATTTTACATTTTCTCAGGCGTGCTTACACCTAAAAGCTTCAATCCACTACCTAAAATGATACGTACAGATTCAATAAGACTGAGTCTCTCTATAGAAAGCTCTTTATTATCATCCAAAACACGATGAGCATCATAAAACTTATGAAAACATCCTGCTAATTCTTGAAGATAACGCACTAAGGCAAACGGATCCAATTGTTTGGCACAGACTACAAGCACTTCAGGATATAAAGCAATCTTACGCATAATATCCATTTCTTCAACTTCTTTAAGCTGTTTAAAGTCTTTTAATTTAATATTTAACTTAGCCTCTTCTTGGCCTTTACGAATAATACTATGGATCCGTGCATGGGCATATTGAATGTAGTAGACAGGATTTTCTGAGCTATTTTTCTTGGCCAATTCCAAATCGAATTCCAGATGAGCATTGGTCTGACGCATTAAAAAGAAAAATCGTCCAGCATCCTTACCTACCTCATCAATCACCTCACGCAAGGTAATAAACTCTCCGCGGCGTGTAGACATAGATACAGGTTTACCATCTCGATAAATGGTAGCTAATTGAACAATCACTACATCTAAATCATCCACCGAATGCCCTAAGGCCGCGGCAGCTGCTTTAATACGTGGAATATAGCCATGATGATCAGGCCCTAAAATATTCACAATACGCTTAAAACCACGTTCAAATTTATTTTTATGATAAACAATGTCGGGAGTCAAATAGGTGTACTCGCCACTGCTTTTCTTAACCACCCTGTCTTTATCATCGCCCCACTGGGTCGATTTAAACCACAATGCCCCTTCAGCTGCATATACATAACCCTTAGCTTGGAAATCTTTCAATAAATCCTCAATCGCTTCATTGGTAGCAATCCGGCTTTGATAAGACCAGGTATCAAAATGGACGCTAAAATCTTCTAAATCTTTATTAATCACCTTCATTAAATAATCCACCCCAAATTGTCTAAATAGGGCTGGATCAAGCTTATTTAAGTCCCCCAAAGATTTAACTGCATTCTTTTGGATAAATTCCTGGGCCATGGTGCGAATATACTCTCCCTGATAATGATCTTCAGGAAATTCCACCTTTTCACCCAAACTCTCTTGGGCACGATAATGAATGCTTCGACCTAAAATATTAATCTGATTCCCCTCATCATTAACGTAATACTCTTTTTGAGCTTTAAAACCTACTGCATTAAGAATATTGACCAGGGTATCTCCCACAGCTGCTTGGCGGCCATGAGCGACAGTTAAAGGCCCGGTTGGATTAGCTGAAACAAATTCCAGACAAAAAGGTGTTTTTTGTCCATAATCAGAACAACCATAACTTCCTTGGGTACTCAAGACTGCTTCCAATATGCCATAAAAACCTTGAGGGGATAAATAAAAATTAATAAATCCAGGCTGTTTGACTTCAATATTGGCAAAAGAATCTTTCAAAGGATGGTGATCTAAATTGCTTTTAAGCTTTAGAAGGATATCTGCTGCAATAAGCATAGGGTTTTTCTTTAAAACACGGCTTAATTGCAAAGCTACATTACAGGTAAGCTCCCCATGAGCCTTATCTGAGGGAATATCAACAATAATGGCAGGCACAGTCTCTAGATTGGGTAGGGACTGTCGGACTAATTCCTGTACTTGATTTCGAATAATTGAAAACATAAGAAAAAACCCCTGCCATCATCTTTCAGACAAACAGCAGGGGTTTCATAATCCTTGAATTAACTCGATTTTTTTCTTTGTTTATACTTAACCGTAGGTGCATCCTGCCATAAGTGTTCTAAACCATAAAACTCTCTGGCATTGGGTTCAAAAACATGGGCTACCACATCTCCCATATCCAAAAGAATCCAAGCACCCATACCTTCAGCTGGACTACCTGAATCTAACCCCTTAATGCTACGATTAGAATGAGCTTTTATTCCAAAATCGGTCAATCCTTCAGTTACACCTTCTGCAATAGCCTTGACCTGCCTATCAGAAGTTCCTGTGGAAAGAACAAAATAATCACAAAAATTGACCAAACCCTTCATATCAAGAATAACAATATCCTGGGCCTTTTTATCATTGGCCAATTGAGCAATCTTATTAGCTAATTGTTTGGAAGTTAATGCTTTACTTCGGATAGAAACCACTCCCGCTTATTTCTTTTTTAGTTTAGCAGCTTGATCTTTGCTTAATACGCGCCAGCATTCGTGTGTGCCTTTAGGGGATTTGGCAACAGCAAAAAAACGTCCACTCTTTTCTTTCACTGAATAATCTGCTGTTTCAAACTTACCTTTAGTTTTAACATCATAAAAAGATAATTTCTCCATCAAATCCTCCTTAAAAAAGATTGGTTATTAAATTTGAGTTGAGTGTAAAGGATAAAAAATACTTTGTCAATGACTTAAATAGGTTAAATCAAAGGCGCTGATAATATGTTTAAGCTGGGGCTGGTCAACAGAATCAAAATTGATGGAAACAACATCAAAACGGGACATAACCTCAATTGTCTTAAATTTATATTTCAAATAACATAAAGCTAGTCTAACCATCCTAAGCTGTTTAGTCGAACCAACAGCTTCAAAAGGAGCCCCAAACTGGCTAGATTTCCTGGTTTTGACCTCAATAAAGCAAATAACCTTACCTTCCTGAGCTATCAAATCGATTTCGCCTAATTTGTTGCGAAAATTTCTTTCAAGAATTCTATATCCCTTGCTCTGTAAGTATTTACAGGTAAGCTCTTCTCCTAATCTGCCTAAAGATTGATTATTCATGGATTTAACTTGAAAATCCCTTTCTCTTGTTGGGTTTTGGATTCTTCCACAATCTCAGCTAGCATTTTGAGCCTGCGACTGTCAGCTTCATTAAGAATAGAATGCATACTTTGAGCATATTGACTCAAGCGCTCCCTTTCTTCTTTGAGTACTCGTATCTCATTAAAAACATAGTCTTGGGAACCTTTGAGCAAGGTCTTATACCCAGGCTCAATCGCTGGATGAAGCATCACCTTATCTAACATCTGAGAAGCTTTTAAATACTGATCAATAGTCTTTAAATAAGCTAAACTCGAGGCTATCTTTTGAACTGCTAAATACCCCGTTGTCTGATCAAACATGGCGATATTCTTCACTTGAGCTTCAGTCAGAGGCACACCAAATACCGAAAACATTGATAGCTGTTGCGCATTGACTTCTCTATTAATCTTGTAATCATCCACTATTTGAGTCAAAGTTGATCCAAAATCCTGCCGATACTGGGCAATAAGCTCCCTACTTTCTAATCGAGGCCCATAGATATTCACTGAATCGTTACTAACTGTCACCTTAGGTATAATTTGATTAATGATGGTTAAATCTTCGGAATTTTGGTTAACACGATTCAAAACCTTGCCCGTCACATTGACATTGCCAGAAATATTAAAATTACCGTTCTCAGGATCTTCCAAAGAGGCATAAGGAGTGGAAAAACTACCTTCATGTAGATAGTCCAAACAATATTCAAAAGCTTGATCTATATCCTCTCTGCCAGAAGTCATGGAGTTCTTTAAACAGTCTAAAATAGCTTGTTTACGAAGTTTAACTAAAGGGTCATCCACATTTTTTTCTAAATCTTCGCATTGCTGATAGCGCCTGTTTAATTTTAAGTTTCCTACTGTGTTAAGGTGTTTATAAAGATCGGCTAAGGTTGGAGAACTGTATTGCCAAACTAAAAGTCTGGATGTGGAAAGCTGTGTCATCAAGGTTTCTAATTCCAGATTGTTAAACTCAGGGCGTACCATTAGATTCTTTAAACTTTCATGAAAATCATACCTATTACAACCCAAAGAAATCCCACTCCTTCTTAATTCATAATTATTCACCGGGGCAGCAAATGCATTGTAATCATAACCGTCACGGTAGTAATAACCCCTTTCATCAGCTGATAGAGCTTGATCCATCTGAGTCTGATTCGGAGATTTAGAAAATACATCAGCAAAAGAACACGATGGAATAAATAAAATTAGAATTAATAAGAAAATCACCTAGGCTCCTGTTCCTTCATAACCCGATCAACAGCTTGTTGGGCTTTAATAATCCTGGCCACCTTTTGTCGTTGCCATAATAAATAAGCCCTAGCATTTTCTGGAGTGGGAGCCTCAAGTAAGGTCAGCATGGCGGAAGGCGGCATATAGTAGGCAACCTTACCATCGGCTCCTATGGTAGGATCTCTAAAATCAAATTCTTGCTTGGTTTCTGCCTTGGAAGCACCAATCTTACGATCAAAATAATCCAATGAACCCATCTTATAGGGGTTGGCAGCATAGCTATTACTGGACATGATCCAAATTAAAATGAAGCAAATCCACATAACCCTTTATCCTTTGAGTTTTTCCATGATCCATAATGATATAGGTTGGCGTTTGGCCAATTTCATATTTATTGGCCAATGCATTCTTGAAATCTAATGTGTACTCCAGATCTTTAGGAAAACCTCTTCCTTGGGAGCGGAAATATTCTATAAACTCTTTAACTGTAGACATGACATATACCTGGATAGCCCAATCAGCATGCTTTCTTTTAAGACTTCCTAGATCATGGATGGCTTTCTTACACCAAGAACATTGCGGATCAATAAACAACAAGATTTTTTTCGTATCAGATTTATTCTGTACGGCACTTACGATAGATTTTTTAGAATTATTAGTACAATGTTCGCAGGTCGTCTTTAGAAAAATATCTCTAGAGTTAAAGATGGTTTCTTGGGCCCAGGACAACTCATTTGAGTTCCAATAAACCAAAATCCCAAAAATTACCCTAAATACAACAGCTGCGTTGATGCCAGTAAATCCAAACATAATGACCATCCTTAGATTGCTTACCCTGTTCCAAAAGTGCTGGATTCTCTCCTATAGGAAAACAAGCAGTCTTTTGGGGAAAAACCATCTGTACCTTATCAATGCGAAGATTGGGCTTGAAATCTAACCTTGATTCAATAACATTAGCTGAGAAAGTTTCCCCTGCCAGACTTATAGAACGAAGAGCATCTACAATTGAGGCCACAGGCGCACTAGGAGTTATGACAAATCCCTGCCTCGGGTAAAGCGGCCCCCAATCTTTCATACATTGATCTTCGGCTCCTATAGGTAGATTATGACATTGCCCTCCTATCCGTGCTGCAACTAGACTCTGAGGATGCTTCTTCTCTATATCTGCTCTTCTCCAGGAAATACTATCTGCTTCGGAAAGATACCGAATCCCCAAGGTCCGATTAGGAATATCTGAGCAAACAGCATCTTCAAAGATTTCACCTAATGGATAATCATAAAGGTGGACTTCATTAAATTGCAAATTGCTAGAACTTAAACTTTGAGAAGAACTGCCACTGGTAACCTTTAAATCTTTAAGACCATTTATCAATTCAAGTTCTTTCTGAGCCACCCGTTTAGTCAGCCCTTCCAAAGGAATCCCATATTCAGCAATGGTGTAATCTCCTGGCATTTTGACAGTTTCCATAAATAATTCTGGCTGCCAATAACGGATTTTGATCCCAATGGGAAATTCTAGACGTTCTGGTTTGGGACACACCCCTTCAAACCTAATCTGTAAACATTGAAAGTCTGCTTGGAGGGATAATTCCGTAATACTTTTCTTAAGTGAACTTGTTTCTTCTTGAGCAGCAGCGGGCAATACCAATATAAACAAAAGAACGAATATTCTCATAATTTTATAATAAAGGCCAACGCATAAAATGGTGGCACATGGAAATCATTAGATATGGGATGCGAGTGTGGCTGGTCATTGCCTAAGGTGTTTGTATTCATTGTTCCTGTTAAAGCAGCTTGAGGATCAATTTTGATATAGGTTGGACCACCTGGTTGAAAGGTTGAATCATTAGTATTAACTGTAAAATGGTGACTCGGCATTTCAGCAATCGTCAGAATATGGGGACCTGTCTGTCCTCCATGATGATGTGTTACCGAGCCACCTACAGATAGCGGGTTTCCCATAATATTGCTTTGAGCAATGCCAGCAATATCCTGTCTCGCTCCCACAATAAATTTATCACGAAGATCAGGCGTACCATTACTTCCATCACACAAAGCCCATCCAGTGGGAATATTAGCAATGGCCCCAGACCAGGCCACAATAACCCCCGAGGCAAGACTTGCTGATCCTAAAGATGAAATTGTACTAGAGACATTGCTTCCATTAACTACCGCGGCAGGTAAATGACTAGCTACCAAATTTGCCCATTGTGAAGGAACATCGCTACTTACCGTCATCTGCAGACTGCTACTCGAAATTAAATACGCATTATGCCAAGGATTAAGCGCGTTCCATTGGGAATTTAAATATCCTTGAGACTGCATAGTTGGAATATCTACAGGCCAAACATGGTGATCCACATAATAATTTCTGCCTGCTTCTTGAAGCATGGCCATTTCCAAAGCTGTTTTCTCACCAGCACGAATTTGAACTGAACGAATAGCTACAGGTATTATAGAAGATGCTAATACAGCCATAACGCCCATAACAATAGACAGCTCTATAAGAGAAAAAGCACGCTTGTTCATGGAATTTCTTTCTTAAGGGGGAGATTTTAAGACTTTATTCGATGGGGAATCGAATGTTTGATGAATAATCAAACTTAATCACATATTACAAATAAAAATAAATTTGTCAACAGCAATTAATTCACACATTGATTTTTAATCAAGCATGTGGATGAGCTTGATCGTAAACCTTCTTGAGCTTATCAGTGGTCAGGTGAGTATAAATCTGTGTTGTAGATAAATTAACATGCCCCAAAAGCTCTTGAACTGAGCGCAAATCAGCACCATGATTCAATAAATGAGTAGCAAATGAATGACGAAACATGTGCGGAGTCACATGCTGAACCATAGCCTCTTTAAGAACATATTTATTAATAATATTACATACACTTCGTGCTGTTAAACGCGTACCGCTTTTATTGAGAAAAAGTGTCTCTTTTTGATGTGATCGCTTTTCTGTATATTCTTTAATGGCTTCAAGAGCTTTATCACCAATGGGAACTAATCTCTCTTTTCTTCCCTTTCCCATGACCCTAATAATATTGCCAATAAAATCTACATCTTCAAGATCAAGTCCTACAAGTTCACTAACCCGGATGCCTGTAGAATAAAGCGTTTCAAAAATAGCCTTATCTCTTAGATTACTAATTTTATCTGTTGAAGGAGATTCAATAATTTGTGTCGCCTCCTGTTCACTTAAAAAATGTGGCAGGGGTTTGTCTAGCTTGGGTGTTACCAAAAGACTGGCTGGATTGGTTGAAACAATCTTCTCACGTTGTAAATATCTAAAGAAACTCCTTAAAGAAGAAAGTTTGCGCGCCACCGAACGAGGCTTCAAATTCTTAGTCCTCATCTGGGCCAAAAATCTTCTTAATGTCGTATAATTTACTTTTTCTAAAGGTACTTCAGTTAAAAAAACTAGGAATTCTTCTAGATCTATTTTGTAATTAAGCAAGGTATGCTGGGAATAATTCTTTTCAACTTCTAGATAGGAAAGGAATTTCTCTAGATATTTTTTCATTGATTAACAACAGGAAGTTTATTAGCTATAAATTTACATTCTGGAAAACGGCTACAACCATAAAAGGTATTACCTCTCATCGCACGACGCTCAACCAATTTTCCCGTACAACCAGGTTGTTGGCAAGGAACATCTGTGGTAAATGGTTCAGCATGTTTGCAATCCGGAAATCCAGTACAGCTAATAAATCTTCCGCGACGTCCCCATTTAATAGCTAAGGGTTTGCCGCATAATGGACAATTACGATCAATGGTAGCATGGGTCTTTTGGATATTAGCATCTGCATGTTCTAATTCCTCCTTAAACGGCCCATAAAATTCTTTAAGAACAATCTCATATTTTGTACTACCTTCTTCAATTAAATCCAGCTCTTCTTCCATATGGGAAGTAAAACTAATATCCATAATCTTTTTAAAATATTCCATCAAAAGAGTACAAATCTTAATCCCCAAATCAGTAGCATCAAAATACCCACGATCACGCAACACATAGTTACGAGCCACCAAGGTCCCGATAATAGAAGCATAGGTACTTGGACGGCCAATCCCATTTTCTTCTAACGCCTTAACTAAACTAGCTTCGGAATACCTGGCAGGTGGTTTAGTAAAATGCTGAGTTGCCTTAACTTCTTTTAAATCTAAATTATCCCCTTTAGTATATAAAGAAGGATCGAGCTTGCCTTCTTCTTGTTCGTCAGCATCTTTATACACAGACAAATACCCTGCAAAACTTAAGATTGACCCCGAAGCTCCAAAGGTAAATCGACCAGCCCCCACTTCAATCTTAGTCTGGTCAAAAATGGCTTGGGTCATCTGACAGGCAATGAATCGCTTATGGATCAAATCATAAAGACGGAATTGATCTTCGGTTAAATACTTTTTAACATCCTCAGGCTTTCGATGGACATCGGTTGGGCGAATAGCTTCGTGAGCTTCCTGAGCATTCTTTTTGGATTTAAATTTATTAGGCTCTTCTGGTAGAAATTTAGCTCCATACTCTTTTTTAATATAAGACCGCACTTTTTCTAAAGCTTCATTGGCGATATTAACTGAATCCGTACGCATATAGGTAATAAGACCAACCGCCTCCTCATCACCTATTTCCACACCTTCATAAAGAGTTTGAGCAACCGACATTGTGCGGTTCGTGTTGAAGCCTAATTTACCAAAAGCTTCCTGCTGCAAAGTACTAGTAATAAATGGTGGCGGAGCATTACGTTTAACTTGCTTCTTATTAATAGCATCAACTTTAAATGACTGCGCTTTAATTTCTTTGACAGTATCTTGAGTCTGACTCTCTGTATTTAAATCAATTTTCTTGCCATCAATTTTCTCTAGAGCGGCTGTAAGAATATCCTTAATCCCCTTTTTCTGAAGATCGACAGCGATCTGCCAATATTCTTGAGGGACAAAGTTCTTGATCTGCGCATCACGCTCAACGATCAAACGTAATGCCACAGACTGCACTCTACCTGCACTCAAACGTGAACCAACCTTTTTCCATAAAACAGGAGAGATCTGATAACCTACGATACGATCTAAAACACGACGAGCATTTTGGGCATCAACTTTCTTACGATCAAATTCTCTAGGATGTTCAAAAGCTTTTTTAACGGCTTCCTTAGTAATTTCATTAAAAACAACACGTAAGACCTTTTTACCCTTCCCGATATGTTCAATCAAATTCCAGCCGATAGCCTCACCTTCACGGTCAGGATCAGTTGCTATATAAATCTCTTCAACCCCTTTGGCCTCTTCTTTGAGTTTCTTTAAAGTCTTCATCTTATCGCGGACGACAATAAATTGAGGATTAAAATCAGCTTCCAAATCGACACCTAATTTAGACTTAGGCAAATCAATTAAATGCCCCATAGAAGCAGTGACTTTAAATTTCGTACCCAGAAATTTATTAATCGTCTTAACTTTGGCGGGAGACTCTACGATAACTAATGCTTTTGCAGCCATATAAAATTATATCCGTATGTAATATTGTCCTGGTAATTGCTTAATTACCCCTTTAAGTTCCAAGTTTAACATCTGCCCCATCAAACTACCAATATCTTGATCACTGCGAGCAGAAATCAAATCAATATGACTTGGAACACTTTCTATCAGCTCATAAATTTTATATTCTTCCACAGATAAAGAAACATGTATTTTCTCTTTTTTTGCCTCAACTTCTAATTCTGACTGGATTATAACGCCAATTTCTTCCAGCACATCTTGTGCCGATAAGGCAATTTTAGCCCCTTCTTTGATAAGTAAATTGGTTCCTCCAGAAGAAACGCTGTCTATATTGCCTGGTACGACAAAAACATCTTTGTTTTGTCCTAGCGCATAATCTACCGTAATTAAAGCCCCACTTCTTAATGCTGCTTCGATCACTACGGTGGCCATACTCAGTCCACTGATAATACGATTTCTGCGTGGAAAATTATAAGTTAAAGGAGCTGTATCCATAGGAAACTCTGAAACAAGTAGCCCCTCTTGTCCGATAGACTCAAATAATTTAGTGTTTTCTTTTGGATAGATATGATTTAAACCACATCCCAACACAGCTACCGTTTTCCCCTTACCCTGCAGTGCACCTTGATGACTTGCAGCATCCACACCCAGGGCCAACCCAGAGACTACTGCAATACCCGCCTTGGCAAATGTGCTAGCAAATTCATGTGACACTTTTAATCCATAGTAACTAGCTTTGCGCGAACCAACCAAAGCAATGGATGGAGCAGTTAGAAGACTCGTATCTCCTTTTACGTAAAGAACAATAGGAGCTCCAGAAATTGTTCTTAAAGATTCAGGATATGCTTCATCTAAAATAGTTATAAACTTAACCCCTACTTGTTGCATCCGCCTATATTCTTCTTCCAAGAATTTATGTTTTGGAAAATAAACAATATTCATTACTAAATTCTGATTTAGACCTAATTCCAATAAGGCAGGCTGTTGCTGTAATAATATTTGTTCGGCAGAACCAAAAGTAGAAATAAGTTTCTTTATGCCAGGCCCTGTTAAACCAGGGATGGCATTTAAAACTAACAACGCTTCTTGTTGTGTCATAGAAAAAGTTTCTTGAGTATTTGTGCAACCACGATATCCATTGAAGGATTAGAGGCATTGATCGTAAAATCAGCCTGGTTGTAGAGGGGAATTCTTTTCTTTAGAATCTCTTTGATCTTATCCTGGGGATTAGGACCGCTGATCAAAGGACGAGTTTTATCACCTTTAAGACGATTATAAATGATGCGAGGCGTGGTTTTCAAATAAAAAATAATTCCATTAATCTTCAGAAGCTTTATGTTCTTGGGATTAACGACTACTCCTCCGCCACAATCAATAATCACACCCTTCTTGGTAGCTAGCTTCTTAATTTGAGCATGCTCTAACTGTCGAAAGAAAGACCAACCTTTGGCTTCAACTATTTTAGCAATCGTCCGTTTTTGTCCAGCTTCAATGAGCTTGTCTGTTGAGTATGACTTAACCTTAAGCTCTTTAGAGAGAGCTTTAGCCACCATTGATTTGCCTGACCCCATAAAACCAATTAAAACAATATTCTTTATTAACTTTTTCTTCATAAGACTCGAGATCGGGTAGGAATAATAAACCACATAAGGAGATATAATAATAAACCAAAGCCACAAAATATAATCCCCAAAGCAAAAGCTATACGAACAAAGGAGGAGTCTATTTTAAAATATTCTGCAACACCACCACATACACCTGCTATTTTACGGTCGTTTTCTGATCGATAGAGTTTCTTGTTCATTGTTTATCCCCTTTTCTTGGGACGGATTAGGAACATCTAAGCTCGCTATTGCCAACCCACCTTCACTTGAAAAAATTTGAATATCCAGATGATCGCCTGGATTTGCAGCATAAGGAATGTTTCCTATAAACTTGCTTGGAGAATACTGGCGCGGAAAAGTAAAATTCTGAGATTCTTTTTGATTATTTGCTATGATCGTAACCAAACGAACATAATACCGATCCATTCGATCTGTTGGATGATCAGCTTCGATATGAAGTATTTGCGTATCAGGATTATAATCGACTTGAACATTTGTGGCAGGCGATGCCCAGGAGTTTGTATGAATAAAGATTCCCCATATAAGGATTAGCAAAAATCTCATAAACGGTATATACCACCTTCAAGAATCCACTGTATTATAGCATCTCCCCAAAATAAACTTACTAAGGCACCTAAAACTATAAAAGGTCCGTAGGCAATGGTACTTTCTTTAGTGCGTATTTTTTCAACAATTCCTACTACCCCTCCAAAGAAAGGCGCTATAAAAAACGATAATAAAGCTACTTTCCAGCCCAAAAAAGCACCTATCATCGCCATAAGCTTAACATCTCCTCCGCCCATACTTTCTTTACGGAAAATAATGTCCCCGATCAAGCCCATCGCATATATTGTACCACCTCCAATAATAAACCCAGCCATGGCAGAAGCTAAACCATGAAGATGAATATTCAATAATTGAGGACCTTTGATCCAATGAGCATTAACGACATAGATAATTAACAATGAAGTAAGAATTAATATTTTAAGAGGCTTATCATCATACCCCTGCTCTTCCGCCATTAAATGTTTACAGAAGAAAGGATAAATCCATTCTAAAAATAAACACAAAAGAACTATGAACCCTGCAATAAATCCACCTACCAACAAATTCTCTGAAGAAGAATGAAGACTAGGGATTAAAGTACTTAAAATAAGCCCTGCCCACATGCCTCCTATGGAAATTTCATCTGGAATAATACGATGTTCAATATCTACAAAGGTAGCAACGATAAAACAAGAAACCATCACCAAATAGGCTGGTAATATAGAAATGGCGCCATAATAATTATAAAAAACCATAAAAACAATTCCTGTTAAAAGCTCAACCATCCAGTAGCGAAAAGCAATCTTCCCCTTACAATGACGGCAACGCCCCCCAAGAAGCAACCAACTAATTAAAGGAATATTATCGTACCAAGCAATCGGTTTTTGACATTTAGGACAATGAGAAGAAGGAAAAACAACTGACTTTTCTTTAGGAAGTCTTACTATACATACATTCAAAAAACTGCCAATGATAGAACCTAGAATAAAAAAGAATACTGATCCCATTATTTTGTCCCCTCTTCCAGAGTCTTACGCATGATTTTCTTATACTTCTCGCCTATTTCCATACCAGCCCAACAATTAAAAGCCAAAACCCCTTGATAATAAAGCATAGCTAAACCATTAGCTGTTTTAGCACCCTTAAGCTTAGCTGCTTTAAGCAAAGCCGTTTGTGCTGGATTATAAATGACATCATAAACCAACATGTCCGGATGAAAATTTGCAGGATCTACCATAATCGTTTCTTCACCATTTAACCCTACCGAAGTCGTATTAACCAAACAATCAGCTAATTCTATATTTAAATCATCAATGCTATCAACAACTTCTATAATGCTTGTGTCCATTCTTTGGCCTAAATCATTGACTAAGGCCATCGCATTACTTAAAGTTCTATTATAAAGCTTAACACTTGCCGGTCTGGGATTGATCATACATAGTATGCTCAAGATTGAACGCGTTGTTCCACCAGCCCCCATAATAGCAATACGTTTATCCTTCAAATCAAATTTTAACTCTACTAGATGACTTAAAAAACCAGCCCCATCAGTATTTAACCCATGAATCTTTCGTTGGTGCGTGATTAGCAGTGTGTTAACAGCTCCTACTTTTTGGGCAAAGGGATCTAAGGTATCCACATACTTCAACACTTTTTCTTTATATGGAACCGTAATGTTTAGACCAAAGATAGGATTGTTTTCTTCTTTTAAATCTTCAAAGAAAAGCTTTAGCTCTTCATCATCTTTAAGTTCAAAAGTTTTATAGACTGCATTAACTTTAAGAGCCTTAAATGCAGCATTATGCATCAGTGGCGACAATGTGTGTTTTAAAGGAAAACCAACAATACCATAAATAGCTGGAGCAGACATATTAAACCTTTGTTTTCTCCAAGGTTAATGCTTTATTAATAGCATTGATGTACGCTTTAACCGAAGCTTCGATAATATCTGTACTGGCCCCATGACCAATCACGCTATTATCTCCTATTAAAACCTTTACCATAACCTGCCCCATGGCATCTTTACCTGAAGTGACGGATTGAATAGTGTAATCCAATAATTGAGCCTTGATTTTAGTAATTGATTCGACGGCCTTATAACTAGCATCCACCGGGCCATCACCTGTAGATTCTTGGGTATAATTCTTACCCTTAAACTTTAAAGTAATGGTGACCTGTGGTTTAACATGACTTCCGCTAGTGTAAACTAAATTATCTAATAAACAAAAATCCTTAGTCGTGTTATTAGTATCACCTACCAAAGCAATTAAATCTTCATCAAAAACTTCTTTTTTCTTATCAGCCAAATCTTTAAATTGTTCAAAAGCCTGGTCGATTTGAGACTCAGTCAAAGTGATTCCCAATGCTTTCAAACGATCTTTAAATGCATGGCGGCCTGAATGCTTACCCAAAACTAAACCTTCATGTGAAGGCACCCCTACTTCTTCAGGGCTCATGATTTCATAGGTACGCTTTTCTTTTAATACACCATCTTGATGAATACCTGATTCATGACGAAAAGCATTAGCTCCAACAATGGCCTTATTGGGTGGGACCAAAAATCCTGTTGCTTTGGAGACCATCCGCGAAGTTTTATAAAACTCTTTCGTATTAATATTTGTCTGTAATTTAAAGAAATCAGCACGTGTCTTGATGGCCATGACAAGCTCTTCCATTGAAGCATTACCAGCCCTCTCACCAATACCGTTAATAGTACACTCGACCTGCCTAGCCCCATTAATGACACCGGCCAAAGAATTAGCAACACCTAAACCCAAATCATCATGGCAATGAGTAGAAATGATAGCTTTATTGATATTAGGCACATTATTACAAATCCCAGCAATGACAGCTCCATATTCAATAGGTGTCGAATACCCAACCGTATCAGGAATATTAACAGTCTTTGCCCCAGCTTTGATCACAGCTTCCAAGACCCTATACAAAAACTCTTTTTCGGTTCTAGAAGCATCTTCTGGTGAAAACTCAATATCACCGATCTTCTTGCGGGCATATTTAACCGCCTCGACCGCCATTTTTAATATTTCATCCTGGCTTTTCTTGAATTTATGCTCCAAATGAATCTTGGAAGTAGCCAAAAAAACGTGAATACGCGGATGCTTAGCCCCTTTAACAGCTTCTGCAGCTGCATCGATGTCCTTAGTCAAACTACGAGCTAATCCACAGACTGTTGAGCGCTTAATGTGCCGAGCCACCTCTTTAACAGACTCAAAATCACCCTTAGAAGCGATTGGAAAGCCTGCCTCGATAATATCAACCCCTAAACGTTCCAAAGCATAGGCAATTTCCAATTTTTCTTGCCTGTTCATGCTGGCCCCTGGGGCTTGCTCACCATCACGCAAGGTTGTATCAAATATGTAAACTCGATCATTTTTCATAGTTTTATCCTTATAAAGAAAAAGGGCGAGATAAACTCGCCCTTTAATATTAACATGCTTTTAGAATTTATCCTGTACTTACATTATTTTTTCATCCAACTCATCATAGCACGTAGTCGAGTTCCAACTTTCTCGATTAGGTGACTATCACCAGCTTTACGCATCTTTAGGAAATTCTTACGACCATTTTTATTTTCAGCCATCCATTCTTTAGCAAATTTACCAGTTTGGATTTCTTTTAAAATCTTTTGCATTTCAGCACGTGTACGGGCATTCACAATACGTGGACCACGGGTCATATCACCGTATTCTGCCGTATCAGAAACCTTTTTGCGCATACCCTGAATACCTTCTTCATACATAATATCCACAATCAATTTTAATTCATGCAAACATTCAAAATAGGCAATCTCGGGCTGGTAACCTGCTTTAACCAAGGTTTCAAATCCAGCTTTAACCAATTCACTAGCGCCACCACACAAAACAGCTTGTTCACCAAATAAATCGGTTTCAGTCTCTTCTTTAAAGGTGGTTTGGATAATGCCTGCTCTAGAACCGCCAACACCCTTGGCATAGGCTAAGGCAACCTTCAAAGCCTTACCCGTGGCGTTTTGATAGATAGCCACTAAACATGGAACGCCTTTACCTTCTTCATATTGACGGCGCACCAAAGAACCCGGTCCTTTAGGAGCAATCATGAATACATCCACATCTTTAGGTGGAACGATAAACTTAAAATGGATATTAAATCCGTGCGAAAAAGCCAAAGCTTTACCTTTGGTCAAATAAGGCTCAATAGATTCTTTATACAAATCAGCTTGCAAATGATCTTGGGTTAAAACAATAATAACATCAGCTTTTTGAGTAGCTTCTGCAACCGACATGGGTTTAAAGCCATCTTTAATAGCCTTTTCGTAATTAGGCCCCCCAGGACGCTGGGCAATAATGACATTCAAACCACTGTCACGTAAGTTCAAAGCCTGACCTCGCCCTTGGATACCATAACCTACCACAGCGATCGTCTTATTTTTTATATCGTTGATGTTACAATCTTTATCGTAGAAATTTTTAGCCATTATATTTTCCTTTATCTTTATGGAAATCCCTCATAACGTTCGGGATAAATTCGTCTTTTTATTTTTAAGGACGAATTTAATCGTCACCTTCCCCATCTAAATGGGCCTGTGTCTCGCGTAAACCAATCTTAACATCAACTGGTTTAATGATGCCTGTGACAAAATCCTTAGTATCATTGACATTCAGCTGTTTAAATAGGAATTCAAAATTCTTTTCAATCTCAGCCGCGATACCTTCTTTGACATTTAACGGCAGGTTCATAATATCTTTCTTAAATTGGCCTAAAGCACGTTTACGGGCTTTATAAACATATTGTTCATCAGTATCGGTAGACTTACGTTCACTCTGACAGTTAGCCTTAGTCCATTCAACCATTTTAGAATAAAGATCCTTAGGGAATAATTTACTATCCAAGGTCTTATTCTGAAAATTGGTTGCCAGGTGAATTTCAATAGTATTGACTTCAGGAAATTTATTAAATGCATCATCAGGCAAGGTTGAAGCACCATGCTGAACCGCACCACCCATCCCATATTGTTTCTGGGCTGCTAAGGATAAGGCCTTGAGTGTGTCAAAATCAACACTGACCTTAGCCATCGTTCCATCAGGAAGAACAACACCACCATGGGAAGTTCCAGTTTGAACAGAAATTTTGCTTAAACCAACCAAACCTTTTGGTAAAGATTTGTTATAGCCATCGGTAAAAGCTACCAATTCTTCAACGGTAGAATTCTTATGACCAACTTCTCCGATTTCTCCACCAATAGAAACTTCAATACCCTTAGGTTGAATTTTTCGAATAAAGGCTGACATTTCAGCACAAACTTCAAAATTATCGCGTTGTTGTTCAGTTAAGGTTGGACGATCTAATTTGACTGTAGTCGATGAGTCCACATCAATATTATAGAATCCAGCAGCTACGCAATCAGCCACCATATCTTTTAAGGCAGCAACTTCTTTCTTTTGATCTTTAAAATATTCGCCGGCCTTGATTTGGCAATGATCGCCTTGGATGAATACAGGACCACTGTAATTTTCTTTCAAAGCAGCTCCTAAAATGACTCCGACATATTCGATTGGAGGTTGCCCTGTATAACCCATTTCAGATTTAGCAATTTCAAAAATAAACGCGCCAGCATTCAAGCGTTTGGCGGTACGAAAGATGGCACGAGCTAAGTAATAGGTTAATGAACGTAAATTCATAGCAGGAACAGTGAAGTTCTTTCCTTGCCCTTTACCACGAGCCATATAGACATCATGAATAGAAGCTAAAAAAGCACCTTTGGCCTTGGCCTGGGCTTGAATTTCTTTGGTAATAGCTTCTTTTTCTTTAATATTATCAGTTAGAACTAATTTTTGTACTGCAGCATCAACATCGAATACGGTATTGACTGACATTTCTGACTCCTTTTTAAATTAAGGTAAAAACCATCCAAAATGAAGCGTTAATATAGCAAATTAAGACTTACCTGTAAAGGGCCTCTATTATTCATTTGAAACACGTTCCGGAAGGCTTAAGTAAGGACTTTTAGAAGCTCATAACGTTGATCCATGTCAGCATGAACACGTCGGGTAGCATCCTTTAAATCAATAACATTGATTCTATCTTGTAAAACACCCACTGCTTTACCAAAGGTTCCTTTTAAAATTAAATCTACCGCAGCAGCCCCTAATCTCGTTGATAAAATTCGATCTACCCCACTGGGAGTACCGCCCCGTTGTATGTGACCCAAAACAGCATACCGAGTTTCTAAGTTCGTATAACGGGTAATATTTTCAGAAACAATCTCTGCCATAGCAGCACCCTCAGCAACTACGATGATATAGCTAATTTTACCTTTCTTATTACCTGCCACGATCTCTTGATGCATATGTTGATAGTCAAATTTTCTTTCTGGAATAATCACATCTTCCGCACCCGCCCCTAAAGCCACTTCCATAGCAATATAACCGCTTTTATTACCCATGACCTCAACAACAAAAATACGTTCCATACTCTGGACAGTATCCCGGATCTTATCAATTGCATCCAATGCCGTGTTGATAGCCGTTGAGCAACCAATGGTTTGATCTGTACCATTTAAATCATTATCAATCGTTCCTGGTAAACCAATGGTTGGAATCCCATGTTGTTCATATAATTGTGAAGCCCCACGATAAGAACCATCACCACCAATAACAATCAAAGCATCAATATTATGTTTACGAATAATGGCAGCTGCTTTGGCTTTACCTTCTTCGGTACCGAATTCTTTAGAACGGGCAGTTTTTAGAATAGTACCCCCACGGTTAATAATATTTGATACTGATCGATGCCCCAAAGGACTGATTTCTTCATCCAATAGACCTTGATAGCCCCGCATAATCCCAGCTACTTCAACACCATGATGAAGCGAACAACGTACAGCTGAACGAATAGCAGCATTCATCCCTGGACCATCGCCACCTGAAGTTAAAATACCTATTTTCTTAATTTTATTCATACATTTTCCCTAATAATTAATATCCATACTTGACTTGAATCTGATAAGTCAAGGTCACTTCCCCATCCTTAGGAACAGCCACATTAAATTTAATAGTTGAAACATCTTGTTTTTCAAAAGGAATTGATGAAGAAAGCACCCGCCACTGGCCATAAGAAGCCAAAGATTCTATGACAGCCACAGTAACATCTTCCTTTTTATGATTGCGCAAGGTAACCTCCCATGAAGATTCATAAACATTACGAGAAACTACACGAAAATCAGTTTGTTTGCGTTCAGCAACGATATCAAAGGCTTCGCCTATTTTAAGATGAATATTTTCATCCTTAGGGGTATGTTCAATATTATCTTCCCCTATAAACTGCAAACTTTCGCTATTATCTGCCTTATAAAGACGCATAATACCTGAAGGTAAAGGCATCCCTAAATTATTTTCTTTAGAGTTCTTGAATGAAACTGAAACATTAACAGGCACCTTGTTATCACCTGATCGGTAATCTTGAAAGAAATAACTCGAATTTCCAGCAACCGTAAATTCTTTAACAGTCTTTATATCCTTACCCTCTAAGAGAAGCACTTGTTTAACTTGATTATCTTTAATGGTGGTCGGGCGTTGAAGATCATAAATATGATATTCAAAAAAAGACTGTTCCACAAAAGCTGGTGCAGCAGATCCACCCAAAGTGGCCTTCTCTGCATACATCATATCAGTTTGCCTTGATTGGGCTTGGACACGATTAACCTTACCAGCAATCAACTTCAATTTGGCATTCTTATAAGTTGTGCCGCTTTGATTATTAAGCGTAACCCATCCGGAAAGGCCAGCTTTCCTATCTTCACTATCTAAAACAAGCACATAATCAGACTTCCAATTAATATTGTTAGTTAAATAAGAAACTTCAACAGCCTGCTTTCCATCTGTAGGGGTTTCGTAATTCCATGTTAATGTAGGTTGAGCAATTAAATTTTCTGGGATCTCAGGCAGTATTTTCTGTCCTGGAAATCCAAGATAGATCTCTTTGCCGACTTGGTAGACTTGACCATTATTATTGCTTATAAGAGTAGCTTCAACGGTTTCTTTTTGACTATTGTAAGGATTTTCTTTGAGTAGTTTAATTTTCTTACCAACATATTTATCTAACAGCTTGGTCTCGTTGATAAGATCATATTCAAAATTTTGTTCTAAGACGGAAAGTCCCTCTGTTTTATTTAAGGATTTAATATGAACCGTTTCCGGCATGATGGCAGAGGCCACATCCATAAAATGCAACTGTCCAGCGCCTTTGGTAAGAGTAATGTTGCGGGTATCTTTGACTAAACCTAAATTACTATTATAAACCGTCACTTCAATCGAACTTTGATCATCTAAGGTGCTTTTCATTACGTTTTGGGCTAAAGCAACACTTGAAACCAAACCGAACAATACAGGCGTAATAAAAAGCAATCTTTTCATAATGGCCTTTCAGTGTTTAATAACGGTAATGATCTGGTTTAAATGGACCTTCGACCTTCACACCTAAATATTTAGCTTGAGCGGAAGATAAAGTATCTAATTTTGCGCCAACTTTTTCTAAATGAAGACGAGCTACTTTTTCATCGAGTTGTTTAGGTAGCGTATAAACCTTATTCTCATAGTTCTGGCCATTTTGCCATAACTCGATTTGTGCTAAAACCTGATTGGTAAACGAATTACTCATAACAAAAGAAGGATGGCCCATGGCACATCCTAAATTAACCAATCTTCCCTCAGCCAAAACAATGATCTTTTTGCCATTAGGATAGGTGTATTCATCAACTTGGGGTTTAATTTGTACCTTTTTAACATCTTTACGATTATTAAGGTATGCAATATTGATCTCAGCATCAAAGTGTCCGATATTACAGACAATCGCTCCACTTTTCATAAGATCCAAGTGTTTACCAGTAATAACATCCACACATCCTGTTGCTGTAACAAAAATGTCACCTATTTTAGCTGCTTCATCCATGGGCATAACTTGATAACCTTCCATAGAGGCTTGTAAGGCACAAATAGGATCAATTTCAGTCACAACAACTCTACCACCTAAACCTTTAAATGACTGAACACTACCCTTACCCACATCACCGTAACCAGCAACTACACAAACCTTACCAGCAATCATGCGATCAGTGGCACGCTTAATACCATCAACTAAAGATTCACGACATCCATAAAGATTGTCAAATTTGGATTTGGTCACTGAATCATTGATGTTAATAGCAGGAACTTTTAATGTCCCTTTTTTAACCATGTCATATAAACGATGTACGCCTGTGGTCGTTTCTTCAGACAAACCTTTAATACCTTTTAAGAAATGCGGAAATTTCTCATGAACCATGGTGGTCAAATCTCCACCATCATCCAAGAGCATATTAGGACCTTGTCCATTACCCCAATCAATGGTTTGCTCGATACACCAATCAGCTTCAGCTAAGGTTTCACCTTTCCAGGCAAACACAGGAATTCCAGCGGCAGCAATGGCAGCTGCAGCATGATCTTGGGTCGAAAAAATATTACAAGAGGACCAGCGAACCTGAGCTCCTAAATGAACCAAGGTTTCAATTAAAACAGCTGTTTCGATTGTCATGTGGATACATCCAGCAATCCTTGCACCCTTAAGTGGTTTCTGAGCACCAAATTCCTGACGAATAGCCATTAAACCTGGCATTTCAGTCTCAGCAATTGTAATTTCCTTACGCCCCCACGAGGCCAAAGAGATATCTTTGACCTTATAATCTGATGATTTAGCTGTAGTTTTATTCATAACTTTTTTTGAACCTTTAAGCATAGTTGCAGTTGGCATATTAAGCTTCCTTTTTCAAAATATTAGCTTTATCTGTTTTTTCCCAAGTGAATCCCGGACGACCAAAGTGACCATAACTGGCTGTTTTAAGATAGACAGGTTTACGAAGATCTAACGTCTTGATAATCCCTCGTGGAGATAAATCAAAATGTTTACGGACAAGCTCAACTAAACGTTGTTCACTTACTTTTCCTGTTCCATAAGTATCCACCATCACTGAAACTGGTTGAGGATAACCGATAGCATAACCTACCTGCAATAAACATCTATCAGCTAAACCAGCAGCCACAATATTCTTTGCAATGTAACGGCACATATAAGCAGCTGATCGATCCACCTTGGTTGGATCTTTTCCTGAAAAAGCACCACCCCCATGAGGAACAGCACCACCATAGGTGTCTACAATGATTTTACGACCTGTAACACCGGTATCAGATTGAGGACCACCAACCACAAATTTCCCAGTTTCATTAACTAAAAACTTGGTATTTTTGTCAATTAATTTACCAACGACAGGTATGGCAATTTCTTTGATCATTTGTTGTTTAGATTTTTCTGTAATGCGCTTACCTGTTTTATCCAAGATTTCTTCTGTATGTTGGCAAGCTAAAACAACCGCATCCACACGCAAGGGTGTATTGCCATCGTATTCAACCGTAACTTGTGATTTACAATCTGGGCCTAGATATTTTCCAATACCTAATTTCTTTTTACGAATTTCTTCTACACGCTCGACCAACCGATGAGATAACATAATAGGAAGCGGCATTAGTTCTGGTGTTTCATTACAAGCATACCCGAACATGATGCCTTGATCACCAGCTCCTCCAGTATCAACCCCCTGAGCAATATCGGGAGATTGTTTATTAATCGCATTTAAAATAGCGCAAACGTTGGCATCAAAACCATATTTAGGATGATCATATCCGATATCTAATAGCACTTTACGTACTAATTTATGAACGTCGACATAGGTCGTTGTTGTAATTTCACCACCAACAATAACCTGCCCCATCGAACAAAATGTTTCACAGGCCACGCGACCCATGGGATCGTCTTTTAAGACCGCATCTAAAACAGCATCAGAGATTTGATCGCAAACCTTGTCTGGATGGCCATTACCTACTGATTCTGAAGTAAATAAATAACGTCCTTTCACACATACCACCTTTCTTAATGTTTGAATTATTATCTATTTAAAATGTTTTTGGGCTTCATTAAGAGATTCAATGCTGCCGATATCATACCATTTACCATTAAATTGAAAACCATAAACATTTTTCTTTTCAGAAAGCCATTGGATATAACTGCCCGCTGCATCCAAAGCTTTCGATTGGCTTGCATATTCTGGCAAATAGCCCAAAGTTTCCTTTGGAAAATAATAAAGACACATAGTAATTAAACTATATTTGGGAGCAGGAGGTTTTTCCTCAAACGATACCACGCGATTATTTTGATCTAACCCTATAACGCCAAACTTAGTGGCTGCTGATTTATCATGGATATCGTAAACACCAATTGTTACAGCTGGTGATTTTGAGAAAGCAAAATTCATATAATCCTTCAAACTTTGATCAAATAAATTATCTCCCCCAATAATCAACCAATCACTTTCTTGCTTCTCTTTATTCCATACAAAGTCAATATCTCCAACTGACCCTAAGCGCTCTTCGGGGGTATTAGTACCATCATTAATCACTCTGATTTTACGATCTGTGTGTGTTAAAGCCCATCGTTCGAAATGAGTATGAAATTTATTGTTGGTTACAACTACGATTTCTTCCAGGGAAGGAATTTCCTTCAAACTCGAAACAATATAATCAATCAAAGGACGATTATTTACTGGAATTAAAGGTTTTGGGGTGTCTTTAATAACTGAAGCTAATCGTGTACCATAACCACCTGCTAAAATTAAAACTTTCATAAAACTCCTGACTTTTGCATTTGCAAAGCGACAAACTCTTCTATTTCCTGGCCCGTGCCTAATTGCATAGCCTGTGCACAAATTCTTTGAATATCGCTAAGGCGTAACGAACGCACCATTTTCTTTATTGTTAAAATACTTGATGAAGACATGCTTAACTCATCGATCCCCATTCCAACTAAAAGCAAAGCCATTAATGGATCTGAAGCTATTTCGCCGCAAACGCCCACATGAATACCTTCATTATGAGCCGCATCTATCGTTCTTTGAATCATTTTTAAAATACCTGGATGAGATGGTTCATACAAATGAGCTGTTTTTTCATTAACCCGATCTACAGCTAAAGCATATTGAATTAAATCATTGGTTCCTATACTAAAAAAATCAGATTCTTTAGCCAAACTATCGGCGATCATGACGGCAGACGGAACTTCAATCATAACCCCTACTTTAAGCTTAGAATCAAAAGCAATTTTATCATTGATTAAGCCTTGCTTAACTTCCTCTAAAATAGCATTAGCCTGACGTAATTCTCCAAGTCCAGAAATCATAGGATACATTAATTGAATCTTACCATGGACCGATGCTCTCAAAATAGCCCTTAATTGTGTCTTAAAAATATCCGGCCGTTCTAAACAAAAACGAATCGCCCGTGAACCTAAAAAAGGCGTCATGTCATTAGGAATTTGTACGCTAGAGATGAATTTATCACCTCCAATATCTAAAGTGCGGATCGTTACAACATTGGGATTTATAGCTTCGGCCACTTGTTTATAAGCTTGGTATTGTTCTTCCTCGGAAGGCAAATCGACACGATTCATATATAAAAACTCTGTACGATACAGACCTATGCCCTGCGCTCCGTGTTTTTTAGCATTAGGGATTTCATTAATCAACTCGAGATTAGCATGCAAAGCAATCTTTTTACCGTCAATAGTTTGAGCTGGAAGATCTTTTAAATCATCTAATTTATCCATTTTGGCATGGATCTGACTTTGCTCTTTCGCATACATCTCACGCGTCGACTGATCAGGGTTAATAATTAAAAGCCCTTTTTGCCCATCGACAATCAAAAAATCCCGGTTGTTAATCTTTAATGTAGCATTTTTCAAACCTACAACCGCAGGAACCCCCAAAGATTTGGCAATGATTGCCGTATGAGAAGTCTTTCCTCCAATATCAGTCGCAAATGCCAATATCTTTTTATTGTAAAGACTTACCGCATCAGAGGGAGAAAGATCATGGACAACAATGATCAAATCATTTTTGATATTATCTAAACTATGGAGCTTATCTTCATCCATCAGATAGTTCAGAACTCTTCTAGAAATACCATTAATATCCGATGCGCGTTCTTTGAAATATTCATCGGGAATTTTTAAAAAGCTTTGGATATACTTCTTGATCACCTTGGAAAACACATACTCAGCAGATTCTTTGTCTTGGCGAATGCCTTTACTAACTTGTTCAAGGAGAATAGGGTCTTGTAAGACTAAAAGATGTGCATCGAAAATTTCAGCCTTATTTGATTCTAAATCCCGGCTGACCTTTTCCTTCAACATATAAATCTCTCGTCGGGAGAAATCTAAGGCTTCTTGAAAACGGGCAATCTCTGAATCTATCTCATGGGCTAAAATGCTGCGGGCAGGAACAACAAATTCCCCTTTGTCTAAAATAAATGCTGGCCCATAAGCAATGCCACTGGCAGCTGGGATACCTTTTAAAACTGTTTCTTTCATGAGTTTAGCTCTTCTTCTTGTTGCCCTAAAAATATTTCAATCTTTCGCATGGCTTCTTGCGCCCCTACTCCCTCAACGGTCAACTTTAAGACTGTTCCGCACTGAGCACCTAAGGTTAGAATTCCCATAATAGATTTTCCATTGACCTTTTCTTGGTCTTTTTGAACAAGAACAGTGACACCAAGCTTATCGATTAACTGAACAAAGGCTGCAGCAGGCCTAGCATGAATACCTTTTTTATTAGCTACAACAATATCTTTAACAATACGTTCCATATTAACGCTTGATAACCCTCTTGGATTCAATTAATTTGATAAGTGCCTCAGTTAATTTTTTCGAATCATGTCGGACATAATTATTAATTCCTAAAAGATCCGTAGCCACTACCTTATAACCCATTTCTTTAATCTTTTCCGTGTCGGGGGCAACTGGGTAAGATTTCTCTAGCCTATACTTTTGTAAAGCATGTTCTGGAACATTCGCGTTATTGATCACACAGGCATTAATAATTTGTGGCAAAGAATGTTCAACCAATGCACGTGCATGATCACTAGCAGAAAATCCATCTGTCTCACCAGGTTGGGTCATAACATTACAAACATAAATTTTATAAGCCGAAGATTTGGCAATAGCTTCGGGTATTCCTTTAATGATCAAATTTGGAATAATACTCGTATAAACACTCCCAGGCCCTAATACAATAATATCGGCTTCTTCAATAGCTGTTAAAGCTTCCTGGGTGGGTTTTGCATCTACGTCTGTCAAAGACAGGCGCTTAATAGGGACATTAGTCTTAGGAATTTTAGCTTCCCCTTCCGTACGAGTACCATCAATATATTCAGCAACCAAATGAATATTGTGAATGGTTGATGGAATAACCTTACCCCTGATAGCTAGAACCTTACTGCTTTCTTCAACAGCTTTTTGAAAATCACCTTTGGTGATTTGCACCATGGCGGTCAAAAATAAATTTCCAAAATTATGTCCTTGGAGTTGTGAGGTTTCAGCAAAACGATATTGAAATAATTCTCCCATCAACGCAGGAGCATCGGCCAAAGCCACTAAACAATTTCTAATATCCCCAGGGGCCACTATATTAAATTCTTCGCGTAAACGACCTGATGAACCTCCACTATCAGCTACTGTTACAATAGCAGTCAAATTAGCCGTATACTCTTTTAACCCTAAAAGCAAATGTGATAAACCATGCCCCCCACCTATCGTCACAATCTTGGGTCCACGTTCTAAATATCGACGTTGGTATAAAATATTAACAATATCTCGTTCTCTTTGGGGCAAAAATAAAGTCAGTAAGGAAACAATAATCTTTCCCATTCCATAAATAATAAATATGATGCCGCAAAGAATAATAATCGTAGAGAAGATACGAACGAAGGTATAGGAAGAGACAAAAAAGACGGCTCCAACGCCGACGACAAGAACACCAAATAAAGACGTCAGCATCCAGCGTTTTACTTTAATTCCTGGATAAAGCCACTTTAAAAGATTATTGGACATAATCTTTCATCGATCATTTGGATAGCTTTTTAATTAACTCGCACATCTTCATGCGCAAGCAATTCAAGCATTTCCTTGGTTGATTTTGAATTCTTGAGACTATCTCGAAAGAATTTATCTTTTAATAGACGGGAAACTCTCGCAAGAGCTTTTAAATGAGGACCAGCAGAATCAACAGGAGCCACGAGCAAAAAGAAAATATAAGCAAGTTCCCCATCAAGAGAATCAAAATTAATTCCCTTTTTACTGATCGCCAAAGCTGCCACTAGTTTATCAGTACTGTCAGACTTGCCATGGGGAATAGCTATTCCTTGCCCTATAGCAGTGGAACCTAACGCCTCTCGAGCTAAAAGAATATCTACAATTTTATTCTTATGCTTCTTTTCAAGCGCTCCTGCTTCAATCAAAGATTGAACCATTTCAGTAATAACTTCAGTTTTAGTTGTTGCTTGCAAATCACTAATCAAAGCTTCTTTACATAAAAATTCAGCAATCTTCATAAAACCTCCAAAAAGCTTTTAATTTAAATTAGTAAAATTAAAGCGGCGAATGGGATTCGAACCCATGGCATCCACCTTGGCAAGGTGGCATTCTACCAACTGAATTATCGCCGCATATCAAACTAAAACTGGTGGGCGGAAGAGGACTTGAACCTCCACGAGTCTCCCCACATGCTCCTAAGGCATGCGCGTCTACCAATTCCGCCATCCGCCCGTGTCACTCTGATACCGATCACAAGGCTTTTAAAAAACTATGGTGACCCACCCGCGACTCGAACGCGGCACAACTACATTAAAAGTGTAGTGCTCTACCTGATGAGCTAGTGGGTCACAATCCTTTGATCACACTAAGGACTAAACTTCACGAAGATCCTTGCTCTTTTTCTCAAGCAAGCTATCAATTTCTTTAATAAAACGATCCGTCATTTTTTGAACTTCATCTTCAGACTTAAACTTATCGTCTTCGCTCATGTGACCATCACTTTGAATCTTTTTGATCTTTTCATTAGCATCTCGACGTATAGATCGCAAAGTTACTCGACCACGTTCAGCCATATCTTTAATAACCTTAATAAACTCTTCTCTTCGTTCAGCAGATAACGGAGGAAAACTCAAACGCATTGTTTTACCATCATTCGATGGCGTGATTCCTAATTTTGAATTTAATATAGTTTTCTCAATCTCTATAATGGCTGTCGCATCCCATGGTTGAATTAAAATCATACGCGGATCAGGTGATGAAACCGCAGCGATCTGTTTAATCGGAGTCGATGTTCCGTAATAATCAATATGCATATCTTCAATTAATGCTGGCTGGGCGCGTCCTGTACGGACTTCCCCAAATTCACGCAAAAGAGTTTCCATACATTTTTTCATCTTACCATCAGTATCTTTAAGGATCTCTTTAGCAGTCATATTGCCTCCCTGAAATTAATGCACCAAGGTTCCAATTTTTTCACCGTAAACAGCTTTTTTGATATTACCTTTTTTCAATAAGTTGAAGACGATGATTGGTAAATTATTTTCCATGCACATGCTAATAGCTGTTGCATCCATCACTTTCAAATTCTTCTTAAGAACATCAATAAACCTAACTTCATCATACTTCTTGGCTGATTTGTCTTTGACAGGATCTGCGGTGTAGACACCATCGACCTTGGTTGCCTTCATAATAACATCACAATTAATTTCAGTCGCACGTAATGTGGCGGCTGTGTCAGTTGTGAAATAAGGATTTCCTGTTCCAGCCACAAAGATAACGACACGGCGTTTTTCTAAGTGACGTATCGCACGGCGTAAAATATAAGGTTCTGCTACCGCTTGTATTTGAATGGCAGTCATTACACGTGTTGCGATCCCTACTTGTTCGAGGGCATTTTGTAAGGCCATACCATTCATGACCGTAGCTAACATACCCATGTAATCAGCAACTGCGCGATCTAAACCAAAGCGCTTACTTTCAACCTGTCCACGAAATATGTTTCCACCACCAACAACTAAAGCCATCTGTACACCTGCATCATGGATTTGTTTGATTTCATCTGCTAAAGATGCACACATTTCCGCATCAATACCATGCGACAAACGACCTAAAAGAGCTTCTCCACTAATTTTTAAAAGAACTCTTTTATAGGCTGGCTTTTTATTCATTATTCACCCACTTTATATCGCACAAATCGACCTATTTGGATGTTTTCTCCAATTTTGGCAACCAACTCATTTAAATAATCAGCAATAGTTTTGCTGGGATCTTTAACATAATTTTGACTTAAAAGACAATTAGCTTTGGCATAAGCTTCTTTGTCTAATTCTTTAATCAAAACATCAGCAGGGATATCTTCCTTTTTAACATATAAAGGAGATAACGCGGCAATATGCATTGCTAAATTACGACTAAAAGTTATAAAATCCTCATTACGGGCAACGAAATCAGTTTCACAATTAACTTCCACAACCACACCAATTTTATTCCCATTATGAATATAAGCTTCTACGCGTCCTTCTTTAGCTACGCGATCTGCCTTTTTAGCAGCCATTTCCAGACCACGTTTTCTTAAGATTTCTTTGGCTTTTTGAAAATCACCTTTAGATTCTTCTAAAGCTTTTTTACATTCAATAACACCACAAGAGGTTTCCTCTCTCAATTGCTTAATACTATCCACTGTACTTGCCATATAAGTTCCTTTTTATATTTAAGCAGCGACAACTTCTTTAACTGCAGATTGTTCATGAGCTTTTTTACCAGCCAAATATTCTTTACGGCCTTCAATAATGCTATCGGTAATCAAACTTGCAACAAATTTGATAGATTTAACAGCATCATCATTACCAGGGATAGGATATTGGATAAGATCTGGATCAGAATTGGTATCAATTAAACCAACAACTGGAATACCTAAACGATTAGCTTCTGCGACACCTATTTCTTCTTTTTTGGTATCCACCATGAAAATAACCTGTGGAAGAGTGGCCATATTACGAATACCACCTAAATCTCGTAAAAGACGATCCTTCTCTTTCATCAAAAGAGAATTTTCTTTCTTAGTCAAACGGCCAGTGATACCACTGGATTCCATTTTCTCAATATCTTCTAGTTTTCGAATTGATTTTTTGACCGTTTCCAGGTTGGTCATGAGTCCACCCATCCAACGATAACGGACATAAGGCATTTCTGCGCGGGTTGCTTCTTCTTGAATTACATCTTGGGCTTGTTTCTTGGTTCCTACGAAAAGAACCTTGCCACCTTTTGCTGCGGCATCACGCATAAAATCACGAGCTGCATTTAATTTTTCAACGGTTTTCTCTAAATCAATAATATAGATACCGCCTCTTTCACCAAAAATAAACTTCTTCATTTTAGGATTCCATCTACGGCTTTGGTGTCCGAAATGAACCCCTGCTTCTAATAACTGCTTAATTAATTCTGTTGCCATACTTTACTTTCTCCTTTGTCTTGTTTCGTCGGTGGACACTACCACAGTTAGGTTGGGACAAAACGTTATTGTTTAAGGCCTTGCCTATCCAATCCTCATACCCTAGGCACAGACCTTTTAATGACGGAAACGTTTCCGCCATTAAATGAAGCGCTAGTATATCCAAAGACCTCTTGTTTTGCAATAAAATTTTATTTAAATCGTCACCCGAAAATACTCGGAACCAACCAAAGATTTGACCTCTTCCATGAGGACTTCTGAAGGCGTGACAAACAAGTCTTCTCCCACTAAAATTTGCACACTTTTATAATTTTTAGTATCAAGTTCTAAAAAAACTGGCACCTTACCAGGGAATCGTTTTAGCCTCTCTTTGAGCTTCTCAAACCCAAGTTTGCCAGCCTTAGACACATTAATATGAATGTTCTTAATTAGCCCATAGACCTCCTCAATACCAGCCATTTCCTGGGCCACCATTTTAGGCAAACCATCGCGAAAATTCACCTTTCCTTTAACCACTACAACTGTTCCCTCTTTCAGATAACTAGCCATACTCTGGTAACTCGAAGGAAAAATAACCAATTCCATAGCCCCATCCATATCTTCTAAGCCTACAATTGCCATCCGTTCATTGGTCTTCTTAGTTGTCGTTAACTTAACCATTTGGATTAACCCTATCATGCGGGCATCTTGCCCATCGCGGGCATTGCGAAGCGAAGCAGTGGTAAAATCCGAGAATTCCTTGATCTCAGCTTGGTATCTTTGTAAGGGGTGTCCGCTTAAATAAAACCCTAACAACGCCTTTTCATTAGCCAATAGCTGGGCCGTGGGCCACTCTGGAATATCAGGCAAATGTTCATCACCAGCCCCAAAACTACCCTCCTCATCTTGGGTATTGAAAAAAGAAAACTGGCCTGTCTGTATTTCCCTTTGGGCCTTGGTTCCTGCATCCAACGCTTTATCTAAAACAGCCATCAATTGGGCTCTACGAACACGAAAGCTATCCATCGAGCCAGACTTAATAAGACTTTCTAACACCTTGCGATTATTCAAACGCAAATCTACACGATGACAAAAATCAAAAATGGATTTAAAAACGCCATCTTTCTGCCTGCGAGTGACCATCGACTCAATAGCTGATGATCCAATATTCTTAACTGCCAGAAGACCGTAACAAATAGTCTTATCATCTACCACCGAAAATTGTGCTAAGGAAGTATTAATATCTGGTGGCAGCACTTTCAAACCCATAGCCTCAGCCTCTTTAACGTAATCAACCACCTTATCAGTATTATCACGTTCCGAGGTAAGCAAGGCACACATAAATTCAACCGGATAGTTAGCTTTCAAATAAGCAGTTCTGTAGGTAATCAAGGCATAGGCTGCCGAATGACTACGGTTAAAGCCGTAGCCTGCAAAATAATCGATTAAATCAAATAAACGGTTCGCCTCAGTCTCACTAATGCCGCTTTCCTTTGCACAACCATCAATAAAGAATTGACGCATTTTCTGCATTTCGGCTGGGATCTTTTTTCCCATAGCTTTACGTAAATCATCGGCCTGCGTCATATTAAAACCTGCCAATACTGAAGAAATCTGCATAACCTGCTCTTGATAAACAATAATCCCATAGGTCGGCTTTAAGACTTCCTCAAGCTTAGGATGAGGGTAACTCACGGGATTTTCTTTACGTTTACGTTTGATAAAGTCCTCGAGCATGCCACTTCCCATAGGTCCCGGGCGATAAAGTGCTAGAATTGCAATCAAATCCTCAAACTCTGATGGCTTAGACTTCTTTAACAAATCCCGCATACCCGCACTTTCCAGCTGAAACACCCCTGAAGCATTGGCTGCAGAAAGCATGGCATATGTTTTAGCATCATCCAGCTTCAAATTATCAATATCAATCTTGATACCCTTATGCTTTTTAATTAATTTCAAAGCATCTTCAATAACCGTTAAGGTGCGAAGCCCAAGAAAGTCCATCTTAAGCAGACCCATCTTGGAAATTCCATCCATATCAAAGCCTGTAGTGACCTGCCCGTCGGTACTTTTAAACAACGGCACATGATCGGTTAAAGGCTTATCTGAAATAACAACTCCGGCGGCATGAATAGAAGCATGCCGGTTTAAACCTTCTAAAACCTTAGCGGTATTAAGTAAATCGCGAGCCGATTTATCTGACTCCATTAATTCTTTTAATTGCGGTTCGACATGGATAGCATCATCGAGGGTAATTCCAATCTCATTGGGAATAAGCTTGGCAATACGATCCACATCAGCATAACTTAAGGCCATAGCTCGACCCACATCGCGCACAGCCGCCTTAGCTTGCATACTACCAAAAGTAATAATCTGGGCTACTTTATCTCGACCATACTTTTGCGTCACATAATCAATAATTTCCCCTCGGCGTTCATAACAAAAGTCGATATCAATATCAGGCATGCTACGGCGTCCTGGATTCAAGAATCTCTCGAACAGCAAACCATATTTTATGGGATCTAAATCAGTGATGCCTAATAGATAGCTAACCAAACTTCCTGCTGCAGAACCTCGGCCGGGTCCAACAGGAACACCACGTTTTTTAGCATGTTCAATAAAATCCCAAACAATCAAAAAGTAACTAACAAACCCCATGTTTTCAATAGTCAGCAATTCATGTTCCAAGCGATGACGCAATTGCTCGTTGACAACACTACCATAACGACGCTTTAGTCCTTCATCACAAAGTTGGCGTAAGTAAACTTGAGCATCTAAATTATTAGGGGTTTCATAACGAGGCAAATGATAGTGATCAAAATCAAGCTTTACATTGATTTTCTCAGCAATTTCAACGGTATTGGTCAGAAGCCTAGGATCCCAAGAAAAAACTTGTTCCATTTCCTGAGCTGTTTTTAAATAAAACTGTGGGGTGGCAAAACACATGTGATTTGGATCATTTAAGGTGGTCTGTGTTTGTATACACAACAAGGTTTCATGTGCGTGAGCCTGGTCGTGATTAAGATAATGCACGTCATTACTTGCAATCATCTTAAGGTTTAATTCCTGGGCGATTTTAATTAATCCCTCATTAACCTTGACCTGTTCCTTTAAACCATGATCCATCAATTCAATATAAAAATTATCCTTACCAAAAATGGCTGCCATAGCATCAGCACATTTAAGGGCCGAATTGTAATCTCCTTTTAATAAATAGTTGGAAACCTCTCCCTTCAAACATCCTGAGGTACAAATAAGTCCTTTGGCGTGCTGGGCCAGCAGTTCTTTATCTATACGAGGTTTATAATAAAAACCTTCCATATAGCCTGCTGAGACGAGTTTTATAAGATTGGCATAACCTTCGTTATCTTGGGCTAGCAATCCTAGGTGGGCAATATTTCTTTGGTCAGAATTCTTTTCAAACCGACCATTAGGAGCAATGTAGGCTTCGCAACCAATAAGAGGCTTGATCCCTGCTTTTTTAGCTGCTTGATAAAAATGAACAGCCCCAAACATGTTGCCATGGTCTGTCATTCCCAAAGCCTTCATCCCTAAATCAGCAGCTTTGTTAACTAAACTTTGAACATGGCAAGCACCATCTAAAAGACTGTACTGAGTGTGGACGTGTAAGTGGACGAATTCGCTGGACATAACCTAATAAAAAAACAATAACCTTTTTGGAAGGTATTATACAACAACAAAGGTTATTGTCTATTCCCACTCAATGGTAGCTGGCGGCTTGGAAGAAATATCGTAAACAACGCGGTTAACACCTTTAACCTCATTGATAATACGATTCGAAATTTTTCCTAATAGATCATGTGGAAGATGAGCCCAATCTGCTGTCATCCCATCAATGCTATTGACACAACGAACGGCGATAACATTTTCATAGGTACGATTATCACCCATGACACCGACCGTTTTAATGGGAAGCAATACAGCAAAAGATTGCCAAAGCTCATGATAAAGACCTGCTTTTTTAATTTCATCAAGGACACGCTCATCAGCTTCGCGTAATAATTCAACTCTTTCCTTAGTAACTTCTCCGATGACACGAATGGCTAAGCCCGGCCCAGGAAATGGCTGTCTTTTTAAAATGGATTCTGGCATTAACAGGGCCTTACCAATTAAACGGACCTCATCCTTAAACAATTCACGTAAAGGTTCAACCAACTTAAACTTCATGTCCTTAGGTAAACCACCAACATTATGATGACTCTTAATAACAGCGGTTGGGCCACCATGAGCGGCTACTGATTCGATGACATCAGGATATAAAGTCCCTTGACCCAAAAATTCTACATTTTTAATTCTCTTAGCTGAATCTTGAAAGACCCTCACAAATTCATCACCAATAATCTTACGTTTTTGTTCTGGATCTTCAACACCCTTTAAACGATCTAAAAATCGTTTTTGAGCATCAACGACAGCTAAATTCATTTTAAAGTTACCTTTAAAAGTTCTTTGTACGGAAGAAGCTTCGTTATGACGTAAAAGCCCATTATCAACAAAGATACAATACAATTTATTACCAATAGCTTTATGAAGTAAAAGAGCTGCCACGGAAGAATCAACCCCACCGCTTAAGCCTAATACAACCTTTTTACCACCAACTAATTCTTTAATTTGTTTAACCGATGCATCAATAAAACGATCCATGGTCCATCGAGGCAAACAACCGCAGATGGTATAAGCAAAGTTCTGTAAAATCTGTAACCCTCTTTGGGTATGAACAACTTCAGGATGAAATTGCACGCCCCAGATTCTTTTAGCGCGATTACCAATTGCAGCGTTAGCCGCATTTAATGTATGTGCATTACGAGTAAATCCTGGTGGTGGAGTTGTAATTTCATCTCCATGACTCATCCAGCATGTCAAATTGGTCGAAAGATTAGCAAAAAGATCTCTATTGTTATCAATAAAGAGTTCTGCCTTACCATATTCACGGTCCTTAGCCTTACCCACCTTACCACCCAACATATGGGTTAAAACCTGCATTCCATAACAAACACCTAAAATAGGAATACCTAACTTAAAGATTTCTGCTGATGGTAATGGAGCATTTTTATCATAAACACTTAACGGTCCACCCGAAAGAATTATTCCTTTAGGTTGGATGGCTTGAATTTCTTGAGCTGAAATATTATAAGGAACGATTTGGCTAAAAACCTTGCTTTCTCGTATACGGCGAGCTATCAACTGAGTATATTGAGAACCAAAATCAAAAATTAAAATAATATCTCTACTTTTTTGTTTTTTGATTTCAATAGGGATAATTTTGGAAGACGAACGAAGCTTAATAGGCTTCATAAGACCATGAACAGATTTCTTCTTTATGGTCTTTTTATTGTTTCTATTCTTGAAAACCTTTTTAACAGCTTTATTTGCTGGTTTCTGTTTAAGAACCTTCTTAGCCATGAACAATCGTCTCCTTTTACCCTACCTGTTATTTACCCATTCCAACTCGTTGACCAATTTGAAAGACTTTTCCTTCAGTTTGGATGGAAGGGGCTAAAATCATTTCTACATCATGCATTTCACTGATGTTTCTGGCTCCCAAAGAACCCATAGACGTTTTTAAAGCGCCAACCAAATTTTGAGATCCATCATCAACCTTTGCAGGACCCAACAAAATTTCCTTAAGTGTACCACTTACACCAACACGAATTCTTGTTCCTCGAGGTAAATTAGAATGTGAAGTTGCCATTCCCCAGTGATAACCATGACCAGGAGCTTCTTGGGCTTTAGCAAAGGCAGAACCGACCATGACCGCATCAGAACCCGCTGCAAAAGCTTTACAAATCTCTCCTCCAATGCGCATCCCACCATCTGTAATAATAGAAACATACTTACCACGACGTTTGAAATAGTAATCACGAGCAGCAGCACAATCCACTGTTGCTGTTATTTGAGGAACACCTATTCCTAAAACCCCGCGTGAAGTACAGGCTGCTCCGGGGCCAATTCCAACTAAGATGGCTGAAGCTCCAACTTCCATAATTTCAAGGGCCATGTCATAGGTAACTACATTACCCACAATAATAGGGATCTTGGCTTTACTACAGAATTTCTCTACATCTAAAATTTTATATTCTTTGGCAATGTGACGGACCGTAGCAACGGTTGATTGAACGATAAAGAAATCCACCCCCGCTTCTTTAGCTACATTATAGAAATGTTCAGCATTTTGAGGGATGCAGCTGACAATAGCAGGAACCTTGCCCTTTTTAATCTCTTCAATACGTCGGGCAATTAATTTATCTTTAACTGGAAACTTCTTTCCATCGTATAGACTTTGAACGAGTTTTGTAGCCTCCTCAGGTGAGGCGCTAGCGATTTGATTGAGGATTTCTTTAGGATTATCGTAGCGTGTTTGAATACCATCTAAATTAAGGACAGCTAAACCACCTAATTTTCCCATGGCAATAGCAAAATCGACATCCACAACACCATCCATCGAAGCTGCCACAATGGGTACATCAAATGTATGTTTACCTAGGGTAAAACTAGTATCTACTTCATTGGGATTAACAGTTACCGTGCCTGGAACCAGTGCTACTTCATCAAAACCGTAACATCTGCGAGCTCTGCGGCCAATTCCAATCCAGTCAGCCATGTTCGCAACCTCCGTTTTTTCAATAGTTTATGACTTAAATACGAGTAGTTACAACTAAATTTGAAGCGCGATTATACCAAATCCTGAGCTTCATTGTCAATACAAATATTAGTTGCGAGAGATTTACTTCTGAGGACAAGAAAGAATATTGTTACAACGATTCTTCATAGAGTCGGATGGTTTATTTAAAATATTTTCAATCTTTTTCAAAAACTCTTCTCTTTGGATCGGCTTAAGAATAACTCCGTCTACAGGAAGATTTGCAAATGTTAATTCCAAGTCCATACGGCCAGTAACCACCAATACCGGATACCTAGGTTTTCCTCGAAGAGTACAAATTTCTTCATAGAACCCAACTCCACTCATGCGAGGCATACTGACATCCATTATAATTAAATCTGGCTCCATATCCTTTAATTTCTCTAACCCTTCTATACCATCACGAGCAAGTATGACATCATAACCTTTTGATATGAGAAATCGTGTATATAAGATTCCTACTTCGTCATCTTCTAGAATTAGTATTTTCTTCTTCATATCTTCTTTCTCCTATACTCCCAGGAGCTTCCTGCCCCTATGTTTCAAGTATGTCATGTGTCAAAGAAAATATCAGCCTATTTTGACCAAAATGAGAAAACGCTATTCTACTAAAGAACGTATTTTACATAAGTTATTTGATATCAATATCTTATATAAATAGAAGAAAGGATGGAAAATTTTTATTTAGGAAAATAATGCAAAAAAAATTACCCCCACGACTTGACAGTCGTGAGGGTAATTTCTTAAATCGCCTACTTTGCGAAACGGATTAATACATTCCGCCCATACCGCCGCCTGGAGGCATAGCTGGCATAGCTGGTTTATCCTTTTCAGGAACATCCGTAACCAAACATTCTGTAGTTAATAACAAACCTGCAATACTAGAAGCATTTTGAAGCGCAGTTCTAGTTACCTTAGCAGGATCAATAACACCAGATTTGTACATATCAACATATTCATCCTTGCTGAAATCATATCCGATATTATTGTCTTTTTCATTCTTCAAATGCTCAACAATCACAGAACCTTCCAATCCAGCGTTGAATGCTAACTGACGAACTGGAGCTTCTAATGATTTACGAACAATGTCAACACCGGTCTTCTCATCACCCTTCACATCGACATTGTCTAAGTCTTTAATACAGCGAAGCAAAGCTACACCACCGCCAGGAACAATTCCTTCTTCCACAGCAGCGCGAGTCGCATGTAGCGCATCTTCAACGCGAGCTTTCTTTTCCTTCATTTCACTTTCAGTTGCTGCTCCGACATTGATAATAGCCACACCACCAGCAAGTTTGGCTAAGCGTTCTTGCAATTTTTCTTTATCATAAGATGAATCGGTTGATTCAATCTGACCTTTGATTTGAGCAATACGGCCTTTGATATCAGCTTGTTTACCAGCACCTTCAACGATGGTGGTATTTTCTTTATCAATCTTAACCTTCTTGGCACGGCCTAAATCTGTGATATCCAGATTTTCAAGCTTTTGACCAAGATCTTCAGTCACAGCCTTACCACCAGTTAAAATAGCGATGTCTTTAAGCATTTCCTTACGACGATCACCGTAACCAGGGGCTTTGACAGCAATACATTGCAATGTTTTGCGCATGCTGTTTACAACCAAAGTAGCTAAAGCTTCACCTTCAACATCTTCGCAGATAATTAAAAGTGGACGGCCTGACTTAGCAACTTTTTCTAATAATGGGAGAACTTCTTTGATACTGGAGATTTTCTTCTCATAAAGAAGAATCAAAACATCTTCATATTCAGCAACCATTTTCTCCATATCGGTAGAGAAATATGGAGACAAATAACCTTGATCAAATTGCATACCTTCAACAATTTTTAATTCTGTGTTGATGGTTTTAGATTCTTCAACAGTAATAACACCATCTTTGCCAACTGCTTCAAAAGCTTCAGCAATCTTCTTACCGATAACATTGTCGCTGTTAGCAGCAATGGAAGCTACTTGTTCGACTTCTTTAGAATTCTTAAGATCAACCTTTTTAGCGATCTTGGCAACTCTTTCAACGATTCTTTCAACAGCTTGATCAATACCACGCTTTAAAGCCATGGGATTAGCACCTGCTGTGACGTTCTTCAAACCTTCACGGTAGATAGCTTCAGCTAAAACGGTTGCAGTTGTTGTACCATCACCTGCGATATCAGAGGTTTTTTCTGCAACTTCTTTAACCATCTGAGCACCCATATTTTCAAAGGGATCTTCTAATTCAATTTCTTTAGCTACAGAAACACCGTCTTTCGTAACTGTAGGAGAACCAAACTTTTTATCTAAAACGACATTACGGCCTTTAGGACCTAAGGTAACTTTGACTGCGCGAGCTAGTTGTTCAACACCGCTTAAAATCTTACGGCGTCCTTCATCTTCAAATAATAATTGTTTTGCTCCCATTTCATATCCTCCTATTTAAATTTCAAATGTTATTTAACGATAGCTAGAATATCTTCTTCTTTCATAATCAAAAGCTCTTCACCATCTTTTGTTGTGATCTCGGTACCAGAATACTTACCATATAATACGCGATCACCAACCTTAACTTCCGGAGCTTGAACGCTACCGCCATCTAAAACTTTTCCTTTACCAACAGCTACAACCTTGCCTTCTTGGGGCTTTTCTTTGGCTGTATCAGGCAGAACGATTCCACCCTTGGTTACTTCTTGCGCTTCAAGCGCCTTGACCACAATGCGGTCACCTAATGGTTGTATTGCCATAACTTCCCTCCTTGTTTATATAAGTTTGTTAAGTTAAAATTAGCAGTTATAAATCTAGAGTGCTAACTTTACACAAAGAAAAAAAATTGTCAAGAAAAAATTAGCGGTCTTAAACTTAGAGTGCTAATAGATATAGTCCTTTAAAGATCAAATCTTCGTCGATAATGCGGATTTTAGGAGAGACAAATTTTTTCATCAACTGAGTATGCCCACCAGTCATAACCACCTTAGGAGCAGCCTTGATTTGATGAGCTAAAAGATCGATAAACCCCTGACACAAGACTCCGTAGCCATAAAAAATGCCGCTTAAAATACTTTCTTGGGTTGTCTTGCCTATAGGATTTTTAGGAGCTTTAATATTAATCTCTGGCAGCAAAGCTGTTTTCAAGAACAACGATTCTGCTGACAGCCGGATTCCTGGAACGATAGCCCCTCCTAAATATTCTCCTTTTTTGGAGACCACATCAAAAGTAATGGCTGTTCCCAAATCCACCACAATCAAAGGCTTACCATAAAGTTTTAAAGCAGCGTAAGCGCCGACCAATCTGTCCTGCCCTACCTGTGAAGGCTTGGTGTAACAATTCTTCATGGGGACAATAATGTCACGACCGATCACCAGACACTCAATCTTAAGAATCTTCTCGATTAGATGTTCAATTAATTTTGTAGTTTGAGGAACAACCGAACAGATCACCACCTTTTTACAGTCATACTCCTTCTTTAATAGCCGATTCAAATTCTTAATGAAGAAAGGTTTCAACAAACTCAAGCTATCAGTTGTATCCATCCTAAGAGACTCAATAACCTTCCCCTTTTTAACAATACCCATCGCAATGGTTGTATTTCCTATATCAATGGTTAACATGACCCATCTCCTTCCGCCAAAGGCGGATCAGCCTTTGGCTGACGAAGTTCCTGAATTTTATCCCTGATCTTAGCTGCTTTTTCAAATTCTAAGTTTCTGGCTGCTAAATCCATTTGTCGCTCTAACTCATCAACATAATTAGTCAATTCGTATTCTTCTTCAGACTGACCTGTGACTGCTCGTGCAAGGTCTTGGGCTTCTGCAAACTCTTCAATTCCAGTCTTAATTGCTCTTTCAATCGTCTTAGGCGTTATCCCATGCTTGGTGTTATATTCAATCTGAATCTTACGGCGACGATCGGATTCTGACATCATGGCCTTCATGGCTGGTGAAATCGTATCGGCATACATAATAACACGACCATTCACATTACGAGCCGCCCGCCCAGATGTTTGGATCAAAGAAGATTGGGAACGTAAAAATCCCTGCTTATCCGCGTCGAATATAGCAACTAAACTCACCTCAGGCAAGTCCAAACCTTCGCGTAACAGATTGACCCCTACTAGACAATCAAATTTCTTCAGACGTAAATCTTGTAAAATCTTTGTCCGATCAAAAGTTTCAATGTCCGAATGTAAATATTTCACAGCGAGTCCAGCTGCCTGCAAATAATCAGTCAAATCTTCTGACATACGTTTGGTTAAGGTTGTGACCAATACACGTTCTTGAATGGCTGCTCTTTTCTGAGCTTCTTTAATAAGATCGTCAACTTGCCCTTTAGTCGCTCTTACTTCAATAGGCGGATCAATAATTCCTGTTGGACGGATGATTTGCTCAACAATATGGCCTTGGGCTTCTTTTCGCTCATAAGGACTCGGTGTTGCGGAGACATAAATCTTTTGTCCTACAAGGCTTTTAAACTCATGAAACTTTAAAGGCCTATTATCTAAACAAGACGGCAAACGAAAACCATGACGAACCAACATATCCTTACGAGAACGATCCCCCTCATACATTCCATTAAGTTGCGGAACCGTAACATGACTTTCATCAATAATAGTCACAAAATCCTTTGGAAAGTAATCAATCAAACACGATGGTTTGGATCCTGGTGCGCGGCCAGAAAGAATTCGTGAATAATTCTCAACTCCTTTGCATATACCAATTTCTTTAAGCATTTCCATATCGTAACGTGTACGTGATTTCAAACGTTGAGCTTCAACCAACTTACCCTCAGATTCTAATTGAGCCAATCTTTCATTTAATTCCCTATCAATCTCCACCAATGCTTGAGCTAAAAGTGGCGGAGAAACCAAAAAATGTTTAGCAGGATAAATAAAGGTTTTTTCAAGCTCAGCAATGACTTCTCCAGAAACTGGGTTAATCTGACGGATTCTTTCAACATCTTGATCAAAAAACTCAATACGAAGCGCATCTTGTCGATAGGCAGGATAAACCTCAAGAACATCCCCCCGCACCCGCATCTTTCCTCTACTAAATTCATAATCATTACGTTCATATTGAATACCAATTAGTTGCTGTAAAACTTCATCACGTTCAATACGTTGACCTTTTTTTAACTGGACCATGTAATTTTGATAATCTTCTGGAGAACCCAGATTGTAAATACAAGAAACACTGGCCACAATGATGACATCACGCCTTGACATTAACGAAGTTGTTGCAGCTAAACGTAAACGATCGAGACGATCGTTAATCGAAGAATCTTTTTCAATATAAACATCAGTCGATGGAATATACGCTTCTGGCTGGTAGTAATCATAGTAACTAACGAAATACTCAACAGCATTTTGAGGAAAGAACTCTTTTAATTCGCTATAGAGTTGGGCCGCTAAAGTTTTGTTATGAGAAATCACTAATGTAGGACGATTGACAGCTGCAATCACATTGGCAACAGTAAAGGTTTTTCCACTTCCCGTAACACCTAATAGCACTTGCGCATCAACACCATCATTGAGCCCTTTGGTTAGAACTGCGATGGCATTTTGCTGGTCTGAAACAGGCTTAAATGAACTTTTAAGATTAAAATTTTCCACAAAATTATTTGTTTTCTAACTCTTTTTGAATTTTGTCTAAAACTCGATTGGCAAGTTTGTCATTACGCAGACCTGTTGTTGCTGGCGAAACAGCCTCATAGCGGATTTCAATTTCTGCCCCATCAGCCAGCGGATGAATAAATACATTTAGATGGGTATAGGTAGAGTAAATAATCTTTGAATCACGTTTAGGCTTGATCACAAAAAGAATATCATTGCTTTGATCTTCGCCCCCTGAGCGACGTTCATAAACAGAAGGGTTAACCTGGGATTGAACTTCCCAACCTTCTTCTGATAAAACCAACTTAGTAGCTTCAATAATCCTGCCGTATTCTCCAGGAATTTTCCTAGTATAAGGATGACTTGCTTTAATGTAGTCTGGAAGATGTCCTGATGCACATCCACCAAGCAAACATAAAATAATTCCCAAGCATAATATTTGAATTTTTAGCATATTTTGCCGTGCATATATGGACGACTCTTGTTTTTTTCTGCTTTTTTAGCAATTTCTGCTTCGATATCAATTCCCAATCCACCGCAAAGATCAAATAAACGAATAAATGTATCAGCTAATTCTTCCCTGAAATTAGCATCATCTTTATGACGATATCCTTCCATAGCTTCTGCAAGCTCAGTCACGATCAACATCAAAGCTTCTCCAACATTACGTTCCTTGTTCCAAAAACCTTTTTCCTTAGCAATACTATGACAAAGTTCACACCACTGTTGAATTGTTAAATCCTTACTCATTGTTCTCTCCTAAATGAGTCCCGTTACTTAACGGGACGAATTTACTCCGAGGCCTTTTGCCGAGGAGCTTCCATTAATAATTGCATCTGAAATGTTGATTACATCCTTCATAGCTGCCACATCGTGAACTCTAACTATATCTGCCCCGGCCGCAATAGCCAAGCTCACTGCTGCTGCAGTTCCCATCAACCTTTCTTCAACAGGTTTATCCGTAATTTTACCAATGAAAGATTTACGAGAAGGTCCTATCAGAATAGGACAAGCCAAACTATTTAACTGATTTAAATTCTTTAGGATTACTAAATTCTGATCAGCTGTCTTGGCAAAACCAAGCCCTGGATCGATGATGATTCTATTCTTTTTTATGCCCATTTCCAAACATTTTTCTATGGAAGGCTTCAACTCCTGCATAATCTCTTTTAAAATATTCTTATAATGAATTTTCTTTTGCATGGTTTTTGAATCACCGCGCATATGCATCAAGACAATGGCAGCATCGCAGTCTCGCACCATTTTCAATAAAGATTTATCTAGCTGAGCGCCATGAATATTATTAATAATAGATGCTCCTGCATCCAAAGCAGCTTGAGCGACTTGTGGCTTATAAGTATCTACCGAAATAGGAACTTTCACTTTTTCAACCAACCTTTTTAAGGTTGGTATCAAACGATTAAGCTCTTCTTTTACAGAAATAGAGACAGCACCAGGCCGTGAAGATTCAGCTCCTAGATCAAGAATATCAGCTCCTTGAGCAATTAACTGTTGGGCAAAACGAATATGATGAATAATTTTATTACTGGAAGACAAACGTCCGTCTCGACTGAACGAATCAGGGGTTAAATTAACAATTCCCATTAAAAGCGTCGTCGCCCCCAACTTCAGAGTGTGTTGACGAGCTTTAAGAATCCTTCTAGGACGTTGGATTGACAGTGCCGTTAGTGGCCGGCTTATCATGATGCAAGTCGATTTTATGTTCTGGGATATTTAAAAACTGACGCACTTCATCAATATCCAGAGTTTCTTTTTCAATTAATCGTTTAGCTAAAAAATCTAATTTGTCTTTATTATCTAACAAAAGCTTCTTGGCCCGAGCATAACATCCATGCACAATATTATGGACTTCTTCATCTATTTTACGAGCTGTTTCCTCACTATAGTTCTTTTCTTCAAACAAATCACGCCCCAAAAACATTTGCTGACCTTGCTTACCAAAAGCTAATTTATCAAGCTTATCACTCATCCCGTAGGCACAGACCATATTTCGGGCAATTTGAGAAACCTTCTGCAAATCATTAGAAACACCGGTGGTGGTGTCATCCATATAAATTTCTTCTCCCACCATACCGCCTAAAAGGACAACCATAATTCCTTTGAGTTCTTTTTTAGACATATAGTGCTTGTCTTCTTTGGGAGGAGTTAAAGTGTACCCACCAGCCATACCTCGAGGAATAATCGAAACCTTGGTAAAAGTATCAACCTCTTCAATCAGCATTGATAACAAAGCATGGCCTGCTTCATGATAAGCTGTCATTTCTTTTTCTTTTTTGGAGGTGACATGACTTTTCTTTTCAGGCCCCATCGTCACCCGTTCAACAGCAGCTAGCATTTCTTCCATACCAACAGTTTCTTTATTGCGTCGTGCAGCTAAAAGAGCTGCTTCGTTACACACATTAGCCAAATCTGCACCTGAAAAATACACTGTCTGCTGAGCTACCTTACGAAGATTAACATCAGGACCGATCTTAATTTTTCTAGTATGAACTTTAAGAATCCCTTCACGCCCATTAAGATCAGGTAATCCCACAATGACCTGACGATCAAAACGACCGGGCCGTAAAAGAGCTGGATCAAGCGTATCTGGACGATTGGTTGCAGCAATCAGAATTAAACCACTAACAGTATTAAAACCATCCATCTCAACTAAAAGCGCATTGAGAGTCTGTTCACGTTCGTCATTTCCGCCACCAATGCCAGCAAAACGCTGACGACCAACTGCATCAATTTCATCAATAAAAATAATACAGCCTTTACCTGAAGTTTTAGCGGCTTTACGTCCCTGCTCAAATAAATCACGCACACGTGAAGCCCCAACCCCTACAAACATTTCCACGAAATCTGAACCACTCAAAGAGAAAAATGGAACTCCCGCCTCACCAGCCACAGCCTTAGCTAAAAGAGTCTTTCCTGTTCCCGGAGGCCCCACCAATAAAACACCTTTAGGGATTTTTCCCCCTAAACGTTCAAATTTCTTAGGGTCTTTAAGGAATTCAATAACTTCCTGCAATTCTTCTTTGGCTTCATCCACACCAGCCACATCTGTAAACATGACCTGACCACCGCCACCCAATTGAGCGCGAGACTTTCCGAAAGAAAAAAGCTTATTTCCCATCTGGCTTCCACGATTCGAAACAAACCAAATCAAAGCAAAAATAGCCAAAAATGGAATCAAAGAAGAAAGCAACTGCCCCCAGAAAAGCTCTGGAGGTACAACTTTAAAATCTACAACATTTTCTCGTATAGTTTTGACTAATTCTTCATCATGTTGAGGAATATTGAGATGAAATTCAGTTTGATCAGCATTGACACCCCTAATTGAATTTTCTGGCCCTTCAGTTAGCTCAATCTTTTTGATTCGATGGGTTGTGGCATTATCTTTAATAATATTGAAGAATTCACTGTAAGTGATTTCTTTTTGATTTTTAAGCGTATATTTACTGTCTTGGATAGCCAGAAAAACAAAAACCAAAACTAAAATAATCCAAAACCAAAAATTTCCAGCGGGTTTATTACCTCGGGGTGCTTTTTTACCTGTTAAATTTTGCTGCGGCATCAGTCGCTCCTGCTTTTTATGGATTGAATTTAAAATTATAACCAAAGTAAAAATTAAATCAAGGTAACATTTGCTTTATACCTAGATCATCTTTGGTTTTTCGCACAATGATCGCCTTTGGCCAAGCCACCTCTGCGCCTATAGGCCGACTTGAGATTAAATTCTCAACCTCTTGAATATGCTTAAAACTCAGTTGATTTAAATCACCAACCAAATATTCAAAAGATAGTCTTAAAAACATTCTTCTCATACTCAGAGGCCACTTAGAAAAAACTTCCAATGACACTCTCACATTCGCCTTGCTTATTTTAGCATGAGATTGAAACAATTGTTTAGCTTCGCAATAAATATAATCATAATCAGCCTGCGAATTATGTGCGAGATCAATCAGAATCTCCGGAAGATTCGAATTATATTCTTTGATCAGAGACGGCAACAACTTAAGTCGAATTTTATTACGCAAATAATGTGTTTGCAAATTAGTTTCATCGACACAAAATTCTAACTTTTGCAGCTTTAAATACTGCTCAATCTCTCTACGAGAAATCGATAAAAACGGACGAAGAAATTTGATCCCTTTCATCTCATTTTCTAAGACTATTCCTCTTAATCCCGAAAGTCCTGTTCCTCTTAAAAGTCTCATAAGCACGGTCTCCGCCAAATCGTTTTGTGTATGAGCCAACACAATAGCAGCGGCCTTCACTTTTTTGGCAACCTTCAAAAAACACTCAAATCTCCATTGACGAGCTGCATCTTCTGAAACAGATTCAGATGTGGAAAAAAACTTTCGGTGATAAACATACAGTGGCAAGTTAAGCTTTTTAACAAATTTCCTTACCAACAATTCATCTTTATCAGAATTAGTACGCAAATGATGGTTGCAGTGTACCACACAGATCTTAATTCCTAACGCATGCCTGAGTTCATGAAGAACATCTAGTAAGGTTATTGAATCTGCACCTCCAGAGACGCCCACCACCAGAACATCGCCTGTTTTAATTAAATGTACTTTATGAATGCTTTGAAGAATTTTCTTGGTTAAATCCATAGGAAGAATTAATCACTTAAAAAACCACGCTGCTCTTTGCGGGCTTCTTGATATGCTTTTCTTAACAAATCTTCATACTTAACATTCGGAGGACGGATTCTTAAACGAACAAATCCTTGACGCAGCAGTTCAACATTAGCCATAAGACCATCAGGCAAGTATACATAAGCTACTTTTTTGCCATTTTCATCCCTAGAATCTAAATCAAACTCAAGCCGAATCTTCTTACCCTCCATCAAATTCTGAGCATAAGCAATTGCTTGTTCTTGCAAAGAAATCGTTGGTTCGACTTTTTCTTCTATAGGGCGCCCCTTACTATCGAATTTGACAATACGTCGAGGTGGCGGACCAAAAGAGTCAATACCAAGCAATTTAATTCTTTGCCCATTTTCCAAAACAATGGTATCGCTCGCTATAACCTTCAAAACCAGAGCTTCTTCTTGTTTAGTATGCGAACCAAATAATTCCGCATCTTCATGGGCAGCAAAAACCAACTCAGTATGCCAAGCACAAAAGACAAAACAAATACAAACCAACCAATCTTTGATTATTTTATAATGAGGTGATCTTAAGAACATAGTTCGGTCCAACTATTTTTACGATATCTATCTGAATTTTCTCGAAATTCTTACTCTTCAGACTTTCATAATGTTTCTTTCTTAATACAGCAAATGTGGTGGATTGATTCTTTAAAAACTCCAAAAGCTTTTCTGGCGTATTTAAAATAGGTATGGGGTGCGGGCTGAAATAATTCTCACCACCTAGATTTAAAACAGCCACCTCTTGCCCTGTGTAATAACTAATGCCTCTGGCATAGGGTTTACTGACTAAAATAGTAGTCTTTTGTAAACTTGTAGGCAAATAAGCCGAAACTTCCATCATAGAAACATGAGGTTCTATATCAGCCGTAATCATAAATGCCGTTAAAAATATTGGCATTAAACAAAATCCCATCAAGATGATCCCCTCTCTGACTCTTTCTTTAAACATCAAGGTTAAACTAATACCACCTATGGTCAACAATCCAGCAGACAAAAAATAAGCTGGTAATTTAGATGGAACATAAGTTTGGTAGTAAGGATAGGCTAACAAAGAGACAACCCCAAGAATCGTTATAAAACCTATGACAACATAACTCAATCTCTTAAGGATTCGGTGCCGAAACTCCTCTAGCCTCTCATCAACATAATTAGCTACGATAAGAGCCAGGGCTGGGAACATCGGCAAAATATAGCTAGCCAACTTAGAATGGGCAACTTGAAAAACGATAAAAACAACCAAAACCCAACTCAACAAGAAATATTCAAAAGGCTTAAGGGAAAACTTTAATCGCTTGTAAAAATCACTAAAAGCAGCCAGCACAAATAAACTCCAAGGAAAAAGCCCTGCCACCATAGTTAAAGGATAGAAAAACCAATGATCATTGCCTTTATGTTCGGCTTCCATGAGTCGACGCCAATGGTCGTTATAAAAAAATTCTTTTATAAAATCTTGTCCATATTTTAATATTTCATACCAATACCAAGGAAGCGCAATCAGCCCCCAAATGACAAAACCTATCAATACCCAAATATTATTAAGAAACGATATTTGACGTCGATAGGCCAAGAAAAGAAGCACCGTCAACATTGGGATCGCAAGCCCTAAAGGCCCTTTAGTCAAGGTTGCAAAGGCAGCAAAAACGTAAAAAAATAAAATTCCAAACCGTTTTGAATTCGAATGCACATATCCCGAATAAAAAGATAAAAGTGAAAAAAGGATAAAGACACTAAAAATCATGTCCGTAAATACGGTCTTGGCCATTCCTAAATAAAATGCTGACGTACAAAGTACTAGGGCTGCTAAAAAGGCTCGTTTCTCATTAATAAACCCTAGTAGCCCCAGAGAATAAACCCCTAATACACCAAAGGTCGCAAATAAAGCAGGAAAAAACCGGGCTGCAAAAGCATTTTGACCAAAAATAATAAAGCCAATTTCTATAAACCAGTATGTTGCAATAGGCTTCTCAAACTGCGGCTGATCAAAAATGTATGGAGTTAACCATTCATTTCGATTAAGCATTTCTTTAGCTGTCAGGGAATAAAAAACTTCATCCGGATCTGTTAAACTCAATAGATTATTCCCAAAAAAGAAAAGGACAATGGAAAGTAACAATAAGGTGGCAAAACGTCTGAGGATATATTGATTCATAAAGAGGATATTCTACAAGAAAGCCACTAGAGTGCAAAGTAAAATCAAGCTAAGAATATTTCAAATTTGAAAATAGAGTTTAAGCATAAAAATCAAATGACGAAAGCCATCGCGCCAGGTTCTGATATGTGCCTTTCTTTCTTGGGGAGGAACATATAAGGTACAAGGAATTTCAACGATTTTAAGCTTCAAAATTCCTGCTTTTGCGATCAATTCTGAGGCAAACTCCATTCCTGTAGCCGTACATTGCATTTGATCGTAAGCTTTTTTAGTAAAACAACGCATGCCACAGTTCACATCGCCAACTTTAACCCTAAACAATTGGCTACAGATCCAAGATAAGACAGGAGTTCCTAGATAACGATGAAGAAATGGCATATTATGAGCGATTCGCTCACCTTGAAAACGATTACCTACGACAAAGTCGTACCCTTCTTGCAATTTTGCAATAAAGGGTCCCATTTGACCTAAATCATAGCTTGTATCTGCATCGGCAAAAATAATCCAATCTCCCTGAGCGGATGCTATTCCCCCTCGAATAGCACTGCCATAGCCTTTAGGCTCTATGTGTACCACCCTTACCCCTGCTTGCTTAGCAATTTTAACAGTTTCATCGTGTGATCCATTGTCAGCCACAATAATCTCGCCTTGAATCTTTAGGTTTCGCAAACCTTCTTGCGCCCTTGATATAACAGTAGCTATGGTTAGTTTTTCATTTAAAGCAGGAATAATAACAGAAAGGAACATTACCTCAGCAGCTCCACCAAACGAAGAAATTGGTGGCGGGGAGAGGATTTAAACCTCCGACCTGTCGGGTATGAACCGAATGCTCTATCAGCTGAGCTACCCCGCCATAAATCACGAAGAAGTTAGAAATTATATTCGAGAAGAATGCAATATTCAAGCGATTTTCTAAAAGCCCTTTTTAGCTTAAAATTATTTTGAACCGTTAGATTCTTTCAACATCTTTTGTCGATCCAAACCTATTTTAAGCATGGCTGCGGCAGGATTTTCCGTGTAGTAACGACAAAACGTAGAGACTTCTTTGATCGTATGGATTTTTCGCTCATGCAAATTCTTAAGCACATTAGCGCGCATCCATGTTTCCATCATGATATCTCTGGGTGTTTGGCCAATTTCAGCTGCTAAACGATCGCGATAAATGGTACTTGGCGAATTCGCTATCACTCTTTTTTGCTCATAATTATATTTAAAAATTGGAGACAATAAAACCTTAGCATTCTCCATACCGCTTGTCTCTGAGACTTCATCAACCACTCTGAAGATCTTTCCATCAATATGGTAGCGTTTTAAAATAACAAACACATCAATCAGATTAATTAGCATATCAGGCACATTCATGGGTTCATTGCCTAAACGGATGATCGCTTCCCTAGCGCTTAAAGCATGTATGGTCCCCATACAATATTTACCAATATTCACCGCTGTCATCATATCGCGCGCTTCTTCCCCACGAACTTCCCCTACAATCACTCTTTCAGGACGCATACGCAAACTATTTTTAACCAAATCAGACAGGCTCAAACTTTCATCAGTTTCAAGGCGTGAAGTGCTATCATCAAGAAAAGTATTTAATTCAAGGGTATCTTCAATAACAACCAAACGGTCCTTGGCGGGAATAAATCCTAACAAAGCATTCAGCAGGGTTGTCTTACCTGTTCCTGGACCGCCAGCAATGATTAGGTTTGCCGGCCGGATAGATAAACCTTCCATATATAACCACAGCTGGGCTGCCACCTCATAGCTCATACTGCCGCCTTGAATTAAATCTATAATACTTAACGGATCAACCTTGGCCTTGGTAATGGTCAATTGAGGACCTAAAGGAGTATCTATGATATTGACTCGACCAGTCAAATTGGGAAGCTCAATATTGATGATTTTGTCATAACTACGACGGCCTGAGAATACAATTAATTTGTGAATAAAATTATCTAGCTCTTGTCGCGAGGTGAATTGTTTATTCGTACAAATAAATCCTTTTTGGGAATGATGAACATAAATGGGCTTGAGCGAATTAATAATAATGTCTTCGATTTCATAATCGCACAGCAGCTCTTCAACCACTCCGTAGGAAAGGAAATTTTCAACAAAACGTGATTTATCTAATTCAGCCGAAGAATGTTCCTTTAAAACTTCTTCCAAAGCACCCATAACCAGAGCTCGCCTGTCAGGATCAGGCAAAAGCAAGGTCATACAACCTCTTAATTTATCTAATACCAATCTTTCTAATTCTAAGTTTTTTGTCCGCTGCATGATCTTATTATAGCTAATTATTCTTAGGCCGCCATTGATCAACGATTTTCTTTATATCTGTGGAAGAATTCCTGGCAATCTGCCCACAGATAAAAATTAGTAAAGAAAATGGCCAAACATCCTCTGGAGCAACCAACAAACCTGCTGAAGTGTTTTCCTGTTCTTGTAAATGGCTACCATAGTACTTGATGGCTTCATCTAATTTACCTTCAAACACATCCAAAGATGATGTTTTATTATTATATTTCAAAGAAGGCAAACCTACCCCTCTAACTAATAAGAAATTAATCATGGAGTCACTGTCTAAATCTAGATGACCATCTGTTTGAAAACCTTTAAATTGAGGAATATTGGGAGGCAAAATCAATGAGGGTTTCTGAACCAACACCTCACCTTTTCTAACTACGGTATCACCCTCATTAATAGATGAGACTGACAAAAGAATATAAGGAACATGCGTATCAGCAAAAGTCTGTAAAGACATGATGCGGCTACGAATAATTTGGGTTTCTTTCAAAGCTTTATCAAAAGCTTCTTGAATATCCATAGGCATAAAAAAACGGAGAGGCAGAGATTCGAACTCTGGAAGGGCCTAAACCCTCAACGGTTTTCAAGACCGCCGCTTTCAACCACTCAGCCACCTCTCCAAAATTGCTTTGTAAGGCGTTAATTATACACATCTTCCCTTTTTAAGGGAATGAAATTTGACCAAAACATTATTTGAGCCACATCTTTAAGTTGAAGGATTTTACATATCTTTTCAAGCCTCACACCCTGACTAAATAAATCTTTAGCCCTCTCTAAACGTCGCCCTCCTCTGATTACACGTGGCGGCAACATTAACAAAACAATATGCAAAGTCGGATTATCATTTATAAAGCCTATTTTAATGCCATATTCTAGTACTTCTCTAAGCAATACAATACTCAAATTAACAACTTTTGGCTTAACGTCTTTAACCAATTCAGCTTTATATCCTTCAATAACAGCTGGTGTCACTTCAGATAATTTCTTAACCTGAGGATATACTCTAAGCAAGAAATTAGAAAAATGTTGGCAAGTTAATGCGAAGCGCTTGAGACTTTTAGGTGAAAACTCTCCCTTTGCGTACTCTAGAAATTGCTGAAAAAAGACTCTTACTTCTATTTCACGAACAACTGTTAAAGCTTCTCCCTTAGAAATCTTGGCTTCAATCTCTTGGAGCATTTTATGCGCTTGTTGTTCATCGCTACCTGCCAACTGAGAATACATTAGGCCACGTGCAAAGAATTCAATGTAATAAACATCATCTATTTTACGTATTTGTCCCATAACTTTTACCTTTAAAAGTTGGTTATTATATCAAAATAGAAATAAAATAGTCTAGAAAACTGCTCGCCATGGGATATTATTAATCATGCTTTTTAACTCATTTGAATTCCTGGTATTTTTTGTCCTGGTTTACGGACTTTATCTGTGCCTTAAACACCGAGCTCAAAATTGGCTTTTAATCATTGCTAGTTGCCTCTTTTATGCCGCCTGGAGCTGGAAATTCCTTTTTTTGATGTTCGCTTCTATAAGCACGGATTTTTGGTGTAGTCATTGGATTGCCCGCACCCAGGATGTTCGAAGAAGACGCCTCTACTTAGGCATAAGTATCGGTGTTAATTTAGGCATCCTCGGATTCTTTAAATACTTTAATTTCTTTATTAGCAATTTCCAAGACCTTCTTTTGGGGATGGGATTCCTATCTTCTTCAACCCGCTGGATGATTGATATTATTCTTCCTTTAGGCATTTCATTTTATACGTTTGAAGCAATTTCCTATGTGGTGGATGTGTACAAAAGAAAAGTTAAGCCTGCCGATAATTATTGGGATTATGTGCTTTTTGTGATCTATTTCCCCCATTTAATTGCTGGACCCATTATGCGGGCTAAGAATTTTATTCCTCAGGTGGCCCTTCCTAGAAAAATTACTCTAACTGGATTCTATGAAGGATGTTTTCTCTTTTTCTGGGGACTGTTTGAGAAAATATTTATTGCAGATAATTTAGCCAAATTTGTAGATCCTATTTTTGCTGCTAACGCTCCTTACAATGGAGAAAAAGTCCTTTTGGCCCTTTATGCATTTGCTTTTCAAATCCTTTGTGATTTTGATGGGTATTCCAACATGGCCCGTGGTATGGGCAAATGCATGGGCTTTGATATAGCTGTTAACTTTAGGCAACCTTATTTTTCGACAAATCCACGGGAATTTTGGCAAAGATGGCATATCACTCTTTCTTCATGGCTAAGAGATTATGTGTACATCCCTTTAGGAGGAAATCGTCAAAATACAATCCGAACCTATCTCAATCTCTTTTTGACCATGCTCATAGGAGGCTTGTGGCATGGAGCTTCTTGGACATTTGTTCTTTGGGGCGCCTACCAAGGAACCCTATTGGTAATACATAGACTTTTAGAACCCTTTCTACAACGATCCCGACCAACCCTTCCCTTACTGGTTGAAAAGGCTTGGAAAGCAGTCAAAATCCTTTTCTTTTTTCAATTCATTTGTTTAGGTTGGCTACTGTTTCGTTGCACTTCTCTACGACAAGCCAGCGAAATGTTGGCAGCCATTGGTCATTTTTTAAGTTTTCCTACATGGACACCCGTAGACTTCTGGCTTCCTGCTCTGGGAATTTTCCTCGCTATGTTTGTGGGATTCTTTCAATACAAAACCGACAATCCAACAGCTCTTTTGCAATGGCCATGGTGGCTAAGAACAATATTCTATATTACATGCTATTTTCTAATTATTTTCTTGGGGTGCGAAGGTGGAAAAGAATTCATTTATTTCCAATTTTAAAAAGATACCTTTAGCAGCGACAGCTGCACTATTGTTCGTATTGCTGTTTGAAGCTTTTAATGTGGCTTTTGACCGCCGCATGGATGAATTTCCTTATGATGGCCTCTTTATTACAATCAAAAATAAAATCTCCCAGACAAAAGATACAAATTTTGATGTGTTGATCATGGGAGACTGCTTTAATCTAGAAGGTGTTAATGCCCGACTCATTGAAAATGCTACTGGTCTTAAAACATTTAATTATGCTACCTTCTCCAATCATACCGTTGTCTCATCCTATCTTCTTCTCAAGAACCATTTACAGCACAATAGTAAAAAACCTCGCTACATTGTCATGAATTTTATCCCTGAACCAACAGCCATATCAGAGAAGAATTTCTATCAAAAACATTTGCCATTTATGTTTCATATGAAAGATGGAAACTTTATTTCTTTTACCAATGAGCTAGGGTTTAATAAAGCCGTTCAATTACAAATTCCTTCCTTAAAGAATAGGGATTTCTTTCTTAAAGGAAGATTTACAAAGGGTTTGGCTACGAGTCAAGAAATTAAAGATTTTGAAAATAATCTAATAGTGAACCGAGGACAATATACTCGCCATCAAACAGAAAGCTATCTTAACTGCCTGCCTCCTACCAGCCTTGTTTTTAATTATCAACCAAGCCTGTTTTTTTTAAAGTACTTACATAAAATCTTGGATTTAGCCAAGGCCAACAATATCATTGTCTTGTTTCCAATGTTTAGCGCACCTGAGGATATGTATAACAATCTCTATGCCACCTCCCATATCCCAGAAATATACTTTAATCTCTTGGTTGAACTTAAGAAACAATACCCCAATCTTGTGTTCTGGGGATGGCAGGACGACTTTTCAGATCGTGGATTATATCGGGATTGTATTCATTTGAATCAGAAAGGGTCTACGATGATGAGTCAAAAACTTGCTGATATTATTCTAACTATTAATAACAAAACGCATTAATGGCGCTCTGCTTCGCTAAAGCTTCGCAGAACCTGTTCCTACGAAGCTCAAATGTAAAAAACATTTGAGCGAAGTAGAACGGAGAGGGTGAGATTTGAACTCACGGTCCGACTTACGCCGGACAACGGTTTTCGAGACCGCCCTATTCAACCACTCTAGCACCTCTCCAAAAAACGAATGTTTTTTGGATTCCGAGCCTAACTTAAGGCGAGGAATCAAATCTATTAATTTGCACTAAGCTTAAGGATAACTTTTTCTCTCTAGAAAATCTCTTTACTTCCTTCTCCCGTTTACGTGCTTCATTATAACTACCACAAATCTCTTGATACATCAGCTGCACTGGTCCTCTAAACTTTGTATATCTGCACGCACGTCCTTTATTATGCAAACCTACTCGTTTATCTACATCTACAGCTATACCCACATATAAATCACCTGTTCGGCATTCAATGATATAAAGTGACCATTGTTCTTCCATAACAGATTTCTCACCAGTTAGATCTCTCGCTTCGCTCGAGACCTTCGCGCCTTCGGCGCTCGGCTCTGCCACCTCTCCAATCCGCCTAAGGCGGATTGGATCCCGAGCTCAACCTAAAGCGAGGGATCCTTAAGTATTTTTCTTAATAATATCCACCCCACCCATATATGGGCGAAGGACCTCAGGGACAATAACATTCCCTTCCTTGGTCTGATAGTTTTCTAGGATGGCAATCATGGTACGAGGCAGGGCAACGCCAGAACCGTTGAGGGTATGGACAAAACCTTTTTTCTTACCGTCTTTACCTTTATAAGAAATATTGGCCCGACGGGCTTGAAAATCTTCAAAATTAGAACAGCTAGAAGCTTCTAACCATTTATCAAGGCCTGCTGCATAAACTTCAATGTCATAACATTTAGCAGCTGCAAAGCTTAAATCACCACTCGCCAATAAAAGAACACGATACGGGATATTAAGCAACTCAAAAACCTTGGTGGCATTAGCAAGCAAGGCCTCTAATTCATTATAGGAATTCTCGGGACGGACAAATTTGACTAATTCGACCTTATCAAACTGATGGACTCTTACTAGCCCCCTTGTATCCTTACCATAAGACCCTGCTTCACGACGAAAACACGTTGTGTATGCTGTGTAATAGATAGGCAATTCTTCTTCGGTTAGAGTTTCATCACGATGAATATTAGTCACAGGAACTTCTGCAGTTGGAATTAAGTATAAATCATCATCTTGCAGATGATACATATCTTCCTTCATCTTGGGCAACTGACCAGTGCCGGTCATAGAAGCTGTATTAACCAAGACTGGCGGAGCCATTTCCTTATAACCATGCTTCGAAGTATGCAGATCCAACATAAAGTTATATAAAGCACGCTCCAGGCGAGCACCTAGCCCCTTATATAAAATAAAGTTAGAACCACTCAATTTCGTACCTCGTTTAAAATCAATAATATCTAGTTCTTCAGCAATTTCGATATGGGTTTTAGGCTTAAAGTCTAAACTGGGTTTCTTTCCCCAAATGTTCACTTCTTTATTAAGTTCAGGACTTCCTACCGGGACTGACGAATGAGGCAGATTTGGAATCATTAAAAGAACATGACTCATCTCTTCTTCGATCTTCTTTATAACAGGATCTATAGCATCAATTTGCGAGGCTATAGCCTTCATGGAAGCAATTTTCATCTTAGGATCAAGCTTATCTTTAACCATGCGGCCAATCTCTTCATTCGCAGCATTTTTCTGGGCTTTTAATTCATCAAGCTCCATAATCAGGCTACGGCGATCGCCATCCAATTTTAAAAGACGCCCTAAATCAAGCTGGACCCTTTTTGCTTCTAGGCCGGCTTTAACTTTATCTGTATTTTCGCGGATATATTTGAGATCTAACATAAGCGGATATAGTATCTTAACCGACGAGGGCTGTCAATTTATTCTGTGTCCTGGAAGAGATGTGCTTCCTGTCTTTGTAGCATAAGGATTTGAGGAGCGAGTACTTAAAGAACCACAATTTACATCTGATGGATTCAAACAAGTTTCAAGAGTAACTTTAAATAAGGCCTCTTGCTGACCAGATTGCTGTGCATTAATTCTTAATTCTGTTACTGGTTTCACTTTTAGAGCGCCCACCAACCTATAATTAGTATCTGTTGAACTACAAGCTCCAGGCTGACTACTCGTTTGATAACATGAACTATTAGGAAGACATGTGGCATCAAAGCTTTTTACACAAGAATAAAGATTGCTACTTATGAATGTATAGCAAACCCAACGATGATTTGAATCTGGAAAAGCTTCATCAAAAGTACCATCAGTTTTCAAATTCTGATGAATACAGAAAGTGTTAGGATCACCCGATGGCAAATCAGCAATGGATATATTCCCAGAATTCCAGCTTGCTATGGAGGCCCCTGTTGAATCTATATTTGTTATACTACTAATACCTACAAAACCAGGATTATCTGGTGTCCCATAAGCTTGAAAAGCATTGCTATGAATATCATTTAAAATATTTTGAATATTCTCAGTGACATAATAACTACCAGCTGCATATCGGGCATTATTATTTAAAGATAGACTAGATGTGATAACCCCTAATAAAATAATACTAACAACCACGCTAGCTACAAGGACTTCAATTAAAGTAAAAGATTTTAATTGTTGGACTTTCATAATTATAAAGCATCTGAATATGTCATCGTTGCATCGACAATTTTGCCTCCACTACCATCAGCAGAAACTAAATAGTTTATAACAACAGGAACCCCATTAAGGGTTTTAGAATTTATAGAGTGAGACCCTAGTGATAAATCCCCCGTATTACCCGCCTCATCGACACTATCTACTTTTGCGCGTAATTCTTCCAGGGTGTCACGAAGCAATATGGCAGCCTGGACAGCCTGTTCATTATTCACCGCAGGTTTTCGTAAAGCCGTCATAGTCACAAAAATAGCAGATACTGAAATGATAAAAATAAAAGAAGCCAGGAATGCTTCTAACAAAGTAAAACCTTTTTTGTTTCTTCTATTCATAGGCTTCATGGACAAACAGCTCCTGATACTTTAGTACCATCATTAATGCAACAAGGATTATAACTACCGTTAGGTACCAAATCCAGACTACTACAATATCCCAAATTACTACCTACACTGACCGTTGCCAAGGATAAATTTAATTCAATTTTAAAAGCACCAACTGATCCTGTACGCTCGGCATAACAGGCAGGAACAGCATCACAATAATATTTTGTTGCCCCTGTAGGTGACATATTTAACTGTAAACCAGTATTAATATCACTAGTATGATCATTTGTATCCGTATCAGAATAATAACTACCGTTGGCTTGCTTATAAATAGACTGTGCTGATTGTATCGCTAGTAAATTATCCAAAGCATCCCTCGCATAGGTTCGACTTAAACCAACCATATAATTAGGTACGGCTACAGCCGCAAGCACTCCTAAAATAATCATAACAACAACAATCTCAACTAACGAAAAAGCTTCTTTATTAATCATAAATTATGGGCACGGAGCTCCTATGGGATGTGCCCAAAAATCATTTTGACAGCATGGATTGTCAGAGCCTGAAGGATCACACCAATTAGGAACATTGTTTTGTGATTTAAGTTGAGATTCTAAATATACTCGCATTGTAAAAGATGAAGCCTTTATTGCTTCACAATAATTTGCTAAAGGAGCCGCAGTGCATGTATAGTCTATTGCATTATTAGAAATAATATTTAATCCCAGGCCGGAATTTATACAAGCAGTGTTCCCACAATTTAAATAACTTCCATTATGATCTTGAGAATAATTTTGTTGAGCTGCATAAATAGCTTTTAAATTGTTCCATGCATCCCTTGAATAGCCTCGATTAACCCCCTTAATCATGCTGGGAATAGCTACTAAAGCTAGCATCCCAACAATAACTGCTACAACCGTTAATTCAATAAGAGTAAAAGCTTTTTTATTCATATTTATGATGGACATAGACTACCTGGAACATGACTATGCGCATGATCAACACAACATGGATTATAAGAATTAGAAGGAAAATCTCCGTTACAATAAACCGGTGTAGTTTGAGTCGAAATCGGAAGATCTAAATTAATTTTCATACTATATAATGAGCCAGCGTCTGCCCATCCAAAATAAGTAGGAGATGGAAAACCCAAATCAAAAACACTATATACAACTCCTGAGGTAGATATTAAATTTAAACCTAACTGTTTCAGATCACTTGTAATTAAATAATTTCCATGTTCTTGGGCGTATTTATGTTCCGCATTGTAAATAGCAACCAAATTCCGCATAGCATCTACAGCATAATTACGATTAATACTTTTAAGCATCGAAGGAATGCCAACCAAAAGCAATACCCCTACACAAATAGCAACTACTGCAAGCTCAATCAATGTAAAGGCATTTTTATTCATATGACACATTCCTTTTAACAAAGCCCTTGAAAGGCACCTGTCCCTGCACAAGTAGAAACTCCTGAGCTAGACCTACTTATAGTAATAGTATCTGTCGAAGTAGTTCTTGTAGCTGTAATTACATACCCATCACCTGCCGCCGCTATATCAGCTATTGCATAATTAAAATTAGAACCTGTATTACCAGCACTATTGGAAGGATCTCCCATTCCAATTCCATCCCAAGAATAACAATTTGTGAAACTATATGCATTTTGGATACCGCAAGACTCAATATTGCTTTTAATTAGATTCATCGCTTGCAAAGCCTCTTGTCCTCGATGTTTTTCGATTTGACTAAAAAGCGCAGGAAAAGCAAACATAGCAACAATACCAAGAATAACCACAACAATTGCAATTTCAATCAAAGAAAACCCTGCTGTTCGAAATTTATTTTGCATAACAACTCCCTTCTCTGATTCAAATATAACACCCTCTCTCTTGAGTGTCAATTAAGCATATAAATAAAAAAGCCCTGTAACCTTAACGATTACAGGGCTTTAAATAAAAGCGGTAACGTTCTACTCTCCCATAGCCTTGCGACTAAAGTACCATCGACCTCGGTGGACTTAACTTCCGTATTCGGAAAGGGAACGGGTGTTGCCCCACCAGTAAAGTTACCGCAATAGATATTTGATCTCTTGCGAGACCAGTCAAAAGACTGGCAATTATGAAATATAAGGTAATACAACCCGTTTAAAATTTAATATAAGATCAAGCGTTTGGCAGATTAGTACTGCTTAGCTGAAACCCTTACGGGCCTTACACTGGCAGCCTATCAACGTCGTAGTCTACAACGTGCCTTCATCTTCTTGCGAAGAATCGATGATTCATCTTGAGAAGGGTTTCGTACTTATATGCATTCAGCACTTATCCCTTCCGAACATGGCTACCCAGCCAT
>CAZOXU010000003.1:0-88626 GCA_964583975.1 uncultured Planctomycetales bacterium
TTGCTACGTACGGGCGAGGTCTCCTCGCCCTTGTTAGGGCTGGGCGACCCAGCCCGTACACCATTCTTCGCTTCCGCCAAATAATCTGCCTCTAGCATCACCTTCAACCGCGATTCCACCACATACGCCACAGCTGATTTATCTTCAACCTTCCCCTCCTTCGCCAAAGTGCTTTCGCCTTTGGCTTCGAAGGGCTGCGGCTGTCGTTCGTAAACGACAGCCTTGTCAGGCACGATCCACACCTTGTTAAAGGTGTTTACTGGAATATTGGTGGTGTTGTATTTCTTGGCTGCTTCTTCATAGATTCTCTTCCAGAACTTCTTTCCCACCTCATCTTCTGGATAGATAAGCGAGGCAGTGATTTGCTTCAAGATGTAATCTTCAGCCAACAAATCTCGGCCCATCTCCGTTAAACCAAAGCTCTCTGGCACGATGCGGTCTTTTTCATAGGGAGACAGGTTAACCCAGAGATCTTTCTCTGGCACGGTAAGGCTGGCTAGGAAATATTTGATAAGTCGATTGGCTTCATCATGTAGGGGCACAGCATGCTGTGCCCCTACATCGCCCTGATCCATAATAAATTCAAATTGAAATGGATTATCCGGATGGACCTTGATGCCCTTCAAGATGGCTGAATTGACAGCGGGGCTGAGACTGACTCGGACACCAGGTGTGGGTAAACGAATTTCCTGGGCTAAGGCAGGTAAAGGCCCAAAGGTATTAATCAAAAAAGCCACAAGAATGGCTATGTGGATTACTGGGGTCGGTTTTCTCATACTTATATAAAGTTTATACTATAAATAATCAAAAACAAGCCTGCCTGCCGGCAGGCAGGGCTTAAAGGACATTTTGAGAAAACGTTTACTGCTTATTCTGAAAGGCGGATCACAATGCCATTTTTACGGGCACGGATATAGGCTTGTTTTAAGAGCTTTAGGCTTATTAATAAATACACCACAATCAAACAATACCCTATCATAAGTGAATTTGAACTATGGGTTTTAAACCCATAATAATGCCTAAAATACTCTAAAAAGTGGGTAATTGGAACCACCAGAGACAATTGTTGGAAAAAAGAAGGCAAAACATCCACAGGATAGTAGATCCCACAAAGAATGAGGAACAGATGGCCAAACATCCAGGCCGTGATTTCAACCTTTTGACCAAAAGATAGAATTAGAATATTAACAAATATTCCCAAGATCAAAGCACAACCAAAAATACCAATTAAAAAAGCTACCATGACTCCAAAATCAGGCAACTGAAAACCAAATCCCCAAACTGCAGCTGCTGCCATAATGCCAAAGGTAACAAGCCCACGAACGATCCCTGAAACAAGACATCCCAACACCCCTTCTGCCACCCCCACCGGAGTCAAAAGTGTATGCTTAAGACTTTTGGACCATAATTCATAAAGAATTGCATAGCCTACATCTAATTGGCCAATCTGCAATACGCCAGCCGCCAGCGTTCCGGTCATAATGAATTCCATCATATGATTTTGCAGATTGATAAACTTAGACATCAGGCCAATAGAGATTAAAGAAATCATCGGCCAGAAAAAAACATCGGTCATCACAAACAAATTACGCAGAGCAAAAATAGTACTTCTGGTTGTAAAGGCGCGGCAACGATTCAGCCATTGTCCTAAGGTGGTTTTCACTACAGGGGATGTTGCAAATTGCACCTGTTTAACATTCTCTACTTTAATTTGGCTGGCATTTTGTTCATGAGCTAAATTGATAAAGACTTGCTCGAGATCATCGGTGTTATGCAGTCTTTTCAATTCAGCAATTGTGGCCAACTTGATAATATTTCCTTTTCTAATGAAAGCTACACGGTGACACATCTCTTCAATCTCGGCCATATTATGACTAGTGAAAAGCACTGTCACCTTTTGGCTCTTCAGAATGTCTTTGATGACTTCACGGGTTTGGATCGCCACATCCGGATCCAGTCCAATGGTAGGTTCATCTAAGAAAATAATCTTTGGATTATTGAGCATGGCCTTAGCCAAGGAAAGTCTTTGCTTGGTACCAGAAGAAAGCTCATCAAACCGACGATGAGCATAATCGTTCAAGGAAAAGAGCTCCATCACTTGAGCAACCTTTTTATTTAAAGAAGCTCCACTTAATCCATACAGTCGACCATAAAACTCCAGATTCTGTTGAACACTCAGACAAAAAGCATAGTTAGGATATCCTGAAGACATATTGATCTGGCGCAAAATGGCCGGAAAGTTCTCAGGCTTATATGGAATACCTAATATCTCAATACTGCCGCTGTCAGGTAATAATAAAGTTGAAAGGGTGTTTAGAAAAGTGGTCTTACCTGCACCATTGGGACCAAGAATACCAAGGATCTCGCCTTGCTCGACATCTAAATCAATGCCGTTAATGGCATAAACATCCTGATTGTGGGATCGGAAGGTTTTCTTGAGATTACGGACCCTGATAACCGAAGGCATAAATTATTTTTTGCCAAGAAGGGCGAACATCTTTTGCTTGTAAGCTTCCACTCCTGGCTGATCAAAAGGATTCACATCAAGAACATAACCAGAAATAGCGACGGCTTTTTCGTAGAAGTAAAACAAATGCCCTAAATGAAAAGCATCGGCCTTGCAAAGCCTCAAGGTCATATTAGGAACGCCGCCTTCAAAGTGCGCAGCTGAAGTACCCTCGTAAGCTTTTTTATTCACATAATCAAAAGTTTTGCCCGCCACATAATTAAAACCATCGAGGTTTTCTGAATCATGAGGCACTTCAAGATCATAAACAGGCTTATCAATAGCAATAAAGGTTTCAAAAATATTGCGCTCACCATCTTGCATTTGCTGGCCCATCGAATGTAAATCCGTCGAGAAAATCATTGAAGCAGGAAAAATTCCTTTGCCGTTCTTGCCTTCACTTTCACCAAAAAGTTGCTTAAACCATTCAGCCACAAACTGAACTTGCGGATAAAATGAAGCAACCACCTCAATATTCTTACCCTTGCGATATAAAATATTGCGGATCGCGGCATAGCGATAACAATTATTTTTCTCTAGATCGGCATTCGCATATTCTTCCTGGGCCTTTTTAGCTCCATCCACCAAAGATTTAATATCAACGCCAGCCAATGCTAAAGGAACAAGACCTACGGGGGTCAAGATTGAGAAACGCCCACCCACATCATCAGGAATCACAAACGAACGAAAGCCAGCCTTGGTAGCAATCTGACGAAGCGCGCCTTTTTTCTCATCGGTCACACAGATAATGCGTCGTTTTAATTCAGCGGGTGAATATCGACCTTCTAAAGCTTTTTTGATTAAACGAAACGCGATCGCAGGTTCGGTAGTTGTACCTGATTTGGAAATAACCACCACCGCAGGGCGCCGACTTTTAAGCGTCTCTAATAATCCGTGCAGATAATCGCTACTAATATTGTGACCTGCGTAGTAAATCGGAAGTTTAGTCTGTCCGCCTAAAAATTCAACCGTGGCCCGAATACCCAAATATGAACCACCAATACCAATGGAAACTAAACAGTCACAATCTTTTTGGACTTCTTGAGCTAGGGTTTGGAGTTCTTGAATTAAGCTATCAGAGATTCTAGAAGGCAGATCTAGCCAGCCGGTAAATTCAGCACCCTTGCCCTTTTTAGCAAGCAACGCCTCATGGGCTTTTTGGATCTCGGGGGCAATGTTCTTTATTTCTCCGTCGGAAACGAAGCCTTTAAGATAATCGGTATTTAAAGCAATCATTTCTGAGTCAATTCCTTCTTCTCTGTGGTGGCTGGGACAGCTGGTGCAGGTTTAGCTACATCTTTAGATTCAACCTTTGCATCGTTAGAAGCAGCGTTTGGAGCCGGGGCCGACACTAAAGAAGCAACATCGGTTACATAATCTTTATGGGAAGAAAGCACACCATTTTGGTAATTATCTTCCGACTTAATTAATCCATCAGGTCCATAATTAATTTGGGTTCCACTAATAACACCGTTGGCATAATTCCAAACTTGTTTAAGGATACCTGTATCGTAATATGTCTTCATTGTGCCATCGAGCTGCCCGTTGGTATAGTTGGCTGCCTTCTGCAAAGCACCATTTTCATAATATTGCTTACTTAGACCATTAAGATTGTTGTGCTCGTAAATATTTTCACCTTTTAAAGAACCAGATTCATAATAGGTCTTCTCTAATCCATGACGATGCCCATCGACATAAGGAGTAATCGCCTTGGTTGATCCACTCTTATAAAAGGTCTTAATATCACCATCTAAACGATAGGTTTTATAGTGTTCTTCTTTGGAAAGATTTCCTTCTCGGTCATAGACATACCAAACACCGTCAGCGGGAGATTCTGTGTTTCGTTTTTGTTCATATTGACGGGCAGGATTGATGGCTTGAGCTAAAGCATTGCTTGAGACAAAAACTAGAAGAACAACCACAACACCATAAATTCTCAACATAAGTTTTATCCTCGTTAAATGGGAGATTCTATAATTGCTCCACCTAAAACTACATCGTCTCTATAAAAAACCACCGATTGGCCTGGTGTGACGGATTTTTGAGGCTCTTCAAACTCCAGGCGAATTTCACTTGCATTCGTCGCTGTAAGTCTGGCCTTTATTTCAGGAGAATTATAACGAATTCTAGCCATAACTTCTATGGTTTCTTTGGGAATTTCCATGCTAACCCAATTCGTTTGTCCAGCTATTAACCCTTTAGAATATAACTTCTCCAGATTGCCAATATGAACACTATTGGTTTGCGCATCAATCTTGTACACATACACCGGATAACCCATGGCAATGCCTAATTTATCTCGCTGACCAATGGTGTAATTGGCAATACCCTTATGCTGACCAACCACCTTACCTTCTTCATCGATAAAATCACCTGGAACCATGACTTCACGTCCAACTCTGTCTTCAATAAATTTCTTATAGCCAGCTGCTGGCACAAAACAAATATCCTGACTCTCAGGCTTCTCTGCTGTATTTAAGTTAAATCGTCGCGCTAGTTCCCTAACCTCAACCTTGGTTAAGCCTCCTAAAGGAAATAACACTGAAGGAAGGGTTTCTTTTTTCATACTGTAAAGAAAATATGACTGGTCTTTGCGTTCATCCACAGATTTCTTAAGTTCATAGGTTCCGTTATTATTATCAATAATGCCGTAATGACCGGTGGCAATGTAATCAGCGCCGAGAGATTTAACTTTATCGTAAAGCGTTCCAAATTTTAAATGCTGATTACAACGAACGCACGGATTGGGGGTGCGTCCTTTCAAGTATTCACTGACGAAATCATTGATAATAAAATCATTGATGTCGGCAGCAAAATTAAAAACATAGTGAGGAATGCCTAGGATCTCGGCCGCACGCTTGGCATCGCCAATGCCTTCGATCCCACAGCATGAAGCCTTGCCATCATTATGGGTAATATTAAAACACATAGTCACGCCTACAGTTTTGTAGCCAGCTTCCTTGATTAAGCCTGCCACGACTGAAGAGTCGACACCACCTGACATGGCAACGAAAACGGTTTTATCTTGATTGTTATTCATAATTATATCGGGCTGACACGGAGGTCAGCCCCTACGTTATGTTTCTTTAATGGCTTTATAGATACTCTCTAATAAATACTGCAATTGCTTTTCAGATATTACGAGCGGCGGCATGATGACAATCACATTACCCAACGGCCGCAACATCACTCCTAAATCACGCGAGCGCTGACAAACCTTTGCACCTAAACGATCCTCCCATCGGCCTGCTAATTCAATGCCCACCATAAAGCCACACTGGCGGATCTCTACGACGGAGGTGAGATTATAAAACATCTTTAATTGCTTGGCCAGAAATTTAATTTTAGGGGCCAACCGGGCCAGGGTGCGCTCTTTTTCGAACACTTCTAAGTTAGCCAAGGCTGCCGCGCAAGCCAAAGGATTGCCAGTGTAGGTATGCCCATGGAAAAATGTCTTTTGAGATTTAAAATCAAAAAGAAAGCCATCATAAACTTCTCTCGTAGTCAATGTTGCTGCCAAAGGCAAATAGCCGCCCGTGATTCCCTTAGCTAAACACAAGAAATCTGGTGTAACATTCTCATGCTGGCAGGCAAACATTTTCCCCGTACGGCCAAAGCCTGTTGCCACTTCATCCACAATTAAAAGCACACCATATTGATCACAGAGTCGACGAAATTCTTTTAAAGTCCCTTCGGGCCACAACAGCATACCTGCAGCTCCCTGAACTAAGGGTTCAACTACCAAGGCTGCAATAGAACCTGAACTTTTTCTTAAAATCTTCCTGAAATCTTCCACAGCCCCCCACCCCTGGCCTTTTAAAGCTCGGGTCTTAAATATCAAATTGCGGTACGCCTGATGAAATAATTTAATCCCTCCTACACTCACCGAACCCAGAGTGTCTCCGTGATAGGAATTCTCTAAATGCACCAGGGTGCGCTTGTTTCTCTGACCCTTGTTCTGCCAATACTGATACGCCTGCTTTAAAGCAATCTCAACGGCGGTTGAACCATTATCCGAATAAAATACCTTGCTTAAACCTTTGGGTGCAATCTCAATTAGCTTCTTAGATAACTCAACCGCAGGAGTATTAGCTAAACCAAGCAGGGTCGAGTGACTCAAACGATCGATCTGTGCTTTGATGGCTCGATCGATCACAGGATGGCCATGCCCATGCACATTAACCCATAAGGAAGAAACCCCATCAATATAACGTCTACCATCGGTATCATAAAGATACACACCTTTGGCTCGGTCAATGATCACAGGCTGCTTAGCATCAGCTAGCCAATCCTTCATTTGGGTAAAAGGATGCCAGAGATATTTTTTATCGATTGCTTTTAGACGTCGAGTTTTAAGTGTTGGCATTTTTTTATGATATTCGATACTGTCAGTGGTTTTAAATATGGAATCGTGCCTAAGACCTTGATCTTAGATAATTTTTCTATTTCATTAGGATTAGTTTGTTCAGGAAGAGTTTTGCGACCCGCTTTGGTGTCAGAAAATATGATACCCTTAATCTTCAAACCGTATCTTAACGCCTGATGGACGGTCAATAAGGTGTGATTGATCGTTCCTAAACCTAATCGAGCCACAATAATCAACTCGGCTTTTAGGTCACGGATCAGATCCGCATTGTAGTAGCCATCTTTGAGCGGCACCATTAAGCCGCCGGCACCTTCAATTAAGACAATATCATACTGCGTAGATAATGTTTTAAGCGAGGCGCGGATTTTCTTCAGATCAAAAGTCTGCTTCGAACGCTTGAGAGCCAGATGCGGTGAGAGTGGCTCGGGAGCATGAATCGGATTGATGATTGATAAACTTTCTTTTAGTCCTAATGTCTTTTTAAGCAACTGCGCGTCATTACCAGCACACTGCACAGGCTTCATCACACCTACATTAATGCCTTGGCTTTGCAGCAGCACTCCTAGCACGCTCGTGGCTACGGTCTTACCCACGCCAGTATCGGTGGCTGTTATAAAAATTAGTTTTTTCATAATTTGACCCCTGTCATTCTGAGCGACCTGCCTACCGGCAGGCAGGAGCGAAGAATCTCAAAAAAGGTCATTCTTAAAGAGATCCTTCGGCCTTAGGCCTCAGGATGACACTGTACACAAATTTTCATCGAATGGCCTTAAGCTTAATTACTTCAAAAGAGATGCCAATATTTTGATCGTCTAAACGATTCTTTAAACAATACGCGTTGGCTCGCTGCAGTGTTCTTGGTCCTATAAAGGCCCTTCTAGAAAGCTTGTTGGCACCAAGCCCTTTTAGCCACGCTAAAAGCTGCCAGAGATCTTTAAAGGGCAACTTAACCATTTGTTGTTCAACCACAATCTGACTAAAACCTGCTTTTCTTAGCCTCGCTTCGATCTGATAAACATCGACAAAGCGATTCAAATAATCGGTATCAAATCCTGCACGTTCAAGACTGTTAAACAATTCTTCACAAGTTCTTTCTCCAAACAAGGTTGCCTGAAGCAGTCCCCCGTCTTTAAGAACGCGATGCGCCTCGCCAAAAGCCTCTAATAACTCGGGCATCCATTGAAAAGCAAAATTAGAGAACACCACATCAAAACTTTGATCAGCCAAGGGCATTTGCCTGGCATCAGCCAGAATAAAATTGATATCTTTATAATTGGTTTGCGCCTGTGTGATCATTCCTGGAGAGAAATCCAAGCCTGTCACTTGTGCTTGCGCAAATCGCTGCCTGGCTTGAGCTGATAGATATCCTGTCCCACAACCAATATCCAAAATGTGCGTTGCCGGTTTTTTAGAATCATCAACTTCCTGGATCAGCGAACGAGCAAATTGTTGATGAAGACTCGAAAGCTCATCGTATTGCCCAGCAGCCTGGCTAAAGGATCGGCTAACCTCTTCAGTTGATAAGAAAATTCTCGAGAAGCTCATTATATTCCTCTGGCTTAGTTAAAAATGGCAGATGTCCACAACCGGCAATAAAATCAAGCCTGGCATTGAGCGCATGTTCTTGGATCCAGTCCATGATTTGTCTTGGACACAAATAATCTTCTTCTCCAGTGATGTATTGCACAGGACAAATCAACGATGATAGCCGATCGCGCAAATCCGTGGTTTCTAAAATCTTTAAAAACGACTGCAAGGCTTCGCGCTGTGGCAGCGGATCGGTAGCTCGTAAATCCTTAACCTTCTGATACGAAGGCAAACCTCTCTCCTTAACCGTAAAAAGCGAACGAAAGAAAATATCCAAGATCGACGCGTAATCACCTTCAAACTGATGCGAGAGTTTGCGGATATTATCAATATCAAGCCCAGCGGGATATGAGTCACTGCGGGCAAACTTAGGTAATGAGCCTACAAAGCTAATGCGAGAGACCCGCTCGGGATTAAGTCGATAGAGTTCCATCGCAACCAAACCACCAAAGGAGCTCGCCACGATATTTAAATGAGCGATCTCAAGAATATCTAAGAGCTCACGCAAATCCTGGGCCATGCCTTGTAAAGTGACAGGCTGCCACGAACTGCCTCCATGACCAGGCAGGTCGACTACGATCACAGAATAATGTCGATCTAAAAAGGCTTTTTGATTCGCCCACCAACGCACACTAGCGCCAAAACCATGAATAAATAAAATAGCTTCGCCTTGACCAAAGGTCTCGTAGTGCCACTTAATACCTGAACGTGCTGTAAAATGATGCATGCTTAATCCTCTTAATGATTCTAAGAACTTAGTTAGCATTTTTAAAGCGACTCTTGTCCCGACAATCTGCGTCGCTGATTCAGAAATACAGTCCGCAGGACGTTGTATTTCTGAAGGCACCAAAAAACCTGCCTGCCGGCAGGCAGGGATTGGCGGAAAAAGACAAGCGGAGCGTAAAAATACTAACTAAGTTCTTTTATAGCATCCAAAAGCTTATCCAAATCTCCCTGTGTATGCGTGGCCATGACCGTTACTCTCAATCGCGCCGTATTGACTGGCACGGTTGGCGGTCGAATGGCTTGCACAAAAATTCCTTTAAATCTCAAAGCTTCCGACACAGCCAGTGCTCGAGCTGCATCTTTCAATACCACTGGAATAATCGGAGTTGAGGAGTCCAGCGTATCAAAACCCAAATTCTTAAGACCTTGCCGAACATACTGCGCATTGTCTAAAACCTTCTGCCTGCGGTTGTCCTCTTGCTGAATGATATCGATAGCCTTTGAAGCTGCTGCGGCCAAGGCTGGCGGCAGAGATGTTGTATAAATAAAACTGCGTGCATGATTCACCAGATAATCGCAGAGCACCTTCGAGCCAGCCACATAAGCCCCATAACATCCAGCAGCCTTTGAGAAAGTTCCCATTTGAATATCGATCTTACGACTTAGGCCTTCTTCTTCAACCAAGCCTGCCCCGGTATTACCTAACACACCAAAGGCATGAGCTTCATCGGTCATCACGTAGCACTGATAATGTTGAGCTAAGGCCACAATTTCTTTAAGCCTGGCTCGGTCGCCATCCATACTAAACACCGAGTCAGTCACAATCAGACGCTTTTTAAACTTAAGACTATCTTGCAAGGCTGCTTCGAGCGACTGCAGATCATTATGCGCATAACGTTTGAATTCGGCTCGGCTTAAGAGAATCCCATCAATAATCGAGGCATGATTGAGCCTATCTGAAAAAACAATATCTTCCCTACCAAACAAGGCTGGAATAATTCCAACATTGGCCATATAGCCACTGGAAAAAACTAAGGCTGCCTCGGTATTTTTAAACTTGGCAATCTTGCTCTCGAGCTGATGATGTGCCTGCATGCTGCCACACACCAATCGCGAAGCCCCGCTTCCAAAGCCGTCTTGACCAATCGCCGCTTTGGCAGCCTCTTTGATTCTTGGATCATCAGCGAGCCCCAGATAATTGTTCGAACAAAAATTAATGAGCCGCTCGCCTTCAATCACAATTTCGCGTGATTGAGAACCTTGCACCTCACGCAAGACCCGTAACATGGATTGGGATTCTAAAGCTTTTAAATCATCGGCTAAAATAGAATCGTTCATATGTGTCGCACATCTCCGGCCATTTTCTTAATTATTTTTCCGTTGGCTAATCGAATAAGCAGCCCACCATCACTATCAATATCCGTGGCCTTGCCTTCTAAGTTGCTGCTGCCTTCAATAATACGCACGCGCTGCTTTATAGTGGCAGAGTTCTTACGGACATATTTTAAAACATCGTCAAATCGGCCTTTGAGTATTCGGGCGTACCAGTGTTCTAAAGACCTTAGAATTTCTTGAAAAAGCTCGATGCGATTCACGCTATGATGGGTCACATTTTTTAAAGAAGTAGCTGTATCGAGGATTTGGCTAGCTGTAGCATTCACATTAATCCCAAAACCCACCACCACAAAGGTTACCTGGTCTGCCTCGGCGCGCAGCTCGGTTAAAATACCAGCTAGTTTCTTGCCTCCTAGCATCAGATCATTGGGCCATTTGATTAAAGGTTTAAGTCCAGTCACCTTCTTGATAGCCTCGGCAATGGCAACTGCTGTCATGAGTGTCAAACGTGACATTTGATCGGTACTTAATTTAGGACGTAGAATAATTGAACAGTAAATACCCTTGCCCTTAGGTGACACCCAAACCCTGCCTAGCCTGCCTCGGCCCTTGGTCTGTCCCTCGGCACACACAACCGTTCCCTCAGGCGCGCCTTGCATGCCTAATCGAAAAGCTTCATCCATGGTCGAAGGTAGACTGTCAAAGGCATAAACCTTCTGCCCGATCGAATGGGTGTTTAATTTGAATTGAATTTCATGGGCTGATAAAAGATCAGGGGCTGCAACTAGCTGATAGCCTAGGTGGGGAACAGCTGCGATCTCATAACCGTGGGACCGCAGATCCTGCATATGCTTCCAAACAGCAGCTCTCGACATATTAAGCTGCTGACTAATCTCTTCTCCCGAAACATACCCTTCGGTTTGTTTTAAAAATTGGATGATCCGCTCTTGCATCTTACTTTCGCATTTTTTCTACAATTAACTTCAACTGCTGCAAGAAATAATCTACATCTTCTTGGGCGCTCCATCGACCTAGGCTCACACGCAAACTTCCTAAAGCCATCTGATCTGACAATCCCAAGGCCTTAAGCACATGCGAGGGCTCTAAAATTCCACGCGAACAAGCTGACCCCTGAGAAACGGCAATACCTACCATATCAAGAGCCACAACTAATTGTTCGCCCGTAATGCCTTCAAAACAAAAATGGGCGTTATTGGGCAGGCGCTGTTTGCGATGTCCATTAAGCAGCACGCCTGTGATATTCTTCAGTACAAAATCAATGATATGGTCTCTTAAAACAACTTGCTTCTGGGCTTCAGAATCCATCGTCTGCTTGCAAAGTTCAATGGCGCGTGCCATCCCCACAATACCTGGTAAATTCTGCGTGCCTGCCCTTCTGGAAGTTTCCTGATCCCCTCCATAAAGCCTTGGTTCAATCGTTAATCCTTCTCTAACAAATAAAGCGCCTATGCCTAAGGGGCCGTAAAATTTATGGGCTGAGAGCGAGAGTAAATCGCAATTGATGTGTCGAATATTCACAGGAACATGCCCTACACTTTGAGTTGCATCAACCAAAAAACACACACCACGAGCTCGTGTGACCTCGCCTATCTCTTCAACTGGCTGGATAACGCCAATTTCATTATTAGCATGCTGCACAATGACTAAAATCGTATCTTCTCTAATTAAATCGATAACTGATTTGGGTTGGATAACACCATAAACATCAGGTTGGACAAAGCTCACTTCAAAACCTAATTTGGAGAGGCGTTTGGATGGTTCATTGACACTGGCATGTTCGATCGCTGAAACAATGACATGACGGCCTTTACTAAACAAACTTAAAGCCAGTGTCAAAATTGCCTGATTGTTGGATTCTGTGGCTGCGGAAGTAAACACAATCTCGGAGGGCTTGGCTCCTATAAAATCAGCGAGTATTTTACGGCTATCTTCGATGGCGCTATGGGCCCTTCGACCAAAACTATGGGGACTAGATGCATTGCCAAAACGGTCAAAATAAAAAGGTCGCATGGCCTCAACAACTTGAGGATCAGTTGGGGTGGTAGAAGCATAATCTAGGTAAATGTCGTCCATAGGGTTTATATAATAAATATTCGTTTGCTTATTGTCAACTAAGTTAGGGGTCGGTGGTTTACATATGCCCTTTGGGTCGTTGTGTGCCTGTCTGCTGGTTGACAAACCAGATGGGCAATGGTATATTGGCGTCTCTATTTGGGGTTGTAGCTCAGTTTGGGAGAGCGCCTGCATGGCATGCAGGAGGTCAGGGGTTCAATCCCCCTCAACTCCATTCTACTTCGCTCAAATACTTCGTATTTGAGCTTCGTAGAAACAAGCCCTCTGTTTCTACGTTAAGCAATGTAATTAAGAGGGCTATGTATTTTGTTTATATTTTTAAAAGCTTAAAAGATTCCACACGTTACTATATTGGCATTACTTCTAATCTTGAGAAAAGATTAGCTGAACATAACGCAGAAGAGAGCACTTACAGTAAAAGATACGCACCCTGGGAAATAGAAACTTATATTTCCTTTAGAAATGAAACATTAGCATTTAGTTTTGAGCAGTATTTAAAAGCCGGATCTGGTGTGGCTTTTTTGAAAAAAAGATTTCTTCCTAAAATGTGACACGCTTTGCAGAGCTTGCTGCTGCGAAGCTAAAAGCGAAAGCATTTTAGCGAAGCAGAGCTGGGATGGCGGAACTGGTATACGCGCTGGTCTCAAAAACCAGTAGCTTCACGGCTGTGAGGGTTCGATTCCCTCTCCCAGCACCAATAACCTTGGTTTTCATCTAAAAAAATGTTACACTTTTCTTAGATATGAAAAAACTCATCTTATTTCTCTTACTAATTACCTTTTTATCTCCTCGCCTGGCTTTTTGTGAAATAACTCCTGCTGCCAAAGAACAAGTCGAGGCTGCTCAAGCTCAAATGATGAATGATCCAGAAATCATGAGTGATATCCAAGAAATGATGAAGGATCCTGAAATGGTCAAACTTTTAACCGACCCAGAGTTGATGAAGAAAGTTACTAGCCACGATCTTGAAGCCATTGCCAAAGACCCTAAGGCCCAAGAGCTCATGAGAAATCCCAAAATGCTCGAGCTCATTCAAAAAATGCAGAGCAAGGTCTCTTCCCAACAATAATTAATTCTTTTTATTTTTGATGCTGATGTCTTAACTGCCCACAGGCAGCAGCTACGTCGCGGCCGCGTGGTGTACGGATGGTGGCATGGATCCCAGCCTCTTCTAAGCTGTCTTTGAAAGCATTCATAGCCTTGCCCGAAGGGGTCTTGTGGTCAAATTCTGAGACAGGATTGTAAGGAATTAAATTCATCTTGCAGACCAAGCCTTTGAAAGCTTTCTTTAAACTCTCAACTGCTTTGGCTGTACAAGTAACATCTTCGATCAGGATGTACTCAAAGGTCAACTGACGTTTGGTTGCTTTGAAAAAATCGTGGCAGGCTGCAATTAATTCATCAAAAGGATATTTACGATTAACCGGCATGAGTGTGTTACGTGATTCATTATCATATCCATGCAAGGAAATGGCCAATTCAATCTGCAGCCCTTGCTGGGCTAATTCTTTGATCTTAGGTACCAACCCAACGGTGGAGACAGTAATATGGCGCGCCCCAATATTAATCCCCTGATTGGAATTAATAATACGTATGGCTCGCATGAGATTCTCAAAGTTATCCAAAGGCTCGCCTGTACCCATAAACACAATATTGGTCAGTGGTCGCTTATGCTTAAGGGCCTCTTCTTTCACATGAAGCACTTGAGCCACAATTTCTGCACAGGTCAAGTTTCTCGACCATCCACCGATACCGCTGGCACAAAACTTGCAGCCGAATTTGCATCCTGCTTGAGTAGAAATACAAGCTGTAGTGCGTGTGGCTGTAGGAATCAATACGCTTTCGATCTTTTCGTGATCATGTAGATCGAATAAGAATTTAGTAGTGCCTTCTTTGGAGATTTGCTTCTCAGCAATAGTATTAGGCTTAAAATCAAAATCGATTTTTAATCGGTCTCTGACGGATTTAGGGATATTGGGCATATCATCAAAAGACCACACGCCCTTTTGATAAATCCATTGGGCCACTTGTTGGGAGCGAAATGTTTTTTCACCGATGGATTCAAAATAACGAGCTAACTCTTCGAAGGAAAGATTGAGGATATCCTGCTTCATTTTTTCTCAACAAACTGGCCGACACTGCGGAATTTCTCGTAACGTTTTTCTAAAAGTTTATCGGTGGAGAGATTGCTTAACTTCTTGATATTCTTTAAAAGACTGGCCTTTAAAGTTTCAGCGGCCTCTTCATGATTACGATGGGCCCCACCCATAGGTTCAGCTACAATTTCATCAACCACGCCATGCTTAATCAAATCTTCCCCATGGAGTTTCAAAGCCTTGGCTGCTTCAGGGGCTTTTAAGGAACTACGCCAAAGGATTGAGGCGCAACCTTCAGGAGAAATTACTGAATAGTAAGCATGTTCTAAAATCAGCACTGTATCAGCCACACCAATCCCTAAGGCGCCACCGCTTCCACCCTCACCAATAATGACCGCTACAACAGGTGTCTCGATATTCGACATGTCACGCAAGTTCTCAGCAATGGCCTGGGCTTGCCCGCGCTCTTCAGCTCCAATGCCAGGATAAGCTCCTGGAGTATCAATCAAGCAAACAACAGGCACATGGAATTTTGCTGCCATTCTCATTAAACGCATGGCTTTGCGGTAACCTTCAGGATGCGCACAGCCAAAATTACGTTGCACATTTTCCTTAGTATCGCGACCTTTTTGATGGCCAAAAATCATAACCTTCACTCCATCAATCTTGGCAAAACCTCCGACAATCGATAGATCATCAGCAAACAAGCGATCGCCATGCAATTCTAGAAAATCATCGCTCATCATCTTGATGTAATCTAAGGTGTAAGGCCGGCCAGGGTGACGGGCAATCTGCACTCTTTGCCAGGCGGAAAGATTCGAATAAATATCATTCTTTAATTTTTCTAACTTGGTTTCTAGACGCTTGATCTCTGGCTCGAGGGTCACTTTCTTAGAACCCATTTTGCGAAGATCATTAATCTTATTTTCAAGTTCAAGAATAGGTTTTTCAAAATCTAATTTGCTCATCTTTACTCCTGAATTGTTACCTTTGTTCCCATAGGTAGAAGATCAAAAAGCTCCTCGACATCCGCGTTGACCATACGCACGCAACCTGCTGTAGCGTTTTCACCAATCATATCTGGATGAATAGTCCCATGAATACCATAATGCGGGTCAGTATCAAATCCCATCCAACGCGAGCCTAATTCATTTTCTGGACTCTCAGGTGGAACAGGTTGGCCGCCTGGCTTAAACCAAACAGGGTTGGCAATCTTAGAGGCAATTTTAAAAACCCCTGTGGGAGTAGCATTGTCTTTTTTATCTTTGCCAGTCGACACCCGATAGATTTTCACAACCTCATCATTGGATTTAAGAACCATGGTATTTTGTGATTTACTGACGAAAACGGAAAATGGAGCTTTCCAAATGCGTAAATTCTCACCAACCCTGATCACATCACTTTTTAGATTGTTACTTCTTTTGATTAATTCCTTGGTTGTATTATATTTCTTGGAAAGTTTGCCTAAAGAATCTCCAGGCTGCACTTGATATACTTCGGTTTGAGGGGTAGGGGTTTTAGAAAATATGATGCCGATATTTAGATCACCTAATCGCTTTTGGACATCTTCAATCTTATCGTAATCAGGATGTTCGGCAATAATTTTACTTAAGGCTTCTTTGACTTTTAATTCCTCACCCTGGGTTTCATACTGCTGGGCTTGATCTAATAATTCTCTGACAGGCACTGGCGCTTGAGAAGATAATGACGCTCCACCATGCTTTATGACGTTAGCAACAACAAGGCCAATGGTGGCCAGTAAAATAACCGCAACAATAATAATGATCCATTGTTTTTTCACAAGCGCCTCCTTGAACTTAATACAAAATTAGGGTGCAAATGATTCCAAATACAAAACCTGCCAGAACCTGTATGGGGGTGTGTCCCACTAGTTCTATAAGTCTTTTTTCTTGAAGATGCCCCATCCAAATGTCATCCATCATTTTATTAAGAATGGTAGCTTGTTGGCCAGCTGCTCGCCTGACTCCCTGCGCATCAAACATAATGACAAGGGCAAACACAGAAGATATGGCGAACATAGCTCCATCAAATCCATCTTGTAACCCTACCGCTGTAGCCAAGGCTGTTACTCCAGCCGCATGACTCGAAGGCATTCCTCCTGTACCGATAAACCAACGAAAATTAAACTTCTTCTCCCTAATAACCCCCAAAATAACCTTGGTTGATTGAGCAAATATCCAAACCAGCAGGGTTATGAAGAATATACGATTATGTAGGAATTCTCTGGCAAAGGAATGTGTTGTCTGCAGTTCCATTAGTGCAATCTAATAAAATATGACCCTTTCGCTTACGCTTCAGGGTTAACACTGAGTTTATTCGAAAATGTTGACGATAATACCTTAATTTGTTAGCCTGTATTATATCTTTGCTCCCCCAAAAAGCAAGGATTGGTTTCTTCAAGCTCCCCCCTTGTAATCCTAAAATTATCTAACTCCCCGTAAAATCTGAGGTTACGTATGCTTGCCAAATCTTTTAGTTTTGCCCTGGCCGGGCTCGAGGCCTACTGCGTTACCATTGAAACCGACATAACCGATGGTCTTCCCCTAGTAACCATCGTTGGCCTGCCTGATAATGCAGTCCGAGAAAGCCGCGAGCGAGTCAGGCTGGCCATTAAAAACAGCTCCTTGGGCTTTCCATCAGGACACCTAACCATCAATCTTGCCCCAGCTGATATTAAAAAAGAAGGTCCGTCGTTTGATGTGGCCATTGCCTTAAGCGTGCTAGCCAGCAATGAACAAATCTCCTATGAATCCTTACGCCATTACGTTTTTTTAGGTGAGCTAGCACTCGATGGCAGCATCCGACCTATCAACGGAGCCCTTCCTATTGCCTTGGCCTGTGATCCTAAAGTATTTAAAGGTCTGATCGTTCCTGCAGCCAATGCCAAGGAAGCAGCCCTGGCTAATACGGTTAATATCTATGCTGCTAATTACCTTAAAGAAATTGTCCATTTTCTTTCTAACCCAGAGAGTATAAAGCCAACCCCCTGCGAAGGAATAAATCTGCTTAATGAAAAAAGACGCTATCCCTTGGACTTTGCTGATGTCAAAGGCCAAATCCATGTCAAACGCGGTCTCGAAATTGCCGCGGCAGGCGGACACAACGTGCTAATGATCGGGCCACCAGGAAGCGGCAAAACCATGTTAGCCAAGCGCGTGCCCTCCATCTTACCTGATATGACCTTAAGTGAGGCCCTGGACATTACCAAGATCTATTCGGTGATGGGGCTTAACACCAAAGGCATTGTCACGGCTCGACCTTTTCGCTCGCCTCATCACACAGCCTCGGATATTGCCTTGATTGGTGGCGGTTCAAACCCCAAACCCGGTGAAGTCAGCCTAGCCCATAACGGTGTTTTGTTTCTTGATGAATTAGGTGAATTCTCCAGGCATGTGCTGGAAGTTCTTCGCCAGCCCTTGGAAGATCATTGGGTAACCGTCTCCCGAGCCAGTCGAACGCTTCGCTTTCCAGCCGGCTTCATGCTGATTGCCGCAATGAACCCGTGTTTTTGTGGGTGGCTCATGAGCTCCCAGAGACGATGTCAATGCTCGCCAAACGATATCCAAAAATATCTCGCCAAAATTTCTGGCCCCATGCTTGATCGCATTGACCTACATCTACAAGTGCCAGGCCTTAAAACGCATGAGATGCTCCATGCTCCTTTAACTGAAAGTTCTAGTGAGATTAAACAACGGACAGCTAAGGCACGAAAGTTACAACAACGGCGTTTTAACAACACTAACGCCCACATGAATTCCGAACAATTAAAACAATATTGTGCGCTTGATGAAGCTGCTCGCGAGCTCCTTAAAAAAGCGATTGATACGCTAGGTCTTTCGGCCCGCGCCCACGATAAGATTCTAAGAGTGGCTCGAACAATTGCGGATTTAGCAGACAGAGAAAACATCCAGCCCGAACATATTGCAGAGGCGATCAGCTATCGGGCGTTGGATAGGATACATCAATGAGAAAACCTTCTCGGAAGAATTTAAGATTGAAAAATTGGGATTATTCTTCGGCAGGATATTATTTTGTAACCATATGCACACAAAATCGTTTTCCATATTTAAAAAATCCTGACATAAACAATATACTCCATCAAACGTGGTGTGAATTAAAACAGAAATATGACAATATTGTGTTGGATGAATTTATCATCCTGCCCAATCATATTCATGGAATCATTATCATCGTAGGGGCGGACCTATGTGTCCGCCCACAATTAGGGTCGACCCCTACGTTGGGCGAAATGATCCGTTGGTTCAAAACAATGACCACAAATTATTTTATTCACGGGGTAAATAAATCTGGATGGAAACCATTCTTGGGTAGATTATGGCAACGCAATTATTACGAACATATCATCCGTAATGAACGATCTCTTTACGACATGCGACGATATATCACACATAATCATATGGAATAATTACCGTTGAAACAAAAAAGAGGTTATCGGTATTAGCGATAACCTCTTTTTAATTATAACCGTCTTCTACGAAGCGTTTTGAAGAGATTGGATCTTTTGTGTTAAATCTTGGACTTTTTTATTAAGAACCGTGATTTGCTTGCTCAGTTCTTGGGCTTGATCATTTTTATTCTTGGCTGCATCGCGGGCTTGTTCTACTTCTTTTCTAGCATCAGCCAGTTGTTGCTTTAAATCTTCTAAATTTCTCTGGTCTTTTTGAGCTGGCGTTAAGGCAACAGGCTTATTTTTTTCTTCTAACTGCATCTTAAGCCGGGCAATCTGCTTATCCTTGTAATAAATATCTTCCATCAATTTTTCTATTTTAGCTTGGGTCTCTTTTAATTCTTTTTGGCGCACGCTATTGGTTAATTTATCTTGTTTCAACTGTTCAATTTGTTCATTGCTTTGCTTAAGGGAAGACTTTAATTCCTCAACTTCCTTAGTCGCTGACTTTACAAAAAGCTTGGTCTGTTCTACCTCAGACTGATCTACTGAATTCTTTAAACGTGTTTCTGCAACGGTCAACTTTTCTTGCAACTCTTCTAAACGCTTAGTTTGCTTGGTTAACTCTTCTTGGCTCACCGAATTCTTTAATTTTTGCTGAGCTGCTGCAAGTTTGTCACCAATCTCACTGAGTTCTGCTTTTTTATTGTCTAATGAAGCATTCAATAACGCCAACTGCTGATTCTTATCGCGTAATTCTTGAGTTTTTTCTGAAGATTTCTTCTCTAGTTCAAAGAAGAAAGCTTGTACCTTCTTTAAATCTTTGGTTTTTTGATCAATATCATCTTGGGCGGTCTGCAAATCACCTTGCAACTTATTGATTTCCAAAACTCTGTCCTTGATTTGCACGTCTTTATCATCCATTTTTTGTTGATAAACATCTAACATGCTCTCTAACTGAGTCGCCTTGTCTCGGCTTTCTTGTAATTGTTTTTGCAAGCTTTCAACTTCTCCCTGCTTGTTGCCAACTTCCTTTTTAAAATTCTCCAGCTGACTATCATTTTTACTGTTTAAATCTTGCCAATACACAACCGTCTTTTGCAATTCGTTTCGATAACGATCTGTATTATCTCGGTGCTTGATAGCTAATTGCAGCAGCAAATCGCATTTCTCAGCAGCTAAATCTTCTAAAATGCGATACTTAGATAGTAATTGATCTTCTAATTCCCCGCGTTCTTTCAGGCGTTGATATTCACTGACAATGCCTTTTAGATTTTCAATTTGTGCAGATAGACCTTTAATATTCTCCTGAAGATGTTTAACCATCCCCATATAGCTAGACTTGTCTTGCACATCTTTTTGTAGTTTAGATATCTGTGTATCTTTCTCTTGCAGATCTTTATCTTTAGCAGCCATTTGTCCTGTTAAGGATTTAATGGTCATTTGCTGCTTCTTATTTTGCTCTTGATATTCTTTTAAATCTGCTTGGGCTTGTTGCAATTGCTGTTTTAATTCGACAATGTTGCCCTTAATCCGGGTAAGATCTTCTAAATCTTTAAGCGCAGGTCTTTCTTGAAGTTGTTTTTGTAAGTCAACAACCATAGTGCCTTTTTCCTGCAAATCTTTTTCCTGAGAAGTTATTTGAGCGCTCAGGGCTTTAATGGTTGCTGTTTGCTTCTTAATATGCTCTTGATATTCCTTAAGATCTTCTTGTGAGTTTTGCAATTGATATGTTAAGGCTGCAATATCGCCTTTGACCTTAATTAAATCATTTTCTTGTGCATCCACATCTGCCGCGCGTCTTTTAGCAGCAGCTAACTGTCCTTTAAGATCAACGATCTTTTCACGAATCTGATCAAATCCCTGATTATAGTTGTCATAATTAGCACGCAGGTCTGTAACTTTCTGTCGGGTTTGAGTAATATCTTCATTAAGCACATTCATTAACTGTTGTTGGTTGACAAGTTCTTTTTCTTTGCCGGCAATCGCCTTGTCTTTTTCTTCAATTTGTCGTTGGGCTACAGACAATTGATCTTGGGCAGCTGCCAAATCTTTTTTAATTTGGACCACATTGGCTGGCTCGGGTTGATTGGCTAATTGCTCATCTTTCTGGGCAATGATCTTGTCTTTATCAGCGATTTGCTTTTGTGCTTGCTGTAATTGTTCACGGGCAGCAGCTAAATCCCCTTTATACTGGGCGATCATCTGGTCTTTTTCGAGTAACAACTTTTCTAGCTCGCTAATTTTCTGGTCTTTTAAAGCTAAGGAAGCCTGATACTCACCAACACTTTTGATTTGAGCTTTTAAATTAGCAATGGTCTGTGCAACTTCTTCATTATCCGTATTTTTTGCGTTGTTATTTACGACAGGTGCCGGCGATGCTTTGGATTGTTCGTAAAGCGCCTGTAATTTCTGCAATTGTTCCTTGGTATTGGCTAACTGTTCTTTATAGGAAGCAAGTTCTTGATACTTTTCTGAAAGAAATTTAATTTTAGAAACCAACTCTTCTTTTTGATTATCTAATCCTTCAACTAATTGCTGGGTCTGGGTGTTTGCAGTGGCTGGCAAATTCTTTAAACCTTCAACGTCCTTGGTTAACTTAATGACTTCATCAAATAAGTGTTCTAGCTTATCAATGCGAGCTCTTAAAAACGCTGTTTCTTCATTACGGTGCATCATGCTGCGGTTACGTTCATCTAATTTTTGGCTATACTTCTCAAGTATTTCTTTTAGTTGGCTTAAGGTATTAACGGCAATGACCCAATCGCCTGGTTTTCTCACCCCCGCATCGCGCACCACATTCTGCTGCATTCTTGAAATTGTTCCGATCAAAGCTGAATTTTCTTGGGCCAATTCACGAGCAATAAGTTCTTCATCACGAAGGGTTCGTTCTTGATTAAGGGCATCTTTTTTTAACTGAACAACTTCATTATTTAACTCAAGAGCTCGCACATAAATCGGTGGAGCTTGGATAATCTCTGTAGCCGCCAAAACATTGGCAGGCACTGTATTTAACAAAAATAAAACTGATAGGGTACTATGAACAATTCTCTTCATGGGGATTATCCTTATTGTGTGAGGTCTTTTTGTCCTTCGGCGATCTGACTCCTTAAGGCAGCTACTTGACTTTTAAGTTCACCAATGGATCGATCAGCTTCTTGAAGATCATTTTTCAAATCTTCATTATTGTAGGTAGATTTAGTTACTTCTTGGGTTGCTTCTTTTTTAGGTTGTTCTACTATCTTCTTAACCACTCCCTTTGGGGTTACCATAATCGGTGCTGAAGCAATCACAGGATTAGTAGGCATAGGTGGAATCACAATTTGCTGTCCCTTGGCATTCAATTTCTTAGCATAGCTTCTGGCTGCGGAATTGGCTGGATCCATGGCTAGTATTCTCGAGAATATGGTAGCAGCTTGGGCGTAATCACCTCGATCATACACTGCCTGAGCATACTGGTAAAGTTGGGTGACTGCCAAGGATCGCATCGAACCTTGGTCTTGAGCAGCATTAACTGTAAAAGGAATTAATAAAAGGATAAGGACGATGATGGGAAATATTTTTTTCATAATTATAAACCGTTGTAAATAAATAACTTATGTTATTCTTGGTTAATGAGAGTTAGTTGATGTTTTTATCAAACTTGAGGAAGTATAACATCCCTGATAGCCAAATGCAAGTAGGGGCCCTGTGTGGTCTTCCACTATAAAGATAAGCCCTACGGCAGGATTATTTTCTATTTTTATCTTTTGAAGTATCCACCTTCTCACTCATTTTCTTTTTAATCTTGGTAAAACTAACTGTGTTCGTCTTGGTGCTTTTTTGCACAATCTTTTCTGGAGACTTGATGGGTTGTGGTGAAGCATTTTTAAGAGTACCCGTGCCAGGAGTAGTCGAACCAGAAGTAAAGCTTGCTCCAGAGCTTGATCCACCCGATTCTGGGCCAGGACCAGAGCCAGAACCAGAACCCGAGCCAGAACTTGAACCAGAACCCGAGCTAGAACTTGAACCAGAACCCGAGCCTGAGCCTCCCGAAGGATTGCTAATCACATAATTAAAGCTTTGCGGTGTTGTTCCTGCCCATGTCCTTATCTTAATATTGTAGGTGGTCGCAGGAGCATAATTGGGCGCATGTAAAACAATGCTCGTTGGAGAGACTGAGTGAACATATAGCATGTCAAGGTTATATTGCCGGCCCATGTAAGTCAATAACACATTGTTCCAATTATTAGTATATTCACTTAAATTTCCCAAATTCACTCCTGTGATCGTGATATAAGCTTCGACACCTGCAACGCCTGTCGTAGAGCTTATACTTGTCAAAGATGGTAAATAAGCGGGGTCTTGATTAACCACAAGATTGACTGCCGCACTTATTTGTCCACCTGGATTTTCAACAAAAACATTATATGTCCCAGCAAAAAACTGGGCTGGGAACATGAAATCTATTCGGCCAGGATTAACAAAAGTCACCTTATTACTATCAACATAAACTGAACCCACATTCGGCAAAGTAAGTTTTACCTTGGCTGCAGGATCTAAATTAGCACCCTCAATATGAATAGGGATTTCCTGAAGACCATTTTGAATATTATTAGGAACAAGACCATTGATGGTTGGTGGAGTACTGCCAGAAGAACTATACTCATACACACCCGCATCAGGCAAACCAACACGTGGGTTCCCCTTCAAATCAGTCGCAGGAGCCACAGCACTTAAACCCACATCAATATTGGGACTGGTAGGCATTGGAGCAAAGTTATAAAGCCAGCTCGTCATTCGATAGTTTATATTGAAATCTGCAAATTGCGGATCACCCAAGACATTGTTTCTAAATTGAGGTCGGTAGGATTGATTCTGCATATCAGCTAAATCATATCCGTAAGCATTCGGACACCACGAGAACGTATGCGGACCGCTTGTAGCCCCCACCCCCGTATCATTACAGACTAACATGCCTGCTTGGTCATGTCCGACGGCATGAGAGTCTCGATAAAAAACATTATTTTCTATATGAAATTCTTGCAAATCATTAACAAATCCCAATCCATACCCAAAACGAATTGGATAATTACTTTGCGAGCGCATAATATTATTCTTTATTTCAAAATTTTCGTGAGAATAAGGAATTGGCAGTGCTTCTCCATGTTGAATATTGATAGCCGAATATTCCCCCCCGCCACCATTTTGCCCATTTGTCCCACTTAAACCCAAAAGAATATTATTAATGATCTTAATATTCTTAAGTGGCCGCTGCATAGACATTCCATCTTCATTCCAAAAAGTAAGAGCATTTCTTCCAACGTTAAAGATTAAGTTGTTTTCAATAAGCATATCTTGAGTTCCATTTTTAACCTCAATGCCTTCCCAGGCAGTTCCCCAAATCATATTTCCCTTGATAATAACATTTGTGCCATCGCGCAAATGAATACCGTGACCTCCTTCGTGACCACAATAATTTAATCTGCTATTTTCAACTTTAAAATATGTGTCGGTGGCATTTAAAGGATGACCAAAGGCAGGGTACATATTTCCATTTTTATATAAACAATGCTCGTAGCCTGTGTCATGAATAGTAATATTATCTAATGTAACGTAATGACGTTGATATCCCCCTGTCCAAAACATGCCCCATCTGTCACCATTTCTAAATTCACTGTTTTTTATGGTGACATGAGAAAAATTATCCCCCATTAATGCCACCCGATAAACCAAATGCTGCGAATCATACCTGCCATCAAATTCAAAACCATCAATAATGACATGTTGTGTGGTGGGTGTAATACCAAATATATTATCTACGTTTGCTAATCCTGGCTTAAAAATGACCCGCTTGCCTGGTTCATTCATAATAACAATGGGCCTCTCTTGTGTTCCCTGATAACCTACCGAATAAGTTCCAACTCCTGGTGCCCAACCGTAATGAGAAAGAGTATTTAATCCCCCAGAAGTGTTTGTAACAAAATATGTCCCTTCCAGATAAACTATAACATCTCCTGGTAACACGACAGCAGGCCCATAATAGGGTGTAGGAACGCTATTTAAATATGGCAGGTTAATATTATTTGGTTGTGCCGTGCTATTATTCCCATTGGGTGAAACAAAGAAAACATTACCGATTTCATGGGTATAACCAATATCATGCAAATAATTTTTAAAATTCTGAATGTTGGTAAATGAACCATAGCGAGCAGTTACTGAAGCCGGTGTATTAATAGTCGAATCATTATCATTAGCATCAGGAGCCATGTGCTCGGGATTAGGATTGACATTGAAAAGCGGAGTAATCACACTCCCATCTCGATTACCTGTGCTGATATATCCATCGCCATCATTATCTGTATTAAAAACATCGGTATGCCCTTTTCCTAAATAGGGGAATTGCGTAGCGAAAGCCTTCTTAGCCCCACCCATACTTAAAAGAAGTGCAGCTAAAATGATCAGTAGATATATTTTTATATTGGTATTATTTTGGATATGAAATATTGCCATAGTTCTGTACATATTTTTGCCTCCTAAAACCTTTTTAATTCAAGACGACTCTAGTTCAAATATATCATCTCAAGGAGTGAATAACAAGGCTTTGAACCCCCAACTGAGAAAACGCTTCCTGATAGATAAAATATATGTAATATGCTCATATTAAATAAGTTATAGAAAGTACTAAAATATCTGAAATGTTAAATTCATATAAAGATTTAATTTATCGAGAAAATGATCCGTTCTTTTTCTTGCATGTAGGGGCCGGCCTCTGTGCCTGCCCTTTTGATTATTGGGCAACCACGGAGGGTTGCCCCTACATTTTTCTAATTTACCTAAATTAATTTCTATGTTATAAAGATGCGCTTATGGAAACAACCCCCATGCTTAAGCAGTACCATGAAATCAAATCCCGACATAAAGATGCGATCGTTTTTTTTCGTCTAGGTGATTTTTATGAAATGTTCTTTGATGATGCCAAGGATGCTTCGTCTATTCTTGATCTGGTCTTAACTTCTCGCGGGCAGGATGCCAGTCGAGTTCCCATGTGTGGCATACCTTATCATGCCTGCGAAGGGTATATCTCCAAACTGATCAAGGCTGGCCGTAAAATTGCCATCTGTGAGCAAGTGGAAGACCCTGCTGTGGCCAAGGGCATTGTCCGACGCGATGTGATTCGGGTCATTTCAGCTGGCACATATCTAGATGAAGAAACCCGGACCCGCTACCTGCTTTCTCTATATATAGGCAAAAATGGGCTAGGCTTTAGCTTTTGCGATAATACCAGTGGCGTTCTCTGGGCCAATGAAGTAACTAATTCCAGGATCGCCTTAGAATCAATCTCTAAACTGGCCATTTACGAATGTGTTTATCCAGCAGCCCAGGAAGAACAGATTCGTTCTTTATTTGCCCACCCTCTTTTGAAACTTAAGAATGTTACCCTAAGCCCCATGGAAGACTGGCATTTTCATTTTGATGCCGCTAACCAAAATCTCTGCGCCCACTTTGAAGTATTAAATCTCAATGGTTTTGGATTAGAAAATAAGAATTCGGCCATTGCCTGCGCCGGTGCTCTCTTAGAATACTTACGCACAGCCAACAAAACTCCTTTGAAACATATTCACCGCATGGCTCTTTACACGGCCGATGATTATGTTTTTATCTCTCCTGCAGCACACTATGGACTAGAACTTGAAGAAGTTTTAAAGACCTTGGATCTAACGCAGACATCTATGGGGCATCGCTTATTTCGATTTTGGATGTTTCATCCGCTTAAGAATATCCAGGCGATTGCTGATCGTCAAAGCGCCATCCAAACACTCAATAAGGCAAAAACCCGTAATAAAATCAACGAATGCTTGCAAAATATGCCTGATTTGGAAAAAGCACTATCAAGAATCAGCTGTGGCTGCTGCAGCATCAAAGATATCTTAAACCTACGTAATGGACTTTTACGTGGGCCGCTAATCCAAGAAAACCTGACACCCATGAATCATCCTCTGTTAATGGTGCATGATTTAACGGCCTTACGCGATCTTTTAACACGCACCATCGATCCTGAAACTCCTTTAGCCAAACCTGAAGGAAAAATCATTCTACCGGGCATCGATAAAGAATTAGATGAATTACGCAATCTACAAGATAACAGCCGCACCTGGCTAGCTAATTATCAGGCTGAAGAAATTCGACGCACAGGGATCAATTCTTTAAAAGTTGGTTTTAATAATGTCTTTGGCTATTACCTGGAAATTACCAAGACCCATCAAAAGTCTGCCCCGGCTAATTACATCCGTAAACAAACCCTGGCAAATGCTGAACGCTATATCACCCCTGAACTTAAAGAATATGAGGAGAAATTCCTTACAGCCCAGGATAAAATTTTAAGTATTGAACGGCGAATCCTTAATTCCATAGAAAAAGCCATTCTTTTAGAAGTCAATCAGCTACATGCCTATGCTTCACAAATTGCTCACCTGGACTGTCTGTTGTCTCTTTGCACTTTGAGTCAACGGCCAGGTTATGTCTTTGCTCAAGTCAATGATTCCATGACCATTGATATCCGAGATGGTCGACATCCAGTGGTGGAAAAGACCGTAACTGAAAATTTTATTGCCAATGACACCTTGCTCGATGATACCGATAATCATTTGATCATCTTAACCGGTCCTAATATGGCTGGCAAAAGTACCTACATTCGCCAGACGGCCATTTTAGTTCTAATGGCTCAGATGGGCGCACCGATTCCGGCTGGCTCGGCCACGATTGGTTTGGTTGATAAAATCTTCACCCGCATCGGCGCTCATGATGATATTGCCAAAAACCAAAGCACATTCATGGTGGAAATGACCGAGGCTGCTGATATTCTCAATAATCTGACAGCCCGCTCGCTAGTAATTCTTGATGAAATCGGACGTGGAACTTCCACCAGCGATGGGCTCTCCTTGGCCTGGGCCTTGGCAGAACATTTCCAGAAGCAAAAAGCCCGCACGTTATTTGCCACCCATTTTCATGAACTAGTGGCTCTAGCCGATAGACTCCCTGGAATTAAAAATTACAACGTGGCTGTGAAAGAATGGCGAGATCAAATTATATTTATGCATAAGATTGTGGCTGGTGGCTGTGATGATTCCTACGGAATTTATGTGGCTAAACTGGCTGGTATTCCAGAAAGCGTGATCAAGCGTTCAAAAGCAATCTTAAGTGAATTAGAACTTGGGAGCACAACGCCAATAAAACGGCATGAACGACAGATTGATCTGTTTACACCTCATTCTGATCCTGTATTGGAAGATTTGCGCTCGGTTGTGGAAGCCATTGATATCAACAATATAACACCGCTAGATGCGTTAAAGAAATTGGATGAGATAAAACGCAAATTAACGTAGGGGCAACCCCCCGTGGTTGCCCAATAATTAAAAGGGCAGACACAGGGGCCTGCCCCTACGAATTGGAAACAAAATGCCCGTAAAAATATTACCCCCCGAAGTCATTGCTAAAATCGCCGCTGGTGAAGTGGTTGAACGTCCAGCTTCGGTAGTCAAAGAATTGATTGAAAACTCAATCGATGCCGGGGCTAAAGCAATCGAGATCCATTTAAAAGATGCTGGTAAGGAATTGATCCATATTAAAGACGATGGCTGCGGGATCGCTAAAGAAGATCTTGAGCAAATTTTTCAGCGTCATGCCACAAGCAAACTTCGATCGATTGATGATTTAGAAAAGCTCGCTTCGATGGGATTTCGTGGTGAAGCTCTTTACTCTGTTGCTGCTGTCTCAGACATCATCTTACGCAGTAAGGTCACTTCCAAGGACGGCTGGGAAATACATTTACAAGGCAGCAAGCGCCTAGAGCTCAAACCAACTGCTCTGTCTGGCCCTGGCACAGAAATCAAGATCACCCAGCTTTTTTTTAATACACCGGCCCGTCGTAAATTTCTTAAAAGCACTACCTCTGAAATGCAGCAGATTTTTAATGTGGTTTTCCCTTATACGCTTTTGTATCCCCAAAAACATTTTGTGTTAACTCACGCTGGTAAATCTATGTTGGATGTCAGGCCTGCTATCTGCGCTGTTGATCGTATGGCTGAAGCTCTCAATCTGGAGAGCCGTGATTTGATCGAAGCCACCCAGGATTTTGCTGATCTCAATGCCCAGGTGCGCATGCTCTTAAGCAATATCAATGTGCAGCGCCCACGCCGGGATTTGCAGTTTATCTTTGTGAATAATCGCCCTGTAGAGAACAAAAACTTGAGCTTTAACATTAATGATATTTATCGTTTGATTCTGCCGCCTGGGGTTTATCCGGCCTTTGTCTTAGATATACAAATTGATCCAGCAGAAGTTGATGTGAATATTCACCCAACCAAACGTGAGGTGCGTATTCGCCAAGAATCTAGATTAGTCTCGTTTGTACGTCATATGACTGAGTACACGCTTCTGCAGCAAGGACAAGCTAAGGCACTCACCAGTTTACCAGTTAATCCTTCGTGGATCAGTGATACTACACCAGCCCAGAACATTACGTCCCCTGAACAAATCGTCTTTGATCCCACAGGAGAACAAGCTTCCTTTTCACCCAGCTCTTACTCAACGTCTGGGCGTAACTTTGAAGCCAGTCACTGGCAAAGCGCTGTTCCTCAGGACCTTTTTAAATCATCGGATAATTTACACAACAAATTTGCGAAAGCGCGCTACGTAGGGCAATTCATCAACAAATATCTGATTTTTGAAGCTGATCAATCGTTATTTTTAGTCGACCAGCATGCAGCGCAAGAACGTATTATGTTTGAAAAATTCCAGAATCAAATTGAACAAGGAAAGATAGAAATTCAACCGCTTCTAACACCCGTTTTGCTTAAACTGTCTGCTTCTGAAAAAATCGCTTGGGAAGAGTCAGGTGAGAAATTAAAAGAAGTAGGGATTGAAACGTCGCTGTTTGATGACGATACACTGGCCATCCAAACTCAGCCTGTGCTTCTTAAAAAGATTGATATTACTGTTCGAACACTTCTTGCTGGCGATGCTATTAGCCGCTGTGATCGTGCCACTATCGCTAGGCGTGCTTGCAAGGCCTCTATTGTCACAGGTGATCGACTGGATAGCACGCAGGCTGATTATCAACGTCGCCAACTTCTAGCCTGTCACGATCCTTTCACCTGTCCACACGGCCGACCCACGGTTGTAGAAATCAAAGAATCCTTTCTGGATCGACAGTTCTTACGGACATAAACCGCATTTATTGACATGCCCCAACCAAAATTGTAATATTATTTCCATCAATCAAGGAATCCCCTTCCTTTAGAAACATACTATCAAACCTCCCCGAAATATCACAGGAATCCACATGATTAAATTTAATCAAAATCAAAAATTAGAATTAAGCAAAGCTATTTTTAACTTCGGAAACATTCTTGGTGGGACATTAATTGTAAATGAGGCTGTTTCAGGAAATCTAACTCTGTCCGGTTGGGTTTTTGGAGTGTTTTGTTTTGCAGCAATCTTTACAACTGCTACAATACTCATTAAAGACTGAAAGGAGACCCTTATGAAACCTGGTGTAGAATTAATTTATGGTTCTTTAACCTTCGTTGTTATGATTATGGTCTTTATCGTTATGAAATACAGCGAATCAGACACTCCCAAAAAGTAGGGATCGATCTGATTATGTTATAGGCAGATACCTGGTCTTGACTCTACGCTTCCTTCGGCCACCAGTGGCTTCTGATTTGATCTGCACAAGTTCTGGATAAATACTGACTGATTTCTTGCTTATCATCATCTTTGATTCTACTAAATTCCATACCATAAAAATAACGTCCTTCAATTTCTTTATTCCAACGCACCTGGGCTTGAATATTTAGAACAAGATCGTCTTTTAAGTCTAACAGCACATCAAACACATAAGCATCAGGTAATGGTTCTTTAGAGGAAATCTTAATTCCTTTTAAATTCATGTCCTCAATACAGCATTTTCGTTCCCATTCATGTTCTCTTATTTTCATTTTTGCTTTTTCACCTATTTGCCAACGGGGGATTTGGCGAAGTTCAGTCATTTGCGACTCCTTTCTTAGGTACTCTAATTATAGTTAATTTTTACTACCTTCTATAGTTGATTCTAAGAAATCCTCTGAGCCATACCCAGAGCCAAAAATAAAATCTACCGATCTTTTGAAGAATCTCTTCTAATCTATTGGTCTCTGCCAAGGGCAAGATAGTATCCACTAGTGGCTCTAAAGATAACTGCTGTTCATCGTTGCTCCTTTGAAAAAATCTACTTTCACCATTGTTCATTCGATTTTCTCGATAATTCACTATTCTATTTTCTTCAATGGCGCTAGGATCCGCCAGCAGTGTACGTATGGCATCAAAAAACATCCCGTGGCCAAAGACAATGATTGTTTTGCCTGGATAAGATGCATTTAATTCATCAATAAATCTCTTGGCGCGAATAAGCAAGGCAATAAAATTCTCCCCACCCTCATAGGCTGCGGTCGCATCCATCAAAACCAATCGATCATAAACTTTCTTTGGCCCTGTCGGCAGCTCTTTGATGGCTACATTTCCTGCAACACCGATATTCATTTCTTTAATCCCCTGGTGGACAATGATCTGATGCTGTGCGATACCAGATAAAGTTAAAAATGCCTGGGCTGTCTGTAATGCTCTGCCCAAAGGTGAACTAATAATCACTACCTTCTTTGCAACAATAGCTTGTCGATACTTTTGCCACAACCGTTGTGCCAAGAATCCAGCTTGGCTATGCCCCGTTGCATTTAAGCCATTAAATTTAGGATCATCCTGGGCACCTTGCAGACAATGCTGAAAATTCGCATCAGTTTCACCATGACGAGCAATTTCTAAATCAAAATTAATTTTTAGGTTGCCTTTTGATCTTAGACGACCAGTTAATGGATTTATTTCAAGCAAATCTTCCATTTCTTCCAAAGTTTGCCACTTCCACCCGTTGGTTAAATCAAAACGAAGGCCAGGACCATAAGGCTTGAAACCCATTTTAGCAAGATTATCTCCTGCCTTTGAGGTCAAGCGTACGATCCAAGCTACGCTAAATCCGCGTCCTGCTAAAAATGGAAACAACATGCACTTAAAATATTTCTCCATAAAACGCCAATCTAATTCTCCTCTACGGCTTCTTAACTTCCCATCACTGATAATGGCTTTATCATCCTTTCTTGTAATATGAATGAACATTATTGCATCGAGGCTTGATTGAGAATCAGAACGAAGCACAAAGGTTAAATAATTCTGATTATTGCTTACAATTCCTAAGGTAAAACCCCTTAATGATTTGGGAACCAAGTTCTGTAAAATCCATTGTTGAGGATCAGCATCGGTGATCTGCAAGCTCAGATTATGACGAGAATGTCGCAGATCTTGTGAAGCGGCTCCGACCCAGGCATTATGAGGATCTGGAACTTGATTAATGTCTAGGTAGTGAGATTGTTCTTCGATTGAGAGTGCTGCGTATTCTTCAGGAGTAATTAAATGCCAAATGGGTTGATTCTCATCTGTGACAAATCGGGTTTTCTTAACCCATTTAGGCTTTTCCTTCAAGCCTGATTTTTGATTCATCCATTGAATGACCGCCTGGATCTGTTCAATAAACTGACCTCTCTTTGTAAGAAATTTTCGCGCATTTTTCTTTATAAACTCTTTATGTCTAGATAGATTCAAATGACCTAACTTAAAATGCGCCACAAATTGATCCACACACATACGTTGCGTAAAGGCAATTTCAAATCTTTGAGCGCCCTCACGAACAACTAATAACGGCGCGTGCGCCAAACGCCGCTTAACCAAAACAACTGGGTCGTTCTTCTCTCCAATGATTTGCCAATAACGAAAACCCAGTAATGTACGACGCAATTTAACCTGGGGCTCATGATTAAAATGAAGCTCTACGTTATATTCTTTAAGCCAAGGGAGTTGAAAGACGCCTTTTCTGATTCTAAAAGGTGCGACATCTTCAAAACCTTTCGGAGGCATTAAAAATAGCGTGATATTATCAGATATTCTTCGACGTAAAGGACGGATGGATGAAGCAATCTTAGGAAAATTCTCTTTTTGAATTTCTAAACAGTACTCTGCTCCTTCTCCAAAAAACACCGCATATAGAATCCAATTTAGAATATTAGCGACACCCAAAACAACAAACAATACAAACAATACGTTAAGATCCCCATACAAATAAATGCCATAACCAATCGCAAAACTTGCTAAATGCACAAAATTGTCAAACAACGTGTAGACATTCACTAACACATGGCTGATACTGGCAAAGCCTCTCTTGACACTTTTAGGTGAATACTCAATCTCTCCCCAGTCGATTTCAGTAATTACTTCATGATAAAACTCATGTGTAACATCGAGAATAATGTCCCAAACAAGCAAAACAATAAAATAGGCGCTTGCACTTAAGGCAAACCAATATCCTGCGGACCAATGACCTTCAAAAGAACTTCTGGGAATTGCTGCATAATTAATAGCCACAAGAATGATTTCAACAAGTGCATACACCAGAATAAAATTCTTCATATTCCTCAGTACTCGTAAATTAGCAACCTTACGCGGATAAAGACTTCCCTCTGGCTCAGAACTTCGACGATCTCTCCTATCTTGAGCAAATTTAACAGCCAACCTGGAAGACATTGGGCAAATGAACAATGCAATTAATATGGATAAGACATGATTGTTTAAGATTTCATATGAAGCTAATACCCCTAATTCTTGCGCTTCATTTAAAATCATCGGCAGGAAAACTCCTTGTAAAATCGAACCGAAGAAAGTACCTGTTAAATAAAATAAAACGCTATTTCGATATACTTGAGAAAATCGCATAGCTGCAAAGAAATATCTGACTTGTAAAACAAAACTCAATTTCTCATGCTTGTAAACAAAGGCGTCTAAGCCTTCTGAAGAAGACAAACCATCTTCGATATCTTCTCGACCATTAATATTTGAAAACTTGTGATTAGGAAGAAGTACGTTGATTCGGTTAAAAACTTTTAGAAATTGACTCTTAAGCTCTTCTAAAGGAATCTGCCCATTTTCATGCACCAAATTAACTACTTTAAAGATTATTGTCCTAGGTGTAGATTCTTTAATATTCTCTGATAGAAATTGATCTGGCAGACGTCTTAAATCACTATTTTTGTCCCTATAAAATACGACTTCTCGTTGTTGTTTGCTATCCAACACCTTGATCAGCGCACCTACACGCCAAGTGTTCTCATCTTGAGGATAAATCACCACATAAACCTTAGACTGTGGGGTGCTAAAGGTTAATCGATCCTCAAAATTCTCTAAACCTATTAATCGATTATTGTATTCATGACGATTGGCCTCATTCCAAAGTAGCGGAAATTCATAAACGGGCAATTCTTTAACATGCTCTTCCACTTCCTCTTCATCATCCCCTTGTATTTTTTTATTACTTAGTCCCAGACCTATTTTTGATTTTAACCCAGCATAAAACAAGAAAATTAATGCAAGACTAACCAGCAGACCAGCAACTATTAAAGGAATGGCATAAGGTCTATGATCACTTTCCTCATCATCTTGATTCTCCCGATTACTTAACTCTTGTTGTTCATTGACTTTATTATTGGGATTTTGTCTGTGGGGTAAGTCGAAGGTAAAGTTTGTTTCTTGAGTAGATCTTGAAGAAGTAATACCAGGTGCTGCCGTAACAATTGTTTGTGCTGAAGCGGATTGTACGGCAATGCTTAAGAATACAAACAACAGAACTACGGATCTTGTACCTGCTTTTAAAATTTGCGCAAATGCACCTCCATCCGTACCACCAGTACTGCTCGCTGGACCGCCAACTAAGAGAGGCTCACCATCTGGTGTGGCATCATCTCCTTGCCAATCTTGTGCATCTTCTTGGGGCACATCTCGATAGTCTGTGCTATTAGTTATAATTAAGGCATCAAGGATTCCTTCGGCACTCTGATCTTTATCTAGTTTTGAAAATGTCTTTGGATATTCTTCTCTGAAAATCTCTAATTCGGGTCTCTCCTTAATGCTTTTCTCTAACCGACCGTCTTTGATGGGAATGACCGAAGATAAATGTACGCCAAAAATCTTATCCAAGCCTACCAGATACGCCGCATGTCTTACCATATCCATAAGATTAGTCTGTTCCGCATCCCGCTGAGAACGTAACACTGTTGTATGGCCAATCCAGAATCCTTCATTAGTGTATTCTTCCAAGGCGTTTTGCATCTTTTTACGACCATTGAGCATAAAAGCACTCAAAAGGAGTCTGCCTTCATCCTTATTACGTTTCATCCATCGCTCAAAATTTTCTCCTTTTAACGTCGTGTTATCATCAAAAAGAATGACTGTAGCCTTTGTTTTCATTCTAGCTTGTTTAACGCCATCCCAAAATTTAATGGCCTGCGTAATAATAGGACGCCTTCTGTAATAATCTCCCATATGCTCTGGTGCGCGCTTTTCTCTTGCATCGTCCTCTAGTTCAGAAATCTCAAACCACACTTTGAAAGCAATCTTACGATCATTGTTTAAGAAAACTTCAATCTTCTCTAAAGCATCTTCTATGCTTTTAGAAGCTCCTCTGGCAAAAAGATACTCAGCTAAGGTTCTGATAGCTCCTACATCGATTGTAATGGCCCATTGTTTAAAAGCATCTTCACCTTGGCCCATCTGTTCTAACCAATCTAAATAGAAATCCCACACTTTAGGAAACTCATTGTAGTACGCAAGTCTCTCATTAATTTGCCAATCCTTAGGAATCCAATCAAAATAAAAGATTCCACTTTTATTGTCTAAAACCACAAATCGATGTTTTCTGGCTTTTTTCACCAGATGATTCACTGGATCTTCCCAAGCTTGAATTTCAGGATAGGTCTTGGGCTTGATAGCTTGCTGCAAACTGTCACTCCTTCTAACAAACTCACGTTGTTCTATCGCATCTTCAATAATATCTTCTGAACTCCTTTGGGGAAACTGTATCTTAGTAGCCCCTTCTTTGGCAGCAGCTTCTTTCTTGGGAGGAAACATAATATCTCGTCCTGCTTGAGAATGTTCTTTCCAAGAGCCTACGAAAGCAAGGATTCTCTGGTTAATATGAGGATGTTGTCTAAATCTAGACAAGTGCTGATAAACATACATCTCAAATGCATCTCTTGCTTTCTCCTCAAATGAACATTGATCGAGTTTATAAGCTAAGACCTTGTAAATCTTCTGGATCAGTTTTAGATGTACTCGATGGTATTGCAAATTTCTCGCATTTTGAATTGTAATCGATTCTTCTAACACGATCAGTCTTAAAAGCCAGTACCACATCGCTTCGGATGGTTGTTCAAGAATATTGAACATATATAAAGGTGAGGCTGGTTTAATCTTATCAACATTAAAAACCAATCGTAGGATCATTTTCTCAAATCGATCTGCATCTTCTTGTGTTAAACGTACATATGATTTTCCAAAGTTTTCTATGGCCCAAAATAGAAGATATGCGTTGGAAGTTGTGAATGTCTCGGGTCTTTCATATAAAAGCGCAATCAAAGCATAAATATAATGTTCCAATCTTTTAAAGAATGACTTGGCCAAATCTTTTCCCCTCAAAACCAAGTCATTGTGATTACTTAACATTCTTAAAGGGTCCCACTCAATGACTGTCTTAAGCTTCTTAGCTATGTCTTCACGGACCATAATGCTCAAGGAAGGATCAACACGACTGATAGAAAGTTCTATTTCTGGTCTTTTTTGATGAGACTTTTCATCATCCGCTCCGACAAAACAATTCTTCATATCTTTCAATCGGTAAATTGGCAAAGCCTTACCATTATTAGCTTGGGCAGACTCTTCTTTAAAAACCACGTGATACACCATTGATCCTTCTTGGGTTTCCCCAACCTTCTTAACATAAATTTGTCGTGCAATGTCCAGCCAATTGCGTCCGATAAGTTTCATGGCTTCTGAAATATTATAAATGCTCTGGCCATTCCAAATTCTAGGCTCAAGTCTCCCTGAGATATCCTCAGCTATCCCCATAAATCCTAAATCTTCTAAAGCAGCTATTAAACAATTGACCGTATCTGTTGAGCTGGCCTCACTTTTGGATGGTTGGCCTCTATTTAAACTTTTTGAATTCGATGCTTCAGGAATACCGATCATATATTCCCCAAAGAAAGGATCATTGCGAATAAGTTCTAGAATTCTTAAAACATCTCTAAATGGTATGTCTGCACCTTCAGCGAGACTTCGTTCGGTTGCGAAATCCCCGTTCACAAGCATGAGACGCAGAATTCCTTCTGCTGCTGTCTTGTCGTCTTCTGAAAAACTTTCTAAGATTCTGGCAACCACTTCTAAAACACGCTCAACAAATCTTTCTGGCATAGGCTCACGTCCATCACCACGATTTAGCTCTGCATGCCTGAACTTTCCAAACAAAATTTGGAAATGGTTATACGTGACTCGCCTAACATCTTTGAACCAAAATTGCTTTCGAACGTCTCTCGGATTTAATCCAGCCTCCTTTAGAAAATTGTCCCAAGATCCAAATTCACGGATAACTTCGATAACAATTAATTTCCCATCCAAACGAATGTTATGCATTTTTCTATCTGCTATAGAACCTAAGAACACTGCGCTATGCTGCTTCATGGCATATGAAGCAAGAGCCACCTGTCCTTGTGCTAAGGTTTGGATAATTTCAATTAACTCTTGATATCGAATATGTTTTCTAGATTCGGCTTTTGCCTGAGCCCAGGAGGTAAAAAACTTCTTTGAGACAACTATTTTATATAAAGCCTTGCCGCTAACTGGCTGTTTAAACAATTTTGTTAACACAGCTTTAACCTTACCCTCTGGATCACCCTTAATGATACTAGGGCATAAATAGAGTGGATCTAATTCTTTAGAAATTGCACCGATGGCCTTTAAGATTTTATTCTTTGACCACCGAATAGTCTTTGGAGCTTTTCGTATGTCTTTAGGATTAAGTCCTAACTGTTCCAAAAACTTATCCCAAGATTTAAAAATACGTCCCACAGCTAAATAAACAGAATTAGTGCTAACTTTCTTAAGTTTATATCCATGTTCTTCTAGATAGGCTTTAATTAAAATCTTTAATTGATCGTTCTTATTCTTCTTAAACTCATATAAATTTAATTGAGCATTCTGTGATACTAAATACCTACCAATATTAATAAGTAGCTCGTGTGTCCAGAGTTGCTGATGTGGCTTTTTAATATCTTTTTGATATTCGATTTTTTCTTGGGCAAGTGCTGTATTCACAGCTTTTTCCCAAGAACAAAGTTCTTTATTGTGGCGAGAAGCTTGATACAAAGACAAACCATTAAGTGGTTTTTCAAAATGCTTTGTTAAAACATCTTTTACCTGTACCTCCTTACAAATAAAAGTGTTATTCAAAGAACTCAAACCTAACTGCGTACGTATAACCACAATTGCTTCAAGAATCTTCTGGGTGGTCCAAAATTTCTTCCTTCCTTTCTCTTGTGCTCCGACCCAGGCATTTTGTGGATCAGGAACTTGGGTAATATCTATGTAGTGGATTTGTTCTTCGGTTGAGAGTGCTGCGTATTCTTGAGGAGTGATTAAGTGCCAGATGGCTTCGCCTTGGTCCGTCTTAAATCCAGTCAATTTGACAAATTTAAGCTTATCCTTTAATCCACTTTGATTCTCTATCCATCGAATAACAGCATCAATCTGTTCAACAAACTGTCCGCGATTTCTGACAAACTTACGAGCACCGCTATCTCTAAATGCTTGCTGTCTTGTTTTATTAAGATGTTCTAAACCAAAGCTCGAAACATAGCGATCAACGCAAGTCGAAACTACAGAGGATGCAAAACGCCATTCCTCTGGCGTATTAATGTTTAAAACATCATCTTTTTCTGTTGAACAATAAAAACTAGCCATGCCAAAACCAATCATCCCCTTCCATCTTGCTACCCTTTGATTGATTCTACCCATTGCCAAAGGATCCTCGGGCAACAAAGGACGAGGATCATCAGATGTTTTGTTAGGTTGTAAAAGTGATCTTATTTTATGAAAAAGATTCTGCAGACGATAAGCCCAGCGACTCACAATAAATACACCCGTCCAAATTTCATCAATCTTTTCAAGTTGATGCGCATCATAACTGGTGCCATTAGGTAGGGTAATTTTTTGATTGGTCGAACGTAAATAATCAATCTCGCTTTGGGCAATGGTAAATTCAACTTCTTTCCAAGAATTGCGTACGACACGATCTTCTCCATGTGGATGCGAAACAACTGTACTTAAAGCCATAAACGGTGGTGAACGGCCTGAAGAATTAAAAGCACTGTGCTCTATGAAATTGCGTAATGTTTCCTGGCTACGAATAATCGTGTCGCCAGGAGCAACTACAATTCGCTTGGCCGAAGTTGGAATAGCTCCTTTAGCACTAAATAAGGCATTGCTAACGCCCATTTTAGCAGTTGTAACAAAAACATTGCCAGAGCCGCTAATTGCCTCTTCAAAAACTCGATGGTATTGAGGTCTAACTACACTAATTGTTCTAATACCTATTTGAGCTGCTGTGCCATTGATATAAGAAATCAGGGGCTGGCCTCCCACAGGAATCAATGGCTTAGGCAGATTAAAACCTAGGGATTGGATTCGTTTACCTTCACCTGCAGCCAAACGTATAACAACCCAGTCTTGAGGATCAATCTCTTGCTTCTTATCTTCTTCAAAGGCATGGCGCAGGTCTTCACGGGACAATTTACCGAACTTCATACAGCTGAAATTCAAAACGACGTTATTATTCTTTCTTTTAGCATCTTTTAATCTTTGTCGATCTCCTTTGTGTTCTAGTGCAATGCCCCCTAATTCCCATATAAAAAATATTAAACCTACAATGATTTTGGAAAATATGCTTTCCCGATGACCTTTTTCAAGAGGAGTAAAAGAACGATAAAATACATTGGCTATTCTCGTAATAAGGCTGGCCCTATGGTACAAGAATAAATCTGCTTCAATTCCCCATTCAGACAAATATTCCAAGCTCTGTCCCTCTAAGATCACGATCTTCTTGGTTTTATCGACAAGAAACGTTCTTGCATCACGCAGATAATCTTCCCAGACCGCATAACTATTCGTAAGATTTAAAACTTTGATCTCATTAGCTGGAATACCAGACAGACCGCTACTGAGAATCTGGGATAATGTTGATTTTCTCGTTCCTCTTTCTCCTGCGATTACAATCACATACGGTCTTGTTATTTGATCCTCAGATATGGATATTTTCCTTACACCATCAAGTATCCTGTCGCGGATATTGCGCAGAATCATGAGTTGGTCATCCTTATTATTAAATCGGTGATGAATGTAGGTGGTGATCACAAAGGCGAAACCTTGCCGGAAACCGAATTGCGGGAAGAATAAAATAGCTAAATAATTAAACAAAGTAATAAACAAAATATTATGCCATGGTGGTGGCTGAGGAGCATTTTTCGTACGCACAAAATGCAATGCAAAAAACACACTCCATGTGACTAGTGTTGCCAACCATACTGGCCATACGATCATGAGCACTAGATTTGCGCTCCAACCTAATACTTGCTCAATCCAGGCTTGATGCTTACGATTAACACCCAATCGGTCTAATACAACTGTCAGCAATGGGATCATCCCACCTGTTGGTTGATCTTCTTGAGAGTTTTTGATTAAATTTCTCCAATCGATCCCTTCACTTTCAGCAATAGATGTCAAGAATACCGATACTCGTCGTCGGTTTATAACAGTAGAGGTGACATCATCATTATAAAAAACCCTGTCGTTATTTATCTTCAACAATCTTTTGATCATCGTTTTCGATAGTCTTTTTAATCCATGTCTCACACTCAGCGCTTGGAATATAATTTCCAATTGTGAGCCTGACAATCGAACAGAAGATTCATCAATAGCATCTGCTCTCCTTACATGCTCAGCAAAATCTTCCTCTGTTTTCTCAACAGCTGGAATTTCTTCACCCACCATCTCTCGCCAATTAATTCTTAAATGTTCTGCAACTAAAATCACAAATGCGCAGATGTATTGCAATTTTTCTAAAGAAATACCTAGAGAACGGACAAAAGCTCTATCAACGACAAGTTGAGGCACGCCTAAAATGTAAGCAATCATTGATCGCTGCAAGAATTTGAATTTTGTCACAGCATTAATGCTTTCAAGAATTCGTTCTAACTGAACAGGTTCTAAGATAGGAGTTTTGGGTGCTCTTTCGCGTGCTGGCTTAACAAACGTTCTAAAAAACTTAACCAATTCCATTCTTTGTTGGGACGCTCTTTTAGCTGAAGGCCACAAACATGGACTTAAGCTTTCAATAGTAGTTTTATAAAATTGAATAAGCCTGAGACGGAATTCTTTGTACTTTTCTCCCGTTGTATCAGACTCTATTTCCGACAACATTTTCTCATTGATGCCTATCCTGTGAGCGATATCCTTATTTTTCAAAGATTTATCAAACAAAAGCTGAACAAAAGATCTTATGAAAAATAGCTCTATTCCTCTTAATGAGTTGTTTTCAATGATATCTTCATCAGCTTTCTCAAGACCTAAAATCCTCTTCCAAGGAATACGATTGGTTTCAGTGAGAGCGATCAGGGTTTGTGTGACGCGTTTTTGACGTTCTAATACTGCAGCAGGTCCCTTATCCTTAATATTCGTCAAAAGATACGTTTGTACTCCTGCATGTTGGGCTATATCAGCCTGGGTCAAGCCTGCTTCCATGGAAAGAACCTTAAATAAAACAACAAGCTGTTCTTGAGTAAATACCAACACTGGAACTTGCGCCTCTACTTCCTTTTCCAATTCATCTAATATCCCCATCCACCTTAGACGAACTTCTTCTCCGGCTTGATATAAATCTTTTGCATTCTCTGTGCGTCGAACACCAGCAGAAGAATATCCTAATTTTTCAGCCATATAATCAGTTGATACATATCGCAAAGTCTGTTTTATTTTTAAACGGCGTTCTCTTAATTTATTTCCATCTTGTACCACCACCTTAGGTGATTCTGCTGCAATTGAGACGACCGATACTGCTTGAAGTTGAGTAGGCAAAATTTCAGTAACCTTTCGGGAAACTAAGGCTTCTTCCTGCTGACGAATTCTATCTTGTTCAATATGTTGTAATTCCCTGATTCTTACTAAGATTCCTTTTTCTCTTAATAAACTCTCTAAAACGTGATCATCAGAGATCTGTAATATCTGCTTAAACATATCCCAATCAAACCTGGCTTCATCGGTAAAGATGCCAATCAAGACTTCAGGAGTAAATTGGTGCGGATCTCGATGGTCGCGTTTTCGTTGCACGTCCTGATGGGCTGCTCGTTGTCGACCTTCGCGTTGGTTTTTCTTCCATGTGGCACCAACCAAATCATTCGAACCTATCATTCCACGATATTGAGAAAATGGAAGGTAGCCATTCTTTGCGCTTCGGCTATAAATCATATGCCAACGATTTTGGCCTACTTTGCGAATATAAATGTGCTCCATATCTAGTTTTAATCTTGTAAAAACATCGATGACCTTAAAGAAATTCAAATAATACTTCTTACCTTCTATGGTAATGGAGAAGTGTTTGAGATAGGTCAGCGCTTTGTGATTAGCATCTTTAACTTTTTGACTCTTCAATACTAAACAAAGTGCTTCATAAGCACAGTTTTGTTCATACATTTTCTCTTTTTTCTTATCGGCAACTATTTTCTCTTGCTCTAAAACTTGATCGATATTAGGAATCTTTGCTCGGCCGCTTTTCATAAGCTCCCAAGCTTGTAGTTTTAACCACTGGGCATCGGCTTTATTGATAATCGTTCCATTGCATACAGCCACTAAATAAGCTTCTGGCCAATCTCTTTGGGCAGCTACATCAGCCAAACTGTACCCATACTCCCTAAATGTTCTGGGAACCCCTCTTAAATCCATAGCATCAAATTCTTTATAATCAATAGTTGGTACAAGACCTGTGGGAGCTGCCTTAGGTTCTGTTTTGATCTCTTCTTTAGGTTTTACCTTGGGCTTAAGTATCACAACAGACTTTTTGATATCAGGCTTTTTATCAGCTTTGGGTTGAGGTTCAGTAGGCTCACGTTTACGTTGAACCGATTTTGGTTTAGGTACTCTAGGTGGTTGTGGACGAGGGAATTGTGGCCTTAAACTCAATTGCTGTGAATCAGCCGCTGGATTAGATTCATCAGTCCTCTTGGCTCTACCCAATATAATATCCTCCAAAGCTTCCTTGATGCTTTTAAGCAGAGCTTCATCTCGCACAAAATTATTAATCAAATTCCTTATAGAAAAATCTGGTACATTTAAGCGTCTAGCAACACGCGTAAGCATCTCACCCTGTAAAAAAGGTTTTAATTCAGGACCTGTCTTGATCCTTATAATTTCATCTAAAGAAATTCTATCGGCACCGATCCAGGCATTGCGGGGGAATTGGTCGAATGGGATTGCATCTTTCAAATCATTCTGACTTAAATTAATCCTAGAAAGATCCTGACAATACGTAACGTGAAAATGATTTATGATTATTTGATGATCAAAAGTCTCAAGCAAGGTGGGTTTGTAATAAAGAATACCGGTAGATAAAATGACTACAAAATGCTGCGCATCATCGCGCCTGATTTTATACAGCTTTAGCTGACTACCAAATGTCTGCTGCATTGCGTCCCAAGCGAATCCTGATAACATCAAGACCCTCTTGTTACCATCTTTAAGGGTCACAATATTGATCTGATCTACCGGAATCTTGGCCTGATAATGTCGGACGATTGTTCGGAGCTCTGGCTCGGTCACATCAATTCTTTGATGCACTGCCTGCGTGTATGCCATTACCTGACAATTCTGATACAACAAAGCCAAAACATCTAAACCATCTAAGTAATGATCAGGGATTCTTTCTACCGCATCGATATTCTGTGCACCTATAAACGCACGCGCTGATTGATCGTCTTTTATATTTTGATAAGTATCCCACAGTGAAATGTACATATACTTATTGGCTAAATCCGTATGATAAAGAATTCCCTTCTCAAATGTTAAAGGATTAATGGTGATAAACACTTTGCGGGCGATTTCTTCGGTCAATACATCTCCTACTTTCTCAAAAACCTCGATGATATCGTAAATGACGCGATGGTTATAGCTATGAGCCGTAACCTTTTCCCTGATTTTCTGGGCAATGTCTGTGTATCCCAACTGCTCCAAAACTACTTCCAAGCAATTTTTGAGCGGCAGCCATGTTGCTGGAGCTTCCAAAAGATACAAGGCTGTCTTTTTGTTTGTGTCCGGATAAACTCTACAGGGACAATCAGCCGCTGATAAAATCTGCGTAATTACCTTTTGCATATCACCCGTGCTATTGAAACGGTTCCTCAATAAAACTTTCCCTCCTTCTTTTAATACCAATGGTAAATCTCGTACAAACTGGACTAAATCTTCTGCATAAAAATCTACCTGCCATCGCGAAGCATATCCTGCATATGGCCGGCGTTGTGTTATGTACTGGTCTAATTTATGTGCAAGCTCACTGCCTTGCGCATACTCGGGCATGGCCCACAATATTCGGTCAAACTTATTCCAAACGCCGCTTTGGATAAACTCAGAAGGATACAAACCTGTCTGTGCTTCGACCATGAATCCGCCAATGCGTGCAGATACTTTTATATTGGCTGTTTCTAATGAATTACGCGCCAGAACATGAACAGGTCTATCCATATGTAAAGATGCCAACCAGACATTAATACCGAAGCCTGGCTCGATAGCCAAGACATCCCCACCCGTAACAAAATCAAATGATTCTGGATAATTCTGATCCTTTCCTATCCAACGAGATTTAAAGCTCGAAGGTGGCAATACTGTTGGGAAGATGGGAAACATCATGCGGTGTAGGCTAGTGGATGAAGCGCTTGCCTTGAGATGCTCATAACCCTGGGCATCAAATTCCTGCATAGTAACTAACGACGTTTTTTCATCATATTCGACATATACAAAAGGTTTTCGCTTGCCTCCAATGGGGAAAATAATTTGGCCTAAAGACTTATCCTGGATATATTGCGCAATGATGCTTTGGTCGCTGGCATACTGCTGAGCTAAGGCTGCCCATTGCTTGGCTGCGCCAAGTCTCATGGAAGAAATTTCAACATAATAAGGACTTAAATCAAAATAATGAGGGTATTCATGATGTTTTCCAAGCAGAAGCTCCCTGAGCAGAGATTCACAGAGAACAGGAAAGACAGCAAGCAATCGACCATCCGATGAGAACAATAAATCAAAAGAATCAACTTCTTTCGAGTATCCAAAATCGGATAACTCGTTATGTAACAACTGGATTCCTGTGGGAGGTCGAGGAGGATACAACTTCTGCTCAACCTTCATACGTACCACCATCTCACCAGCAGACATATTTTCTAGACCCAATGTTTTGATCAATTCAGCCGCGACACTTTCACCCCAAGCTTGATACAAGGCTGGCACAGTCTCTGGAAAACTACGTACAGTCTTAGTAAAACGGTACAAACCTATTTGATAATTACGTCCATTCTTAATCTTAACCGATGCTACCTCCTTCATATCAAAAAGATACTCTTCAGCCAAATCTTTAAGAACTTTCTCGCCACGCCGCGGAAAAATTAAATAGATCTCACCTTTGTCTCGTAGAAATATGGGAGCTGTTTGAAGGAATCGACGTAAAGTCCTATAGTCACTATCAACAATCGCCATATCAAAATACGACAATGGTATGGCGCCATTTTCATTAGGGTACCATGGCGGATTCCAAAGGATTCGATTAAATCGCTCTCCTTCTTTAACTGGCGCAAAAAGATCACCTTCGCGAACTTCAACCATCGTAAAATTACTTAACAAAGCAGCAGCCTCAGATACAGATCTTGGATTAATGTCTATTGCTACATACGTTACATCTTTAGATTGTGTTTGTGTAGCCATCGACTTGGTTAATTCACCTGAACCTGTACCCATTTCTAACACATGTTCGCCCGGTTGAATCAATGAGGCTAATTGCCTTTCTACAAGTCCAATAATATGAGGATCAGCCCGTAACACTGAATCATTGTTCTTTAAAAAGAAATCGGGTTGTTCAATTAAATCAGCGAGTTCTTCAACAGCGCTTTTCTTGTGCAAATGCTTCATACCACGCTGGCGCACCAGGAAGCTAGTAATTTCACTAGCCAAGAAATCTAAATCTTTTTTACTTAATTCCAGACTATTAAGCTCAATAAAGTTACGTTGCACAGTTTCATCTCCTGGAGCGTGTAAAAATCTTTCTTTAAATCCTTTTCTTAACTTCAAAAGCTTTAATCTTAAATTCTGCAAGCGTTGATCCCACTTATAATCCGGCCACAGTTCGTACAGATTACGTAAAACTTTTCCTTTTTTCGATGAATAAAACAATAGCAGCGGCACCAAGTAATCTTCGACATTGTGATATCCGATTTGTTCGCCCAAATCTACCAACACCGCTCGACCATCTCTTAGATTACTATCAAAGAATTTCTGAGGAATATGCAGCTCATCAAACATAATAAAGGATTGCTCAAGCATTTGCTTTGCTACCTTCCCTATCTCTGGAGCCCTCCACACCTCTGGATACTTCATAACAACATTTCCACGATGGAGATCATATGGTGCGACAAAATCTTTTGTTTTTCCCTTATTTAATTCAAAGAAAACATTCATCAGAAGAACAAACACTTTATCGGCAAAAACCGGATCGATGTATTTAGTCTTTTGAATTTCTCGAATAGGTCGTCCATCAATTAATTGTTCTAATGAGACAATATAATGAGGCCCTTGGATAGGTTGAGTGCGGACCTTTCCAAATTTACCTTTTTTCTTCTTCTCGACGTAAATAACCTTTGAGATTCTGGGAACTAAGCCACTGTGTTCCAGTCTTTGGTGGGCCTCGAGCTCTCCTGGCTCATACAATGGCAAACCACGCCTTACGTCAGTTTTAATTAAAAGTTCAAATGTATAGTTCAAACCCTGATCATTCCGTAAAGTAACTGCATAAACGTCTTTGCGCATTCCGTACCCATGTAACCCCAGACCAACATATACAGTTCCCATAATATTAGGATTCTGCAGAATACTTTCGAGACGATCTTGGAAAACACCACGACCAAACTGAAGAATATGTGTAACTAACTCTAGAGCAAGGCTAGTGTCTTTTGTAACGTCTTTTAGGTCGATATCCCTAACAATTTTGAAACTGCCTATCGGGCGGGGTTCATCTGGAGGCTGACCTTTAGACTCCTCCGCCCCGATGTAATCTGTTAAAGGAAGATCGGTAAGCAATTTATTTGGCTCATTCCAAACATTTTTATCCCACGATGTTGCATGCAGCCTGCCATTCTGAAATGTCATAACATAAATCCTCTGCAATAATTTAGGCGCATGATTTTTTAAAAACTCGACTATAAAATAAACTTGAAAATACGGATGCCCATCAATGACTCGCACATTTCGCAGTTCGTTTGAATAGATATATTTATAAAATCGGCGTGCAAGATCATCGGATACTTTCATCAATATCTTAAATACACAGTTTCGGCAATTACGCCACTCTTGCGAATCTTCCTCAGGTTCTAGATTATCACTCGTTGTTCTTATATCTAAATATCCGTCATCTAACAAATCCCCATCATATTCATCTGAGGTGATTGCAGCCGGGTTCGTGCTTCTTTCAACAACATCTATTGGCCGTATAATTAGGTAAGGTTTTTCTATAGAATTATTATTGAGTAAACGAACAACTAAACTTTCAATCAATTCAAGTCCTAAGAATAAGATAAAAAGTATGAACCCTCCTATAACATAGGTAGAAAGGACAAATTGGAAAGGAAAGATCGATGGGGGAAGAGGTTCCAAATATATCCAATCGTTCAATATGCTCAATACAACAATACTTATCGCTACAGGTTCTGCCTGTATCTTTTTACCCCAAATAAGAAACAAGCTAGATATAACTCCCACAATAGCTATAGGTAAAACCATGTTGGGCCATATCCAGAAAACTCTTTCAGGGACAGTGACCAAAACGATGTTTTCACTACGAAAATCTATGAGTTTATCAGTCCCTAGAACTATGGCCCCTACTAATAACGATTGAATAGTCGCAATAATGAGGCGATGTAAAATCTTAAGATCCTTGATACTCTTTTCAACATGAAATGTGTTAAGGAATGCTTGCCACCACAAATTAACCTTCCAGGGGAATAGTTGCGGCACGCCACTTTGCTGATAGATGTGATAAGCTAGACCGAAACGCTTACCAAGCTCCTTTTCTTCTTGAATCGTGTGATAATAAGTCTGTATGACCGCAACAAGACATAGAGCAAATAATAATACATTAGGATATATTAAAACCATCGACCCCATCATCAACGTCTGTAAGAAATATTGTGGATGGCGCACTAGTTGATATGGTCCATAGGTGATCGGTTGACCTTTATCAATACGCATTCCTTCTTGGCGGGTTTTTGAAAACCATCGATTAAGTTTTACTAAGGCTGCTGTACTTAAAACCATTAACGACATGCCAATAGTAAAGGTGCTCCAATTAAATCCTTGTAAAATTCCTAGACTGGAAGATTTTTCTAACGGCAAAGCCATTAAAATCCCACTCGACACTTTTTGGTTTCTGTCCGGCGGGCCGCGCTGTGAGGCAGAATCCCCTACCCCTGTCAAACCAGAATAACTTCTATGTGTAATTCTTCTTTTTAATACCGCTAGAATAGAGACCTTTAAAGCCCTCCATGTAATTAGGGCCATTAATCCCAAAGACCAATGTTGAATTTCGAAATTGTTGCACCTGATGATTTGCTGCAACATTCTTCTTATTTCAGAAGAATCAGAAATGGTTGAACTTTTAAACTCTACCTTTGTTGCAAAAATTCCAAGCACTCCTGGTTTCCTTCTTAAGAGTGACTCGGGCAGGCGTTCCGGAAAGAATTTTTTCCAAAGAGGACGGTATCCAAAAATTGCCATGTCACCTTTGAGTATATTAAAAATCTGAGGAAGCTCGTCTAACCCTGTCTTACGTAAAAATCTACCTATTCGTGTAGCTTGTCCTTTTCGTGGGCCTTTTTGAATCAAGGTAATAAATTTGTATATCTTAAATTTTTTCCCCAACAAACCTACTCGTCTTTGGGTAAAGAGGATCTTCTTTTCTTCGGAAAATACGAGGATGGAAACAGCAACAACAATCATCAATGGAAGTATAAAAATAAAAGCTATGCTACCAACGATTAAATCAAACGCCCGCATATTCAAAGGTTGCAAGTGTTCTAAAAACCAACGCCTAGCTTGTTTTAATTGAGAGAATGCGAAGAAATATAAATAAAGCAAACCTGCCCCTACTCCATAAGCCAAGATATCAAACCAATCAAAAACCATTCCCATATCATTTGGTTCACGAAAAGACGTCAGAGGCATTAAAACTTCAATGAGGCTACTTATAAATAGTGAAAGCAAGGTTATTTGTACTGCAGAAAGTTTTACATCAAGAATCCAATCCCACAAATATATCACCATAGCAAGTAAGAACGGTAAAGAAACATCTGGCAATGAACCATTGAGGATGCCATCTACTTGTGTAATTTCAAAATTACTCTGGCGAAAATTCATACCCCAAGCAGAGAGCCACAAGAATAATCCTGACAACAAGAAAAGTTCAATGAATTTATTCAGCCAATCTTTTCTGTGCGGATGCGCATATCTTGCAATAATTCCCCAAAGAATCACAATTCCCAAAATTGCCCAAGTGGAACCCTCAAGATCAATGACATAAAAATATTCCTGAGCCAAAGCATTGCTTAAGATAAATCCTAGCAAGAGCATTAAACTTACGATTCCTACAAGAAAAACAACCGAAACAGATCCGACTTCAGCACAGCGATCTGTCGACTGAAGCCTGGCAATTGTCCTTTTAATCCACCAAACTCTTAGAAATGCCGGAGGATGTGATGTTTGCAAAATGTTTTCTTTGAAATAATTTCCTATCGTATCGGTTACATCGTAACCTGCTTCATAAGCATAGGTAGCTCCCCAATAATCCGCCCTTAACTCCTTAAACCAACAGACCAACAATTCAGCGAAAACGATAGGAATCAATAAAACAATAGGGATCCCTAAATACCAAGCTATCATTGAAGCTAACGGAACGAGGAAAGGAAACGGAATAAGTGCTTGAGACATGTTACGAACAATTTTAAAGAATCTGTTTTCTTGCAAAGCATTGTTTCTAAAAGCGGTTTCTCTGAGATGAGCAATTTCATGGCCAAAAACAAAAGCATGATCTTTCTCACCCCTTTGCTTCATGTCATCTTGATCCAGGGTAATTAATGCAGGTATACAATAATAAATCTGACTTCGTTGACCATAGCCTAATACGAATGGTACTTCTTCCAGGGGTTGATACGCCTTTGCTGCAGCATGTACGTTATCAAATATTCTTAAGATTGTTTGATCCTCAATGACTTCATATGTAGATGGGTTCTTAGATTTGAATGGATAAAAGAAACATCGTGCAGCGGCATACACAGCCATGCCGACCATGATTAAATCGTCAACCACAGAAAGCAGAACTATTTGGAAGCCCATGGCGATCCCTAATGACATGGATGGGATAAGACGAATGTCTATCTTATTTTTATAGTACCTCTGTGTAAGCTTCGTCAGCAAAAATATCACAATACCGTAGGCAAACACATAAAAAATAAAATGAGGATGGCGTTCTTGAAATGTTTGAGAAGATTTAAAGGTAGCCTTTATTGCAGACCACCGATTTACTAAATGCGCAGGAACATTTATGAGAAATTCTTCAACTTGCGGTTTGATTTTAACGATGAGATCTTTGAAGCTATTTAATTGTTGCTGAGTAATATCAGCATTCAATTTATTAATATACTGCGCTAGAAATGTTCTTATCGCATCGCTATGCGCGAAACCACCAAACCCAACCGAAGCTTTCCTTCTAACATCAAAGAATGGATTGTTAGGATAAATTTCTTCTGTTGGCCAATTTAAAGGAAACTTTTTAAAGAACTCATCCCAAGTTAACCGTAATAAACCAACCCACTCATATGTTTGCTCTTCCTTTACTCTAAAAACAGGGGACCCGCTATCACCACAAAACACAACCAGCGTTGAGAAATAAACTAATTTATGATATGTTTCATCGGTATGAGCTTGATCGAGAACAAATCCTTCAGGTAATTGTTTTTCTTCTTTGGCCATGACCCGACCATAACGTCCTTCCAAAAGAGAATCAGAAGGAATATGGATCCTACCCCACACTAAATTATTGGATATTAAATCAAACTCATACGACTTAGATCTCAAATTCTTGATGGCTAGGGCAGCATCTGAATCCGCGATTTGATAAAATAAAACGATCGGATCTTCATCTTTAACCTTAGGTGCCAAGGAAAATGTGATACCCTTTGGCATAGGAACATCGTCTTGTGTTCGTAATAAAGACAGATCTCCTTGGGCTTTATCAAACTCATTAACTACTACAAACGTATGCCAGTCGTTCTTATCCGTACTGCCACGTTTTTTCTGCTGAACTAATTTAAAATCCTTCTCACATTTAGAGCAGACAACATGATACTCCGTTAGAAAAAGATTATCAGCTATTTGAACGGCCCTACCTATTGAATATTCTGAATCAACATCATAAAGCAGCCCGCTAATATCAGCTTGGGTAAGTGAGTCTTGAGAATTTAAGATGCTTTGTAAATCTCGCAAATGGGATTGTTTTTGTCTAAGAGTTAAAGTAATCGCAGGTGCAGCAGCACTTTCAATCTGTGCTGATCTTCCCATCATTGGTGGATGCTGAGCAAAAGCTGGAGCTGAAGCAAAACAAAGAACGGTCAAAACCCCTAGCCAGGCTTGACGCAAAGCATTATTGGTAGTACCCTTAATTATATGATTAAACCATCTGCAGGTTACGTCTCTAATATCAAAAAAGCCATTGCTAAACTTCCCCCGAAAGAACGTGTTCAATTGATTGACTCTTTGCAAAGAGAAAGTTGGGCTCAAAGATTTAAGCAGCTTCTCAAACGCATCAATGCCCGCTTTGCCAAACATCCCCTGTCTGCTAAAGAGCTCAATAAAATTATTGAAGACGCTCGGGAAGAATATCATGCTAAAGGCAGTCGTTGATACTAATGTCCTCGTTAGTTCGCTTCTAAAAGGTACGACTGCTAGAAATATCATCGCCACACTCACCCTCAATAAATTTACTCTTGTACTCAGCGAAGATATTTTTGAAGAGATTGTATTTACCTTACGAAAACCTCGATTAGCAGAATTTATTCCTGAATCAGATATAATTGTGCTGTTTGCGTTACTGCACCAACGTAGTTTATTTGTTAAACCGAGCAACATTGTTAACATTTGCAGAGACAAGAAAGATAATAAGTTCCTGTCTTGCGCTTTAGCGGCTAAAGCTGACGTTATCGTCAGCGGAGATAAAGATCTGCTCGTGCTTAATCCCTTCGAAGGTATTGCAATTATTTCTCCTACAGAATTTCTGATCATGCTGTACAAGGTTTGAATCCGAACTATCGCTTTTTTATTCCATGGCGTCCAGTCTTTGAGTGGAACAATGAAGGTTCCCAGAAATGGACCAAACAAACGCCAAAGGTAAGCTTCTTCATATAAGAAAACAACCTGGCCTGACCAATTCAAATGAACAGCTTTGGGAGGAATTGCCCCTAAATTTTGTTTAAACCGTATAGGAGAAACAAGACAGAAGAATATAAAATGCACCATATATAAGCCAAAAAATATAAAAGCAAAATGTCCTACTATCGGTAAATAAAAATTAGTGAGGAATAAAACCATTAGTGATGGCAAGGCAATTATAAGACTTGCAAATTTATTGATCATTAAAAGAGCAAAAATCCAAGTGTCGTTATATTTAGATGGATTTTGCTTAAGATATTCCCCCCATGAAAGCGATCTAGTAGGCACATTTCTCTTCTCCCAAATCATCCAATAGACTGTTAACAGCGATAATGCCATTCCCAATGTAGTAAAGCCCACCGTGCTTCCACTAGCTACCAAAGCCGCTGATCCAATAATTCCTATTGGCAGAGCTGCGAATGTAAAACCACCTTGGGTTGATTGAGGGGTTGGATCTTTTTGAAGGTTTTGGACAGTCGGTCTTTGGGTCCATTGTTTTAATTTATTCCAGACAAGTGAAGCTCTAGCCTGCCGCAAGGCACCTTCCACCCTTTCTTTTAAATGTTCCAGCAACAGTCTGACATAAAGCTCCTCAGGGTGTTGAACAGCAGCTAATTTCACAGTATTAATCAAATAATCTTCAACCACGCTCGAAGCATCGATCTTACCGATCAGAAGATTTGCTTCATCTAAACGGCGCAAAACCTTGCCCACTAAAAGTTCTCTGTTCTCTGGATTTTGATCTACTTCCTCTAAGCGGCGCTGGGCGACATCAAGCAATTGCTCAGCCCAAGTTAAACGATTTTCATCAGAAGATCGTATCTCCTGCCGAGCTAAATCAAGCAAGGCCCCATGTTGCAAAGCAATCCCAGCATTGGCAATTTTTACCGAGTTGATATTGGCGCTTAATAAATGACTTGGTGTAATGAAAGAAATGTCTGCTTTTCTAGTGAAACGTGTGTAATTCGAATATGAAAAAACACTAACTGGAAGATCAAGATCGTAAACGCCTTTAGGTTCTTTCATTGCTCCATCAACAACAATGACTAGATCTAAATCCGGAGGGAATTCACGGAAACCATAAATATAGCTTCCCAAAACATAAATACTCCACACTTTCACATTAGGACCGATATGTTTATAAGCCATGTCTTGAGCCCATTTGACAAGCACATCAGAATTAATACTATTAAGTCTCTCCACAAAAATAGTCTTGGCCCCGTCACTAAATGGGCCGTAAATAGTTTGGTTGATCTGTTGCAAATATTCCGGGGGCATCAAACGTTTAAAACGAGGATCTAATACCATCGGTTTAAATTGCCTTTGCCGTCGAGATATCCAAGTTAATTCAGATAACTGCGCAAGTGTCAAGTCATAGCGCCTGGCCAACAAACTTCGTACTTTTTGTACAGAAAGTCCACTATTACCCGATGCCTGCTCCCGACCCACTAAAATGGCAGCGACACTACGCAAATCTCCTTCAGTCAGCCAGAAAATCAGTTCATCATTAATTCTTGTGGTTAGGGCTGGATTATCTAATGTTGTTCCAGCTAAACCATGAAGAAGTGAAATAGCTATTTCACCTGGTGATTTACGACGAGATCGATAAAGAAATCCTAGAACTTTATCAAGATCTCTTTCAAGAAACGATTTTGGAAAATCTAAATACGCTGGGAATGTAAGAAATTCTTTGGTGTGCGAAGAGTTGCGCAAAAATTCTTTGATCTTACGTGTGATGCGGACAATCCAAAACCAGTGTCTAGAGAATTCAAAACGGGATGAGTTATCTTCAATCAATTTAAACTTTGCTGTTCTCCAACCAATCCAATGCGCCAACCAACTCACAAGACTTCCAATACGATGTTGGAAAATAATGCTTAAGAAGATTGCAAGAATGAGCACGGCATCAACTAATCGTGTGGATATTCCCAGAAAAGGTGCCGACAGCCCACTGAAGAATCCACCAATACCAAGGACCGTCAAAATCTTAGAAACAACTCTATTGTGAGAATCCTGGGAATCTGCTTTTTGCAAAAATTCACTCATACTATCATCGGTGCGGATCCATATATCTAAAGAATCAACACCTTCGGTCAGTACGAATGTTACACTTACATTATTGTGTTCTTCATTAATATAATAGTTGACCCATGGCGGGATGTAACTCTCTCCATTGATAAGAATCACTGGCAGACCTTTAGGATCAGAACGAGGTTGATCTTCTTTTACTACCTGCCCCACATAACTTATTTTAAGGTCTAAATGATGCCTATCTTTTCTATCTATAACAAACAGATTAAGTTCGCCGTCTTTGTCTAAATAAAACACCCCTTCATTATATGGATTGATGGCACACCCAATGGTTTGCCGTTTCTCTAAATGAATCGTGGTCCTAGCTAAACCTTTAGAAGAAGCCTGTAATTTGATTGTCTTAAGATGCGGCTTGGGACGCTGTAAAATTCTTTGCTGCAACATTCCCGATTCAAAATCAATAATAGAACCTCGTCCCCACAAATAGGACAAAGTAATTTCCCAATAAATAAATAATAAGTTGTGTGCATAAACGATAGCCCAGACATACTTGGTACACCCCGTAAAGAAATCTACGAAGAATAAAAAGTTTAATACAAGCACAATAGAGGCATTGGCCATTACTCCCACAAGCGCTTTAAGACCATGGACCTTCCAGGGCATACCATGAAATAAACCAACCCCGATTCGCTTCCAACCATAATCACTGCGTCGCCCATTTTCTGGCCCCACAACAAACTGTGCTAAATGATTTGGAATAAGGGCTGCTATAAATAAAATCTGTATGGTAAAAATTTGTAGGGAACTTGAATTTCCTAACATCATAGGTAGATTAGCGACCATGGAGGTAGCTTGTTTCCTATTGCGTCGAGTCTTCACTGAAAACCAAGCATACACAACTAAGAAAATAAGCCATCCCCAAATCCATACTTCAGCCCAATTCCTTACTAACCAATCCCATAAGTTACTTCCCCATCCAGCTGATGCCAAAACGGTTATACCAACGATCCCCAAAGGTAGGGCTGCAAATATAAAAACATGCATTTTAAGATAATATCTCAATAAATATAGGCTTAATGCTGCAACGCTAAGCAGGATAATGCTAGTATTGCTCCAGAAATTATTGCCATCTGCTTCAAGCAATCCTACCCAGGCCTTCTCAGGATTAGGAACTTGCTTAATATCTATATATTGGCTTTTTTCTTTGGAACTCAGTGCGGCGTACTCTTGTGGGGCAATTAAATGATAAATAAATTGACCATCCTCTGTTTTAAATTCAGTAAGCTTGACGTATTTGAGTTGATCTTTTAAACCACTTTGACTCTCCATCCACTGAATAACTGCTTGTATCTGTTCAACATGCTGATTAAGAGCGTGCACAAATTTACGCGCACCCATTTTATTTAAAATCTCATGTCGTTTTTGGTTTTGGTTCTCTAGCCCAAAGACCGTAACGTACCTATCTACGCACATGGGTAAAGATAAACGTGGAGTTAAAGCTATAAACCTAGCAGGATCCATCGACAAAGACCTGGCTGCATCCGCATTTAACGGCAGGATTATTGATATTTGGCTTGCCCTTCTTGGCTCGCTTACAATATGAAGCTTTCCTTGATATAAAAACTCCGCAACCATTCGGGCCGCTTGCAAACCAGTTCCAGCACCATAAGCAAAACCCTGAGCCATTTGTCCTCTAAAGCCATAATTCCCTAAACTCAATTTTTCATTCTGGTCAATCCCAATGCCAGTATCTGCAACTGTAATAATTACAATTCCATCATGTTTTTGTAAGCTAATGGCAACTGTTGAATTTACTAAAGAATATTTAATGGCATTGTGAATCACTTCTCCAATTACAACGTCCTTTAAATTAAGTTCGCCATCTTTAGATTTGATAAAAATCTTCTGATCAGGAAGATCCATCTTTAAAGTGATGTTTTTGCTTTTAGCAAAGCCTCCTAGATACGTCCCTTGAACCAATTGCATAATCAATTCATTTAAATCCAAGAGGTTTTCTGTAATATCGCAAGCCGTGCTAGTGGCTGTGACTTTGGACTGATTAAAATTAGCGCCTGACACTAGTTTTTCTGGTTCTTCACTCTTTACAAACGGCTTAAACGATAAATACTTCATAGCCCAGAATGTCAAGACAGCCGAAGCGATATGGACCCAGAAATTAATGTATAAACTTTCACCTTCAAGGATTCGAGTGCGGAAATTGTCCTTGGTCTTACCCATCTCAACCAAATTAGCCAAGATCCACAGGAAGCTAGCAACGCTCAAACGGATCATCAGTGAACGTCGTTTTGATTGCTTATCCGTTCCATTAAGGTTTAAATCTTTGCCCTTACGCATAAACCCGAACACAGATATAAGATAGAAATATCCGGTAAGGGCTGGAATACTTAAAATCCTTAAATACTGTGCATTAAACTGACTCCACAAGCTTCCATCAGCATCCATACGTTTAAAATAACGGAGGAAACTGTTATTAATGAGATCCCAATTACCAACGATATCTTTGCGAATAATAACAAGAATGGTTAAGGCTATAGCAGAAACGAAAGAAATTACCGTTGGCCAATAAATAAACGGACGTGTTTTTATCAAAGACTGCTTCTGATAGAACTGTTTATAAAATACATACCCACCTAAGACAACAGCATCCAAAGCCAACATGACAAACATCAGATTCTCATAAATAAACGGCCTAGCAATGGTGGATATTGGGGTCACCAACCACGTTATTGTAGTTAGAATGCCCAGCAATGCCATTCGTAGAGCCCAAGGCATCTTTAAAATTTGCGGTTCTTTGTAATCTACAGATTTTTGTGCTAGAAACACACTACGAATACGGCGAACATGTGGAGCATCAATTTCCTCACGCTTAACTTCCCGATGGATCGCCTGAATATTTTCAAAACCAATCTTCTTTAGCATTCCTGGAATTCGTCTGGCAGATTGACGATTGGTGCGGCTTACCCAACGTGGCGGAAGAATATTGGTGATAATAATCCATCCGCCGGGCTTCAATTCATTAAACGCATGGCGATAAGCCGCTCTTACTCTTGACCAACGTTCAAACCAAATGTATTTAAGCCAATTAAAAAGCTCTACTACAGGCCCTTCAATAGAATGATATAGGTTTGTATTAATGAGCTGCAACCATGACAGTGGATCATTCCATCGTGGCTGTGCATTCCAAGCTACAAAATCACTGACTCGATGAAACACAACAGCATTACTGCCTGGATATTCTTCTTTAGGAAACCAACGTTTTTGGGTAGCTACATCAATACCAGTCCATCCATACTGGATTTCAGTATCATCAGTACCAAATAATCCATCGTCCCATCTTTCCGTTCTATACTCAAATGCCACATGACGATGCTCGCTAGCCCCTGCAGCCTTCAAACCTCGGTAAGGCGAACCATTTTGCCCTGCTCCAACTTCCGTGACTACCCCGCCATTGATCTGAATCTTCTGTCCAATCAATTCAAACAGAGCATCTTCATGTTCATTTCCACTGACACCTGTTGAAAATTCACCTAATAGCTCCTTTGCTTGAGCCAATTCTTCTTTACTCCATCCTTGATCTAAATCTGGACGAAGTTTGAAATCTTCAATTTGTCTAATGAGATACAAATCATTAAATAAATGAATGCCAATAACAATCAGAGCAGTAAGGCTAAAAGGTTGGGTGATTAAAATATACGGTAATAATGGCAGGGCAAAACGAAGTGCAGAGATTATGTCATTCCCGAATGCTTTTATCGGGAATCTAGTGCCTGGATCCCCGATTAAGACTTTCGGGGATGACAATAAGTTTCCTCTCTTCTCTATATAGACATGCCAATAACCGAGGCCTAAAGCAACCAGCGCAAAGGTTGCATAGGATAAGCCCCATGGCAATGCTGCATTTAACCCAAGGGCGATAGCTACTAACGCTGGTGCCTCTAAGAACAAGACACTTAACAATCCAATGACTGGTTGTTGAATATAAAGATACATTAAACTTGATGGCGCTTGGGGGGCCTCTCGAACAACAGTCTGTGCCGGAAGGTGGGCTGGCGCTGGTTTTTCTGCTTTAAAAACACTTTTAATATATTTCAACACCCACATCAACGCTGTTGCAACAGCAATTCTCTTTTGCTTCTTAAACATTCTTAAGAATATTGCTGCTGATAACATGAGTGTTCGAATCAAGGTTTTTGGCATAATGACCAGAAACTTCAACTGACCCCAGACTCCTTTAAAATCTCCACCCTCTGTTATAAATTTCACAAGGCGCTTGAATTCTCTTGGATAAAATTCTTTGGCTAATGACCAAATTAAGGAAGGTTGATTATTAAAATCTGCTTTGGTATCAGACAATTCATCAGAAATTTGTAAAAATAACATGAAATCGTTTCCAAATTCGACGTCCTGTACTTTGTCCTGTGGAAAACGACCTGCAAAAATATTCTCTAATTCCAAAAGACCACCAAGACGCGTTTTCGCTTTTAGAATCTCCCACATTTTCTCTACAGTTGGATATAATCCGCTTTCTCGCTCTAGAATGTACGACTCAAATAATTCTTGTGAGACTCTAAGCAAAATATCGCGTAACTTCTTTGTATCAATTTCGTCCTGCGGCATTTGCACTAAAATCTGGTTGGCCTTGTTTTCAAAATCTTCAACAATCTCTGCTCGATCTCGTTTATCATCTTTTGCAACCAATGGAGCTTCGATTTCCTGTAATTGCCTTTGAGTTACACCCTTACTTATTAAAAGACTAGATGGAATCACTGGGAATCGACAAAAAAGCCGAGACTCAGCAAGAATACCCTTCACTTCATCCAAAGATAATTTATGTCCGAATGTGTCTAAAACTACATCTCCTGTGCGCACATATTGGGTCCAAAGAATCATCAGTAAATCAAATCTAGACTGCTTCACTATATTTAAATCAACACTCAGCATTTTTACCGCAATATATCCAAAAATACGTGTGGTTGAGTTTACCTTAATTCCATAACCGCTCCCGTCTTGGGTATCTCTTTTACCATTCATCCAGATTTCTCTAATAAGTTTGAGAAAACTAAATCGACGATCTGAATTTTTCTGTATTAACCAAAACATGTAAACAAAGATACTAATTACTAAGAAGGCTATTGCGCCCCATACCCAATACCCTGAAAGAACAACCCATGGATAAGCTAACCATACCCCAAATACCAAAATACCAACAGTTGTAAGGAATGCTGATAAGACATGCCCACTTTGCGCATTGTTTAACTCAACCCCATCGTTTGTTGCTGTCAAATCATGGGCAGGTTGTTCTGGGGTTTCTGGCTTCTTGAGAATTAAGATTGTTGATTCTTTTATTAAGAATTTATACCCGAATTCCTTTTGGATAATTAATAGAGCCCGCTCTAACTGAGCAATCATCCGGATGACATAAAATTTATCAACCAGTTCCTGAAGTATTTTGTGTTTCTTTATTTCTAATTCTATGACCCCATGCTCTAAATATGGTAGAAGCACTTCATAAATATCATGCTTTTCTAATTCCGCTATCGACCCAGGTGCTTTTAAGCTTCCCTTTTTACGACGATCGGAAATCCATTCTTTAATATTAGCGATTTCCTCAATATCAAATAAAAGCGAGGGAGGTTCTTTCTTTGCTTTGGCAGGTCTACCGCCAAGTAAAGTTAAATTTAATTTCAAAGACTTTGCCCGAGAAAAGATAGCAGTAGGAGTAACACCAAAATATTTCGCTAATTGTGAAGCAGTGGGTGGTTGTTCTTTCGTACTAAATAATTTATGTGCCTTACGGAATTTAGATACGGTCAACGTTTTTCTTCCAGGGCTTAACTTTAACCGCAATTGTTTTGCTTTGTTAATTACTTGCTTACCAGTGATCTTTAAAACTGTAGCCAATTCAAAAGCCGTAGGAGCTTTTGCGGATTTCATTAGTTTCTGATAGGTCTCTCTAAATTGTTTTTTCGACACCTTTTCAGTCTCAGACCTTAGTTTTAATCGAAGAGCATCCGCACGCTTCATAACGGCTCGGTACTTCAAACCAGTAGCTTTGGCTAATTCTCTTCCCGTTGGCAACCGAGCTCCATCTATCAAACTCCTATAAATAGCGCGGAATTGTTTCTTAGGCAAAACTTTACGCATCGGAGTCAGTTTTAATTTCAAGTCTTTGCTTCGTTGGCGCACAACGTCTGGGGACAATTTAAGCTTCCTAGCCAATTCATCTTTATTTGGTTGCTTGCCTTGGCTTGATAAGTCTTTATAGGCAGCAATAATATCCTTATTACTTATGACCTGTTTTTTGTCTCTTACAGGAAGCTGCAATTCATTTAGTCTTTTATTAACAGCTTGGCGGCTAATTGATAACTTATTCATTAGATCTCTTTTTGTTGGCAATCTTTCTCCAACGCGTAACTCTTGATAGGCTGAAATAAAAACTGATTTACTGACTAGGTAACGTTTAAATAATCTCTTAAATACTAATAAATTATGCCGTACATGTACTTCGATGGCCGCCTCTAAGGCTAATTCTCGACTTTTTGTCTTCTGGAATACTTTTTGGAAGGCACGGTTTGTGCGGGTAACCAAATCACGTAGTTGTTTTTTATCTGCTGCGGTCAAATCTTCAACAACAAGATTTTTCGGATCGATTTTCTTGTCCTTATGCAACGTTACTAGCGCATCTGGTGGCGGCAAATCAGTAGATTGACGAATGAATCTCTCTTCCTCCCTGGCGGCTTGGAAAATAAAATCTCTCACAGTACCTGTTTTTATAGCTTTAAGTAATCGGGGCAAGAATTCAATATTCATACCCGCAACAGCTGACTCACTCTTTAAAATTTCTTTTCTCTTCGCAAGAAGCTCTTTAAGCAATTGAAGTCTAGCAAGTCTGTTTTTTGCAGCAATTCTACTAGCTAAATCTGCTTGCGCTTGCCTTGCCATCTGACGTTCATGTTCTTCTTGAAGCTTTTGTGCCTTCTGCAATTGGCGTTCAATGCGTTTAGATTCTTTTTCAATGGCAGAATCCTTTCTGGACTTTCTTTCCTTAGAATGCTTCTGCTGTGCTCTAGCCATTCGTCTGGCTTCTTTTTCTTGTGCGTCTTGCATTTTTTGTTGTTCTTTTTCTTTGCGCTTGGCTTCTTTTTGTTGTGCCTTCAGTATTTCTTGCTGTTGTTTTGCTAACTGACGAGCTTGTTTTTCTTGGGCAAGTCGTTCATTGCGGGCAATTGAAATTACCGATTTTGTGTGCATTTGCGAAGGAATATTTTGGGTTAAATTGATCAATAGCCTCTTACCCTCGACATCTTTAATCGGATTACCCTCTGCATCAGCAATGAAAATAGCCCAGGTTCCAACGCCATTAACAAAACGCACATCAACTATGGAATCAGGATAATCACCAACGATCACTTCTATTCCAGCGAATTTAAGTCTTCTTCCTGTTAACTTTCGGTTAGGATAAATAAAATCTTTTAGAGTTTCTCTTAGATTAGTTCTGCCAATATCCGCTACCATTTCAACCAGTTCCCCTAAAACAAATGAATCAGGGGTTGTTGCAGGCTTTGGAGCATAAACAGGGTTTAACTCTATGGCTCTGCCTGTGCTCAATGATACGGTTGTTTTAAATAATAGGCGCTTAGGTGTGACTTTAAGAATATTTTTAACAAGCACCCGGCCATTATTTTCACCAAAAAAGGCGATCGATTCTTTGCCGCCAAAAGTCAAATACCCAGCCCCATTCAATTTCTGACCATAAAATTCCATGTGCTTGGTTACCAAATGGTATTCCTCATCAACAACGTAATTAAGATAGCAGGAAACAAATTTAGCTTTCTTGTTATCCCAAACCAAAGCAAAGCGTTCATTTAAATCAGATGTTAATGACCAAATTTTAATAACTAAGCCATCTCTAAAATAAATAAGGACACGTTGATTTCTATAAGCTTCCAGGCGTCCCCAAGACTTTTGTTCTTGACGATTGGGCATTGAACCATCTACCAACATGCGACCGCCGCCAAAACGTAGATTACCAATAGGATCAAGCTGCGTCTCCAATACGACATCACCAAAGCTCAAGAGCTTCTCACGTTGCAAGCTTCCAGCATAGACATGCAGCACCTTACCTGAGTAAGCTTGCATGATCCTAAAGAACGGATAAACCTTACCGGTTTTGGTCATCTTAATTCTAACGGGTAAACCTTCAGACATTTCAAGTTCATAATTCTCGTTGCCATGCGCTGTAAACTTCCCTAAATATTTTCCTACGATAAGCTTACCGCTGAGCGTCAAACGTCCAGTAATGATCACATGCCCAAGCGCTTTAAGTTGATGCTCGGTTGGATTAGACGGTAAATTTCCTAAAGCAATCTTCTTTAATGAATTCTTCGTAGGCGTAACCCAAGGAGAGTTCTTGTTATGTCGAAGGGCCATTGCCTTCTTGATATCTTCCTCAAGAGCTTGATATTGAGGCAGATTGCCCGATAGATCCTCAACCTTTAGCTTCTTAGCTGCCATCCCCATCATGCCCTTACCTTCTCGCCAAACGTTTAAGTTATGTTTCAAATGCACGATAATAGCGGCCAAATAACCCCCAACCCAGAAACCTTTCAATCGCCCTATTTTATATGCTTCTGTTGCACGAGCGGCTAAGTCTGTAAGTTGCGTTAAACATTCGTTTTGTTCTGTGGCAGATAATTCATCGACTTTAACCCAACCTCTCTCAAAAATAAGCACTTCAGAATCATGGCCCTGTATAAATTTCAAATCTCCATTAATTGTATGTGCGCGCAACTCCTCTACTACGGCCGCCATCATCCAAATAAGAATACCGAGATTGTATCGACCAACGCCAACTCTTGATGCTAAATTGTATAACCACTTCCAGCGTGACTGCAGACCAGCGACATGACGTGGGCCATAATGCATCTTTGTCTGTGTATTAAATCTCAACCCTGCAATACTCATTAAAAAGAACGTTATTGCCATCAAAATTAGGGATAGCGCCCTATTATTAGACGTAAATGTCATTCCCGAATGCTTTTGTCGGTAATCTAGAACCTGAGTGACTGGATCCCCGATAGAAACTTTCGGGGATGACAATAATAGGGCGCTGTCCCCTATTTTTTGAATTACTTTCCCAATCGGTTTAGGATTATGTGTCCGATAAAAATTACGCAAACGTTCTACGGTCCACTGGTAAGGAGATTGGATGAGCTCTACATCGATATTGGTTTTGAGTAATTGCAATAAACCTGGTCCAACTATATCATTATCAAAAATCAATAATACCTCTATATGTCCAGCAGCTCCTTCAACTTCTACTGCAAATCTTTTATAGCTCACTTGGGCTTGCTCATCTTGTGCGATCTTAAATTCCCTGGCGTCTTGAGGGTCATTAATTCCTTGCCTTAATAAAGCGTATCGCTGCTCTTTTCCTTCTTGATCCTTGATGACTAAATAAGGTCTAACGCCAATCGGCTTGATCTTTATGAAATCAAATAAGAATCCTTCCCAAACTCCTTCGGCATAAGCATAGAATTTCTGGTCAAAAATGGTCTTTAGAATTCCTTCCTCGGGCATATTCTTACACGTAATAACCACTAATACTTCGTGCCCCTTGTTATCACCAACACGATACATGCTTTGATTGTCTGCAGTCTCTACCATCTCCAATAAACCCCCACTATTTTCGACAATGAACATGCCCACCTTGCTGAAATATTGGAAGTTTAATTCATCCATTAGTTGACGGAATCTTGGATATTTCTTAGCATCATCCCCCACCAAAATATCTATTAGTTCACCGAGCTTTTCAGCCAAATCAACAGAACTTTCCTTAGCTAAATCAATTAAATCATCACGCAATTTTTGGACTGTTGCCAAATCTTCATTGACTTTACTTATTTGCTTGGAAAGTTCCTCTTGGGCAGCCAGCGATGCTTGCACGGCTTTTTCATAATCTTCTCCCGCATGGCCTTCGGCTGCCAGATGCTTGGCCTTATCTAATTTCTTATGTGCTTCTTTTTCTAATTCTTTAGCTTTGGTGAAACTTACTGAGGGGTTTTTAAACATTCGGAAATCTTTTACCAACTTATCAACGAGTTTGACTACTTGAGCAGCTCGCTCATGGTAGGCAATGATGTCTTTGATTTCTGTGGAATCATAAGGAACCCGGCCAAAACTCAAACGGCGGGAAATGGCCTCAGGTGCTGAGCAAGCACTTAAGAAAAATGCAAAAAATAGGCTAATCAATGCCATCAGACTCCAAGGCATTGATCCAGATTGTGCTGATGCTTGGGCTTCTTTAACAGTATGGGCTTTTAATTTTTGCCACACCATGCTCGCACGAGTGAAGACCAGAGCAATTTTTAAATCTTGATAATACGCTTCTAAGATTTCACGGATTTGTTCATCAGAATAATATCCATCTAAATATCGAATGGTTTCACTGAAATAGAGATGTTTTATAGCTGGTAGAAGCAAAGCTGAAGATGGGTCAATGCCTATGAGAAGAAGGTTTGCTTCCATCATCCGACGAGCTGATTTCGAACGCAAGGTCAAAAAATCACCTTCATCGCTTGTTGGGTTTTCTTTCGTGATACTCATAGCACTCTTCGCATCCTTAAGAAGCTCCGCTGCCGTGACCACATTATTATCAGAATGTTTGCGAATTCCCGTCATCGGCCAATCTCGCAGACCGTCTGCTTTTAAGAAAACACCAACATTAGCGATGATGGTTAAATGATGGGTTTTCTTTGCCAATGACTCAGCAGTCATAAAAAGAATGTCCGCACGAGATGTATGCAAGGCATACTCACCATTAAAAATTCTCCTGTTTAATGGCATAATTCTTACTTTTAGGGTGTCTTGTAAATTAATCCCTTCAACAATGACTTCAATATCAAGATCTGCTGGAGATTGTTTAAACCCATAAACAAAACTTCCTACCAAAATAATACTAACGATACGGCCTTGGCGATTGGTATGTTTATACAGCTCTTGGGTCAACATTTCTCTTAAAGCTTCTACATCAATCATTTCAACGCGTTTAACAAATTCAGCAATTTGTTGATTGTCCATTCTTCCATAAATCGTACGTTGTCTGATTTGCTCTGAATAAGAGGGCGACGGTCCAGCTTCTGCAAATTCTTCTAATAAGCGAACATATTCTAATTGGGTCAGTTTACTAAAGGCCGGAGATTTAACCCATTTCATTAATGAACGAATTTCGTCACGGCGTTTCTTGTTAACGTTTTTATCATCAGATTTTACAAGTTGAACGTAATAATCTTGCACCATAGGCACATAAGATTGGGCTCCTTCCCCTTGTGATGCTCCGGCGATGATAACCGCCCAGGCACGCCAATTATTCATTCGTAACCAAGCTATTAATTCTTTCTTGATTTGACCATTGATTGATTCATCTTCAACAAAGCTATAGCTTAAGCGGAAAAGGTCTTGCAACCTTGCATCGGTAGCTAAAAATCCGAATCGACGGGCACGTTGCAATTTTTTAAGGAGTTTAGGAATCTCTTTAACTTTGAAAGCTTGTAGATTTTCAGGATATTTTGCTCCACCCAAGAATAATCTTGTTTCAGATGATAAATGACGCCAATTATCAAGTAGTTGTTTGAGCTTGTGCACTATTCCAGTTATTTGGTAAATAGTAATTATGACAACCGTCAGTATCCCAATGTCAATTAATGCATAAAGGACACCTTTCATTCCTTCTGCCTTTTGCAAGATAAGGAAAAATGAACTTTCAAGTAGTGTGGCTGCTAGAAACAATAGTACTGCTGGGACAGAAATCATGGCGCGAACCTTAGGTAAACTAAAATACGGTCGTTCTTCGCGAAGCAGAATGTCGATTTGCTCATCAGGATTAACTAGTACTACCGTCACCTTATTTTTTGGTTCCAGATATAGCTGAAATAGGTTTGGAATATGTTCCCCTTTCACCTGAGCAACGGGAACATAATCACCTGTTGTCCCCTGATTACTTGGCACAGTAAAATCAATTCTTCGTCCTTCATGGGGAATGACAAATGGCGTCTCAGTATCAAATTTAATACCCTCACCTAAATCGCGATATTCCTGCATCACACATAATTGTCCTGCTTGATTAAAATAGACAATTACGTCATTTTTGTGGTTAATCAAACGAATTCTCAGGGTTTCTTTCCTATTGAGATTAATGCGATAAATACTCGCTGGAAATTCCTGAACGCGCACCTGAAGGGCATCGAAAGTTAATGCAGCACTTGATTTTCTTCTAGGATGTCCTGGTTCATATGGAACTCGATAAGTAATAACACCTTCTTTATTAATGATTTCAGTAGGTATTTGGGAAGCTGCAAATCTAATCCATGTACCTCTTCGGGGAGAAAATTCTGTGACAGCCACATCTTGAGGATCAATGGACAAGCGTTGTTCTTCATAACGCATCGAGAGTTTTTGTTGATACCAATCTCCTAAGAAATTAATTAAATCACCTTCGTTACTGTAGACAGCTATCAAAACTTCAAAGACAATCATGCCAAGATTTAAGGCTGCCAAAAACTCTGCTAATCGAGGCGCAATAACACCTTTCGATAGAACATCAATAATAATAGCAGCCAATATATTACCCATAAACCCGGCTAGGGCCCGTATGCCCTTAGTTTCCCACGGCATGCCGTAGAACAACCCTTTTAAAATGCGCCCAACGCCATAATCACGTCTGCGTCCTTGATCGGGTCCGGCAATCAAGTGGCCAAGTTCGTGAGGAATAATAGCTGGGCTCAAAACAATTCGTGCAATCCAATTCCCCCACCAACCACGACCTATATGCTCAAATAAACTGGCTGCTAGCGATGGTGTCGGTGCCAAAGAAGTATTAGAAGCAGCGGCAGACCGAGTTTCAGGTTTTTTTAGAATTTTCACCTCAAGTTGGGTTACTTCAAACTCATACCCATGTCTTTGCTGAATAATCCCTAGAGCCTTCTGTAATTGGGGATAATTACGAATTATAAGGAATTGATCTCGCAACATATTAAGTATGCTGCTTTTTAACGTTTCTACCGGCATTCTTTCTACGTACATCAAAAGAAGCTCAATATCATGTTCTTCTAATTCCAGTAGTGAACCTTCAACCTTCAAGCTGCCCTTATTCCTACGATAATCAATCCAATATTCAATATCAGGAACTTCTGACGCTTCAAATAAGAGTGAAGCTGTACTGCTTATAGGTTCTTTAGCAACAACAGTGGTGCTTAGAAGAGAATCTGTTGCATGGGGCTTAATCTCAGGAACAAGGATTTTAGTTACATATTGTTTCATCTTCAGCCTAGTTTTTCTTTTGGGTATAACAATTGGCTTAGGCTGCTGCTTAGGCAGAACCACAGATTCTTGACCTTTTAATCGCAAAACTAATCCCAGAACCTTGCTACGAACGCGTACAGCTTTAATTTTCATTCGTAATTTATCAGCGAGTTGACGGGCTGAAGGGGGAACTCCTTTGTTTTGTATCATCAAACGCTTATAGGCCATGCCAAAAGACTTTCGCGAAACTTCTTTTCTAGAAAGGCGTAATTTCAAGCCTAATAAATTGGCTCTGCGACGAACCCTGACTTCAGTGATCTTAAGTTCTTCGCCCATGGCTTTAGGCGTAGGGTATCTATTCTTTTGGGACTTTAACCGTGTATAAACCTCTTTATATTTCTCGTCAGAGACATGATTTCTAGCTGGACGAAGTCTTATTCCTAACGCTTTATAGCGTTGCATAAAGGATTCATATGATAGGACAAGCGCTCTGGCCATCTGTCGTCCGGTTGGAAGCTGTCCTTTGTGTGTTTTCTTAAATATCCTGTATGCACGTTTTATTTCCTTGTCTGAGACTGTCTTTTTTAAAGGTTTGAGTTTTAAATTCAATGCTCTGCTTTTCTTACCTACCCATTCTTGAGACATTGTAAGGATCTTCGCCAGCTGAATAGAAGTAGGCGCTCTGCCCTTATGTCGTCGTTTGAATTCACGGTAAGCAGCTCTGAAATCTTTTGCTTTAACTGGAGACCGTCTTTTTCCACCTAACTTTAATTTGAGTTCTTTGGCTTTGCGGGATGCTGCCTTGTGTGTCATGCCAACCGAATCAGCCAGTTGCTTTAAAGTGGGGATGCTCTTACCCTTCGACAATGCACGATAAGAGGTTAGAAATTCTTTCTTGGTAACTCTATGTTTGAAAGCTAAATAATTGTATTTGGCATGAACTTGAATAGCTGCTTCAAGGGCTTGTTGGCGATTATTGGTCTTTTGGAAAACTTTCTGGAAGGCACAATTGGTTCGCTGAACTATTTTAAGTAATTGTTTTCGATTAGTAAATGTCAGTGCTTGGATTTGCAACGACTTTGGATTAATTTTGCGGCCTTGATGCAATTTAATCAACGCATCAGGGGGCGGCAGATTCGTTCTTCGACGAATAAACGTCTCTTCTGTCCTGGCTTCTTGAAGCAGAAACTCTCTTAATTTACCCGCTGCCATGGCTTCTTTCAGCTGAGGCAAACGTAAGGGATTTAAACCAAGCGCAACTGCTTGACTATCTCTATCTACATTAAACTGAATAATTTCTGCACCGCCAGTCTCATCTAGATCTTCAACATCATCATTCATTCGAGAAGCTCCACGCAAAACAGTGTCCAGCAATGAGGCATCTTGATTAGAATCTTCCTCTTCTTGACCTTTTAAAAAGTATTCTTTTAATTTTCGTAATGCTCGATCTTCAAGCTGCTGGATCCGTGATCGTCGAATTTCTGGATAAAATCTCTCGCTGATTTGTTTAAAAGTTAATGGATGGGTTCTAAAATACCTTAAGAAAATAATATTAGCTTCCCTCTCACTTAAAATCTGAAAAAGCCTTCTCTTCCAGGCACTATTCAAGTCTTCTAAATCACTTCGCACAAAATCATCCTTACTTCGAGGGTCTGCCACACGATCTTCAAAGCCCCTATGATCGCCTTTATTATCCATCCAGCCTTTATCTGAAAATAATTTCACCCTTTGGCGTTCTTTACGAGACTTAGTAATGACTTCATTAAATTCCTTACGAATCCACCATTCTGCATAGGCTGCAAAACCACTGTTTTTCTTTAACATCTCTAGGTCGCTAGCTTTTTGGGAGGCTCGAAACAGTCCTAGATTACCTGCTAGAATCAATTCCATGCTCGAGATTCCAACACGATAAGCACTAGCAAAATATCCATATTTATTAGCGATATAAATGACATACGGAAGGTTGGCATTAACCAAACGAGTAATGGCTTGCTGCGCTGTTTGAGTAAATCGATATTCAAATGTTCCTACTGTTTCTCTTCCTTCACGAATCCTTTGAGCCAAACTCAACTCTTCTTCACGGCTCAAGGTCTTGGATCCTCCTGTGGCTGAATCGTGAGCTACTCTCATTTGTTTTAGATAAATTGCAAAATCACCGTTTACTTTAGCTTCTGCCTCTTTTTTCTTTTCTTCTCGTTCTGCCCTCTTTTTACTTAACAAATAGGCCTGTTGTTTTCGCTTAAATCTTTTATCTTTAAGCCATTGTCCTTCTTCCTCGAGAATAAAATCTAAGGCCTTTTTCTGTACTCCGTGAGAATCTTGAAGCTGGACTGTTTGATTGGCATTGAGCTTGAATATGCGGTACGTTCTTTCCTTGTTCTTCTTAAGTAACACCTTGATAAGATAATCGTTTTCAACTTGCCAGCTGTTTTCAATAATGACCGTCCAATTCTCCTGACCAAGACCTAAAACAAACCAACCCAATTTTAAGTCGTTGCCGCTTAATAAGATCTCTCCTCTTGCCAATGTTTTACCGACTATTAAATTCGTCATTGGCTTAATGCTGTCTCCTTTTCTTATTTTTTGTGCAAATCTTTCAACATCAAATACCAATTGTTCGATGGCTCTTTGTCCTAATTTCTCGCTTAACTCTAAAATCTCCCTGTGATCTGCCCGCTTGGCTGATTTCTTTTTATTATTTAAAGGTATTTGTCGAACAACGCTACCTAACTGAAAATGACGGTCTTGGATGTCATCAGCCTTGATCAGCCTAAAAATGATGTTGTAGTGCCCTGCATCCACATAAGCTCGACGGATATAAACCTTCCAATCCTCCTCACCTAACCCTTGGAAATTCAACTCATACTTATATCCTTCAAATGTGATCCTGATACTTCCATCTCTTCCCGTCGTGCCTACAAACAAACTTTTAGGATTAGGCAGCAAGGCTTTATTGGCTTGCCAGTCAAAATCAACTGACTTTGTCACAATTTCTTTTAAGAAATCTACTCCTAAGGTTTCACTCATATATAAGACCTGCTTAGGATCGACCTTCTTATGTTCTGCAAAGGCGCTTCGTGTGTATCGCCCCATATAAATCTGTTTTCTGATAACTTCTTGACCTTTGGAAAGCTCAATTTCCAATTCATAAAAATTAGGACTTAATGCCTTTCCTGACAAAATATGGATCAGCCATCCCGCTTCTGGTTTTCCTACAAAATTGACCACATAGACATAAGAATCTCCTATTTGAACTCGAATGGCACCTGAGCCATTGGTTACACCTAACAAGTCTCTATCAAATTTTGGCAAGCTTTCTGGTTTGTGTTGCCAATTGCCATCTGGCCTTCTTTCAACAAGCATCTTAATTTTATGATGAGTCGCTCGGATATGTTCGTTGTACTTATAGCTAAGCATATTCTTTTTATTGTCTGCCGATTCTGCTGGAAGACATCTAACAATCCCTACGAGTAAAGCGACTACACCAGCTGCGATCGTCCATCCCCAACCCATCAATGCAGATTGGTGTAGTATATGATTCGTATACATGCCCATTGTGGACGTCAGACCTACAAAGGAGATCAGAGCCACCGTGGCTACTCCAGCCTGAGACGAAGTTACTGGGTTAGTGGCTATTTTCATTTCTCTTGGAGAGCCCAGTGGAATGACCTCTTGACTAGCACGATCTTTAAATTCAAAGACACCTGGATAATCTCGATACTCTACTATCCTAAAGGCTTTAGCTGGATCAGCTTGCATGCCTAGGGAAACTTCCTTGATATGACGACGCACCAAACGCTTTCCTTTCCATAAGGCGTATAATCCAAATAGTCTTAAAAGGATCCCACGAGGACGGACAAAACCATTAAGGTTTTCTATAAAAGTCTGTCTGCTTTCAATCATAATGTCTCTTAATCTTACCTTTCGGTTGCCAACATCCAGACGTTCTATACGCGCGTTAAATGCAAAAACAGCAGAAAAAATATCATCATAAGAACTGTCTTTAAGAAAGAGGTACTTAGTTTCCATATGCCAATGGACATACCAAATATCTTTGCCTTGAGCATCGACTCCAGCATAGATTACATGTTCTTTAATTGGAGCAAAGCTTTCGAAGGTTGTTTTGTAGTAAGATAAGAAGAAGTGTAATAGTAAACCTTTGAGTAATTGTTGGCGGGCCGCAATCTCGTGTAAGATCTTTTGAGTACATCTATCATCCGTCTTGAAATTAAGAACCCAGGTCAATAGAGCATCAATTAAAAGAGCGATAAGCCTAAATAACAGTAGTGCAGGTATTAACAATAATAGTGCGAGAAATCCATATCCTAGGACCTTGCCCATACTATCTGACTGAGCCATGGTTGCTGATGTTGTTACAGCTGCTACCACAGAAGCTATCAGAGCTACCATTACCGATCCTTCTTGTTTCTTCTTATCTAAAACCATAGCATTGACCTTGGCGATTTCTTTGGATATATCGACTTGCGGGTCGAGATGCAAATCTGCAGCGAGAAGTGCTGGTAATTCTTGGCGCTGAGGCTTTGGCACCTCACCGAATTCTAAATATCGATTCGACCAAGTCTTCAGCTGTAGCCATGAAGTTGGTGTGCGTTTTTGATTGATCACTCGTCTGGCAGCTAATATGTTTTGGAAAGCTCGAAGTTCAAGAATTACGATTAAGGCTTCAAAGACTTCATAAAGTGGATTTGGAATTCGACGGTTGCGGTGTTTAGAATCATTAATTTTAAGAGGAATGAAAATTGCGCGATAGAATCTATATCCCCATACGATGCGGTGCCTTACTTCTTGAGGATTAGCAGCAAAGAATTCTTCATAAGCGCGGTGGAAAGCCATTTTAGCAGCTTGTTCTTCTTGCATATTCCTTAAGCGTGATTCCTTAAAATACTCGCGATATTGAAAGATAAACCCATACAACAGATCGGAAATCTCAACCCTTCGCTGGGCCCATACTAAATATTTTCCTACCTCCTGTGGACGTCTTTCATTCTCTGCTCTTCGCGCCGCAGCAATTAAACCAGGCAACGAAACTAAATCTGGCTCCTTGGTATCTTTCAAATGACTGATGAGTCCATCAGCCATACGCCAACGGCCTTGTTGAATTTCAGACAAACGTCCTAAAAGATATTCGTTTCTTTGTTTTATGATGGCCTGGCTTGCGGCTATCTTATTGTTTTCAATAAACATTCTTTGTTGATTGATTTCCTCTAATCGCTTGGCAAAGAAATCTAGAGTTAATCGAAGTGATGTCTTACCCCAGCGCCAGTTTGGACTTTGCAATAAAAAGACACTTGTTTGCCAAGCCAAACGGGCCAATTGTAATTCAATAACAACCGCATGCTGCGGCACATCTAGCTGTGGAATTTGATTAAAATCAAGCGGTCCTTGGGTCTGTGCGCTCTCTACAATTACCTTTAATTTCTTCAATGCTTCCACAATACCTGATAATTGCTCGGTACGGTCTAGCAACGTATCCATAATATGATTATTGGCTCGCACCAATTCATAAATTGTCTCAAAATGAATTTCTACAGCTTCACGGCGGGTTACTGTGACATCTTGGGCTGGCTTCATGCGATGATGTAACCATCGAACAATGCGATGCGTACGGCTGCCTCGATCAAATCTCAAACGTCCCATTCCAGTTGGATAACGCAGGTTTCGTTGTTGTAAATTAAGACCATAACTGCGGATTTTATTGTGGTGCAAAAGATTATATTCATTGATCAAAGAACAAACTAAACGCAACAAAATGGCACTTGCGGCTGGCCCATTATTCGTATTGAGCAATTCGCGAGCTCTTAGTAGACGCTCTTGGATTTTCTTTAAGGCCATTGATCTGGCTTCCAGCACTTGGGCCCTTTGGGGGGTGCTTTCCTTGACTGCAGCAGCCTGAGCAGCATTGACAAATCTTTTAAACTTAACCAACATTCTCGTCAAACGACCCTTGGTGGCAGCATACTCTCGGGTAATTTCAGATGACTGAGGTTGTTGGCGTTTTAAAGTAGCAAGCTTCATGATTTCAAGATTGATTGTCAGAATATCGCGGAAAAATGCGCGCATCAAATCCATTGTTCGTTCATCTGCCTGTGAGACAAGTCTAAAACTTTTAATGTTGCTCTTCCTTGAGTTTTCTGCTCCGATACGCGCCTTGGGTTGCTGCTTAAGATCCCAGAAAGTTAAACCAAGATCCTCGTTATGAACATGAAAGACTGGATTGCCTTCATTGTCATCCCCCACATGCTCAACATTCATTCGCTCGGCAGTTGTTTGAGGCAATCTCTCCTTTAATAAATCAAAAATCTTTGCAACATCATAGGTGCGTTGATTCTTATATTTTGTTGGAATTAATTTCTGTTCAATCTCATCGGCCAAGTCTTTATGTCCCTTATTTCTAAGCCAATCAATAATACAGCAAGGCAAATCCAAGGAATTAGTGAGGGATGCATCAGTAATGCCCAAAGTTTTCTTCATCAATTTAACTGCATCTTTATACGACAAGTTTGGATTACTTGAGAAACGATAAGTATTCAACAACCCAGACAAAGACTTGTCACCCAACGCTTTAATCTTTTTAGCGTTGATATCTTCCACATTAAGTTGTGCTAGTGTTCTTCCTTGCTGCTTTGCCAACAATTCTAAAAGATGTAATTGAATTTCCTTAGATTGCCCCACAGACTTCCAGAACCATTTGGGAGCTGTTCCTTTCTTTAAAATATCAACGGCTCTTTGAGGTGTTAACGCCTCGATGCTTGGCTGCTGTTTGACTGCCTGTTTTTTCGTTGATGAAGCATCCGCCACCAGCCTTTGTGTCATTCCCGAATGTTGTTGTCGGGAATCTAGAACTTGCGTGTCTGGATCCCCGATAGAAACATTCGGGGATGACATTAATGGGGAGCTGTCCCTAATTTCCTCTGCTGCTGCGGGTGGAGCGATCGCATCAAGAGCCTCAACAACAAATTCCATAAATTGCTTATACTCTAGCGCTTCCTTCTTGATCACAACCACATGTTCACCTGGAAGGGGCAGAATATTTGAATTCCCCCCATGCTCTACGAGACGTTTACGCTCAAGTGGTGTAATGGCCGAATCTTCCTTGCCTAAAATAAAGTGAATCGGGCCTTTGAATTCCCATAAATATTTCAATAAATTATTTGTTAAGGGCTCTTTCAAATTCTCTTCAACTAAACCGACAGCTCGCTTTGCCAAATCTTTGAAATCTAAAAACCCTGCCTGATCGCCCAGAATTGTCTTTACTTGAGCGGCATACTTTCTCATTCTTCTCTGGAAATGTATTTTCATGGCATGGGTATGATCTAACGGAACAAAGTGTAAAATTAGTTGTTGGGCAAGCTCAGGGGTTTGACCTAAGAGTCTAGCAGCTGTAATGCCACCCATCGATGCTCCTAAAATGCTAATTGGCTGATTAGCTACATCAGCACGCCCACGCAAGGTCTCTAAAACAATTCTTAGATCTTCAGGATCCTTGGTAGCTAAAGAGCTCCTAGTGCCATCGCTATAACCATGGGCACGTAGGTCTAAAATTAGGACATGTCGATTCTTGGCTGGTCCGGCTAAATCTTCCACATAATGGCGATATCGCCACCCTGAGACACCCCAAGCTCCAATCACCACAACCACGGGTGCGATTTTTGGAGAGGCCCCAAACCATTGACCACGTAATTTAGCTCCGTCAAGCATGGTAAATTCCAACATCACGCCATCAGGCGTGGAAGGATTTTCTTGCTTCTTAGGATAAAGATGTTCAGCCGCATGCAAGGCTATCAATAAAATCTCAAGATTAGATCGTTGGGAAATAGTTCCCTTTGCGCTTAACTCCTGACTTAAGGCTTGCGCCCATTGTGGTCTGGTGGCTAATACGCTTTCGATGGCTTGATTATATTCAACAACAGCAGCAAACAAGTCTGCCTCGCTTGCAATAGGGGACAGCGCCTTATTATTCTTGTCATCCCTGCCTGCCACACTGTCATTCTGAGCGGAGCGAAGAATCTTTGTATTAGATCCTTCGCTTCGCTCAGGATGACTAATGTGGTTACCCTTAGTTTTACGTTGTCGTCCTTTATATTGATTAACAAACACAGTCTTGCCCAATTCCACTAAACGCGGATCTTTATAAAGATCATTATTTAATACTGTGCTTGGATCAACTTCTTTGAATCGTTCATCTTTCTTTAATTGATCAACCAGTTGGGTGCGCGTCATGGTTTGCCCTGCTGCCTTGGCTGCTTCTAAGATCTCAACACCTTTATCTCTTCTCTGCTGAGCCATAGACTTTTTCGCCTTAATCGCTTCAGGAGCAATCTTGGTTGCTTTCACAGCCGTTTCAATTATAGGTTTAATAGGTGAAGCCACAGGGAGAACTTCAGCAGCAGGCAACTCTTCTAAAGCGGATATTTTTTCTTGCAAAGCAATTTGCATCATCCAAAGTCCATTTGAATCCTGAAGCGTTGTTGCATCAATCACTGCGACAAAAGCATCCAGATCTTTAAAGGTAAGTAGCACCATGATGGGCGATTTTTTAGAATCTGACATGTTTGCAATGGCGCGTGTCACTACTTCTTTCATTGGCGCACTCATTTGCTCCCAACCTATTCCCCATGAATTTTCTTCCGCATTCTCAAAAAGTTTGTTTACTAAAGCTTCTGCAAGAGCTGCTGGGTTATTCTCTATAGTTTTAAGGAATTCTACAATTTCACTTCTCAATTCTAAGAACACATAGGCCACCTCAAATCCAACATTTTCTAAGTCGCCCATAATTCTTAAGATCTCTTTTTCATCGCTCTTGGCTACAGCAATCTTCAATGCCTCTACACGTTGATGCATCTCATCAACCGCGGGTAATTCTGGTTTTGAAATTAGGGACAGCGCCCTATTATTAGAAGCATTCGGAGGTGAAATTAATAGGGCGCTGTCCCTAATTTCGTCCCCTATTTCAGTTAATCCGTGCTCATTATTTAAGATGATCCTTTGCCAAGGTTCTATTTCACCTTGGGGTTCTGTCGGACTTTGACTTTCTATCACATAGTCTTGATATAAAGATTGAACCTGATACCAAATCTTTCTTGCCATAGTCAAATTAATAGTCCACATAGTAATCTGAGTTATTTGCTCTCGGGCACTAGCTACCATCTGCTGAATTTGAGGCCTTGAATCTATTTGAGCAATGCTAAGAATTCGGGACATACTGTCCTCTACGCTATTTCTTTGTGCTACTGCCACATCTATTTGAGATCCCAAAGACATTAACCCTTCTAAAATCTTTTCAGCCTCTATCATTTTTCTTTCGTGCAACGCATCAACCAAATGCTTAACTCGCTCTCTAAATTCATCCATCATTTCTTCGCTCAGATTCTCATTAATACGGCTCTTTTTAATATCCTTCCAAACTCTAGTTAATTGTTTTAAGTGAGACTGGATTTCTTGTAGATTCCTTTGCTCATTGATAGATTTTTTATCTAAAGGTGGTTCCTGTCTATGTTCACCTATATATAAATGTTCAATCTTTTTATTCTTTTTTTGTCTTACTTTCAACATCGGGTGATTTCTCAAGCGATCATCATTAACCGTATCATTAGAAACATCGTGTTCAGTAGAATTTTCATGTCCTTCCTTAGCTATTACCAGAACCCATAACTCCTTACGAGTGATTGGAGTCTTTTGGCCACTTAAAATCTCAAATTCAACATCACGTCGATTTTGTACTGTGCTTGAAATAGTTTTCTTACGTCTAACCTTTGGCGTTGCTGCGACAAGCTCTGTATCTTGGCGGGCATTATGTTGCATTAACCATTCTTCAAATATAGCTGCGGCCTGTTCGTTTTCTGGATGGGATTGGCCATTAAGTTCATGGATCAAGGTTTTGGCTTTTTCTAGGCTGGATTGATTGGATGCAATGACAACGACATACGCAGCTTCATTGCCTTGCCTGCCGGCAGGCAGGGAACCATTAAAATCATTGGCTCCATGGAATATTTGATCATCACCAATCCATAAACGATGTGTGCTTAATAACTGCAATAATTTCTCGAATCTAACTGTATCTCCTACTAACGCATAATAATTTAAGACAGTATTCACCCAAGCAGGCTGATTATCCACATGGACAAATCTAAAGCCAGACTTTTCAAAACCTGTATTCTTTATTTCTTTGAGCCTCTTAATAACATCTTCTTCTGTCTTTCCTTTACGTGGTCGGGCTTGGTCTCGATCACTATGACTTGCCATAAAACGATCGATTCTAATGCGTGCATCCAAAGCAGATGTGATGTTCAATGCAAAATGATTGATCAATAAATCGTATATAACTCTCATTCTCGCATTATGAGAAAGTTCGAAAAATTCATCATAAACAATCAAATTCTCAAAGTCATCGATATGGGTTATGCGACCACGGGTAAGACTTAACGAGGAGGTAAACAAGACATTAAGTTGATTAGGTAATTGAGAAATAGAAATTGGCGGGCCTCTTCGATACGATTGAATATATTGTTTTAAAAGATCAATAAATTGATTAAGGTTAACAATAAACTTAGCAAGTCGCTCATCTGTGATATTTGTATCTTCTCGATATGCTTCTTGTTCCAGCACCACCTTTGCTTTGACTCCAGTCAGTATAGAAGGCACATCGTACTCAACAGCTCCATCAGATGCCCAGGCGCGTATGTTTTGATACAAACAATTGTCATAAATCAAATCATGGTTAGCCCCTTGAAATACAAGCAGCCTTGCTTTAATAATTTTTGCTAAACGACGGTTTGTTTCATAAGGCGTTGTTGTGTCGCTTGTTCCAACAGCAACAACAACATTACATTGTTTTGTACTCACCTTATGTCGTAATGATTTCATAATGTCCAATAAATCCTTATGGTTAAGAAGAACATTTCCTAAGAGCCATAGGGTTTCTGCAAGCTCACGATTCTTTTCTTTTTCGATGGCCAAGTATCCTAGTACTTTCCAGAAAATATAAGGATCAATATTAGCTCGAACAACCATATGTTTAATAAAACGACTGTTCATCCAATCTGATAAAAGAATAAGGGCGGGTTTTGACAGATTAGCCAAGACTGATAATACAAACTTATAAATACTAATAATTAAACTGCCCTTAGATAACACCCCTTCAAACGGCGTTGATGTAAGGAATGCGTCTTTTACATTCTTTCTTGCCTCAAATATTATGTTTTGCATATCCGTATCCTGAATATATGTACGAATAAATCGTTTTGAAAATATCTTTAAGAGAATAAACCCAGCGAACGAATGAGTGACCACCTGAACTCGACGACCATTTCTAGCATAATAATTAATAATCCATGATAAAAATAAAACTGATCGAGCAATGCCAGAGTACTGCTGTAGTATGCTTCTTAAAATACGCTTATTGTCTCGACTTAACATAATTGAATCATGTTTCTTCCCTGTTAATGTTCCAGACTCTAACATCTTTTGAATGATTCTCTCATCCCTCCAGCCTTGCGGCACAACAATTTCAAAACCTGGGAACCATTGTTTCAAATCAAACAAGTTAAATCGAGCTGTATCAACGAGTCCATGTAAGAATATCAAGACAGGACCGCTTGCCTCAGAATTCTCAATTTGATATGGATTTTCTGGCTCATAAGATGCGTCGATGGATTTTGCTTCAACATCGATATTTCTATCTAATGTTCCCCTTCGAGAAAGCAAGACATGATTGATAGAGGCCAAAACGATCAGAAATAATGAGACCATTGCAACCCATATGAGTTGGTCTAAAATATAAATTGCCCCACTAAAACCAACGATTGTTAACGTGTAATTTATTCCAGTAATTAAATAAAACGTGTCTGATGGTCGCTTATCTTCATCAACAAAATGCATCAAATTAATCATCCCAATAACTACTGCCAATCCAATCACGGCCCAAATAATCCAGAAATTACCTAGCATCGGCCAATACAGCATTCCTAATAGTAACGGGACTCCTCTTAATCGCGCTTCCTCGACAAACACTTTTGGCATTTTAGGAATGATTCGACTAATCCAAAATATGATTTTTAAATCATAATTCTTTAAATTTTGACCTTTTAAGAAAGCGGCAACTGGATTAAACAACCATCGCTTAATAACATAACCCATCGTAGCTATTAAGAGCGGCGGCAAGACCGCAGCAAAAGCAGCCATAACATAAACATAATGTTTTATCTGATTTCTAAATTTGTATATAAAGAAAACTGCGACAGATAAAATTGCAGCCATAACAATGATCCCCTTTAAGTTAACCATTGCCATTCCTATAATCGACACCCATACAATTGAAGAGGAAAGAAGAATAGAAATAATGCCAGATTCAGTTTCTCGATTTTTTCTTTCTGCTATGTCTCGTGCCAGGCTCTCAGCGACATTAAAAAGATTAAATTTCGATTCTCCCGAAGATTCCTTGTCCTTAAAATGTCTGATTAATTCAACAATCTGTTTACGGTTGTGTAGATCTTCAATCTCAATGTATCGACCCATCAAGGAAAGAAATATTCTTAACACCTCGGGGTGAAGCAATTCTAAAAGCTTAATAGCATACTCTTTAGGTAGATATCCTGTCAGCGTAGCAATCCCAATTGCAAAATCTTGAGCTTTTGTATCATAAATAGAAAATCCATGATTGATGATTGCAGCAACCATTTCTATTTCGATGCCGTCATTCTTGTCCTTAAAAGAACGGTACACATCGTCCCATCCCCCATGTTTACCTCTGGTAAACCCAACCACCAGATTGGCTGCAAAATCAGGATTAACAAAATAAATAGCTCGCAGGATTCGAGCCTTCAAATATTCCTGATGATTTCCCTCATCAGAAGTCACAATACCATACATTGTACTAAAGATATTCCCTGGAGTTTCGTCTTTGGACTGTTGTAGCTCTGGCAACACCATTCTCATCAATTGAAATTCTTCTGCTGTAGGGACAACCCAAGATGCGTTCCAGTGCGCAGGCAAATCCTTACTGTTCAAAAGATCTTCGTATGGGAAATAGTCTGTTGGGCTATCTTGAACATAGGTGACTCGCCAACGAAGATCTGCCTCAATAAAACCTATAACGCCTTCAAATTCCCGACTCTGCTGAAGCATTTTTTCAATAAGTAGAGCGTTGTCGATCAATACGGCGATGATTTCTTGAGCTAAATCTATCGTCAGAAAATCTTTATTATCATCAATGGGTCTGACCTCAACACCTCTTGTATCTAACGCAACGAGTTTATTCTTTTTTGTAGAAGATGTTGTTCGAATTATGTGACGGTCATGTTTATTAACAACAATTCTTGTTGGAAAACCTTCAAACTCTGGCTTGCTACTCACCAAACCTTCCCCTAGACCTTGAACTATTTCAATGACAAGATTTCTTGAGTTCACGTTTGAAGCTGTCTTAACAACAAACGAATAATCTGCTGGATTAACGGTAGGGACCAACCATATCGCAACAGCAAAACTTGTTTCATCAATATTATTTCGACGACGCTCTAGATAGGCTTCATTGCTGTAGGCTGAAGCATAGGCTTCTGCCAAAGATTTCCAGAGTTCCCCATGCGTACCTTTAAAATTCTGAATTGTTTTATAAACACCCCGGCCAAGCCCTGGATAACCTGGAAGATTTTCAGCATTGGTTGCTGTTCGAATGAATATTCCTCGACGATAGAAATAATCCGCATATCCACTCATTTGCATCCAAAAATCTTGGGCGTTTCTATTATCACTAAACTCTTTTGATAAAATAATTTTACGAATTAACTCTAATGCCCTTAAGGCCTCGCTTTCATCATCACTGGAAAGCTTTTTAACGAGCTCTAAATATTCATCCATCTTCCCAATGGCTTTAATAAAATAGTGCAGTGTTCTAAATGGCAAAGCGCTTCCGGATGAACATTTAACTTGTAAATCATTATTAGAAACTGATGGCAGACGGCCTTCGAGCTGGGCTAAGAGGGCAATTTTATGGCTAACTTCGGCAGGATCTTTGATCTCAAGATCAGCTGTGCTAATGAAATACTTTGTACCACTTAAGTTTGCTGCAGGAAGCATGACTTGTTTTTTAATGGTGCTCACTTTCTGGGGGGGGCCAGTTTTGGACAATTCCTCTGGTGTTGCCAAGCGAATGATCACGTCAGTCTCTGTTGTCTCTAAATATACAATCTTTTCTTCTAACTCTTCTAAAGATTTTAAATTTGGCCAGAACGCATGTGGCGCATTCCATACCTTGGCTCGAGACTGGGCATGAGAAGCGCCTCCTTCCTGACGGAAGGTCAAAATTCCTCTAAATGGTCCAATATGTGTATGAGAGGTTGGTAAATATTCCATCGCAACAATTGCGTCATGAGGAATCTGTTCTAGAGTTTCCAGGGAAGGTTCCTTTTCACGCAACACAATTAATTTTCCTACCCCCACCCCTTTAACACGTGGGATTGGCTGGTTTGTACTGAGAGGCTCAATCTTTGGATCCACCTGCCCTTCCTTTACAATACGCAGAGATACAGACACATCTTCAACTACTAAATTATCAAAACGGACCTGATTCAATCTTCGTGTATCTGGATATTGATAAAAGTGCCCTTGATCTCCTGTAGCGATTTGCTCTTTTCGTTTAATCCAATAGTTAAAATCAAACAAGTCTCCGTGAATTACTGTGTACAACTCAAAAACACCCTCCATTGTTTGAATGCCCCCAGAACGAGTAAGCCATTCCAGTTGTTCGGGAAAGAAATCGCCTGGCCCTACATAGAAAGATGGTTCCCCAGCAGCGGCATAATCACCACTTTCATCACGTGGAATTCTTTTTGGGTTTATTGAAGATAACGGCTCTAGATCATCGTAATCATAAAGAACAACTCGTCCGCTATCATTGGTAACCCCATAGTTTTTGGTTAAGAAATCTCCAGAGAAGATTCCTAACGATAGGATGTCTTTTTGGGCCCATCCATAATCCAAAACTACTCGGATTTTTTCTTCAATATTTTGCAATGCATCTTGTCTGTCTAGATAAATGTCTAGTGGGGTTATTCTTCGTTGGACAAAAAGATCCATTAAAATTACTTCTTCACCTTGAATACGCAAGCTTGATGGCGCTCTGGCCATTAACTCAGCAAGGACTTCGGGATTAAAATCAGATTTCTTAAAGCTTAAATTCTCAAAATAAAGGGAATCTAACATGCGTCCAACGCGGTCCATTTCATGGACATAAAGATATTTCTTGATGACCATCGGTTTTCCGCCTCGCACAACATAATCTATCTTGGATGAATCATCTGAGGTGATTTTAAATACATAGGGGAAATGGTCGCCCAAAGAAAACACCACCATAACCTGCCCTTTAATGCCTTCAACAAATTCAAACTTCTTTTTGTTTACATCTGTTTCGTGTTGAGCTTCTTGTGCTAACTCAACTTTAGCAAAATGGGTTAATCCAATAGATGCCATCAACCATGTTCTGCCTTTCTTAGGAACAATGGTCGCTAAGAATTCAACTATTTCTCGGTAATTAGTCCTGTTGGTTATAAAATTGGCTCGAGTCGAAGCAAATAACAGTCCTGAAAAATCTTTGGGCTCCATCAAAACAGCATCCACAACGACCCCGGTGGACCTGACTTCCTGGCCTCTGCCTGGATTTGTCAGTGCAATAGCCAAAGGAAGCACCGATGTTCCAGAGCGAATTCTTCCGATTAAATACGCCGTATTGTTTCGAATAAATGGATGCTTTATAAATTCAATAGCATCAATATCTCTAATATTAAAAAGGGACTTTAAGTTGCGCTGAATATTGCGTGCCACGAGAGATGCGTCTCTTTTCTTATCTTCATACCCTATGGTGAATGTAAAATCTGTTAGAACCTTCCAAATCAAGTCAGCGACACTTCGGCCCTTCTCTTTCTTATAAACGTTATAAATCTTTCTGCTGAACCGATACTTGGTTTCTGTTAACACATCTGATTGTTCGTTTTTGTATTCAACAATGATGCCGTTGCTCTCATAAATCTTACGTTTAACAGAGAAGAAAAACATTTTAGCCAAATCAAAATTATATTGCCCTCTGACTAAGTTTGAATATCTCTGTTCAATTTCCTGCCAAGTTCTAGGACTCAAGGACTCAGTATTTAATATTTTTAAAATTTCTTGCTTTAGTAACAGTACCATTTGAGAAGCAGCCTTCACAACTTTCTGTCCAAGTTCACTGCTATTAGAAACATTCTGATTAACAAAACTCTCTGTTGCTTCTTCATAAGCAGCAACGAATCTTTCGCTTAACAAATCATGTGCCACCTTGATTCTTAAAGCAATCCTGCTGGTTACTTCAATTTCATGTCTTCGAACCCTAGAGCGAATTATAAAATATTTAACGATCAATACTCGAAGCATGGTTAAGAAATAATATAAAACACGAACATTTCCTAAAATGAGCAAAATCATCAACTCTCGAATCTTAGAGAAAACGTTCGGAAGACTGCGTGCTTGTTCATTGATTGGAATGCTCTGGGCTGTTAAAACTCTATCGAGTTTCTTTGATTTGGGATATGGAACAATCTCAGCCATTCTTGGGCTGTTATTATTTCCATTAAATTTATTCCAGAAATCATCTGTATACAAATGTCCATACATTGCAAAATAAGCTGCTCTCAAATCATCTGGCAAATCAACCATGGATTTCCATTGGTCTGGTGAAAAATCATCGGCTTTAGTGCTTTGCACTTTATTAAAATCAAACAAAACAACCCGTCCACTAGCTGTAACACCAAAATTCCGCATAGCTGGATTACCAATAACAGCTCCTAAAGAAGTAATCTGTTCTTTGGCTAAACCATAATCTAACATCACACGAATCCTCTCTTGAACATCAGAAGTGTGTCGTAAATAATAGTCTAGTGGCGTAACTTTTCGCTGAGCGTATATGTGTTTGAAAATAACTTCATCGCCGATGATGGACACTGATTGACGGGCTTTTTGAATTAACAACTCAAGCACATCATCATTAAAAGCACTTACTGGCAACGACATATTCATAAGATGCATTGTGTCAATCATCCGACCTGAGCGATCAATCTGATGAATATGTTTCAATGTATTTCTTATCCCTTCCGCGCGGCCAATAGAATCAGAAGAATCATCAACAATCACTTTATAAACATAGGGGAAGTTCTTCCCTATGGTTAAAACAATGCTAGGTCGTACTTTTGTACTGTGGGCAACGAATTGAATCTTACTATTTTTCGACCTTAAAGACTGCCGGGTCATTTTGATAAGCTCATTCTTGGCCAAATTAAACAAACCAATGGCAGCATATAAAGATACCCTGTCTCTCGTTGGAGTAACTGAAGCAAGAAAATCTATCAAATCACGATACCTTGTAGTATCTACTAAGAAATGTGCCCCAGTAGAATCAAAAAGAATTCCTGCAAAATCTTTAACTTCTAGCAGTGCCGCATCCACGAAAACTGACCTGGATTCTACAGAAACCATCAAAGGCAAAGCAAATGGAACAAGTGCTGTACCGCTTCGGATACGTCCAATCACATACGCTCGTTTTCCTCTATAAAAAAGCATTGGCAAGTATTCAATCGTGTCAACTTCAATGATGTTGTAATAATCCAACAAATCTCTTTCAATGATCATTGCAGTTTTCTTGGCGTCACCTTTAATGTCTCTAAAACCAACGGTAAATTTAAAATCATTAAGAATAAAACCAACGATATCTTGTGTTGAAATACCCGCTGTCTTTTTATAAATCTTGTAGATCTTAGTCCCAAAATGTTTATGCCCATGCTGATTAAAATCAACCCCCTCATCGATCGAAGCAATTGGGACTCCAGCTTTTCGACGAATCAGGTTAAAAAACAAATGTAAAGCATCCCCATAATATTCATTGTTAATGATTTCAAAATATTGATCGCGAAGATCTTCCCAAACTTTTGGATTATCCAGATTTCGACCCAATAGTTCGCTTAACTCTCCTAAAACCGCTTGTGTCGATACAGATAACATTTTGACCTTACGTTTCGACAATTCTGATAAAGCGACCCAATTTCTCTGTTCAAAATTTGGTTGAGCATTCTTATAAATATCTTTAGCTTCATTCAACGCTTCTTGAAACTTGTGTTTTATAATTTCAGATGCTTTTCTTAAACTTTTCCAATACATTTGGCTTAACGGAGAAACATTGGGTTGTGTCTGTTTCTTAATAAAGCTATTTGCTTTAGTCCAAACCAACCAGTTTATAAGCGCATGCCCAGTAAATAAAGCAAGCCCCAATAAACCAATAAATGAGACCATATTATGTTCATACACAAGAGTTGAGACTAAAAAGAGCATTCCAAGAACCAAGGTCAATGCTGAAATCAAAAACTTATCTTTACTCAAAGGATTATTTCCCCCATGGAAAGCATGCCAAAATACTTGCAGTGTAAAAATTAAAAGCATTAGCCAACCGCTAAAGGCGTATGGTTGGCCCATCAGACGTGCTAAGAACACACTGCCTCCTCCAACAAAAAGAACAGATTCAATGACCGATGGCGCCACTACTTCTTTCATAATGCCAGGGGCAAATACGCGAATCTTCTTCTCCAACCAATGATAAACCGGCTTCATAAACGGCCAGACACCGCCTGAAGGTTTAGCAGTTTCCTTATTTTTCTGTATGACAAACATCGCGGCGTTTCTAAGGCTATTAAATTCGTATACTTCAACTTGATTGGTTTGTAGATCTCGTTCAACCACGTAGTAATCTGGTTTTAAAACAATATTGGAAGCATCACTTACAAACGATACCGTACGTCCACGTTCATCAATGCTAGTGCGTGATCCTAAACGAACGATCACGAATCGACGATTACCTTTAATAGTGATCTGTAATGTTCGTGTCGTTCCAGATTCAATTGTTACAATGCCTCGTTTTTTAGATTCTTCTGTAATATTATTCTTGGCAAGGTCCGTTAAAACATCTTCTCCTGGGGCAGCTAATGGATCCCAAATGGCAATTTGACCGCTGGTGATGATTCGTTCTAAATCTACGTCCTTGCTACGGCTTTGGTATTGAACGTTTAATTGTGCACCTTCTGGAGTTATCACAATGTTCCTCGGTGATAAGCTTGTGTGGATCGCTGCAAAATTGACCTCTCCATAGCTAACCAGTGGAGCTTGATTTAGAATATAGATATCTCCATTTTCCATAATAGCTAATTTAAGGATCAACGAATGTCCCGCCTCTTCTTCCAAATCTTTAGCAAGCTCAATAAGTAAACGAACTTGTTCCTCTGTCAAAACTGCATTTTCTCGACCAGATCCGATAGTTAGATATGTCTCTTTTGTTTGTCCATTGTAAATAATTCGATCTGCGTCAGACTGGTTTGATGACAGCCAAGTTGGAGAACCATAAGCTGCATTGATAACAATATCATCCCACGATCCCCGGGCAGGGTTCATGGTAGCAATATTCACAGCAATCCGCCCTTCCACAAATTCCTGGATAATGGTCGATGGAAAATATTTAACAAAATTACCCTCCAAACGTTTCAATCGTTGTTGATCCGTCATGTGATCTATCATTTCTTGTGAGAAAAACCTACTCCAAACTATCTGGATACTTTCAATTAAATCTTGGGCATTGTTCACAACGCGGGACGGAACCGGATCATCTAAATAATGTTCAATAATTGATGAGCTGCGGACAATTACAGCCCTATCCTTTAATTGAGACTCGTACTCTTCCAAGATTTCACTGCGTAAATCTTGTGGAAAGGTTCCGTCTTTAATTAACTGTCTGATCTGCTGAGCCTTATTTGCAGAACTCTGTCGACTTTTTAGAATTTTAAATATTTGATCAAAGATCTTGTTATGGTTTAAGAAACGTGCCAAAGCCCATGGTTTTAAAGCAAAACCATGACTCATCTTAAATCGAGAGCGATGTTGCGAGCTCAGCAACTGATAGATATTATCAACCTTAATACCTAGCCATCTGGAGATAACCGCCATTTGCGGGTCATCAAATCTGGCGATTAACGAATCTGGGGAAATAATCGGACTATTATCCAAAAGGATCACTTTTTTACGTAAATCTTCTCTGAGCTCTCCTAAGCGACGGGCGGCTTTGATCTTGCGGGTTATCTGTGGCCATTGGACACTAATGACCGCTTGCAGCCCTCCCTGAATAAGCTGATCGACGGACTGAGAAATCTGATTTAATTCATTTGAAATATCTTCTCGATGAGGTTGGATTTTATTATCTGCAAGCAGATAAACAGGCCTTAATTTAGATCTGTAGTCTTTAATGCTCCTGTTGTGGGCCTCGGCCAAGTTTGTCAGTTTAACCAGCTCACGCTCCAACCAGTCCAAGGTGGCAACGATCTCTTCGGGT
>CAZOXU010000003.1:88636-166719 GCA_964583975.1 uncultured Planctomycetales bacterium
ATCACTGCGATGAATTTGTTGTTGGGCCCTTTTAAGTCGCTCACTGACAGCACGATCAACATCAAAAACAACAACAGGTTGGATTTTGACTAAACGACTATCTACAACAACTGTCTGCTGCTCTCTGGCATAATGTCGCATGCGAGTAATGACACCTTCGCTAACCACCATCCAAGCTACATTTCGTCTGGAAGCGACCACTTCTGCATCTGCTAAAATATTTCCTTTTGCTGTCACAAAACCCTGAACACCCAATCGAATCAATACGTTAGACTGTGATATTTCTAGATCACGCGCAACAATGATTTTTCCTCTAACCTGTTCTTGTAAAATACTACGAGATTCAACAGTATCCTGATCTAATAAATTTTTAATCGTATCTAGATCTACAACCTGGCCATATCCAATGCCGCCAGACATAATCAAAGATTTTTCATTTCGTCGCAACTGAGCTCTCTTATGATTTTGTGTCCAGCGCTCTTGAATATTGCTCCATAAAGCCTGTTTAAAATAGTGCTTACGTACTCCTTCTGGCACCAAACCATAAATATCAACGGCATAATCCAACTGATTCAAGAAATACGCATAAAAATTTGCCATCTCTGCTCGGGCAAAACCATGTTGAACAATGATATGTGGTAAATTTTCCCCAAAGAATATCGCTGTGCGTTTCATCAAAGAATTAAAACTCTTCATTAAAGGAATAATTGCGCGCGCTTGCTCTGACATGGGGTGGATGACACCCTTCTCACGCCATACTTGAAAGGTCTGCTGTTGCTCAATAATCCATTGTTTCCATAATTTAAAATAAATCTTTCTGTCGGCTTCATCTGCTATATCTGTTCCCCCGTGTTCCCAATCAGAAAGCTGGTCACGAAAACTATCAAGCTCTAATTTAAAACGCCATACCGGATCATTGTTTGGTTGAGCTCCTTCAGTGGTTTGGTCTTGAAATCTTGCAACCATGACTGGTATCAGAACTGACGCCACAGCTCCAATGGCTATTACCCACCATGGCAAGCCATAAGCAATCATAGCCATATTGTTGGATGAGACTTTTGGTTGCACCCGTACTAAGTTTGCAAACGGAGCAATCATGCCGTACCAAATCAGGTAGTATTTTCTTTGACGCAATTGATCATCTTTAACAATAAACCCTTCTTTATTGGTTGCCCAGGTATAGAAGGCACTGAAATATTGCGTGGTGAAACTGTCAATCAATGCGGCATAAGGTTCAAAGGCTGGAAAGACAACAATAAATGAGCGAATCACAGAATGTCCTCGGGTCATCCAAAAGGCCTCTTCCTGCTTGGCTTGACTATCGCTTGTTTTGCCACGGATAGCCTCAACTACTCTTGAATAAATAGCTGTTCTAAAGCGAACTGTCGACATAAGGCTGACAATACGTAACGCATTGATTAAACCATACGCTATTGGATTTTCTGCATCCATCATCAGACTGACAGCTCCTATAATTAATAAAGCAACCAAAAAGGTTCCAACAATTGCAAATACGGTAGCGTTCTTAAATTCTTTGAAATCAAAAGCTTTTTTAATATTTAACGTCTTCTTCTTTAATAGAATAACTAAAAAGAATGTCGTGAGCATATAGCCTGCGTTGACAGCCAAGGCCGTTGGTAAATTCACCCATGTGACTGCGGCGTTAAGAGGAGAAAGCCAATTGAAATACTGCAAGCTCAATGAAGAAATCAAGCCCATGACAAATCCTGTTGGGATAACGGCTAAGACTTGATTGAGCAACACCCCTCTTTTAGACATACGCTGAGCAAAATAATCTAGATCACTGTTAAAGACCATGAAAGCTAACGCGCCAATTAAAAGTGTAGAAAAGAAGCCTAAATGAGTAGGTAGATTAGGGACAACCCATCCAAAATTAATGGCTCCCAAAGCAGTAATGCTTAAAAGCATTGAGGCGACCTTAAACCATCTTTGATTGATGATTGAGTTAGTCCCTTTGATTATTGCTCCAAGGATTACCTTTCCAAAAAACCAAAGGCTCTTGCAGTTTGCAATGATCCCTAAAGCAATAAATCCTAAAGCCATCATCTGTGGCCAATTAATCGTTGCAAGCACTATAGGACCACTTGCCACAATAGAAGCAAGTAAGGCTGGAGTAACAAATCCTGCATCTGAATTGATTTGTTGAACTACTATATTATGTTTAGCCCGTTTCAAAACTTGCGTGGGCGAATCAATAATTCTATAAAGGGCAAAATCACTCTCTGATATGGTTCCTGCTTTGAGCATCACATTTCTGAAAAATTTCTCCCAAGGACTCCAATGCTTCTGACCAATTAAAGTCAAGGGCATAATGCGGCGACCTTTAATCTTGGTCGTTTGAATCAAGGTCATGGTCTCAAATAAAACATCTAAGGTTTCGATGCCACCTGGGAAGAAAAATATGCCTTGGTCACTATGGCTGATCATGGCTGTTTTACGGATAAACTCATGGGCCGTCTTAAAGATCAAATGATTTGGCGTAGCAGTTGTTTCTACTTCATCTGGGTTAGCAAGTAAGACAAGACGAGGTTGCAGTCCGCCTTGTCTTTGGGCTAAGGCTTGCAAATAACCTTGTTCCACAGCCTCTCCAATGCCCTGACGATTCGCGTATATAATTGAGATCCCTTGCAAGGTTAATATTCTTGCTGTTTCGCGGGCTGCCTCATAATTGGAGTCTCCTTTTTTAGTAACTAAATAATCCCCTAAAATGGTGACGGCTGGTCCTAAATCTTCAAGTCGTTCGGCAAGTTTCCTTAAGTCCTCCTGGATCTCTTGAGACTGTTGCTCAATTTGTTCTTTACTCATAGGAACTCGCCCTGCGACCTGTGCGGCCTTCGCTGCTAAATCCAGCATCCCTTGATAGTCCTTCATACCCGCTAAGGTAAGTAACTCCTCTACTGGTTTGGCTAAATATCCCTTAAGTTCCAGATCCCTCATCAAGTTATATAACGGCCTATAAAATTGTTTGCCTGCCAAAATGACTGGGGTTGATATTGGCAGAATTCCTTTTTCCTTAAGTCGTAAGACATTAAACATTTCATTAAGTGTTCCAAATCCGCCAATGAAATGAACAAAGGCAATACTGATCCTTACAAAGATCATTAAACGACTGAAGAAATATTTAAACATCAATAGCCCATTGCTATTGATATCAGGATTGGTTCCCTGTTCAAAAGGCACTATGATTCTTAAACCAATTGATAAGCCATTGGCTCGGGCAGCCCCACGATTGCCTGAAGCCATAACTCCTGGTCCACCGCCAGTTGTGATAGGAAATCCTGCTTTAGCACCTTTAAAAGCAAAACGTTCGGCTTCAGATGATTCTTTGCGCGCTGAACCCAAAATACTGATCGATAATCTTGGCAGATGGAGGTATTGTTTAATCTCTTCTAAGGCTCGTTTCATGAACTTGGCGCTAAAGCCTAAACGTTCAGATTCAAGCTTTTCTCCCATAGTGGCCTTCACCATTCTTTGAGCAATGTCTTCATTTTCTTCATCTGATCTGTCAGGATCAGCAAGTAGGGCTGCTTCGTGGATCAAGGTAAGTAGTAATTCGACTTTATTGGCAGGTTCTAAGAGTGTTTCATCAATAAAAAGAACATTGTTACGTACAACAGCCCAAAGGTCAGATAAAGGACCTGCGCGAATCTCCATATGGCTCATTTGCTCTAGGGCCTTTTTGAGAGATTCTTCATTCTTAAGGAAATCGTTCTGTGCTTCTTTAATGACCTTAATCACCCAGGCCTTGTATTCAGCTCGGTACTCTTTAGAAAGCTTTTTGACCTTTGGATCGTTAATTTGTTTAGTAATCACTTCTTCCTTGGCTGTGGCGTCGGCAGGCAGCGCGTTGTTCTTCTTAGCACGATGCTGGTCAAGGGGTAAATTGATGCCTGGCACTAGTTTCCTTACTAATTTTGTGAATCCTAAGAAAAATACAAAATTTCTCCGATCAAACGAATACCATTTCTCTGAAAAATGAACAGCTCTCGCATGGATCGCGATAAATGGCCAAATAGCATACGTCAATCTATGCCTTAACGGAGCCATATAGTTCCCATTTAAAAGATCTATAACAAAATCAGAGGTTTTTTCTTTTAATAATTCTTGAACATTTAGACGAATGCGGCTTTGAATATCTTTGTACAAAGAATCTTCTAATGGAATATAGATTTGGATAAATCTATTAAGGCCACCATCATCTTCTTCAATGTTTATCGTTTCAAACATCAGGTGGTCAACAATAAACCCTTCTGTAGGATGTGCCGAAATTCGAGCGATAATTGACATCTGGTATCCTTTAACATGCATATGCACCCATAATTTACCATTTACGCCAAACGCAAAATGATCTTGAATTTTCTCATTAACTTCCATAAAAACTTCGCCGCCAAATCCATAGACACTATGACTATTCTGCTTAAGCATTTTTGCAATATAATCCCGGGTCCCTTTAATCCTTGGTTTTAAAACAAAATACTGAATAATATTTAGCGCCACAAACACTACTGCAGTCGTCCATACGATCCACAATGGCAATAAACAGTCAGGATTGTTGGTATTAGCTGATGGCATTGTTGTAGTAGCTTCCTGTCCATTAACCATCCCTGTCAAGACGCCCATAGCAACCGCACCAACAATTCCTTGACGAATCAGAGGACTTATTTTATGATCAGCCTGTTTCAATAAGCTTCTTACCCCCGAAGAATTCACTATAGATTCCCTAATATATTCCCCAACGACTCGCAAACCATTTTTGACTTTAGTAAAGGAGTGTGTTATGTTGAACACGAGTTCAGTAAGTTTTTGGAATGATGGACGACGTAAATATGTAGCATCAATGTTCGCCAACTTTTCACTAGCTTTTATAGGGGCAACATTAACAACTGAAGTATTCAAATTGGGACTGTTAACCCAAATAACATTGTTGACCTGTTCGTTTTGGTTTTTCGTTTTAGGAATTTTTGTCCATCCGAAGAAAGGAGCATAGCATGACTTTATTTCTTTTAACTGGCTTAACAATTCTGTTAACGGTGAGCCTGTGGTTTGGGATTGATCAATACCTTCATCGTAACGACCGTAAACAATCCTAGAAATTAGGGACAGGGTACTATTTAGGGAGTTGTCCCTAATTTTCACCAACCAAACCATAATTCCACTGGCAACCAAAATTGCAGCCCACACAGGCTGCGCCAATCCCATCAACCCAACTATTGCAACCGATGCAGTTGTCAGCACCATGGCACTGCCTTGCTCTGCCCCACTCGAACTTTGGGCCCTAGGCATATTAACATTTAATTCTTGCTTATTTAATACCGCATACCAACGGATCACTACAGACGGCTCTGAGGAAATATTTCTTAAAACATATCGACCCAGAGTGATTGGAAGGATTCTTACTTCACCTGCTTTAACAATATCCAATAGCTCACCATTAGGAGAACGAATTTCAACGGAACCTTTTAACACATAGATGGGATACCCTCGTTCAAACAAACGTTGTTCGATGCTCGTTGCCACAGTGAGCTTTTCAACAATGGTTGGTTCAACTCTAAATAAACTTTCAACTCGATTTCCATCCTTGTCTGATGGCGATATTGTCTGCGCTTGCACCACAAATGAAGCTGGATCAATTTTCCCATAGGCGTGTTGATATCCTGCTTTATGCGCATGACGTAAGATTAATAAGCTAGCTAAAAAGTCTTCTTTTCCTCGTCGTGGAGCATTACCATCCATCGAATCATCAATGCTCACACTGGCACGCTTAAGATCACCTTTTTGAGAATCTAATAGTGAAGGGGCTTGAGACCATTCCCAAATGGTTGATCCACCTCGAATGGCATGAACCAGACCGCCACGAACCACCACCAATTGGCCCTGATGCAATTTGATTGGATTAACCATTCTTTGCATGGATCTTCGCATTCGAGCCACCAGTAACATTAACCAATTAACGTTTCTATTCCATCCGATATACATCGGGGCTTCTTCTCCAGCAACAAGCCACAACTCTGGCTTAGCTGGCCGAGTTGGATGATTTCCTTTAGGATGCAATTGTAACGATAAAGACCTTCTAGCATCAATTAACTTCATGACAACACCCATATAATTTCCATATCGTCTTACATGGGCAGCACCTAAAATAGAATACGCCTGCTCCTTTAAAAGCTCGGATAGGGGCATTTCCTGACCATCTGGCAAAACGACCTTAGATGGATATTTTTGATCGTCAGAAGCAATCCATAACTCCGCAATTTGCTCACCCAAACGAAACCCTAACTCGGCTGAACTTACATTGAGCGTTCTTAAAATCTCAGAATTCGCAACTGATTTCCCCCACGGGTAACCATCTGAACCTGTTCGAATATTTCGGTTCAAAACCTTAATCGGCCTCTGTGTGACATCCAAAATATCGACCCGAGTAGAAATCTTGTCAAACCAGTTGAGCCTGCTACCCCTTTGATCATTAACGGTTTTACTCCAAACCTTATTTTCCGTTATTGCTACGTATAAACCATTGCTAACATAATCTTTAAACGTAATTTGTTCAAATTTTCTCGATATCTGCTCGCCATAGACATCCCGGGCCGCATACAATTTTTGCCATTTTTCTTTGTGTTCATTGGAATTTAAATTATGTTCACCTTGGTTATAGCCAAACTTTGCAGGAACTGAATCGTATACATGATCTATGATACTTAACTGCATTCTCCCAGCATCAATGCGTCCTTTAACAGTTACGTATTTCTTAACCACATCGGCACTCACGATTGCAATTTTGGTAATTTGATTTCTATGCGCATAGTCTTCTATGGCGAGCATTAACATTTCTTGCCAAGCTGCAAACTTATTCCTTAGGTGTGTAGGTAATAATCCATACACATTAGATTGAATATTGGTCACCAAAATCATTTCTTCAAAACGGTAGAACCGAACAAAAGCAAACTCAGTGTCCTCGTTAATATGCCCAAATACTTCATAATTAACAGCCCATAATTTATCTAGTGCTTCCTTTTGAATATCGAATTTATTAACTTCCGCCACGTCTTGGGGAGTTAAATGTAGGGTCATATAATAAGGCGTGTCGTATCCTCTTTGAGGTATAAACCCATCATTTTCAATCACCGCATCTAACAGAGTGTCTCGAAACACTCTTATTTTTGAAGAAAATGGTTTTAGATGAGCGCTGTTACCATTGACCTTAAATTCCCGACGTAATTGCTCAAGAGCTTCCGCTCGCCTTAAAGAACGAACTAATTCTTGAATTTCATAATGGGTAATTACTAAATTATTATTGGTACCAAAAATTTGTCTTAACGCTTTCTTAACTTCGCCATTGAACCCTAAACGAACTGTCTCATCTATTAATTCTTCTAATTTAACGCTTTGCCCTTGGGCTTTAGAAGACAAAACCTGAGTTAATACAGTGGCTACCTGGGTCGCATTTGCTCTTTCTTCCACCAAAATATTGTTTTCATATCTCAATGCTTTGCCGCCTAAACGTTGCTTTAATAGGTCATAAAATTCTTTATCAATCTCAATACCTGATTTTTCAATGCCTTGGGATTTTATGGCAAAATTAACCACAGCTTCAATGGGTAAGTAGGATTCACGAGTCGTATCAACAAGAGCTCCAAAACGATTAATCATTTGAAGATGGATATACTGCTCATCAATATTTGCATTCATGCGAGCCACTAAATATTCTTCAAAAATAACTCTCATCAAGGCCATTAATGGCGCGTTACTTAAAGAGAAAATATCCACTTCTTTTAACAATTTCAAAATATGCGAATGGATCAAAATCGTTTTATTATTGATATCTACCGCTAAGATGGCCTTGTTAAGTCTTGTATCATTGGCTGTAATTAATATGATCCAATCACTATCGAAAGGTTTGTTTAAACGCGGAGTTAATAGCGATAACAATCTGTTTAAAACTTGTTGTGAAATGCTTTGCCCCTCTTGATCCACAAGGTTTGCTGATTTAAAAAGCTCCCCTAAGGTCATTTGGATTGCAATCTGATCAAATGAATTATTTGCACGGGCAGATTCAGAAACGTTAAATGGTGCCTGATAAACTCGAGCAGCACTATCGTCGGATTCTACTTTTAACATTTTGTTTACTCTAAACGTATGTTTGCCTAAATGAATGGCCATAAAAAATTTACGGATGCCTCTCGATAACCAATTTGGATTATTTTCATGGCTCCTAGCATATTTTCGCATCCACACTAAAACCCCTGCTACTAGTCCTACGGTTACAATTACGATTATTAATGCAACGAACAACGCAGAAACATTAGGTGTATAATTTCTTTGTCTGCTGGCTAATTCCTGCCCGTTAGCCCCACGAGTTAAAACGCCCATCGCAAGCACGGTAAGAACAATTCGATAGAAAATAGTGACAGGCACTAATTTCATTGTGGATAAACTGTGGGTAAATAAATGGTGCGTGTCAGCATTTTCTTTATTCACGACAATCTTGCCCCAACGATTGATTCCCCAATTAAATGCATAATCAACATCCAAATAATTTGCGGTCACAACCCCTTCATACTCTGGTCTATTAGGAACAATATTTAAAAACTGTGTTGATGGAGCGATTGAAACGACTAATCGATAATCTGCTTGTTGAGACTTTCTTTTGTAAACATCAGCGATAATTTGCTCTATATCTTGGCGGGTATTAAGCAGTTCTTCAGCATTGTGGATAATTCTTAAACGATTTCTGGCAGGAATCAGTCCTTGGATGGGGAAGAATCCCTTTTCTTTATTGTTTCTCGTATTATGTTCTGCCCAAACAGCTATGACTTTAAATCTAGAGTTTTTCAATTTGATCCAGAATAAAAGCCCATTATTGTCAATAGGATCTTCCCCACTATATTGCATACGACCTAAATGTAAATGCACCCATAAAGAACCATCGGGGGCCCAGAAGAAATGCTTAAGGATCTTTTGATTTTCCCACTCTTCAGTGATCACCGAGGTTCCTGCCTCTTTTAATTCTTTAGCTAGAGAATATGCTGGGGATTGCTCTTTGGAGATTTCTGATCTTCGACGATTACTGACCATTTGTGGCATCGATACATATAAGAACATAATACCAAAAACAAATAACACCATCTTCTTAAGAAACTCATCTGCTTTGACTTTAGATTCTTGTGTTTGGGGAACTTGCGCCTTTAAATCTTCTTGGGCCTTTTGAATCTGCTTTTGTAGCTCATCTTGACGATCTTTCAATGTTTGAATGATCTGATTAATCTCTTCTTTGGTTCGTTTGATCTTTTCATCAATGGCTTTAAGTGCTTCTTGTGAAAGTTTAGCCTGAATCGCAAGTTCCTTATCCTTGGTTAATTTCTCTATTATTAAATGTAACTCATCTAATTTCTTCTTAGCTTGCTTGATTGCATCCGATTGAATCTCAATAGGATCTTGTTGAACTGGTTGTTCAGTCTTTACAGGTTCAACTGGTGCCACGACTGTTGGTGCTTCTTGTTTTGTCTCTACTGGCTTAGGTGCTTCAACCTTATCAGCCGAAGGCTGACCAGCCTCTGGCTGGGGTTCTGGCACGCTCACAACAGGTCTTGGTCTTGGAGATGGTCGATAGCTAAAGAACTCTGGTAACGGGTTTTGGACCTGGGTTGCTGTACTAAAGGTAATTAACGCGCCCCAATCGCTTCGATCTCTTAGATCAAAGCTATTAGGCATTTCTATATAAGGCTCGAATGTCAGATTCTTTATTACTGGCACATCACTTAAAAATGGCACTGCTCCTAATCGCATAGCCACTCCATATCTGGAGCCCGTGTAATACTGATAAATCTTATCGCTGAATGTTTGTGGCTCTAATGGATTGCGTTCCAAATAAGGATCCATAAATCCAAGTACATTCTTAAAGGTCAGCTTGCCATACCAATCCTCTGCTCCTGTATCATTGACAAAGTAATGATAGTTGGCCGTTAAGTTAGTTGAAATTGGTGTGACATTAAACCAAATCTCTGGAATATAAGCATTTCGATTCTCATCAAAATTACGGATAGCTGTTAAAGCTGCCCCATAATTGTCTTCATTGTGTTCCAATCTTAAATATCCAACATTGTTGTAATCTAATGAATATCGTCCACCCAGGCTAAAGTCTATGCTTGGCAGTCCCCATATATTCAATCGATCACCAAAAGATAAATATGTTCCATTAACTCCTTGATTAAAACGTCCTGTCGAATAATCCAATACGGCATCTGTTTCCCATGCAGCGCTATACCAGCGTGTACCCTCATGCTCTTGCAGACGTAATGTCTGTAACCCGTAATGAATGCCTGCTCGTGATTCTTGGTTGATCAATGTCAACGTAACGTCCCATGGTTTAGTTTCTTCTAGGGGTGTTTCAGTTGTTACAACTGGATTATCTGATTGTTGTTCTTGGGGTTTTTCTGAAATACTGTCTGATCTTCGACTTTCTGACTCAAGCACTTTTCTAATGTCATCCATTTCTTTTTGAGCCTCTTCAATCTGAAGATTTAATTGCAGAATCTTTAAATTGGCTTTTAGTCTTAATGCGGCCTCTTCTATCAACCCGCGAGCCTTGGCGACACCTAGCTTAATTTCTTGAGCTTGTAACAGGACGAAAGCTCTAAATTGTTCTTGTCGCTTTTTATTTTCTTGTTCTTCGGCAATTCGCTGGACCTCTTGCATGTATTGCTCGTAATCAAAGAGGTGTTGGAGAAACCTGTCTCGATCTTGATTATAAATCATTATTTCAATCTCCCGAGCCAGACGCGCATATTGCGCTTCCTGAGCTAGACGTGCTGCCTCGGCTGCTTCTTTGGCAGCTTTTGCAGCTTGACGTTGTAGTTCTTCTTGAGCTTTTTGCTCAGCTGTTGGTTGAGGCTGTGGCGCTTTAGTATTACCTCCATTATTTAACACATAGATCAGTGTCATCAAAATGGTGATTGGTAAGAGGGCAAAAGCAATTTTCCTCCAAAGCGAAGAAATTGGGGACAGCGCCCTATTTTTCTCACTTGTCGTTCCCGAATGTTTCTGTCGGGAACCTAGAACCTGAGTGCCTGGATCTCCGATAACAACATTCGGAGATGACATTGTTACAAAAGCCTGCTGTATTTCTGCAAGGTACTCCGGCAAAGCTACAATTTGATGATCTTTCGCAAATCGACCTGAGAAAAAGCTTAAATGATCCTCGAGTGTGCCTCGCTTCTTCAGAGCGGCAATATGCTTTTGGCGGATGCGCGCTTCATAAACATCTTCTTTTTCCTTAGATTCCTGAGGATTTAAAATGTGTAAGATTTCATGCTCTAAAATTTCAGCAAATACCAGATCATCTAAGCTAAACATCAATGGGGATAAGAAAATATAATGCTTGGATATATAAGTTTGTTGAGCTGCCAATACTTTCATTTGGGGTCTTAAAATAAAGAAAATCTCTAAATCTTTCATTGATGAGTGCTCAGCCATTAAATATTTCAGTGCTTTGAGAATTTTCTTTTCTTCAACCTGAGTCAAAGCTCGTTGAGGATCATTGGATCCAGAAACGCTTGCTGGAAATTCATGAATAGTTGACACTCCGCGTCGTAAGCTTCGCATATTCTTACGTAGGTAATTAAAACCAACGATGAGCAAAGCTCCCAAAATAATCCAATTAGGCTCAATAAGACGAAGTGCGTTTGATATGCTTGCTGCTGGCTCTTGCGCGACATCAGGGGTGGATAAATATAACCTGCCTTTATTTTCAGGAAGTTTAAAGAATTCCTGTAATAAATCTAAGCTTAAGCTTATGCCTTGAGGTTGAGCTGCGTTCGGATAACCTTGCTTGGCTAACCCAACAGTCATAGCTAAGGTCAAAACAATGGTCACAAATACTTTTAAGCGTAAATCTTTTCTTACAGGCTCAGAAGCTGTGTACCTTTTGACTAATCCAGCAACCATCTCATTGATAAATAACAACGCTCCCGTGATTGTAAACAACAAGCCCCAAGCCACATATTGACCTTTTTCATACGAATAGGCATAGTCAGCGGCAAAATATAAAAAGGCATAGGCCAAGATAAAACTCAAGGAACCTACAGCAATTATAAATTCAAGGACAGGTTTAATACGATCGGTAAGATCTGGCGATGGTGACTCTTGAATACGAGCCCTATCTTTCTGTCCGAAGGCAACTAAGGACAAGATTGTTCGTGTTACGTCAGCAGATGTTGATGTTTCAGAGGTTGTATGTTCTTTCTTGTCATCGCCTTTAAGAAGAACAGGAATCATAATCACATGAAAAAGTATGACCCCCCATATCAAAAGCATCATTTGCCACATTCTGTCCTTTTCTCTAATAAAGGACAATCGATCTGGATCGGCATTTAAAGCAATATCTTTAAGGACAATTCTTCCATTCTCATTAACAGGACCTTGTGGCATTGGAGCTAAAGCTTTAATTAAACCTGCTCCGCGAGCCAAGGTTTTTAATTGACCGTCATGGACATCGCTAGCTGTTGGGAAGACCTTGGCAAAACCGCCAATTTTACCAAAGTAGTTTCGAACCTCTTGATCGTTAAGCACCTTGGTTAAAGAAACTTTATTCTTAGCATTTAAATGACGATCCGCTGCTTCGATATGGGCCTTAGCTAAAATAAAGCGTGCTAATTCATCTTCGAGCGTGGCAGGGCCATAGGGGAAATTTAATGAAGCTGCAATGAGAGCCACCTGCTCAGCGCTCAAATAGCCCATGTGATAGTAAGCTGCTTTAAATTTATGTTGCACATTATCTAAAGCATCTTGGATAAACCGTCCTACAATTATTTTAGATGTGTGATTGCCTTCAAGTAAATCTACAATGTCGCCATGCAGATGTGCCTGCTCAATTGCTTCCTTAACATTAACCTTTCGCATTTGGTAAGGACCCAGAGACTCCGTGAGACCAAATGTATCAGCTACTAATTTCTTATTGGCGCGCCAGCCTTGCGGACGACCCGTTTCCATATAGGCCGTGTTGTAGATGATGGCATCTCGTAAATTGGTAGCTGTTGGCGCCAAATTCTGTGCGCTATGCCCCAATTGAGTTAAGGCTACAGTGAACGTCACCGACATCGTGCCTATCAATAAAGTTCTTAAGATCCAGCCCTTTTTAAAGTAGGCCGGCAATGATCGAGTCGTAATTAAAGAACTGATTGTTTGAAAGACTAAAATCAATCCTGCCATTGAAATTAAGATCAAGGTGCCAAAAAATCCAAAGGCTACGATTTTGGCAACAACAGGAGAATAAACAAATCCCCCGGCTTTATAGAGGAAGGTATAGGCAATCAAAAAGCCAAGCGCTGCAGCTGCGTAAATAGGCATTACGGGAATTTGGGAGGAAATTGGGGACAGCGCCCTATTTCCCTTGTCAGATTCTTCGCTTCGCTCAGAATGACTACTTAATAATAGGGCGCTGTCCCTAATTTCCAATTTTACAGCGAATTCGGGTAAAGGCAGGATGCCACGAGATTGATTTTGAAGCAACCAGGCTTTAAATTCTTGAAGGGTATTATTTTGTTCTAAACGGTGAATATCACGGGTTTGTATAGTTTCTTCATCCAGTCCTACAATATGACCAATTTCATGCGACATTACTGCGCGACGTATAACAGGTGGCGCACGCAGGGTTTCTGGATGTAAATAAACAACCCAAACGGTTGCTTGCCCCTTACCTGCAAATTGATGCACCGCCGCTAAACGCGACAATCGAGGTTCAACTACAAAACGAATCTGATACTGACCTAATTGATCATATCGACTATATTGTTTTAACTCTGTCAAAATATTGGTAAGTTCATCACCTTCTAACAATCGCTGTGGACCTTCTTGGGCCAGAACTTGGACTGGGAAAAATTCAAAATCAGCCTCAGGGGACATCTCCCGTCTTTTCTTCTCATACGCCTCGAGCCTTCCTAGACGGAAATTGTTGGCACTCAAGGTTTCGCCTTCTACTTTTACGTTCTTATGATGTTCATATAAAGCATCTTGTAAGAGCCGCCAGAACAATGGTTCAGGTCTAGCCCCTTTTTCGTCCTTCATTCTACTTAACCATCCCGATAAATTATCCAGCTTACCCCATCGCTTTAATCTCTCAATATCGCGTGGCCAGATCGCTTCTTCGCTAAGTCCTAGAATATGATCGATCTCATGGTATAGAACAGCCTCCAAGATATACAAATAACCCTCAGGCGTGCGAGATTTCTCTAATGTTTCAAATATTATGGGATGTAAAAATATTTGCCAAGTCTCTTTCGCTTCGGATGTTCTACGTTCAACAAATCCTAATGTGCCAAGTTTAGGCTGTATGGCTAGCAACATTTTTATACGTTGTAAATCTTCTTTGCGATGATGTTTTAAAAGAATAGCTATGACTCGTTCACGTTCTTGCTGTGTTGGAGCCCTTAAAGTCCCCTCCTGATGCGCAACATTTACAGGAAAAGCGTGTAATATTTGTCGTTTAATTCGCTTAAACTCTCCTTCGCCATAGTACCCTGTAGAGGCTCTAATAGGAATTCGAGGCATGGCCGTATAAATCTCAACAATATGTTCGTACATATAAGAGAAGAAATCACGGACAGGATACGGAGCCGTATTATATCCTCGCGAACTAAGCAATGATTCAATGTCTTGGGTGGGAGATTCCAAGGCAAGATTAACCTGACGATGTCGTATCTTCAACATAGCAATCAACAAATCATTGACCACACGAATATTAATTCTCTTCTTTAAGATAGCTTTTTTATCTGAACCCGGTCTGAAAAACTCTCTAGTCAATTCAAGGTCTTTTAAGAAATCTCCTACCCGTTGCCGTTCTTCCAAGATTCTTTCGTAATCTCGTTTTTCAATAAACTCTTCAATGGTTTGATCAAACAGTAAATAAAGGTTTTGAATATGGAAAAGCTCTTCTTGCAAACCATCTAGAAATTCTTGTTCAAGCAAAGGATCTTTAAAAGCAATGGCCATGGCCCCAGTATTAGCAAAAAATTGACGTCGTTCTTCACGGTCAAAGTCATAACGACCCAGACTTCCGCTTCTGCGGCTTTCATTAAAGATACGGTGCCTGTAATCTTCATTGGCAGATGGTTCAGTCATCGACAAAATCTCTCGATCTTCATTAAAATCAATGTGTACAATTCCTAAATTATCTTCAAGAACTTCTCTCAAAGATCTTTCTAAGAGTGAAATAGTAATACCATTGCGCAAGGATATATCTCCTAAACGAATGGCATCAGCATTAAGTACAATGCGACCACCTGTTTTTAAGGATTGTTCTAAGAGGCCAATGATCTTGTTGCTTTGAAGGGGGAATCGTTTAATAATATTTTGCATTAAACCATCATCGCTTAACAAGGCTTCCATGTGAACTATTTGATATTCATCTTCTTTCTCGTCGCCAGGGATGGCGCTCCAGTATGGGCCTAAATTTTCTACAAGAAAATCAAAAATAGCATCACCTGAATCTGCAAAATAGGCCTTCATTAGATTTCTCGTTACAACACCTCTGAGGCGTCCTAAATTCTCTAGTTGGCTATACATATAAGCCAGATTAACATCTAAAACAGTGGCCTCAGCCCTGGAAACCCTGCCATCATTAATGGTGTTTTCAATAATATCAGCAACAACTGTAGCCTTCAGTTCAAATAAACTTGGTCTTGCTGGTTGCAAAAGAACATCCGCATCTCCACCTGCTAAAAGAATCCCCGCACGAATTTTATGCACTGGTATGGCTTTATGATTTTGGTCCAAACGTTCAGGGAACATAACCTCGACAGTGACGTTGGGTAACCCTTCACTTTGGGCTTTTAAAACATCCTCCCATACATCCGTCAGAGTGCGGACTGGCTCAGATTGTGCTGTGGCTTTTAATAAAGGTAATAATCGTTTATAGGCTTCCGTGCCTCCTAATTTCTCGATGACTCTTTGTTGCATGGCATAGGTTTGACGGATATAGGCCAAGAATTCTTTAAAATCTTCATTAGAAAGATACTCAAATGCCTGCTTAAACTCATTGGTATTGACAATTTCTAACGGATTACTCTTCCACACATAAACTTCCGGCTCAACAGCTAGTAAATGATTTTGATCTAAGAAATATTCTTTTAAACTATTCCAAACACTTCTACTATTATTGGGAAACACCATTCTTAATTCTCGTTGAGATATCAAACCGCTGCTCAAATTATTAACCATATTAATTTGATCACCATCGTTCACCACGGCCTTTGCCCAACCATTGGATACCATCGCTTCTTTAAATGTTTCCCAATTTATTCCAAGAGCTGTAATCTGCGTCTTTGTGATTTGGCCGTATTTGAAAGGCTTAAACAATACCTGAGCCTGACTAAAACCAACCTTGCTCCCTGAAACGGCAACATTTAAAACAATAACTGGTGAAGCAAAAAGTTTCTCTCGTCGAGATACCCATTGTGTTATGCGTTCTTTGTTTTCAGGATTGGTAATCACAATCACCAAATGGCTACTACCTTTGCCAGCAGCTGTGGACAATCTTTGAATGGCCCCCACCATGCTTTCAGTTCTTTTCTGATGCAACTGATTTAAGGCATCTTCAAGACTGATGGAATTAAATTGTAAAAGGTATTTCTTGGCTTTAGCTATAGCGCGAGCTAGGTCTGTTGGAGCAAAGGCAATAATTCTAACAATGGTGAATGTTATTAAAACGCCTGAAATCATCTTGAATATAGTTGAACCAAATAAAAATATACCAAAAACACCCGACCAGAACATAATGGCAGTAAAGGAACGATTGACAATTTCATTGAAATTCCAACTTCTTTCCCAACCTGTTTTCACGTCTCGCTCTTCAATACCGGATAACAAAGGATAAGGATCTTCTTGGGCAGTTCCACGGCCGATGTCTTTAAATTCACTGCTAACTTTATTAATAATAAGCTGTGGATCAGGATAGCTTCCTACAGATATAGTTTGGGCAAAGGCCATCAATTGAGACAATTCTTGCATGAATGCCTGTTCTGCCTCACGCGTATTGCTATGAAGACCGTGCAGTGGATTTCGACGAGTAATAAATTCAATAAATGGGAAAAGAACAAACATAAGTCTTACCAAAACGCCTTCACTGATTTCATAATTTTGATTACCATCTCTTAAAAACATATACCCTTTGAAACGAATTCCTTTAGAAAGTTTATCCACGAAGCGGGTGTATGGCAGCACATAACCTAAGGTAAACTTGCCAATGATTTGACGCATTGTCTTTAATTGTTCCACTGTTGATCGTTGGTGGTTATGAGGGTTCTTCAGATCTTCTTCAATAGAAATCAGGATCCACTGGAAGACTTTAAGCATTCTGGCAAATAACCTTCCAATGATAACTCTTTGCTGGAATAATTTTTTGACGTTATGGACACGGACTTCGCTAAACTGAATGATTTTTCCGATTTCAGTTAAGATCAATCTCAAATCGTCTCTTTCCCATCTTTGATTGCCTTTTAATTTGGCAGGATCTTTGACATTAACCACTTTTCTGGCATAAATGCTATGTAATGTAGCGAAAATAGCATACAAATCTTGATGCGAAATCTCTACGCTATCTCGAGAGCCGTTTTTGCCATTAACATTAATTCTTTCTTTACGCTCTCTTTGTTGTCGTTTAAAAAGATACATTCTAATACCCTGCAAAACAGCTCCCACGACCAACAATAATGCCCACCAGAACTTCCTGAACATATCGTAAAGATGCATCATGATTTCAGTTGTTATGGAAACTTCCTTAACTCTAGTTCTTAAATCGACCCCGCTTGTGGCCAATTGGCGGTCATAATCATTTAAAAATGGCTCGTAGCGTCTGACCCCTTCAACGGCGCCATCCCATACACCTTGCGTGCGGATTCTTATTACGGCATGCTCTATAATGCGCTCACGCAAATCTTGGCGAATTTGAGAATTTTGACCTTTGACATATTCCATCAGGCCTTGCTCAACAGCTGCTATCAATAGGTTTTTCTCCTGGTAGTCCCACCAAGATAAATCTTGCGCATCATACAAATTCAAGATTTCATTTAACAAACCATTGGCATCAATTTTGATGGCATTTCGGATGAGCAAATAGCCAATTCTCATATTCCCTGTTTGTTTCCATGAATTATCTTTCAATATGGTGCTCATCAAAGCACGAGCTCGATTATCTAGATTGCCCATACTTAAGGCCAAGGTGCTTATGACAATAGGGTCTTCTTTATTACGTTCATACAAGGTTTTGATGGCTAATAAATGCGCATCAATGGTGCCTGAATCATTGGCTGGTACAACCCCTAATAAGGCCATGGCTAAAGCCAAATCTGTCTGTGCATCGCTATGATTATTGAGGGCAATGTTTCTCGTTATAAAGGGTTCTACGTCACCGTATCCTAACCAAGATTGAATTAACCCTGCGGCTGTGATTCGTACATTATTAGTTGCTGTCAATGCTTCTTTAACAGCCTGGCGCAATTGCTTTAATTGAACATCATTTAACACAGTCTTTGATACCCAGCTTTGTAATGCTTCTTTAAGCGGATCGTTATCAGCTAAACCTTCCAATGTCTGGATGATCAATCGATTGATCCGTGCAGGAATTTGGGCATTTACTAAATTGGTAAATTCCTGGACATCTGATTCCCATATACCATAACCATTGATCTTCTGGCTCAAGAGGCCATCAGGCGTTTGACCCAACAACTCATTTGATTCACTTTTCTTATAAGCGTTCTCGGCTCTTAACACCTCTGCGACAACGGCAGAATCTTTTAAAATTCTATTTAAAGCAGGTGAATTGACTTTGGCCATTAGTCCTACTAATTTCTGAGTGCGTCGGTCTAAATTATTCATGGCCTCAAAACCACCCTTAGCAATGCCATTTTCAACCATTTGCATGAGCACATCAGTTTGTTCAAACGACCAATCTGGATGAGCAATAGCTAAATTAATCAATAAATCCACATAGCCTCTTTCGACATCGCGTAGCGCCAATGGCTTAAAGTCAGATCCTACGCTTAGGATCATTTGAATATCTTGTGTAGTCAGACGATTGGCAGCACGTCCATTCTTAATTTCATCTTGAACATCTTTAAACACCAATCGTAGGGGTTCTTGATCGGCTGTAACTGGTAGACGGTTTAAATGATTATCAATCAATTGATTTAAAGTCACGCGGACTGCTGGAACGGCTTGAATATAATTGCTTAACCAAGTACGTCGCTCTTCATAACGTTGCATGGCTTCAATGGAATCTGGAGCGCGAAGCATACCAAAGAATAAGCTGACCAAACGATTCACGACACGAATATCAGCGCCTGCTTCGGGCTTAAGCGTCTTTAATACATCGAGGTCTTTAAAGAACACCTCGCTGTTGTCTTCGCTAGCAACCAATCCTATGGCCAATTCGTTGCTGGCTTCATCAGCAGCTGCTAATTTGGCAATGACCTTAAGCTTAAGATCAGGACTTCCTGAGCTGTACATACCTGCAATCAATTCTCGGCGACTGTCGTACAAGCTAGCAGCCAGAGCTGATGTGTCGCTGATTTCAACGCGGGCTAACAATTCAACTACAGCTTGTTTCTTGAGGTCTGATAAATTGTTAGTGTTGATTGCATTCTTTAATGATGCCCATTGAGCGGCATCGACGCTTAAGAATTTATTGCCTAAGCTGTCCACGCTGACTTGCAATTGTTGACCTTGCATATCATTGCCAGAAAGAATCACTGTGATGAAGTTTTCAACACCTGAGGCTGGAGTTAAATTAACGCCGATCTGCGCTGCAGTTTGTCTTAAAATAGCTTTGGCTGTCTCATTGCTTAAGCGCAGTTGTTGTTCAAAACTTGCCTGAAGGGCTGCGACGAGTGTCTCATCAGCGCTTTGACGCATGGCGGATAAAGCTGATTCGTAAGCTTTAATGGCTTCTCTTTCAGCTTCCGTGGTGCTCGATAATTTCTGCAACAAACGCGCTAAATCCATAACGATTGGCTCAACTAAATCTATGGCAGCTTGTGAAGAGACCCTCACATGTCGGGCTACTTCTGTCTTGGCTAAAATGTTGTCCCCAGCAAATACGCTTCGCAAACTAGCCAAAGCCTTGGCTGGCTGATAAGCCATAATCCATTCAATAGCTTGTTTAGCGATCTGGGTATCACGATCATTCACACGTAAGAGTACGGATTTGAATAATTCATCATCATTACCTAACCGACCGGGCTTGCTACGAGTAGCATTCAAAACCTCAACAATTACTTCGTTGCTTGTCGCATCACGCAATACCTTAGCTAAAACTTCACGCTGACGTAAGTTATTGCCTGCACCTAATTTTGCAATAGCTTGGGATTGTTCTTTGCCAGCGCTTCTTAAAGCCTTTAGCGCATCGCTGCTAATTTTAGCCCACATGGCATCGATCGTGGCTTGTCCTTGATCGGGTGCGTCAGCTAAAACGATTCTCAATAATGGCTCATAGACCAGATACATGACCTCAACTACATTTTCACCGGTAGTAGCCAACAATCGAGGTCCAACGCGATCGGTAACATAGCTCGCAAATTTATTCTTAAATTCAGCATTTTGACCTTGGATACGGACACCAATGCTTTGCACAAGTTTATCCAATTGGTCGGCTACCAAAGCTTGACCTTCCACCTTGGCGCTAGCATGAACCTTGGCTAATCGATCAAGACCATCAAAGATCAAATTCCACAAGGTATTATTGCTCTTTTGTAAGACAAGGAATATCAGATCTGTGTCTTCAACTTTAAGTTCTTCGATTCTCTCGATTACTTCTGCAGCCACAGAAGCCACTGGATAAGCCATAGCAGCTCTTAAGGCCATATATCTGACATCGCGATGTCGATCGACAATCATGCCAAAGAGTACATTCTTGCTGTTATTAAACTGGGTAGTGCTGATTGAATCTGCAGCTAATTGGGCATACATGCCTTCTAAAGCATAGAGCTTAGCGACCCTGGCTTGATCAAATGGTTCACGTTCAGCTTCACGGTATTTACCTAAAGACTTCTCTAATTCATCGATCAAATCTTCAGCATACGAAGAATCAATCTTCTTAGCCTTGGCATAATCATGTAAGATGATGGCTCCTAAAACCCTTAACTCCCCTTCGGTATTCCCGCTTAAGCGCACATGATGATAAATACGATCTACAAATGCAGTGATCACATTACCCACACGTCCTATGATGGATACAGCTGGATTTGAATAATCTGGATTGGTGACTTTAACTTCAATTAAATTGTCAAAAATCAAACTCCACCACCATGGCTTTTCAACGCCAGGATTGTAATAGGCAATGATATTCTCGCTGATATATCCTGGGATGCGTTCATCGCCAGCCGCAGCCAAGGTGATTAAAGATTTCATTCTGACATCAGATGGGGTTTCTTTGTTATTGAGAGCCTTCCATAATTGTCGTACTTCTTCTTCACTTAAACGAACCTTGCCTACTAAATTATCCCCGTCTAATTGGTTGTACCATAATGGCACCTCTGAAGTATTAACACCCACTTTTACAGGCTCTTGTGTTGGGTTTTGATGTACAGGAGTTACAGGTCCTTGTGGCAATGGTGTCACTGTGGGTGTTGGACCAGTTACAACCGTAGGCTGAGATGCAACAGGTTGTTGTGGCACTGGCACAACGGTTACAGCAGGAGACTGAGTAACCTCTGGTTGGGGCTGAGGTGACGGTTGAGGACGAACAATATCCACTGACTTTTGCTCTGGAGCTACAATACGTGTCACAGGAGCAAATGTTGTAGCTTGGTTGTAATGTTGCCATACCTTCATGCTTAAAATACCAACTATTCCAACGATTATTCCTAACACAACAATAACCATTATTACTCTCAATAATTTCATAATTATATTGAAGTTAAAGATCGCAACTTTTTGAGTTGGCGTTACGAGTAACTCGCTGCTATTGTCTTGTGGAAGATCTAATTCAAACGTTGTTTCTGGAACTTGCGTAGTTACTAGATCATCCTTTGAGCTTGAGGTTTGTTCATCCAAGGCTCTTTCTATTCTGGCCACATAATCTTCAACAAGGGTAATTCCATTCTTATCTAAGAAATAATCAAAGTGCTCCTCTAACATGCCTCTTTGCTGCATTGCTGTAATATGTAACTGACGAATGCTTTGTTCATAATCCTCATCGTTTTGTTGAGCCCCCTGAGGATTCAACTTATGCAATAATTCATGTTCCAAGATTTCAGCAAGACGAATGTCTGTCAAAGTCAGAACCAAAGGATGTAAATAATCATAATGCTCTTCTTCTCCCGTAGCTGCTTGATACGATTGTGTAACGGCTAAAACTGCTAGTTGTGGATCAATAACAAAACCAATCTTCAAAGCATTAAGCTCAGGATAGTACCCAGCCAACAATCTTAAAACTCGTTGAATCTTTTCTTGTTGTTCTTGATTAAGAAGTTCTTGATCTCCTTCTAATGGTGTTACATTGGCAGGAAAACCATTGGCTGCGTTTCGTTGAGCTCTTCTTGCCTTTTGACGTTCTTTGGCTGCAGCAATTAGTTCTGGTGTTGCTGAAGGTCCTTCGTTTGGTTTCTTACCTGTGAATGCTCTGACTCCTGGAACTGAGGCTGTTACAGTTGCTGGTTTTACATCTTCTGTTGTGCTAATAAAGACGGCTAATTGTCGAGCTCTTTCTTGTGTAATATTGACCTTATCTCCTCTAACTTTTGGAGCTGCTGGTTTAGGAGTTTCTAAGCGTGGGAAAAGACTTAACACCTGAGCTGACTGGTTGTTTAAGGCTGTAATCTCATACTCACCCATATTGGCTGGTATTAATACGCTTGTTCCTTTCTTTAAGATATGGCTTCGGCCATTAGATACTTGTTTGAGTTCAACAGCACCATTCAATCCCATCAAGAAGTGGAAATAATTGACACTTGGCACAAGCACTCTTTGAGCGCTTACTAAATGGATGTTTTTAATACCTGCGCGTAGTGCGATATCAGAGCTAGCTAAGGTGCTTCCATCAGCTAATGTTTCAAAAATCTCCCAGCCAGGGGTTCTAGAGAAGTTAATAAAAGCTTCTCCTCTTAATTGATTAAAATCAATAGCAGCCAACCCTGCTTCGATGTGCAAAGGTCTGGTAGGATCATTGCGACCATAGTCATAAAGTCTTAAGGTGCAATCTGAAATCGTACAAATCTCAATGGCTCTGATGCCTCTTTGAAACGAGTGAACGGTACCAGAAGCAACGCGATAAATGTCACCAGCCTGCACCTTGATAGAGTTCAAATAAACTCGTATATCCTTACCTTCTCTGACGGCCTTCTTGAATTCTTCTGCGCTAACACCTTCTTTAAGTCCTAATAAGAATTCATTGTCTTGATCTGCTTCAATGATGATATAAGCTTCTTCCTTGCCTGACTCTGATAGGCCTAATTGTTGAGCAATTCGGTCAGAAGGATGAACGTGGATGGATAATGGCTCCTTTGCATCTAAGAACTTAGCGACAAATGGCGCTTGGATTCCCATAGCAGCCATATCCAACATAGAACCATTGGGTAACAGGATTCTTGAAGGATATTGAGGATGTTGTGATAATTCCCAGCTTTCTGAATAAGCTACTCCAGCTTGAGCCTCGATTCCTTTAGCTTGGGAGATCCACTGTCCACCCCAGGTTTGATTTCTGACAACAGGAACCAGAGCCACAAAACTGCTAGAAATTAGGGACAGCGCCCTATTAATGTCATCATTGCGAGTGTTTTGTAAAAGTTTCAGGAAGTCTGCCTCTGCGATAATTCCTCGAGACCTATTATTGGCGAGCCAGACAATAGCTTCGTTAATTAAATTCCATTCTTTCAGGCGGGAGATATCGTGCAGTTGAACTTCTACTTCTGATAATCCAAAAATATGATCGGCTTCGTGGGCTAATACAAGTCTTAATACTTCTGGTGGCCCACGTAAGGTCTCTGGATTTAAGTAAACAATCCATATAATCTTTCCTTCATGCTCAAATCTTTGTACAACACCAAGTTTGGTAAGCATTGGAGCCACCACAACATAGACGATATGGTTGTCTAATGCAGTGTAACGGGCATTGGCTTTTAAACCTTCCACGATCAATTCAAGTTCTTGTGCTGTTGGCGCTCTCTTGGGTCCAGATTGAACTGGAACATTGACTGGGAAAGCTTGGATATCTGAGGCTCCTGGTTTGGGAGTAACTGAAAAAATATCGTGTTTACCAACTAAATTTATATCGAAGCTTTCTTTGGATTCAATAACAATGGATTGGACAATCATTGGACTTGCAATATTGATAGACGTGGATTCTTTATCGAACTCGATTGTAACCTGCTCAGCCTTTACATTAGCTTTATGGCCCTGGGCATCTTTTAATGCGATGGTGATTCTTTCTTCTTGAAGGGCTTTTAAAATATTGACTTTTACTGACTTTTTATTCCACCAAGAAACTTTTATACCATTCAATTGAATTCTAACAATTCCCTGTTTGCCATCAAAGCTAACATAGCTATCACTTAAACTCTTGGCACGAACACCCGCCTTAATAAACATTAAATTAATAACGAGATTAAATTGATCGTCACCACGATTATTTTGTTGAAGAGTGCTAGAAATAGTTTCTTTTAAATTTATCTGTCGACGCATATTTGTTCCTAAACGATTCACGACCGCAGCAATTTCTACGACAGCGGCTTTGATCATCACGCCTTCAACAGCTGGTATTAACTCGCCCAACAAATCTGCAACCGCTTTAAATTGTTCCACACTATCAGCTGCTTTAATATATCCGACGGTGCTATAAACAAACTCAGTGGTTTTGGGGAAACCAGCTTTGGCTGCGCTTGTTTTAATTTGCTCAATAAGCTGAGGATTGGTTGGTTCAAAAACAACGACAATGCCGCCATTGTTTTCCATTAATTTAAGCTCAACAATCTTCAATTCAATGGTTCCAACGCCGTTTAAAAATCCTGCTTGAATAACACTTGAATACGCAGCATCTACATCCTTTTGTGTAACTCCTGCTGGCAAATTCTTACCCACCGCTAAGGATGAATGAATTCTATGCAATGGCATTAAGGCCAAATTAGCCTCAGGAAGAATTGCTCGTAATCTTTCCTGGATATTCTTAATGATGCCGTGTAGGGATGTTTGTCTGATAGCTAACTCTAAGCTGACATTGCTATAAACAACTCCCTGGGCAGGGTTTTGATAAACATAATAATTCTTTTCTAAGCGTTGATTGAGTTCTTCTAAAGCCTGTTTCTGGGCCAAATGCTCCGCAGTTTTAGCTGCCTTTTCTTGTTCTGCTAACCTTGCTTCTTGCTCTTGAGCTAATCGTAATGCTTCTGCTGCCACACGGGCTGCCTCGGCCTGTGCTTCAGCTATTTGCTTTGCTTCTTGTTCTTGGGCTAACCGCACTGCCTCTGCCTGGCGGGCTGCTTGTTCTTGGACTAAGCGTAATGCTTCTGCTGCTAAACGTGCTTCCTCTGCTTGGCGGGCTGCATTTATTTCCTTTGAAATCTTAGCGTTTATTAAATCAGCCATACGTTGTCGTACAGCTATTAATCTGTCTGCTTCATACTGTTGTTTACGAACTTCTTCCTCTGCTGCTCGTTCTTCGGCTAGACGCTTTGCTTCTTCTTGAGCAATTTTTGCAGCTTCAATTCTTTCAGAAATTCTTGCGGCTAATTCTGCTGCCTCGCGAGCTGCTTGTTCTTCTGCTGCCTTCTGTGCTGCTAATCTTAAAGCTTCAGCCTTTGCTGCTTCTTCTTGAGCAATTCGTTGCTCTTCAACTTCACGTGCCAAACGGGCTACTTCTGCCTCTTGTGCTGCTTTTTGCGCTGCTTCTGCTGCCTCGCGAGCTGCTTGCTCAGCTAGGCGCTTTGCTTCTTGCTCTTGGGCTAATCGCACTGCCTCTGCTGCTGCTTCTGCCTCGCGTGCTGCTTGTTCTTGAGCTAAACGTAATGTTTCTGCTTCTTGTGCGATTCGTGCTTCTTCTGCTGTTAATCGTTCTTGTTCTGCTTGTGCAATTCTTAATGCTTCAACTCTTGCAGCTTCTTCGCGGGCTGCTTGTTCTTCAGCAACGCGTCGAGCTTCCTGTTCCCGAGCCAGAGCTGCTGCTTCTTGAACTTTACGTAAATCTTCTTGTTCCTGGGCTAATCGTAATGCTTCTGCTGCAGCTACTTGTTCTAATCTTGCTGCTTCGACAGTTGAATCAGAAGTAAATCGAGGTAATCGGGCTCCAATTCCTGGTTGAATATCTGTTATCTCTGGAACAAAAACAGTTTGGTCAACCCCAGCAGCAGCTCCCTCGTTACCTGTTTGGGGTGGAATCACAGATCCACTAGCTGCTGCAGGGGTTGATCCTGCTGATGGGGCAGGGTTTAAATTGATGCGTGTGGCTAATGCAATTTCTTGTTCAGAAGGAGGAATAACACGAATACTGTCATCCTGAGGCGAAGCCAAAGGATCTATTTTAGATTCTTCGCTTTGCTCAGAATGACCATCTGAAATGAGATCACTTAATTTAACACGGGTGGCTATTGAACGTTCTTGAGCAGTAGGATTATCAGTTTTTTCTTGGACTATAGGGCCAGCACGAATACTTGGAGTACCTTGAACTTGACGTGATTTTAAGAATTTAATGACCAACCAGAATAAAAGACCAACGCTCGTAAGACCTAAAACAACCAGCATAACTATATAAAGTGTATTAGGACCAACAGCAGGTTTAACATCGTTGCCTGGTAAGCTTGTAGGTGTTGTGGGAACGTTGGTGGATCCTTTAACGGGTTTAGCTGTCTCATCAGTTTTTTGACCTTTGCTGAAAGCTGCTTTCATTTGGCCAAAGACTTTCTTCACTGTGCCATCTTCCTTCATCCATCCCCACTGACCTTCTCTGGCATCGCCAGCGGCTTTGCGGCTATTGTCTTGTAAAGACATAAATACAATGCTTACCTTCATCTCTTGTGCGACGTTCCAATCATTTTGAACCAATTGAGCTTGAACTTCTTCGCTATTAATAGAAGCTTCACCTGCTTCAGCAATATAAAATGGCTTACGGACACCAACCACTTGAATCGCTTCTTCAACATCAGCCTTCAAAGAAGCATTATGACGATAATAGTTAACGCCAATCGCATCGATGTTGGTCTTTATGGCTTCTGCTAATTCCGTAACAAATCTGATACGAGTATTGTTTCCTTGGATATCACGTGAGGTGTCGCCTAATACGGTTGTGACAGTTACATCAGCACCCACCTGGGTATGGATAGCACGAGCAGCGGCATCGATAACGGTAAATAATTCGCTCATAGGGCGTCCGCTCCAGGCTGGGAAATTGCCATCGAAATTTGGTTCGTTCATAATTTCCACAACGAGCTTGGCTCGGTTTTCAAGAGCAGCCTTGATGGTGCGAACATATTCCACATAGTTATTAGCGGCTAATGAAATTCGGGCACCCTCTGTTGGAACAACATCTCCGAAGAAACTGCTTAAACCATTTGCTTCATAAGCTTTATTATCTAAAGGAAGACCGACAATCACGGTGTTGACTGCGCTATTGTTAACTAATTCAACAGCCAAGTCAGCTGGCATTGGGTAATAGGTGCGGATGGCTGTGACACCAAGTTCTTTAACAGCTTGAATATTGGCAGATGAAAAGTTTTGAGCATCAACGGTAACGCCGAAGAATGGTTGATCATTGAATGCAGCTACGGCCGTTGTTTTAGCAGGAGCTTGTTCAACCTGAGCCACGGTTGGATTGACCTGTGTCTTAGCTTCACGAATTTCTTTAACCTTCACAGAGTCAACGGTCAAGATTGCAGTCATTAATAACATGACGCTTACTTTAGCCACTCCCTTAAGGGTGATCTTCTTGACTTGATTAACGCTAGATTTTACGGATTGCTTTATGACTTCCTTAATGATGAGTTCACGGAAAAATGCTGCAATATCTTTCACGTTCCAGCCAATGGCTCGGAAGACTTTATGGAAGGCAAATGGAACACTCAGTAGTGTAATTACTCCAAAGATCTGGCTGATCATTAATGAAGCAAATACTAATGAATTGATCAACAATACGGTACTTGCCACTCCAAATATAATGATTGCTGTTTTATTACCAAACATTTCGCGAATAGACATGCCTGAGATTTCAAATTCACCAGTGATCTTAGATTTTCGGCTAATTGGCTTAAAGACATTCTTACCGTTTAAGAAAGCAATGGCAGCCAAGGGGTAGATTAAGGTTACGACTGGTCCTAATGGTGAAGCTACAAATAAGGTGGAAATCCAACCTGATAAACCAAGAATAGCAATCGAGCCTTCATAAGGAATTGGCTTATTGTAGTTTGTAATCTTGGCTAAACCTTTTAAGACAATGGCCAAACCAATAACAATTGGAGCCACTACAAACCATGTGAATATTGTGAATGTAGCAGTTAAATAAACACCCCAAGCAATGGTTGCTAAACCTACAACAATCATCAATTTTCCTAAGAAGATAGCCGCCTTGGTACGTGTAATCTTAACTGATAACATTCCACTTTCAGTATGCTTACGGCGATCATCCCATTGACCCAACAAGGCATCTTTGACAGTTGCAATGAAACGGAAGGATTCGTTAGAAGCCAAGGTGAAACCTTTATCAAAACTTGGAATCAAACCAACATACATCGCAAAACCTTTATATGTTTCATAAGCAGATTTAGCTAAGGCACTCCAGATGCTTCCTGTTATTCTTAAATTGCGAACCACGTTACTGATGTTGATTGCTTGCATCAATAGGGTGCTGAGGGTTGCAAAAATGATTAAAGGCATTAAATAAGCAAAGGCACTGAACATCGACAAAATTGGCAAGCTAACTAAGAGAATTAAAGCAGCACGGGCTGAAAGATAATGCAAATATAAAGCAATATTGCTTAACTTCATATCATAGCCAATATTTTTATTAACTATTAATTCAAAAACACCTCTAAAGGTTAAAAATCCTGTGACGTTAAATGAATAACGTTGTTCTGTAGCATAAATAGATTCTGCAAATAAAGATGGTCGGCCCCATTCAAAAGCCATCCAATCTACTTGGGTAGATACAACTTTTGGATAGGTGCGCATCATCATCATAAAGGCAGCAGAATCTTCTCCTGTTGGCGTCATTAAGGTGTCTGCTGCAGCTGGGGTAATCAAACCTTTACCATAGAAGGTGGTCAATCCACGACGTCCACGTTGAACTTCAGAGGTAAATGTTTCTTGAGCTACAGAATAGAGTTTTGTGACTGGGAAGGCCCAATTAGAAGCAGCCCAGATTTTCATCATGGGGTTTACAACCATAATTTCAGGATTACGTCCAACCAAGGTAGCCCAAGCCAAACGGTACATATTTTGACCTGGGTAGATACGTACGTGAGCGTCATAGTTGGCAGAACGGCCATAGGTCAACCAAAGATTTCCACCAATACCACCGTTTTTATTCATCGGTATTGGGTTATCATTAGCCTTATCGTAGAATGGTAAATAAACATCTGCTTTTCGAGTGGTTATAATTACCTTAGAAATTGCTATAAGTGAATTGAAACTGTTGATGAAAGTTACTATTGGGCTATTAGCATCTACCGCTTCTTTCTTATTTTTCTCGATTTCTTTACGTTTTTGCTCATCTTTCTCAATCTTAATTAAATTATCAAGCTCCTCAGTTTTTGAATCTATTGCTCTTCGTGCTTGAACATAAACTTCATATAAAAATACATAGTTTCTCTTTCGAATTTCCAAGATTTTCTCTGAAAATTCAACCAAGGATTCACCTTCGAGCGGAATTGCTGCAAACAATTGTTGTAATCTAGCAATATCCTCTCTATTCAGGCCTGAGAAATGTTTATTCAAGAATTCATCTGGGATCTTAGCTGTTATTTTCTTTAAAACATCAAAGATGAAAACATCTTCCCCATTAACGCGCTTTCTACTGACATGGTTACCCCAAATAGAAGCTTCTTGGAAGGTTGGACGATATTTCAAAAGTACAATTTTCTTATATTCAGGATATTTGGCGGTAAATTCATTGTTAACACCTTTTTGTACGGCATCACGGTAAGCTTCTTCCAATGAGCTATAAGTACGGGCATATCCGCGAACTAAGCTTACGTAATTCATATCAGCATTTTGACGAGCTGCAAAGATATGCATTTCGACAATATCTCTTGCTTCACTCTCAACAACTGCTCCATTGTTTTGACGCATTTCATTGAGGAATGCTTCTAAGACTTCTATGATTTCGTAAGCATTGTCTTTAGCTCCATTGTCAATAATGACCTTCATGAAATCTGTGTTTTCAGTGGCATTCTTTAAAGCAGCAACCACTTGTGGGAATCTAGCTTCAACCTTTTCTAGCGCAGCTAAGAACTCTGCACGATTATGGCGAACTACATATCCTAACAAGCTAGTCTTTTGACCATTGGCTTGATCATGGAAAGAACCAGCTCTTGATTCTGTTTCAAACAAGTGGGTAAAGAGTTCCCCGGCACTTTGCACATGAGTTGCCGTAGCTTGCATTAACGCAAACACATCGGTTACAGGTTTCTTCTGGCTTAAGGTATAGAAGGCCATATATAAGATCTCATTGGCCTTAGCAAATTTCTTAGACACCTTGTATCGGTTATTTGTTGGATCAATGATAAATTTAATTAAATCCTCACGTGTATCTTTGTTGATCAGGTTTAATCTGAACAATTCAGCTATGACAGTCTCCAAATACTCTTGAACTGGTTCACCATTTGGTGTGATAACACCATGTTGCTTTTCAACATTAATAAACTCTTGTAACCATTTTTGGAAGAAGGTCTGTGCATTGACTTGTCTTAAACGAACAATGGCCTTAGGTCCAATTAAAGAATGGAATGTTCGGCTCCATGTGCTATTAGCTAATTGGATATAGCTTAAAATAGCATTGGCTGCATGGAAGGTAGATAATAAGGTTGGTAAAGCCATGAGCACAAATAAGCTTATTGTGGCAAAGAACCCAAAAGTCGCTGGCTGCAGAATGGAGAATTTCCAGAAAATATGATGAGCAATCCAGCCGAATTGATAAATAGAAGCTATACCATAAACAATCATCCAGAAAGGTCTTTCACGTAATTGTTTGACCTTACCAAAGATCATGGCTGGCCATCCTAAAGATAAGACAACGGTGATTAATCCAGGAGCAACCAAGCGGCTTGTGATCAATAAATAAATGCCTGTTGTTAAGCCTGCAGCCATGGTGAGCAAGGCTAAGGCAACTCTTACACCCTTCATACCCCAGAAGCCACGAACCATAAAGGCCATTGGAACAATGATTCTGACAATCCAAAGATTTGAACGGCCGCGCCAATGTTTCAATAAATTATCTGCTCCTAAAGCATAGAATGATTTTTCCTTGGCTAATTGTTTGGTGCGGTCAATTAAAGGTTGAGTGAATTTAATGACGCTTCTAGCAAATTCTAAAAGTCCGGCATATTTTGCATTTTTGTCTGCATCTGTGGCAGCATTGAATTCTGCAACCTTAGATTTATATGTTTTCCAAACGTTTTCTTGGAAGTAGTTATTCACTGCCACATAACGTTCTTGGTGGGTAGTGGCCCCTGTAAGGTTATTGGCAGCATATAATTGTTCAACAATTTCTTCAAATCCATGGCGAGCTTGTGAATCTCCTTTTTGGCTTAAACGATCAAATAAATCAATAATATCGGTATCTTTAAAGATTTCTGGTGTTCTGAAGCTAGGTTGGTATGGTCGAGTGGCGCTTTCTGTTATCAATTTAAATAAGCCTGGAGCGCTTGCATTACCATACCATTGATTGATTTGGAACATGGTAGTCCAGAATGATGCATGAACCTTCATACGATCCAAGGCGGCAACGGCATTTTCGTTTTCTAATACATGAAGAACATCGCGAGCTACAAAGAAGGCCAATGGATACATGGTTGCAATTGCCCCCATTGAATGGCTTTGGGTGTCTGAAGGAGCCATTTGAATGAAGCGAATCATGATAAATTCACGTACGGTCTTGGCTTCTACAATTGGAGCAACTGGATATGGGTTTGCAACAATCTTGGTTTTATCAGCTTCTGCTCCATTTAATTGATTAATGTTCAAGGCAAAGAAGGTGAAAAGGTCTGAAATGATGGTGTTAAACACATCTTCCTTACGATCTGCTGGGATCTTAACCCCTGTTGTACCAAATAATTGATCAAACAAGCTGTTGAACATTGAACGCACAACGGATTCTTTAAGTAATTCTGTGATAAAGGCACGTAAGGTCTTGATCTTGCTTTGAGCTAAATAGTCAGCTGCCTTTTGAGCTACGATTGTTTCGCTGTCGACTCCAAAGTATCGGCTGTTAAGTAGTTGTCGTAAGATACGGGCTTCTGGGGTTGGCAACAGGCGATTAATATTTGAGAAGTCTCCAAATGCTATTTGGTTTAATACTTCATTTTCTACATCCACTAAAGCCTTACGAACCATTTCATCTTGAGCGATCATACCCTCTGCTGGATTTAAGGCGATACCAAGCGCTTGAGCAACTAATCTTAAGCCTTCGTTTGTCTTGGTGCGAGGATCAACGTTTTCATCAGCAAATACGATCTTTCGAGATTTAAATGCATTAACTATATTTACGATCTCATCGGCAGTGAAATACTCTAAGCTATTAAGGTAATTCTTTAAGGATTCTAATTTTTGATCTTCGGAATCATATTTAGCGCCAAGCACTAAGTTTCCATTGAGTTTTTGGATAACGACTAACTTCTCTGCTTCGATTTCGCTTAATCCTGCACGCTTAATTAAACGTTTAACTGAAGCTGTATTAGCATTGGTCTTAGATAAGACGTTTTTAATAGATACGACTATTCTGCTGCCTCGGATCCAAGGATACATTAATAAAGCTACCAAAAGGCTTAAACCATAGAAGACCAAAGAAACGATTTGATCAACAGCAGCATGATTCTTCAAGAATGGAACATCGAACATGGCTCCCAAACGATAGAATTTACGTAAACCTTCGACAAACAATGGTTTTGTTGGTGCAAGGATTGTCATTTGAACACGATTATCTGGGCTTAAAATTTGATGGTAGATTTCAATCGCATCTTCCTTGTTTGCTGAGAAGTCAAAGGTGTTTACTGTTCTTCCAGCAGGACTATTGCGGAATTTATCAGCAAATGTTGAATCTATGACATCCATACGAATCTTATTTCCATTTTCAATGGTCGCAAATGGATAACCGTTGGTTTGAGAAACTTCAACCCTGAAGATACGATCCATTGGGTCAGATACAGCTGTTGTAGAAACGATATTTTCTTTATTTAAAAGGTAATAGTAGTTACCGATTTTCTTGTAGTAAGTATCAAATTTGCTATAAAGATACTCTTCAGTTAATGTCTTTTTATTATTGAGGGCTTCCATCACATCAGCTTTAATCATTGGGATACGGTTAATTTGCAATGGAAGACTGTCGCGGCTGTAGATCTTGTATTCTTCGTTGATATAGTGTTCCCAAACCACGCTGGTGTTGTAGTTATAGCCGATAATCACATCTGGGTTAACAACTTCTCTGCCATCGCGATATTCATAGGTGACATTGTATAAATATTCAAATTTCTCACGATCTGGAGCGCGGTAAACTGTTTCGCGAAGTTTGCGTCCGCTCTTAAGATCGAAGGATGCCTCCCCTGCTGAAATACCTACAGGGATATGAAGATTATCAGTGTCACCGAATTTCATGAGTCGGATGGCGCCACGGTCAATCTTCACATAATCACGGGCTAAAGGATCATCTTCTCCAAGGTATCGGGTCAACACATCTGGGGTACGTTGACCATTGATCATTACGGAACGTTTGATTTCAACAAGTGTTGCTTGATTACCATAAGACAAGCCTCGAACAGCCTTCAGAGATGTTGTATCTTTGAACAATTCCTTAATTAAATCAGTGGTTGCAACTCTTCGAACAGTTTCTAATTCATACGCAAGGCCATTAGCAGAGTATTCAAAAGCAAGTTTAGGATCTTTTTGTCCATCCCATTTGGTATTAACAATTAAATCAGCAGCTGCAACATTGGTGGTATTGATAAAGGCGATGATACGAGCTAATGGATCTTCATTCATACGATAGAAGTATACGGTGCCGTCGTTGGTGTACTCTACGCGTGAACGTGTGAATGTGGCTTTAGTAATATCAGCGATACCGATCTCAGAAGCGATATTACGTATAGCTGTTTCAATATTTGTTTTAATTTGTTCTCCATGGATACCCTTGACATTTTCAGAAATCAATTTCAAGATGGATTCTTGCAATTGAACACTGTTGAGTGTCTTGTTTTCGATATAGGCTCGAATAACATTTTCCAATTTAACGAAGTTGCCGTTTCTTAATTGATATAAGCTTGTGTCACGAGAAACTGGGCCAACTTCTTCGGTGATACGATTTTCAACTAAAGATAATCCATTGTTTTCTGGTAAAGAATCGATTTGGCCAATGAGTTTCTGACGTTGCAAATCAATAATGAATGAACGAACAACTTTGCCTGCGACAATTTCTTGGGCAATTCCAGCTTCAGCAACATTGTCTAATTTGATACTTAGCTCTGGTGCTCTTCTAGCCTCACCAACCGTAACTTCTCCCAAAGTGTAGATGCCATTGATATTCGTAAATTCGTACATTGGTCGGGTAATAGCATCAACGTATCCAACTAAGGCCTTACCCTTGCTTGGAGCACCATTAGCAAATTCTGTAGCAAAGAACTCTACATAAACTTGACCAAAAGTGCTTCTGACTTCTTCGTTAGCACCAGCAACTGGTGCAACAATTGCAAAAGCTTTTTGATAAGCACCTGTCATATCACGACGTTCAATAACTTGAACCGCTTTACCATCTATGGTGACTAATAAATTCTTAGCTGTTGCTGTTGCCACTTGAACATCAGGACCTGTAAACTTAGCAATGGTTTCTTCTGTAGTAGAAGTCACTGTGCCAATTTCAGCATCTTCTTTAGAAGGTGTCATGTAAATACGGCCAACTGTTTCTAATTTATACTTGGTTTCATCATCTTGTTTATACTCAACTAGTCGCCCTTTAAGGGCCATGCTTTGGAGAGCTGCCTTACGGATAGCTTCATAGTTATCATTGATTTCTTTTAAGGTTGCAAATTCAGCGGTCATATCAGCTTCAGTTTTGGCCTTATTGATAATCAAATAATTTTCATTAAGTTTGGCCTCAATTTCATTGCTGTTCCACAATTCAAATCTACTGTTATAACGCTTAACCCATCGTCCAGCTGTTTGGGCAACTTCTTGACCTTCTTTATTGGTAATGGTCTTAATATCTAACTTAACGACTTCGCGAGCCTTGGTTAAAATGGTTCTGGTTATTTGTGGATCATTCATTTGATCAACTGCAATGAATTCAGCTGTTCCATCATTCCAAACAATCAAAGCATGCTTATCATATTTATTAACGATTTCAGTTTTCAACCATAATTCAAATCCACCTTGATACATCTTCACATATCGTCCTTTAGCCTCACCCTTCATATCTAAGCCTTGAACTTCTTGGGCTTGGGTCATAATCAAATCTTGGTTAGCTTTAAGTTGGCTGACAGCCACAAACTCTGTGTTCTTATCTTTCCAAACGACTAAAGTATTGTTTTGCAAGAAAGCTTCAACTGTTGTTTCTACTTGAACACCATTGATGATCTTTGTAGGTCTAGCTTCTTTGAGAATTACCGTTCTCTTAACACCCTCTGGTTGACCTTCAACTTGAACCATTTGAGTTTGATTATCAGCCATACGTTTAACCAGTTCGCTTTCGCTATGTACACCTACTCTTACTTGTTCTGCGCTTGCTTCCCCTTTAGCATAGATTTCAATCTTGCCTGTAATTTGATTTTCTACTTCAATGCCACCGTTTAACAAGACGTTTAATTGAATCAATCGATTTTCTAATGTTTCAAGACCAGGCTCGAAGATAGCAACTACTTTTCCTTCTTCTACTTTAACCATGACATCAGATTTGAGATTCTTAATAGATGTACGCTGTGTACGAATAACTGTATAAGTTGATCCTTCTTTGACTACGTTCGTAGCTTTCACAAACTTAATTGGATTGATACCTTGAAGATCTTCGGCAGCCACTGGCATACGGCCATCGATGTAGTAAATGACGCCTAAACCATCACGTCCTTGGGTTACTTGAGCTGTAAGTGCATCGCCAGCTAAGAAGATTTGACCATCTTCTGTGACCCAAGCTTTGCTGGTCACTGTGGTTTCTGTGACTGTGCCTGACACTGTTTCTGGGTTGGCAGCATGTTGAATAAAGTCTGCTAAGCTTGCAGGAATATGGTTGAAATCGGTCTTAGGATACATACCTAAAGCCAACATGTTTGGTACTGGACGGCGATCACCAAAGATAGAGGTAATATTAAAGATGCTTTGATCAAATTCATTAGCAATGCGTCGGCCAGGATATCCTAATCCATCAATGAGTGTACCTCTACCTTCTTCAGTGATACCTAAGTAAGTGTCGTTTTGGGCTCTTGCAACTTGTGGTCCTAATCCTTGAGCTTTGTATTGGGCCGCTGTTCTGGTTATATACACCAATTTCAAATCTTGCATCGCTCCTGATTTAACCTCGGTCATCTTACCTGTGCGCGGATCGAATAATAATCCAATTCCTGTGTTGGCAATGGCATCGTAATTCTCACTGTAGAAGACATTTTGAGAATCGTTGTTAAAGGCATCACGCTGGAATTGTTGTTCTTCACCCTTGAAGTAGATACGAGCAAATTTGCCGTTATGGATTAAACCAATTGGAGTCTCTTCATCGGTGACGCCATCATCATGAACACCATTTGTTAATCGATCGTTCAATTGAATACCAGCTAAGGTGTACTCAAGCACTGGTCTTCTATAGTCATATTTATTTTCTTCGTCAGAAACTACTGGGATTTGCTTGGCATTGTGGAATTCAACGATCTCACCGGTGTAACGGTTACGGCTAACAGCGATGATTGTTCTACCTTGATCATCCTTGCCGCTTAACAATTGCTTTTCTTTGGCCATCATTTGGAGATACTTGGCATTGTTTTGCACCATGTAGGTCTTGCTAGTAAATTCTTGAACATTACCTTTAATGTCTTTTTGTGGAGCTCGTGGTGAAAGGAAGGCATATTCTAATGTCTTAGTCTTGATGTCATAGATGATACCTGCAGCAAAACCGCCTTGTTCTTTAGCTAATTCAAGATAGTTTTCAGCTTCACCTGAATGGAACATACCGGTCAACTTACGTAAGCTTTCAATATCCTGAGGTAAGGCATTTTCAAACACTACAAAAATTTTGTCTTTAGATCCATAATAGGCGCTCTTAAAGAAACTCAATTCTCTGTTACCGAATCGGTAATCATATTCTGCTACAGGAACAATTGGTAATCGTTCGCCATCTACACCAAATACTAATCTGAATGGATAAGAAATGACTGATCCTAAGGTTTCAACAGCTCCTAAGCGGTAGGTATGGAGACTTTCGAATTCGTTTCGGTTATTAGCTCCGTAAACCTTCTTCACATCCAAGGTCAAGGTCTGAACTAATCCACCGAAGAAGTTACGTCTAGCATCAATTAACCAGCTTTGATCGCGAATGCTGTCTGTTCTTAAAGCATTGATTTCTTGTAAGCCTAGGTCGCTTACAAAGATGATGGCCATTGGAGTGTATTGGCTAATCAAGGCAGCTTGAATATCTGCTCCAAATGGCATGGATGCCACAACATTCATACCCAATCCATTATTGTTCAACTTTTGGTTATAGATTGTTCCGAAAGCTTGGTAATAGTTATCTTGGATGACAGGATAAACTGGTAAACCACGTTGACGGGATTGAGCATCTAGGGTGTCTTGTCTTTCCTTAGCTGCATCCACTGGCTTAGCCTTAGCAGCTTGTTCTTGTTGATCTTTTAATTTAGCTTCAGCTTCTCGGGTAGCCTTAATAGCATCTTCGGCCATCTTGGCTTGTTCTTGCTTCCAGGCTTGAGCTTTAGCCTCTTCTTTAGCTTTATCAGCAGCTTCTTGGGCCTTGGTTGCTTTAATGTTCTCGATGGCTTCTTGGATCTTACGAATTTCATCTTCGATATTGTTTTCATTGGATACCGCTGGGGTCTGGATAACTTCCGAAGCAGCCTGTGCAGCAACAGTCTTATAGGTATAGACAGTGCTACGATTAGCATTGAAGAATTCTTGTACTCTTAATTTGCCTTCGGCAGTGAAGAATTGGGCTACTGGAGCATTGGAATTCAAGATAGCCACGCTCTTAGGTGTATCTTTTCCAACTGTCACCAAATGAAGGTTTCTGAACATTGCATCATATTCTTGCTTGGTGATGCCGTTGATTTGATCAACCACCATGACGACTGGAATGTAATCTGTATCATGTCGCAAGAGATCAACACTGATTCCTTGTGGAAGTCTTCGGCTGCTGGTTAAAGCAGTGTAGTCTGCACTTGTGACCTTATAGAAGCGGCCGTTGTGTTGGACATACAAGGCGTTTTGGATTCCCTCAATAATGCTAATCACATCGCCTGATAAAGCCACGCCTTGAGCCTTAGAAGCTTGGTAAGACTTTTGAGCGCGTTGTTTCACTTGAGCATCTACTGAAACTTTCGATGGATCTTGGGGCAGGGTTCCATCCACATATACAACTGCTTGGGGCAGGGTGATATTAGTTGAGGAGGCTTGAGCTATCTGTGCTGAAGCTTGGGCACTTAGAGGTATCAGGGTGGCTAAGAAGATCATTGAAGCGATCGAGATCTGCTTGATTGAGCGGCTGCCACGTTTCACTAAGGCCACTGCGTTTGTAAATACGGCCATCACCTTCGATGAGGTAGATGTGGATCCTGTTTTGATGGTCACGAGCTGTTGCAATTTGAGACTTAAGGTGAGGAATACGAACAAAGTGCTTAATCCTAAGAGAATGGCTAACCATGTTGCACCTCCGTTTGTTTGCTTCTTGATTGATTGAAGTTTTTCCTGTGTGACTGTCGTACGAATAGCTTTTCCATCACCAAGGTTGAGAGCAGTGGTGACAGAGTTGCGCTTAAGGGTTGCGCCTGAAGCATGGGTAATGTGTTGGGTATTTAAATTATGGGTGGACAGACGAGTTCCACTGCCATTTACAACTCTTGTAACAGCGGTGGTTTCAAACACTTTTTGCGCCTCTGATTTTTCACCTTGGTTTGGACTTGGAGTCTTAGAACCTTGGCGCTTGTCAGTTAACGCACGAATCTCATTGGTATTATTTATTATTCCGTTTACTGCACTTACATTATTTGACACACCTATAGAACTGGTGCGAGAGCGATTATTGCTTAGACTTCTCGATACTGTATATTGAGCGTCTACGTCGCCACCCACACTACGGGCGCTTATACCTTCTTCGGCGCTTCTCAGACTTCCAGAAGCAGCTCCGATTGGGCTAGACACGCTATTTCCGACTTTAGCACTGCTTACTTCATTGGCATTGTTGCTGCCAACAGAACGGGTATTACCAGCTACAACTGCATTGCTACTTGCACTACCTTCGCTTATAGGCTCAGCAACTTCCTGAGCTTGCTGCATACGACCTACTACTGTAACTACTTCACTGCTTACTTGACCTGCTTTACTGCTATTTACTGCTTCGTTTCTGGTGGACAGAGCTTGCGCTAAGCCACTAACTGCGATTTCGTTAGAAACTGTACTACTTTGCACATCTGCTACATTTGCAACAACTTCTGTACTCTTTCTCTCGTTTCCTACTACATCTGCCTGAGCGATTGAGAGAATCGCTGGCAGAATACTACGTCCCGGATGGTATAACTGCCACGCTGCTCCGTTGGCGATTAAGGTCTCCTTATCACTGAGATATCCACGGCTGGCTGCAACTAATCCAGCTTTAAATGTTCTTGGAGTTTCAGGCAACACTAATATATGTGGTTGTGGAGGCGCAAATCCGCCGCCAGCAACTGTTGGAGCGCTAGAAGCACCTGGATTAGGCGTAGAGCCTGGCACAGGAGCTGGTGTGGGCCCTGGTGTCGAAGTTACATCAGCCGAAGGCTGACCAGCCTCTGGCTGGGAAGGTACGCTAGCTACTCCCACAGGCGCAGCTTCAGCCAAAGGCTGACCAGCCACTGGCTGGGAAGGCATTGGAACTGGTCCAGGTGTTGGCGCAGGAGCCGGTGTTGGTGTAGGTACAGCGTTGGCACCCGGCACTGGACTCATCGGCAAAGGCATTGGTGCAGCAGGCAGAGGTGATACGCCGCCTGCATTAGGCATTGGCCCAGGCACTGGTGTAGGCGTTGGCATCGGACTGACGGGTGCTGGAGCTTGTGGCATAGCCGGCACAGGTGAGGTTGCCAATGGTACTGGTCTATCTCCTGGGTTATGGCCATCGTTATCGTCTTGATCTTTACTATTAGAGGTAGCTGCGCCAGGCATTAAATCCATTACTTGCTTACGGTCATTCTGAGGCGTAGCCGAAGAATCTCCTATTTGAGATCCTTCACTTCGTTCAGGATGACTAATGATAACCTGTTGAGCTGAGAGCTTCTCGCCATTCATGCCAGCTAACAGACTAGCCCCCAAAAGTCCCATAGCCTTAGCTTGACCGCGAAGTCGCTGCAACCAAGTAAGTTTCTTAGGAACAATCGTTTCTGATGAACTTGGGCTCAAATTAATTTGAGGTTTGCTGTTGAATCGATCAGCTATATTATGGAAGGTACTCTTAGCTGGCTTAAATTCTTTGATCGCAGAAGAAAGGAAGGCCATTGCAGAGCCAACAAATGGAGATTTAACATCACCGTTGTCTTGTAAAATCTTAGCCAATAAATGAACCAAAAGACCCTTTTGAGCCGTTAATACGGTGGAGTTCTTGAATCTCTTAAGAATCACATCAGCCAGCTCTGAGGCTTTTTGTGGATCAGATCCATAAACAGCCATGAAGGCTTCAACGTCTTTCTTAATGATACTGATGTCTTTAGCATCTAATCCAATGCCAAGAATCGTCAAAATTTGTTGTAGCCCTTCTACAACTTTAGCCGTGACTGGTACAAAATAGTTTCTAGCCTTTTCGATTAAATTCTTTTTGTTACCGGCAGTGGCACCTGTAAACTCTAAAGGAATTCCCGAGAACGCACTGCTTGCCAAGGCATTCATCAATTGCAACACAGCCTCTTCATAAGATTCTTGATTTCTTAAAACTTCTAAAGCGCCTTGTAACTTCACATCTTTAATGACCAATTCTTCACGGCCGTTGCTATCTTTTCTAAATCCAAAGCTCAACACAGCTTGTACGCCACTTGCAATCTCACCCAATGGACGAGTAAAGACCGTATGATCTGCGATGCTCGTGGTAATATCTTCATATTGATTGACGGGCTTCTTATCTTCATCTTTGGGCTGACGACTTAGCTCATCCTCATTTAAATTTCTATAAAGAGCCTTGATCTTGGTTAGATCAGCGCCATCAAGAATAGCTAAGAAGCTCTCAGAGGTTTCAGCAACGATAAGCTCATCAACTATCACATCGCCCTTGGCTATTGGTCCATTAGTCTCGATCACTCGTACGCTCTGGCCATTCTTGAGACGTCCTTGTTCATCGATTTCAATGACTCCTTCGACCTTAAGGACCATGCCATTAATTCTCGTTACAGGCAGAGGATAAATAAATTGATGACTACCAGGAGCCTGGGCCTCAGCACGTACATTTTTCTTTTCTATGGTAATAACTAAAGCAATTGGCTTATTGGCTTTTTCAAAGGCACCAGAGGCAATAGCTTTATGTAGGACTTCTTTATCCTTAGTCGTATCAGCTTTATAAATCTTTCTTGAAGCAACAAACAAGACTTCGGAAGGATTAAGTGTAATGTCACCACCTTCAAGGGTAACTGTCTGTGGCTTATCGGAAGTATTTAAAGCAATTCTAGCCTTATTGTCTTTATCTCCATACATGGTGAGGACCTTAAGTCCCTCCACAGGAGCCTTGGATATCAAGATCATTTCTGGAGCAATACCGTCGACATACTTAGGCACATCGCTGCGTTGGATATTGGCATTAAGAGTATTCACCAAAGCTTTTAAAGACCAGGCATCTCTGAATGGCTTAAATTCTTCCTTGGATTGAACTTTCTTGGCAAACTCAAACTTCAATTCCAAATCAAATGGTCCGCCAGAAATATCCTCTTCGATCTGTTGACGCAGAGATTGTTCCTTGATCAATGGAAGGATATAACCTTGATAATAGGAGCGCATCACTTCTTTAGTTATGCCTATCAAGTGCTGGATTTCTTTTTCAACAGCAATAAATTCACCGTTGAGATTTTGATGAGAACGAATACTCATCTCCATGGTCATCTCTTTAGAAATCTTTTGTAACAATTTCTTAGCAGCCCATGGCAGGCGATCATCAGCGATGATTCTGTCGTTGTAACGGCTAACAAAGTTTTGGAACATCTTGGCAATGACTTGGAAGAATTCTTGCTGATCGCCGCGCGTGGTGTTTTCCTTGGCTTCTTGCATGAAGCTTGTCACACTCTGTGGCTCGCTGTTCATGACCACGATATTGCGGAAGATTTGTTCATCGTAAGCGACCTTGCCATTAGCTTGGGTTACCCCTCGAGAACGTACTAAACCTTGGTTAATATCATCTGAGCTGGTACGCCTATCAACAAACAAGAACATCTCATCTTGGAACAAGGTTGGAATGGTCTGCCCACGTGAAGAACCTAACGGTAATAAAACAAAGAAGTCTCGTGCGCCTGATTCAATAAGTTCGTCAACTGATTCTTTAGTAAGAATTTCTTTTGTATCATCTGTCTTATATAACACCCATTCGCCCGTGCTTTCTTGATAGAGCACTGACATATTTCTGCTCTTGGCTACATCCAAGGCTGTGGTTAAGACCATCAAATTATTAGAGGTGTTGATGCCTGTGTTGCCATCACGCAACAAGTTAAACATAAAGGCGCGTCCACCATTGGCCTTAGCATCCAAATAAGCATTCATGCGAGCTGCTAATTGTCGTCGGTAAGCCTCGGTGAATGTTTCGCTGCCTGTGCTTGCAACCTTGCCGTCAAAGGCAACTTCTTTGACATCCATAGAGAATGGCGAACTATTTGTATTTGCACTTGGGCTCTCAGCAGGACCAATATATTCCATGCCAAATAACACCTTGGCTAATCTCTTCATATATTCATTAAGCGTTCCAGAAGCCCAGATGACCTGGCCTTGTTGCATGAACAGACTATCGACATCGAAAGAATCGACGAAGGTGGCATTCTTGCCTTGACCGGATTGGCCGGTGATATTGTCTACCTCAACTCCTGCGTTTTGGGCCATTAACTTAGCAGCCAAGACGTTGGCCAAACGTTGTAATGGATCGCTGACAACTACGTCATTGTGTCCAATACCTTTTGAATCCATAAGCACGGCTTTTTTACCACTTAAAACTAAATCTAAATTACCTTTGCGCATATTAGCAACAGCATTGATAAAGGCATGGGCTGCTGCAATCTTGGCATCGCCACCTTCCTGACCACGTAATTCTTCGACGTTAGCGGCATTGTTGCTGGATAATACTTGTTGGACACCTTCTAAGGCTCGAGCCACTTCAACCACAACTTTTTGAGTCTCGCCATTTTCACCTTCTTCATCAAATTCTTGGACAGATTGAATCTGTTCGATATATCCGGCTAATTGGTCTTGAGCTTCAGCGATTAAACCTTTGGCTTGTTCATCAAGATTGGTTTCTGTACCTTGTTGGTCAGGGATTTGCAGACCTAAAGATTCCATCCATTCACCACGATAGAGGATATTGCCTGGGCCGCTTAAAATGTCGACAATCTTCTTGGCTTGGGCATTACCTTTTCTAGATAAACCAATCAGATGCTCTAGGTGTTTCTCAGTGATAAGAACAACTCTATTATTTTGTACGGTTTCAAGAATGTCTTGGAAGCCGTCTGATTCTTCAAGCTTACCAACACTAATGTCTTGGGCTTGTTGTTCGCTTAAAGCAGGTAAGACCTTGCTGGTGATTTCGTCATAGCTAGTTTGCAACTGACCGTCACCTGGTTCGACAGAGATCAATTTGGCTCGTCCACGGGTATCACGCAATTGCATGGCCATGGCAATGACTGCAAAGGTACTTTTTCCAGCACCCATGAAGGCCTTATAAAGGAAGCCCTTACGATCTGATGCTATAGCCTCTTGCAGGGTTGGGAAGAATTCGGCAAATTGCTGACGATAAAACGCCATTGGGTCGATGTTCTTATCAGGATTAACTTTAATATCAACACCGTTTTGTTGAGCCCAAGCTTGTTGAATATCACGTAAATAATTATCTGATGGTGTTGATGCCATGGCTCGATCAGCGCCAGCAGTGGCTAAGCCAGCGTATGGATAGTCTTCACCCATCTTCGCTTCATCTGTGCCGTAGACATCATTAGCGATCGCGCGTTGGACCTTAGCTGTTTGTTGCTCAGGTTTAATACCTCGAGCCAAGCGATTGCCTTCACTCATAACTGCTGAAAAATGCATTGGAACAACCGGTAAAGGCATATTGGGCTTAAGCACGCCAGGTACCATTGGGACCATTTCATCAAGAGTAGTGTCATCCTGATCATAGGTATTGTCATTCTGAGGAACGCTTTTCAGTGACGAAGAATCTTCTTTGAGATCCTTCGCTCCGCTCAGGATGACATTGACCTTGGCTTGATCACCCTCAAAGACAACCTCTAAGATCTGCTTGAGTACCTTGGTACGATCAGCGTCCTTACGTACATCTTCAGGAAGCTCGGCAACGGCTAAGGCAATCTCATCGGAAGAAAGACCATCGACCAACTGCATGAGAGCGCCTCGGTGTTCTTCTAACATGGTCGCGACATCTTCCTTAGAATATAATTCCTCGCCACCTAAGCCAACCTGCATTTGAGTGACTAAAACTGGATCGGTATCTAACATTGGGAATGTTCGAGTTTCGATAAACCATCTAAAGGCATCCAGGGCAGCCAGATCGCCCTTCTTGATCTTGCTTATCTTAAATTGGACCCATTCAATCTGATCGGCGCGTTGAGCATTATCAGCCGAAACCTTGGTTGAAGAACCTACATTAGAACTGAATCTTTGAGCGTTTCTAAATAACGGAGCTAATTGAGCAAAGTCATTTTGGACATGCTGACGAACTTGGACTGAAGTCTTGGCCAGCTGAGCAAAATCCATAGGCTTAGCTGCTTTGATTGATTTAATAGCTAAAGGTATATATGCGCTTGGGCTTGGGAATAGAGGTTTCGTTGATATTTTTATACTTGGTTTTTTGGGTTTAAGAGCTTCAGGGATGACAATCTTGCCCTTAATAGCTGCCTCGGCTAAAGCTTTCTTTTTCTCTCGGGCTTCCTTTTTATGGATCTGGGCTAAACGCATTAAGGCTGCGGCTAAAAGAATGCTCAATCCTTTGATCTGATCGCTTGAAAGTTGTAATTTCTTAACTTGTGGGACATTAGGTGTTGGTGTCTCGGGCAGTGCTGTTACAACTGGAGATGCTTGAACAGCAGGAGCATTAACTACCTTGTCATCCGACAAATTAGCAGTCTGATTTGAAAGTTTTGAAGCTTCACGAGCGACTTCTGGCACTGTCTTAATCTTTAACTCTGTACCTTTATCTACTAAGGCAATAAACTTTTCTGTTCTTTCTTGGGCTTCTTTAGCTCCAAAGATCACTGTCGCTCTAGAATAAATATGTTGATACAATTTGTTCTTTTCAGCTGGTGTTAATGGTTCTCCAGAAATTAACTTTGCATTCCATGTGGCTCTGGAACCTACCTGCTTGGCATATTTATAACTCTTTAAAATATCTGCAGCTTCAGAGGTTTTGCCTTGATTGATAGCATCTTTAAACCTGGTTAACTTTTTAGCTCTACCTTCACCCATGTTGTAGACCAAATCGCTAAGGGCTATTTTTTGAGCTGGTGTAAGAGTAGAAATGGCTTTAGGATCCCACACACGTACTTCGTGAGGAGAACTATCTTCCAATCGATCAGTGATAATTTCTTCGCCCTGTGAAACAAGCATGGGGATGCCTTCTTTAGAATACTGAGGAATCAATTTTCCGGTAAATCCAAAGCCTACAGTCCATACGCCTGTGGTGCCATCATCATTGCGTCCAACCTTATCCAAATACATCAAGGCCCTCCATCCTTCATGGATTTCAGTCCAGGTCCTTAAATTAAATAACGTGTCCTCGTCGATGGCAAACTGTGGAGTCGCGATCTTGGTTTCAATGCTAGCTTGGGTCTGTGGCTTTTCTTGGGCTGCAAGTTGACTGCCAAATCCAAAACCACCCACACTGATAGCTAAGGCCGTCATCCAGCCCTTCAAGCGTGGCGCGCTCATGGCGGCGTCGGTCACTTGATATTGAGTTTGAGGAACTTTAAGCTCTTTAACATTGCTGGTTGGATTTACAGCAAAGCTGCTCACATAAGACCAGAACTCAGGTAAAACTTCTCCATTAGCATCATGAATATCATGGTCATCTCTATAGAAGAAGATTAATTGACTCTTATTATCATCTCTTAAACCATACAGGAATTTTCCATTAGGCATTCGAAGAACCCTTACCTTTGCACCTGTGGTTCTCTTACCGTTAACAGCAGAAAATTCTTTTGTTGGTTTGACCAATAATTGATTAATTGCTTTAATAAATTCTTGTTTATCCTTTTGAATAGCAGATACGTGTTTCTGATCATCCCCGTAAGCCCACACCGTGTAATTCTTGCCCGATTCATTTTGAACAGTTAGAGGCTTTTCAACGATTACCTTTGAAACCCTTTGTTTTAAAGTGTCAATAAGAACAGCCTCAGAGTTTTGCAAGTTATCTTCAGGCACGGCACCACCAATAAGACCTAATATATGCCCTGCATAAACCTGACGATCAAAATCGGCAGAAATTCCTGTTAAGGTTTCGACTAACTCATCCACTGTATTTTGAACACTCACATCGACAGGTTGATTTGGATTCTTTCCTAATTTTTCTCTCAAAATATTCAATACATCTTTTTCGCTGATCAATGCATCTTCCAAATCAATAGCTGCATGAATAATATCTTCTAAGAGAACATCGTTATGTCCACGCAAGGCAACCTTCTGCTGGATCTCTTTAGGAGCTACATTTAATAACAATGGCTGAACGCTATAGTTCCAAATCTTTTCAACCAAATCTCGCTGAGCTTTTTGTCGAAGTCTTGGCTCTTTGATCGATGAGAAATATTTCTGACCGTCAATATTATCTGCAATGCGTTCAATGGTAGGAGTTCTCTTAGCTTTTAATAAACCAAAGAATGAGGTTAGAACATCTTTTTCAATGGCTTGCCATTGAACATTTGGATTCTCTACGATTGCCTCAGTGAAATTCTCTTGTGTTTGAGAATCGGCAAAGGCTTGAGCACGGAAATCGACTAGTTTTGCAAAATATCCAGCATCTTTTAATTTAATGAAATCAGTTTGTACCGCTGCCAATTGAAGGGTCGGAAGTTGAGTCAGAGATTTAGCGCTATCGATGGTTGTCTTCAATTTGGCGAAACTGTTTTGTTTCTCTTGGGCAAAACGAATCTGTTCGGATATTAGTCTGTTTAAAGCAGTTATATCTTCATATTTATCATTTCTATGGAGACTGTTGCCTTCGGCATGCAACAGCCTTAATTGTCGGATAACGTCCTCAAGTGTCTTTGTCTGTTTAGGATCTCTGATGCTTCTATAGATAGATTGAATGGTTTCTGGTACTTTTCCATCCAGAGCCGTAAATTCTTTTCGAGGAATATCGAATGTATAGCCTTCAATGGATCTTCTTGTACTCATCGCAGCATCGGTCTTTGCTGTCATAGCAGGATCAGATAAACCTAATTCTATATTGCTAAGGTCTTTAGCTAAATCTTTAATATCGTTTTGAACATATCCATAACGACCTAAGCCACTTTTCTCCCATGGTAAGCCAGCTGGAGTTGAAAGACCTGTTGGACTCTCAAACAATGAACCGGCCACATTGGCTTCATCTTTAAATTTATTCCAATTAGAATCGTTGGCATTTAAAACTTGTTCGATGTCTTGGGCAGACAAAGATGTAAGACGGGTCATTTCTTCAATGCTCATTTGAGAAGGCTCAAGCCCAACAGCCACACGCATCAAAGCCTTATACGCTTGAACATTATCGATCTTGTCTCGATTCTCAGGCTTCAATTCACGAACAGCTTGATCTTTAGCAACTTGAATAAAACCTTTAACTAAATTCTGCACTTGAACTGCGCGCTTAGGAGTGGAGGACATGGCATAATCAAGTTGGGTTTCATCAAAATTAGCAAGATTACTTAAGAATGGTGTAACGATGTTTTCTCTAATGAAATTTTCTTTTCCTATTTGTGTATTCTTATAGGTTGTAATCAGTCCTGTTGAATAACGGAAAATGTCATAAGCTAAATCTTCCACCGATTTATTTTGAACATACTCTCTAACATCTTTGAAGAATTCTAGCGCTTTATCTCGTCCTAAGGTTTTAGCAATCGTTTCAAAGATAAACCGATCTTGTTGATCTTTATATCCGTAAGCTAATATGACATTAGCCAAGAAGAAGAATTTACCTCTTTGAGCATACGTTTTAGCTTGATCTCCCTTATCCTTATAATAACCTGGCTCGAGGAAGAATCGTTTGTTGCCTAAATCAATAATGACAACATTACCTGTTTTTTCTTGATAAATAAAATTATCCAAATGGAAATCTGATGGAATTCTTCCCTTTAAAGCTTGCCCAACTTTAACCAAGGCTTCAACTGTCTTTCGACGGATTTCGGTAGTAAGTTTTCCTTGTTTATTTAATTCGCTTAACTGAGGCCCTTTAATAAATTCTTCCAAATATAATATTTGTCCTTCGTCTGTTGTAAATGTTGGGCCTAAAGCTGGAGCAATCTCAGAATGTTTCTTACCAATCTTTTGCATATCACCAATTTCCATAGGATCAATGCTGCCCTTAGCTTTTGCGCTCTTACTCACCAAGGCCACTTGGCGAGAACCGCCATCACGAGTTTCAAAGTCCACTAAGAACACATCTTTATTGCTTCCTGAAGCCAGATAGCTAATTGATATTTTCTTTGTTAAATCAGCAGCTTGAATATTTTCCCTTGTTAATTGGCTTAACATCTGGGCCACAACTTCATCCGTATTGTTTTTGTCTAACAAATAATTTTGTAGAATGGTTCCTGTATTAACAAATTGCTTAGTGAAGCTCTGTGCGTCTGCGGCTAAGGTTGGAAGATTCATCATGACACGACTTTCAATCTTCCAGGTATCATGGACTGGACGTAAAGGTCCTGACATCGCAGCGTCGGATGGATTTGAATTAAATGTTGTTAGGAGGCTTGGCAATACTGCAGATGCATCTGGAGCGGATGTCCTTACACGAGGTGTAACAATTCCTGCAGCCTGTGGTGGTGATTGACCTCCAATGCCAAAGGCAACCTTTAAGGCATTTGTCAGTGCAACAGCGGCACTTCCAGTGTTTGCTGTTAAATTAGACGGCTCGACTTGATCTTGATCGATAATCATGGCACTATCAGAACCTTCATCTTTAGGTACGCTCGCTTGTTTTGCTGTTGCTTCTTGAATAATACTAAAAAATTGACCAATACTGACCTTGCTGACCTGAGCGACCTTGCCTGACTCTGTCACAACATTCTCAAAACCTAATTTCTTAAGATTATCTTCTGTTCCATGGATGGTGAGGGTTTCTTCAATCGCATTATTATCATCAACACTACCAATTAACTCGACCTTATCTAATCCTAACTGGGCTAATCCTGGAACCTGATTGGAAACATCAGATTGATAATGACCCTCGCTAACGGCTATTACCTTTCCTCTTACAATGGCACGAACCTTGCCATTGGCATCTTGAATCAACTTGGTCGTTGGATTTAACGTATACTTTTGTTCACTGATAAGTTCAGGAATGTTAACGCCTACAGGAATCGTAAATTCAACATGTCCTGGATTAATCTCTCCAGTTGCTGTCACATGATTAATTTGTTGGCCAGAAACGCTGACTTCTTTACCCTCATTATCTTGGCCACGAAGAAGATTAGAAATATCTACGCTATAGCGGTCTTTTTCGACAGGAGTGATTTTATTGTTCACATAAATAGCAATGGGTCTGTCTGTTCTTACAATAACAGCATGTCCTTGTTCTTCGTTAATGATAAGTCTGTCTCCATCCAAAACTTCAAAGCTTCCAAGATTTTGTTTCTGGAACACTAATTGTTTTCCTATGATCCTTCCTGTTTTTACATCTAACGTAGTGACCTCTTTCAACAGAGCATTGATGGTTTTATCATCAACAGTTATTTTTCTTGGAGCATCTATGGCAATGTATGGCGCAGCTGGGTTAGAGTAATCAATTTTGTAGTTCTTGCCCTCCATGCGAATATCTGTTGGCGTGTGGCCTGTTGCAAAACTTTCGTCTTTAGCAAATATGAAGGCGTCGCTTGGAATATAATTGGAAAGCACTGGTGTAGATTCTTCTTCGATTTCTCGGCCTCGATTTTTAGAACGCACCTCTTTCTCAACTTCAGAAAATGTCTTTGTGCTAGCCAAAACATCTGTAAACAAGCCGCCCTCTTCTTTCGTGGTTTTGTAACTCTCAAAACCTTCCTTTAGCTTCAATAAATTGGCTTGAATTGTTCTTAACTCAGCTTCGTGTTCTCGAGCAAAAGAGACCATATTCGAATTGCCGCTCTTAGCAAGAAACGCAAAGACAACGTTCAAATCACTAAAATAAGCATCGAACTCCGTGTCTGCAAGATCTTGGTCAAAGACATCGTACTCTTTATGCATGGCTAATAAATCTCGAATGAATCTCTGCACCGGTTGAGACAAGCTTTCTCTATAAGTACGAACGGTTCTAGGATAAGCTCCAGTGCCATCGCCTAAGAAAAATCCATGGATCGTTTCATGTCTTTCCATTTGCTGTTGGTGTTCATCTGAAGATAGTCTTTCAAGGGTTTTATCTTGTGGGATGACAATCACAGCTGCCTGACGAAGTTTGCTATAAACACGACCTTCTTTTTTAACAACCCCTCGCTGTTCTAATTCTTTAAGTAGGGCTTTTTCCCAAGGATTAAGGTTGTTCTCTCCCACGTTATTAACAAAATCAACGACCTTATCAATACTCCAATCATGTCCCACCTTAGGACTTACGCCTACTCTAGCAAATGCCTCTTCATCCAAAACCTTACCCCTAAGGTCAGGATGTTCGGCAAAGACAGTCAAGCGTTGACCAAAACGATCAGCAGTAGCCATGTTAGCTGTTTTGATTTTTATAGTGTTATCTTGTTCGCTAACGCTGAATGATCTAGGATTCTCTGGTGGCAACAACTTACGCATTTGAGCGACCTTACGTTCAAAAGTCGTATGAGCATCTAATTTCGCAAATTGGCTGTTGAGGGTTTTAATGGTTTGACGCTGTTCGTTAAGCAAATCTTGAGCAATTTTAAGATCAGCTTGATGCTGTTGAATTGGATTTAAACCATAATTTTTCTTAGCATTGCCCAACCATTTTAGGGCGCTTTGAAGATCACTGTTGGCAGCGACCATTTTCTTTTGGAGTACCTGACGTTGGGTCAAGACCTGTAATATCTCTTGGGCTTTACTTAAGCTCTCTGTAGCAGGAAATCCAAGTTCAGCAATTAACTTAGATAAATCCTCTGTCATTCCTTCTTGTTGTTGTGGATCAACGCTTAAGAATCGAGAAGATAAATCTACAATATTATCTGCGACCGTATAACCTGTAGGGCTATTTTGCATCAACACTCTGTCGTTAATAGCTAAATGTCCGATTAATTGTCGTGCAATTTCTACTACTTCTTTGGAAGGTTGATCAATGCGTTGTGTCTTACCTATAAAGGCTTGGCGAGTGCGAGCGACAAGATTAGAAGCCATTTGTAAGTCTTCTTGATCGCTTCCTTGTTTCCCTGTGTTCAGGCGAGCTTCTTTGCGCAAACTAGCTAAAATTCTTAACAACTCATCCGGTGGAGCCTGCGATGGTGTTAATTCAATCATCTTTTGCACAACCTTCTGAATTGTGTCTGCACCTGCATTGTACATTTCAGGTTTAAGAGCATCGGCTACTAATTTAGGAATGATTGTATCGGTAGACACTTTGAATGTTTGCAAATGATATTCTTGCGCCCCTTTGAGTTCAGCTTTCTTATTACCTACAGCTTGGAAACCTAAGGTCTTATACAAATCTTTAGCCGTTTGATCTTCATCAGGAGCTTGTAAAACAATGTTCTTAAACTCAAATTTCTTGGCTTGGCTTGAAATAATGTTCATTAATAATGCTCCCAAATCTACACCCTGTACTGCTTGGCCAATACCTACATGAGAAATTTGAATATCTCCGTTAGCTTGAGGTCGAGCGCTCACGTAAGCGAGTACCTTACCTTGAGCATCGATAACAGCATGTGTCAAAGAAGGAGTTTTCTTGATCAGATCTTCGGAAGCTTGTCGGCTAACAGCTTGACCATTGACCTTATTCTCTAGACTTGCAATACCTTCAATGGCGTTATCATCCTTAGAATTAACTAATTTAACTCTCATCCCCTCTGGCAGGGTAGCATTGATATTTTGTAGCTGTTCACTCCAAGAGCGTCCTTGATAGGCCATCATCATTTGTGGACTTGCTGCCCATTGTTGATATTGAGACTTTTGGGTTTTTTCTTCGATTCTTCCATCATCAAAGTAGGCAATCTTGACATGGTCTTCGACCGTACTTCTGACCTTGGCATAAACTTTAAATGCTTGAGAAATCTCTGTTGGCTTCTTCAATTCCCATGTCTTGGCTTGATCATTCCACTTCAAAGATCCTGGATTGGTATTGGAGTTAATGACAATTTCATTGTCTCGAATGGTAATGCCTTGGGCTGCTCCTAAGATATTAACAACCCCAGCAAACTCACTGTCAGCCACATCTTCTCCTGCCTTTAAATGATCAGCAAAGTGATCTGCGGCTTTCCAAGCTGTTTCACTAAATGGAGCATTTTTAACAACCAGGCTTAACAAGGTTGTACGGCGGGCTAAGCTTTCTGACACGATTTGTGATTCTTGAAGTGTTTTAGTAAGCCACTTCTTTATTTCAGCGTCTTTCTTAACAGCAATGTCTTCTGGAACATGGTGTTCAAATGAACTCTTTTCATCACCAGCAGCGATGGTAAATTGAACCTTACTGACCTTACCGTCTTTGTCTCGGACCAATTTAAAATCATCATTATTTATGATCTTGGCACCGGCCGCAAAGTTAAAGCTGGCTCGCTGGGCAAAATCAATCATACGATCTGTCATATCAGAAATGGCTGAAGCTTGACGACCTGCTTCTTTCGTATCTCCGCTGTTATAAGCCTCGATCATTAAATGTCGTTTGCCTTTAAAGACATACTCAGGAAGGGCCTTTTTCGCTTCTTTAAGGAAGGATCGGAATTTATCTCCCATGAGAGAATCGATGTGTTCTGGTAATTTTGGCTCGCCTCGTTCATCGAAATCAGCACCATAGATTTCAAAATGATGGGCAATATTCTCTTCAACGGTATACTGCTCATGGTAAATGTGCTCAGCCACGCTAGCTAATGGATTGGCAGCTAAATTATCGTTATGGATACGTACTTGGGCAAATTTACCAGCTGTCCCTTCACGGACAAGCTTCTTCATCCATTCGTGGACCAATTCATGGATGAACACACCAGATTCAGAAGCTTGAGAAACGCCGCGCAAGAACGAAAGACCGAGATTAGATCCTAACAAGAAATGCTTGTCAGTTGACATAGCCGCAGTGCCCGCATCATCCAAAGCGAGATTCAAAACCAAGTCTTTGCCAAATTGCTTTTTAATAAAGTCGGTTTGTCGGCCAATTAAACTGTCTTTATCATCGCTAACAACCTTAATACCATAAGAAACAGCATCTTTAAGTGGAGCTTTAACATCTTCATTTGTAACTTCATGGCCTCTATCTAACGCGACAATCGTGATCCTGGCTTTATCGTCTAAACGAGCCATGTTTCGGGCAACCTTTTGGACCGTATCAAAGCTTCCGCCAGCAACTGCCACAGCTTCTTGGTAGGCATGTCGAGTATCTTCCATGTTCTCATGGTAGATCTTAAACCCTTCATTCATTCGCTGTTTCTGGATTAAAATTCGATCTGCTTGATCACTAATATGATCGCTGGTTAATCCCATGCTTTTAAATACCGACTTGATTGGATCATCCTTGCCAACAACGTAATGATCTCCTTCTTCAAAATAAGCTGTATCGTTCCAGAATTTACCTATTCTAACACCATCTTTATCGACAAGCTCTCCATTAGCTATGTCGATACTGGTTACGCCCTTAGCTTTCAACTCTTCCGGAAGCCCATCTTTAATTCTTAACATACCGCGGTTATAGCTTCCTAATCTCATGCCATCTGTACCACGCTCTTCCACACCATGAATGCGGGCGGTACGTAAGGTCAATCGTCCATCATTGTCCTTACTATAATAAGATACCTTGATTTCAGCTTTATCCTCGGCAATACCAGGATAATATTCCTGGGTACCTGAAATGTTCTTAATGTCATAGACGCGTCCACCCACTACAGCAGCACCACGACCAACTACAGAGATGACTTTATTGCCTTTTTTCTCATCGATATATATAAAGACTTTGTCTCCCTTTTTAAATCCACCGCCACTGGCCAAATGCAAGGTCGCTTCATTAGCTACTTCGCTTTCTTGGACTTCAACCTTACCGTCTTCCTTGATACGCAATTTCAATTTCAAACGAAGATCTTCATGGCGCATATCTTCAGTTTCAATTTGTTCCGAAACGATGCTTGAAAAGGTGATGTTTTTCTTGTCGGCTAAGTCACTCAAATCATGTAACACACCTTCAAAGATCACCGCATTAATGTTTCCGTTATTATCTGTAAACGTGTTGTATTTATATCCTTGAATGGTTTTCTCTAATTTATCGCCAATCTTTCCTGGCATCACAACGCCATTCTTTAATACGCCAAGAATGTGATTCGTCATACCATTGGATTCATATTTATAAAGGTAGGCGACAGTGTGGGCACCCTTGTATTGACCACGTGAGTCAATCACAGGCATTTGGGTGGTTACTTTAAGAGCATCTTCTCCGTTATACGCAACTTTTTCACCTCGTAACCAGGTGTTGACAACCAAAGGTGCATCAGGAATGCGAACTGGATTAAGCGCATGTCCCATGACCAAGGTAGTTACATAACTATCATTGATTTTTTCTTGTAAGACCTGATCGACCTGCTCTTGCTTGGTGCTGTCTACACGTAAGACACCAGTTAAGAAATCCTCGATCTTATCAGCTTTAAATACCTTGGCATTGCCTAAGATATGGTTTTCAACCATGAATTCGTTAGGCTTAAGGTAGGTGCTTCCATCCATACCTTGGATGCCTGAGCCTGTTGCTAATGCCACTGTCGCTAAACTGCGATACCCTTGTCCAGTAGTTCCTTGACCCGTAGTTTGTGCTCTGTAAATTTGATATCCTGCACCGTTGACTCCATAAAAGACCTTGGCATATCCACTGTTATCTTTATAAGTATCGACCAACTTTCTCATAAAATCATCATTCATGTTCTCTAAATCTTTATTCATCACGTCGCGATTGATGTCTCGGGCAACAGAAACGCTTTGGACAAAAGACTGCATTCTTTCTTGATGCTCTAAGATATCCATCATCTGATTAACGGCTTCGCGCAATTGTTTTTCAGCCGTGGGCTTTTTCTCTGGAGAGTCTAAATCTTTTTGGATTGCCTTAAGTTGTTCTTTTTGAGCACTAGAGAGGCGTGAATCATGATAAACATCATCGATGTTAATCATTTGCTTATATTCATGAACCTTGGCACGATAGATCTGGGTCTTGCCGTCTTCTTTCACGTAATCTCCACGAGCCATGGCTTGTAAATAGGAATATGTTCCGCGCATATTAAAATCGTAATGGGAGAATTCAATGTTTTCCTTGCTTGGGCTAACGCCTGAGTCACCCGCTGAAATAACTACAACCTTTTTACCCTTAAATACTTCACTGTTCAGAGTTTTTTCCATAATCGTAGCAAACTCTTCTGGTCCACCGGAGAGAACTATGACCTTGTCTTTAACATCGATCTCGCCGCTTTGTACTCTTTGAACTTCTTCGGGTTTTGAAAGAACAACAACCTTGTCTTCTCCAAAATGTTGTTTTAATAATTCTACAGTCTGAGTTCTGGAGCTTTCGGTAGCCATATTTAACAACATGGCATTAACCATCTTTGGATTAAGCTCAACGGTTTCTCCTTTATCATTAGACCATTTGTAATTTTGATCATTGAAATTCCTGATCAATTCAAGAGCCTTAGCAGCATCCTTACCAGTAAACACTTCCAATAAAGATTTCTTAAACATTTCTGCGGTTAACGCTCTGTCATAATCAGCAGCCAGCTTAACTCCTGCATGATCCAAGATGAATTTAGTGATTTCAGCTGTTCCGGTATATCCTGCAAAACCTTCAAACATACCCATCAATTCCATAGAAGTAATTTGAGTGTGTAAATTTCTTTCGGTGACACGGACAAACTCAGCTAAAGAAACTTTTTGATCTGGATGGCGTGCTTCTTGATGAGCCACAATCATTCTCATAAAGGCATTTAAACCAGTTTGGTCGGTATACACACGGTTATAATCCTTAACACCATTTTTGCCACGTTCCACTGTCACCAGCTCTAATTTGCCGTCTTTAACACGAACTTCGAATTTATCTTCTCGGATTTCATTACGAAGCACATCAGCGATGGCTGAGGTAAACTGATCCCAGTGAGCACTAAACAATTGATGGGCCTGAGCATCAGGTACACCTTGGTCAAAATTGTCTTTTAAGATTGATTCAATTAATTTTCCACCTTCTTTTACAGATTTGATAGCGATTAAATTGCCGTCCTTGTCCTTGATGGCTTCAAAATAACGATCTCTGGCTAATGATGCGCCGTGCTGCCCATCTGCTTTCGTCAAATCACTGATGGCTCGTTTTCGATATTCCATGGCTATATCAGCATCATTCCGTCCTGTTGTTTCAAATGTCACCCCTTCAGCTTTTAATCCTTCAACTCTGGCGCTAATAAGTTTTTCTGTTTCTTTAGCAAATCGTTGTCCTTCAGCTTGTTCACGAGCTCTATTTTGACGGCCTGTTTCTCCCATGTTTAATAAGATATCTGTCTCAGACATATTTGAAGAGGTGATCATTGGTACAGAGAGGACCAATTCATGGATTTCGTCACCTAAAACAAGGTAGCCATCAAAAGGATTTTCAGGTTTCTCACCGCGATTTAAAGCTTCCTTATAACGTAAGCCCATTTCTTTGAGCTCTTCATAGGTCACCACATTGATCTTGCCTTCTTTTAACTTTCCACCGCTCACATAACGTTCTCTATTATTGCCTTGCATGGCTTTTTCAGCCAAACCACCGCTAGTAGGCTTACCAATAATGATTCCTCTGACTTTCCCACCTTGAGATCTCTTGTCATTAACATAATCAATCAATTGATCCGCAAGTATGCCTTCCATAACAGTTTTACCACCGCTCATCTGCAAGGATAAGACCATACCATCTAAGCCCCATTTGTTATTACGTGCTGGGTCAGCAATTTTGTCTACGAGTTTTAAAAGGAAATCGATTTTATCAACCAAATATTGTCTTTGTCCTGCTTTAAGATTTGGAGCAATTGGTTTTGCTGCTTCTTCTGGGGCTCTCTTCTCATTAAATTCCAAATTCTTTTGGTTAAATTGTTTTAAGGCTTCAGGGGTTACTTTCTTAAGTATGTCTACCAGTGCTTTTTCATGCGTTGTTGCATCTGGACGACTAGCCAATTGGCTTAATTGTTCCAAGTGATCTTGTAATGAGTTTTCCGTAGACAATGTTTCTTTTATCTTATTTAAGATCTCTGATCCCTTATCTTTATGATCTCGTTCTTGTCTAGACACATCTTTTTTAAACGAATCAACCAACGATTGTTTCTTATTAGCATCATAGATAGAGGTTACGAAGAGGTCTTTGCCTGTCTCTAACAGTTGTTTACGGATGCTGCCGAGAATGAGGGTACGTTGTCGGGCGATATCTTCTGCTGGCTGAGCAGCTTCAGCAGCTGAAGTTTCAGAAGAACCCTGGCTAGCGAGTTTTTCACCCTTTGCTTCTACATTACCTTTAGCTAAATCATCGACTTGAGCTGCTTGTGTTTGTAATTTCTTTAACTCACTTGCATCCTTGGCTTCTAAGACACTCTTGATTAATCGGGCGCGTTCTTGCAAGACATGTTGTCCAATGGCAGCTCGTATATCGGCGGGTTTTTCTCTCAAAGCAACATCGATTTCACCTAATAGTCCTTCTAAGACAGGGCGATCAATCTCACCCTTGGCTAATTGATCGGATAATCTAATTCTAAAATCAACGTCTGATTTCAATTGCTTATATAAAGGATTGGCAGGATCTGCGTCAGCCATTTCATTAATACGAGCTAATTTCTCGCGAGCAATCAGTTCATTGGTCTTAATTTCAATTTGTTCTGGTGTGGCTGACTCGCCTAACTCTGTTCTGGCAGCAGTTTCAAACTCTGCTCTCTTGGTTCTCTCAACCTTACTTAAATTTTCTAAAGGTCGATCGACCTTGGCCCAGGCAGCCTGATCTTTAATGGCTTGACGTACTTCGGGGCTTAAAGAAGCATCTTGAGAAACTTGAGTGCTGATATTTTCAATATTCTTTAAAACAACATCGGCATCATTGCTTCGACCCACTGCATCTAACAATTGGGCTTGAAAACGCATCATACGCATGACTAAAACATCGCTTTCACCAGAAACCTTCAATTTTTCCTGGCTTTGACGAATTTCTGCTATCTTACGCACCACTCGGTCCAAACGTTGAGTGAGTTCTTGGGTCGATCCAGATTTATTTAAAGCGGTGATACTTTCCGTTGTGTTTACCGTTTGACCTGGTTGTAAATATTCAATAAGGAAATTGACCTTGGTATTAAGTTTGTCTTGGATCATCTGTCCTAATTGAGAGTCTTGAACTGTGCTTAAGATTTCTTGGGCTGTGTTTGAGCTGGCTTGATCACGTAATCCTTGCTCAGCAATAAATACTAAATGAGTAGCCAAGACGTCTGCCAGAAAAACTCGACTGCCGTTGGTAGCCCCAGGCAATTCTTTGACTATTTGCTTGGATAAATCTATTTTTGCTTCATTAAGCGCTTTGATCGTTTCTGGTTGCTTAACATCACTGGCTTTAAGAGCATCACGGAAAGTCTTATAAGTATCGAGCTTATATAAAAATTGCATGTGTTCGATGTAAGATCTTTGCTGAGAACCTTGAGGAGCTAATTCTACAGCTCGAGCTATCGATGCCTGTGCTTCCCTTATATTTCCGCCCTCATAATAAGAATTTGCTAAATCTGTATGCGCATGAATTGATGCTGGATAAGCAGTAGCTCGCTCTTGCAGTTTTTGCTGCTGTTGTTGCGGATTATCTTTTAATGAATTAGCTTCTGATTTCAAAATAGCCTCCCCCATCTGAGCTACTAATGGGCGATCACCTATTTTTATGGCTTCTTCGTATACCTGTTGATAAATTCGTCTTGCGTCGCTTCCACGATTTAATGCATCTAAGGCAGCTGCTTTTCCGATGCGAGCTTGAGTATTCTCAGGGCTAATTCTCAATGTCTCATCAAATTTATTATGGGCTTCCTGGAATTTTCCTTGTTCTAATAGAGAGTATCCTTTTTGGATTTGAGCTGGGTTAGCCATCACTGCTGTTGGTTTAAAGAACAAACTGTAGAAAGCGATCGATTGTGCATCTTGTTGGACAAGTGACTGCACTTGCTGATTGATAGAAAAATCATGGATAGTTTTTAATCCTTCCTTGACATAATCGTTCACAAACCCGTCACGTTCTGTGCCAGTTAATTTCTTACCATTGGCTAGAATATCGGCCTGTTGTCGCAGAGATTGTTCATCTTTATTTATTCCCACTGTATCCCAATAGCCAGAGTTAGATTCCTTGCTAGCTTTCTGTTCATAAGATTTTCTCAAAGTTTCGTTATTTAAAATGGCTTGCTGAGAAACAGCTTGGACAACACTTAGTTGAAGGATAGTTGCTGGCATGCTGTGCAACGCGCCATTGTACAAAGCTTTAGCAATATCAGGGGATAAATACTTAGCAACAAATCCTTTGCCAATCTCTGTACTTGTTAAAGCTGATAAAGGCATTTGAGCTATAGCCAGTCCTGGACCAAGATGTAAACCACTTTGGGCTCCTTGGGCCATGCTTGTAAAGGTGCCTTCTAAAACACCGCCTTTGACACTCTCATTGTAATTCTTTATAGCTTTGTCCCATATGCTGATAGGCACTATAGAAATATTAGAATTCTCATCAAAAACTATCTTCCCCTTCTCATCTCTCTTAATTTGTCGGTCTAAATCAGTCTCTCCAGTAATCAATCTGCGTCGGGCGCCATCGAGCAGGGCATCTACAGGAACCTGTGCCATTCCCCAAGCTGGCATGGTGGTTGCAAAATCTATTGATCCTGCTAAAGAAAGTTTCCAGAATAGATTTGGATTCTCTGCTAAACCAACAAGGCCTATGGTTTGTCGGCCTTCACGGGTCCATTCACCAAGTCTTCCTTTAAATAAAGAATTTCCGCTTAATAATGCTCCTGCTAAGGCTCCTTTACCAATGTAGCCCCATCGATCAGAGAAATTCTTTACATTAGAATCAGCTAAAGATATTCCGTAACCCCCTAAAGCTCCAATAAATGTTCCTGTGCCTAATTTGGCAAACTTATATCCTAAAGAAGTTCCTGGTGCTGTTCCTCCAAAAGCTAATTTTAAAGCTCCTGAACCTGTAGCTAAACCTGCCAATCCAAAACCTATCATGTAGTTGGCTCTTCGCTCACTCATCCAGGGGTCAACTTCCGAGATTGGATCTAAGAAAGAAGCTCCATATCCTGCAGCTGCTTCTGTGGTCGTTAGCAATAAAGTTTTCTGCCACCATTTCATACTCTTTTCGGCGCTAGCTGGTAGTAAAAACTTATCTTCTCCATAAATCGCAACTCTAGACCATCGTGGAAGGGTTGTTAAAACCCCTCCCATAGCTGCACCTAAAGTGAAGTCCCCGATCATGTTTGATGCAAAAATGTTTTGGCCTAAAGAAGCTCTGTTAATACCTCCGCCGATAGCACCTATTAACCCATAGGCTCCAATATTATAGATAGTGTTACTGGTGGTTCCTGCTGCAAATAGAGATGTTGGTGTTTTCACAACACCTAAATTCTTTAATCCTACTTTTCCAAATCCTAAAGCAGCGCCAGCAACCATACCAACACCGAAATCTCTTAAACCTTCGCCCAAGCTATAATTGGTGGATACCCTATCCCAGAAAGAATTTTGGCTACCTTCTAAACCTGCTGTAATAACACCTCGACCAACGTTAAGAGTACCTCCTGCTAATCCCATTGTGATATAAGGATGTTCGGCAACAAAGGCACTAGAATTTATAGCTGCTCTTGCGGCAGTTGTACTAAAAGCCCCTTGTTCTCCCTTCATTGCGGTCTGCCAGATGGTATTAGGATTGAAGATAGTCTTTGCTAAGTGTCCAGCTCCCACCAACCCTGCTTGAAGTAGAACAGCTGTTTGTGCTCCTTCCTTAGTCGCAATCAAGGCTGATTGGAAATCTCCTGTCTGAACATAACTTGCTCCGCCTGAGATAGCTCCCCAAATGATGGCGCTTTTTTGGTAACTGCTTAAAGATCCCAAAGCTCTTGAACTTAAACTCATGGCTTTGGCGGCCTCAGCTGCTTTGGTAACAGCGTTTAGCGCTTCAGCTCCTTCAGCAAGCTTTCCACCAACGCTTGCTGCTTGACCACCTTTTCCAACCCAACCTGCTGGTGTAACCATTGCCACGGTTGAAGCAATACCAAAAAGTGAAGGGCTGGTGACGTCAAAAGCTTCAGCCGTTTGCATTCTTGCCCCAAATTTATGCATCAAGCCCCATTGGAAGTTTGTTATTTCACCTTTTTCACCCCCCAAAAGACTGTCTGCAAAGAATCCTTTAAAGTTTTCCCACTTACCATTTCTATAGACTCTTAAGTGTTGTGGAGCCACGAGAACATCATTAAATTCTTCTCCCCAACCATTGGTTGCTTCTTTTAATCGCAGACCTTTTTCTACAGGCTGAGCTGTATCGTTATCAATAATTAATCTTTCAAAATCTCCACTAAACTGATTTCCTAAATCATATGTTCTTAGTATTTTTGTTCCACCTTCGGAATCTGTAAAACTTTGAAGACCTACCACATTAAATAATGTCGGCTTGTCAGTGGGAACAAAATTCGGCACTCCAGCGGTCTTTGCAATGGTATTAACTTCCGCAACCTGCTCAACCTTGGTGCCGGTGCTATCAATAGAGTAGACCTTCAATAGTCCATCGTTAGGATCAACGGCTTTGAAATATTTAAGACTTGAACTCAAGTCTCGAATTTCTCCAGAAACTCCTTCAATGCTTAAAGTTTTAGTTTCTCTTGGGGGTTCATATTTATCCGATACTTTACTAACATCTACTTGTTCAACCTTGCCGGTTTTAGGATCTACCAAATAATATTTATCCAAACGATATTCCTGTTCATATCCATCTGGACCTCGGTGACCAAATGATCTGTACCCTTTTATTTCGATGCGACCATCTGCTGTTTCTCGAAAACTCAAACTGCTAGGATCTAATCCCATATCAGTTTTAATAAATTCACCAAGATTCTTATTATTGACACGGGTTTCTAAATTGACTCTTTGGGGCGTCTTTGTTTGAGTTTCATCAACATATTCATCAAATGTTTGAACCTTTCCGTTGCCTGAGTTTAAATCAAAAACAAAGGTGTTGTAGTCGGCTACCTTATAGTACATGGGCATGACATCATCATGATCGGATTCGGTATGCTCTCCTACCTTCATTCTAAAGACAACTCCTCGATCGCCATTTGCTAAGATGAGTTCGGGAGTGACAATTTCGATTTCAGGCTTACCTAACTTGTCTATGGTTTGGGCTAATTCTTTATTTTGATCTTTGAAGACTTCATAGATCTTTGCTTTGGGGATAAATGATTTTTGATTTTCATCAAACCAATATTGGCCCTGTACGCCCTTGCCTTCTTTACCGCCATTTCTAATAACATCCACCAGCTTCTTCTCCCCTTCTTTTCTAACATCGATAAGGCCTATGTCTTGGGAGCTTGTATTGATTAAATGTGTATTTCCATAATATTGTGTGGCAGAACCGCTACCGATGCTGTCTAAGCCAACCTTATATTCTGTTTTACCTGAACCAACTAAATGTTCATTCTTAAGACTTACGGTTAAATCATTTTTCTCTGTGAAAGCCGGTTCTTCCTTAGATTGTTCAGGATTTTCTGCTGGATTGGCCTGGGCTTTAGCGATATCTCGAATACCCTTTCCTAAAGCTAAATCATTGGATTGTACTAATAGCGTCAGACGTCCACTTTGAACGTCATAATCAGAAATTGTTCCTGTGCCTCCCAGGGAGTCCTTCACCTCTTTTGAACCGAATTGTATTCCGTCTTTTCCTCCAACAATCCTGCCTAACGAATCCACACGCAAGAAACTCAATTGTTGAGCGATTTGAACCATCTGCCGGCCTTCATCGCTTTTTAGATAAGCTTGTTGCATCTCGAGCGTGACCTTGGTACCTGCTAAATATTTCTGGCCATTAATGGTTGTATCTTTATCTAGTATTTGACCAACAGGGAATACTTGTTTAGCCATTTCCATTGATTCAATGGCTCTAAATGTCTCTCCTGTTGTTGCAGCCATGGCTGATTGACCAAAACTCTTATCAGCTGCTTCTGGTGAAATATTGAAAGGCACTGTGAGCGCCTGAGCTTGATTAAAATAGAATTGGTTCTTTCCGTTAAAAAGACTTCCTTCCATGGTGTCGGTCGCAATAAGAACCTTTTGGTCCTTACCATCCACCTTACGCATCCCTTCAACATCAAACAGATTTAAGTCAAATCTTGTATTGTTAGTTAAGTGGGTGTTGCCATAATTTTGCACAGCTGAACCATTAGCTGTGCTATCTAAAGTGATTTGATATTGAGCAATTCCGCTACCGATCAATTTTTCTGGTCCTCCAGAAACGTTAAAATCAACAAAATCTTGGGCTCTCTTTGGTTTTGCAGCACCTTCTGCTGCTGGATTGCCTTCTTTCATAAATTCATTTTCTGGAATAATCCCTGCGCCCACAGGCAAAACTTTTCCTGCGACATCCAATCGCAATTGTCCATTAACCAAATCAATGTGCTTGATGTCTGCTGTTTGTCCTGATGAATACTCGAGAGCTCGAGGAATCATTAACACGCCCTTGGATGCAAAATCAATATCAACTATGCCTCGAGTAGGGCTTACTTTTAACATCGTCAAATCGAGGGCCATCTGTGTTAACTCTCGACCCTTGGGACTATGCAAGATCGCATCATGCTGCTCTTGAGTTATTTTCTGTCCTGCTTTTAATTCAATCGTTTTTCCGTTAACACCCATGATGCTTTCATCTTTAAGAATTAAGGATCCTGCAGGATAAACCGTGTTAGCTAAAGCCATTGTTTGGACAGACTTAAATGCATTATCCTTAGTTGCCATCAAGGCCGATTGACCTAATTTAGCTTCATCTCCTTCACGCATTAAACTTTGATTGGAGCTAAAATAAAATTCATTTTTACCATCAATGGTATTGCCTTCAAGTGTGTCGGTAGCAATGAGGACTTTTTGGTCTTTACCGTCGATCTTACGAATGCCTTCTAAATCAAACAGGTTTAAATCAAATCTTGTATTATTGGTTAAATGGGTATTACCATAAAACTGGGTTGCAGATCCGGATCCCAAGTTATCGATGCTTAACATGTACTGGGCCACTCCCTTACCTTGCAAGCCTTTGGGGCCTACGGTGACTTCAAAAGGAAGATAGCTTGGCTTAGATGTGCCTGAAGCGCTTTGCCCTCTAGCCTTAAGCTCTTGTTGAACTAATTTTTCTTGTTCGACTGGACTAAGCTCAGGGTGATCTTTTTGCACTTGAGTTCTAACAAATTGATTCTCATTCATTTTTCCAGCGCCAACTGGTAACTGGTCTCCACTAACAGCCACCTGTAATTGTCCGTTGATGGTTTTTAAATCATCAACGTTGGTTAACCCTATGGCTCCTGTAGGAAATTCTACAATTGGACTGCCTAACTGGGCACCCAAGACTTTGCCCGCAGCATCTCCTTGTAAAAATTTAAACTGCTGGGCCATTTGTGTCTTTTCTCTGCCTTCTGGATTCATTAAATAATAATCATGTAAAGGATTTTCAGCATAGGAGGGATCTAGATCTACTCCTAAAACAAGATTTCCCGGCAAGTTAACACCTGGTTTTTTCAATCCTGGGATAGGAATCAGAGCGCCTGGCACAATATTAGCTAAATCCATGGATTGGACCGATCTAAAGGCTTGTCCTGGAGTAGCCTTGATTGTCCAGATTGGAATAGTTGAAGGTGATTCTCCCTCGGGAACATAAAGCCTTTGAGATTTATCTAAATTCAGCTTATCGCCCATTAATATTTCATGAGCCACATCAATGCCTTCGTTATTTTTCATGTCGAATAAATTAACGCCCATGCCTCCTACGTTAGATTTTACGTACAAGGCCGTATCACCATAGAACTGTGTTCCTCTTCCGTGAGCAATATCAATAGCGTATTGAGCATCGCCCATGTTAACTAAGCGATCATTAGCTGCTGACAAGAATAATTTGTTAAGTGGTGCAGCATTAGAAGCTGGGGCTGTTTGATCAGTTGATTGATTAAATACTGGTTCTGGTAAGATTCCTTTAAAGGAAGCTAAATCTAACGAGGAGACATTTAATTTTAATTGACCATTCTCATCAACAACAACACCTTCCTTGCTTTTCAAAATACCTTTTCCGCCGAGTGAGTCATAAATAAATCCATTAGCAAAACTGATTCCTGAATTGCCTCCAACAATACCGCCAGCTGAGTCGAGTGTTAAATCAGAAAGGTTGAGTCCCAACTGAGCATATCGTCCACCCTTAGCTAGTGCTTGTTGTTTATTGATATCGAAGAGTGCTTGCATTTGTGGCGTTACGGATTCATCTTTGCGACCAATGACTATGCCGTTTAAAACAACGTCATGAGCTAATTTAGTTCCAACTAATTTGCCATCTTTATCTAACACGGCTACAGCTGGCAATGCTAAATCGGCCATCTTCATGGTGATGACTTTTTCAAATTGACCACGCCAATTAATGCTTCCTAAATTGTCCTTACTCTCTCCTCGAGGCACTGTTAAATTTTGAGCCTCATCAAAATAAAATTCGGTGCCCGAGATTGTTCCATCAGCAACCTTCGCAGGAGCCTTGCCTGAATTAGATGACAGCATCTCAAATAAAGGAATGCTCTGTGATTGGGTAAGATTAATGAGATTGGTATTGGTGTAATTTTGTGTTGCATTACCATTACCATTACTGTTGAAATTCATCATGTATTGCACATCACCCATTCCTACAATTGAGTTTCCTGAATTGGAAACCAAGAGGGTCTTAAATACGGTGGGTTCAGAGGACCTATTGCCTTGGCCTATGGCTTTATCAAATTCTTGGTGTCTTTGATCAATAATTTTGTCTTGGGCAGCTTTATCTAGATTGGGGAATTGAGCTCGAACTTCTTCATCAATTCTCTTTTCAACTTCCTTTATTCCTTTACCTAAAACCAAATCATAAGAGTTAACATTGAGTTTCAAGCTTCTGTTGCCTTGCGAATCTTCACTGATAAGCGCCTGGTTTATTGCACCAAGTCCACCCAAATCATCAACTATAGCCCTGTCATTGGATAGAATCATTCCGTTTTGGGCAATACGTCCGTCGGCTCCATATTCCAAAGAATTAACCTTAAACAAAAGATTAGCGACTCCTTGGTCATCAGCTCGTTTCATAGATGCTTGTGAGATAAATCCATTACCATTCCATGCTCTGACTCGCCATGCATTGCCACTTAACATGCCATTCTCATCAAATTTAGCTTCGTAATTTCCTTCTTTATCTCTGCCACCTTCATAGATTCCTGTGACTCGGTTTCCTTGCAGTTGAACTCCGTAGGTAAACCATGGGTTTACTTCATCGCCATTGTCATTATTCACAGTGACATTTCTAAAATCTCCAGATAAGCCTACTTGTGGAGATAAAAGGTTTGAAATAATTAAATTAGCTCTTTGTTGGCCATCGGCTGTTACGATACCTTCGGTATTAGATCCTAAATTAAGCATTCTTTCTTGTAAGGAGCCTGGCACTTGGGTTTTATCTGAATTCTTGGCTCCCAAAGAAGCAGCTTGAGATTGAGACAAAATCAAAGGAAGACCCTTACCCTCTATTGTTATAAATGGTTGTCTTCCTAAAGAATCGGCTCCAAATTTCAAAGCGTCACCTTCAAAGTGCCCCGCTAAAGAATCATATCCTTTAACATTAAAGCCTGATAAATTCACTCCTCCCTGGGCATTGTCTCCTGTAGCCCAGAAGTTCACTCCTTTTAAAACTCCGCTTGTTAAGGCAATATCTCCATTGATTAATGTTTCATAATGTGTTTCTGTTAAATCCATATTTTGCATACCTGAAACAATGCCCGTTGGAATCTTATTAGGATCGTAAGCCATGCCTTGATTATTTAGATAGAATGTTTTTCCTCCTTCAATGCCACCGCCGCCATATCGCGACGCTGCAATAATTCTTCCACCTGTTAAATTGCCATTTTGATCAACTTGCACAGCTGCCACTAAAGGTCCCATATTTCCTAGAGCCGTATATTTAGCATTTTCATACAAAGGCTTAAATGAAAGCGCGAATTGATTGGCCGCATCAACCTCTGCTACCTTGCTATCTTTATTGGCTACAAATACGGTAAGCCCTGGTTGACGTTCATAAATATTAAAGTCTCCTGCTGGAGCTTCTTGAGAGGCATTAGCATCTGCAGTATTCTGATTTTGTTGCAAAATACCAAATCCTGGAAGACCAGATCCGGTAGCTTCTACTATATTATTAGGATCTATTCCTATAAGAGCTGTGCTTGCTGGAATATGAAATGCGCTATTTGGAATAATTTTTTGAGAAGGAGCTTGAGGAAGGTTCATAACAAGAGGAGATTGCCCAAGTAACTCTCCTTTTAAAAGAAATATATTCGTAAAATCTTGCGTTCTTCCATTGCCTGAGAATTTCATTCCAATCTTGTTAGTGACGTTGGTCAAATTAACATCTTGGCTTATTGGAGTTAACTTCGTATCCAAAGACCATCCATTGCCTTCTACACCAGCAACAGTCCAACCTTTTAACTGACCTTGGGCAACAGTCGCATTGCTGGCATCTATAGTAGATTTTTCATTTAAGTGCTGTTCAGCAACTAGCATTGTGTTCCACCACGTTAGTGGTCTGGCGTCGGTACTTAACGGCATAATTCTTCCATTTTGATCCATCGTAATACCGCCACCAGCAAATGACCACTGAGGCTGAAACATTGCAATGCTCGATTGATTATTCGAACCGTTGGGATTTTGTACTAGATTGGCTGTTATGGTTTCACCGAAGTAGGCTTTGAATCCTTTTGAAAAATTATTACCTGTTACAGACCCTGCATATTCCCCACCAGTACCTACGGCTTGCTTGAGATCCAATCCCGGCAAGACCCACTCGGTAATTCCATTTAAAAGTCCAACGCTATTGGCGCCTTCCACCTTATCCAAAACATAGACTGCTTCTGATGAGAGAGGTCCTTGAGGGCTTGCTGGCAAACCACCTTGAGCATTACTTACATTTGCAGGAGCAGTGTACATGCCTGGTAGGAGATCATAGGCTTTTCCATCACCAATCAAAGCTAACACACGCTTATCAAGATTATTACTTTCAAGACGAACTTCAGCAGCGAAGATATTGGTTATTTGAGGTGTTGGATTTCCTTGGATATAAGAAGTAATCTGACCTTGAGCACCATTAAAACCTTGACCCATCATTAGTACCGGTAACCCTCGTTCATCAATACCTGCTATGCCATACACAGATACCTTGGTCTGTCTGGTAACGGCTCCTATTTCTTCGGTTCTATTAACATTTAAACCAAAACCTTCGATGCCAAGTAAGCGAGTTGGGTTCTTGCCGTCTGCCGAATAAATAGGTTCGCCACGGTAAATCGCATTAATGATATCTTCAAGACTATCTTGATCGGTAACCACTCTTTTATTATCACCAATATTTGTTTGATGAATGACCTGAGAATTTATTAAATCAATGTAATCTCCACCTTCCGGCATGCTTGTGACTGGGGCTAATCTACTAGAAGGATTAGAGTCTTCAAAAACAGCTGTTCCTAACGCAAAGGGTTGGCCTGAAAAATCTAATCCAGAAAATATGTTGTGCTCATCAATACTTCCGACAACCATTTGGCTATTGCCATTTTCATCAGTCTCTACAACGATCTTTCTATCTTTCAGGAACGAGCGTAAAAAATCTACGGTTCTTTCATCTGTAAAGGTTTTGCCATCAATACTAAGACGCCCTTCGCCTCCGTCTTCTGGATTTCCTACAATATGTTCTTTACCTTCAACATCTGTAACGGTGACCTGTCGCTGCTCTTTGCCGCTAGCATTCACAAAAAACTTTATTTTGGGGGCAGCCTTTTGATCAATTTTATATTCCTTGGGTCCCATCAAAGCAAATGTGATCGAACCTGCTAGATGTTGGGCAGCTGTAACATTGGCTTGCAGCAAATTCGAATTAATGGCGCTCATATTAACGAGCGTTGGGGAAACATTTAGCTGTCCTGAGGCTGCCAAATTTAATAACCATTGATAACGTAAATTCTTGGGATCTTGTTTTTGAGGAGCGCCTAAATAATCGGCTACGATAATTCCACCTACATTGGTAAAAGACGTTGGTTGACCAGTGATTTCATTGTTATCTTGCTTCATTTTTTTAAACTGTTCGTCAGCAGCCACTGCTCCTGAGGCGGTCCAGCCCCACGAACCTGCAAGCGTGTCCAAATAAGCATTAAAATCATTAACTGCTCCAAATTTTCCTATTGCTATTTGGTTATCTTGGTTTCTAGCAAAATAATTCTGTCCTGTATAAAGATTAACCCCAGCCATCATGGGAGAAACATTGTTAGGATCATTGGGATTGCCAACTAAAGCTCCCACAAAATAATCGCTGCTACTGTAGTCCCCTTTATCATTTGATTCTTCTCCTTCTTTGGTGATATTGCTGGATCCTGCAGCAACAATCGCTGCATCAAAAGCAGTCATGGCCAAAAGCATCGATCCTCTAAATTGGGCCACTCGCTCTCGACATATATTTCTCTCTCTTTGAGTGGCATTCTGACCCGGGGCTTTACCTATAATCTCTTTTTCTAAAAGCATTAATCCAATAGAAAGCAATGCTTTTCCTGCTCCGATTCCAGTCCAATAACCAACATTATATTGATCTTTTCTTAATTTATTGGCTGCTATACCCGAAGCCATTGCATTGATGGCAGATCCGATACCAGTAGATAAATCACTGTCGGCCTTCACACCAAATTGAGCTGCCGTTAAACGCGCAACGTATGATCCAAGTTCACCAGCAAGAAATGGTACAGATTCACGTGCAACGCCTCCAAAATAATCTCCAAAGCTTTTATCGGTTTTTTCTCCAATAATGTTTCCAAAATTTGTTCCCAACGCATTGTCTGAGACATAAGCAAAACTAGCCACCGCAAGATTAGCAGCCAAAGAAGAAGCTACGGTAGTCAATGTTTGCTGTAAAATAAGTTGTGAATCACTGCAGTGATCTTTGCAAATAACATTTTGCATGCCCTTGTTGACTTCAATCATCACATAGCCTTTCACCAATCCTAACGCAAAACCTTTAGCAAAATTAACAGCAAAATTCGTGGCTACGGATGTGGTGGTTGAAGCTACTGTTGTATTGGCAGCGGCGCTTGCTGTTGTGCTGGCTGTAGATGTTAGAGCCCCGATACCTGCTGTTAGTGCTGCTGCAATGGCTGTTTGTAAAACAAACGCTTGAGATGAACTACACTGACCTTTAAGTTGACAGACTGTTCCGAGCGCAGAGGCGACCTGACCGACTGCAACGGCGACCGCCCCAGCTGCGATTAACTCTGCTGTTGTGGAAGCAACTTGCATGCCCACTCCAGCTTCAGCAGCAGCTCCAACCACAGGCAAGAACACCAAGGCTATTTGAATGACGCCGGTCACAATGACTCGGGTCCAACTGGTAATACCTGGCATATTGCCAGTTTGGTCACGCCACTTATCACCCCAGACGAATGCTTGCAGGGCATCAGGGACGATTTCGTAATTTGTCATTCCCGAATGTATTCCAGCCTGAGGCTGGTCCGCCTCTGGCGGATGTCGGGAATCTAGTTCTTGTGTGCCTGGGTCCCCGATAGAAGCATTCGGGGACGACATTTTTTGAGGAACCTGCGCATAAACAAATCCGGTTAAACTTTCTTGGAATTGGGCACGATCTAAAATTTGAGGTGAGCCTAAATCATCAATAAAAACTTTGTGTTCTGTCACCTTTTTGACTGTGACAAAGTGTTCGCCTTTGAGTGCAGCAATAAAAGGTGTTGGTAAATTGAGTTCTTGTTCTGGAGCTACTTTGAGTGCCTTGTAATCAAGGCCGAGCGCGCTACCAACCTTGTTAATAGAAAACAAAGTGGTCTTAAGCTTTGGCTCTCCCACCTTAATGATATTGGCCATCAAATCCGTAGAAATAGTTAAGATTGAAATTTCTTCTAAGGATCGGTTAACGCCATTTTTGGCTAACAGCTCTTGCAAAGCATAGACACCGCAATTTAAAAGATTGCGATCGGGTTGTGATAACCAATTGCGGATGTCTTCAATTTTTTGTTGGGTAAATTTGGTGCGCGTTTCAACTTCCAATTGATGCGCAGGCGCAGCGGATTTTTTAATACCCGTAGCAGTTTTATCATCCAAATTCAATTGCACATTTAAATGCTCTTTATCTTGAATTTGTTTTAATAAATATTCTACAGATCCTGACACCTGGGCTTGAGGCAAAACCTTGGGCATGAAATCAGATGAGACAGGTGCGCTGGCAACAGGCAAATTTTTATAAAGGACTTGTGGGTTATAACCAAAAGCCCAGCTGACTTGGTCTGGAATGAAAACTAATAAAACAACAATCGCAACTGATTTAATCCAAGATTTGAAATTGCTGACAAAGGGCGATTCATCAGCTTTGGGAGTTTGGATTAAATTTGGGTCTCCGCCAAAATCCGTGGCGGATTTTGTGAATTCTGCGGCGGCAATTTCAAGTTCTAGTTCGGAGATGGGTGCTGCGGGGGCGATTGATTCTGGTAAAGGCAACAAGGAAGAATCTGGAGTTTGGCTATTATCTATATTCTCTGGAATAAAAGCAGAATTTTCTTTAGCCTGAACGTCCTCGTTTGAGGAATCTCGGTTGTCGAATTCTTCGTTTTTATTCATTTATTTTGTACTAAATTTTATTTATGTTTACCGACGGTATCGCCCTATGCAGAAAGTATAACATATTATATTGTAATAGCAAATTTCGTCCAATATTATTTCAACATTATCTATAATAGTTGCAATATGTTACGTTCGTGTTTAAATTTAGCAAAATATTATTAAAATTTTTTATTTTTATATATAAAAATGCATAAAAAATATTTTTTGGAAACGGTGGTTTGATTTATGTAGACACTTAAATTAATGATAATAAAAGGTTTATGATATATCCTATTGGCAAATATAACACAAAAACAATAAAATCTCTCCCTTTTATGGGGTAAAAATACGAATAAACACCACAAATGAATCAATGTAGGGGCAACCCCCTGTGGTTGCCCAATAATAAAGGGCAGGCACAGAGGCCTGCCCCTACACCGCCAATCATCCCATAATCCACAAATTATTCCCAAATTTACACACATCCATTTCCATTCTAGATAATTCTATCTCATTTCCAGTCTGGAAATGCCTTTATTTGGGCATAATTGGGGTTTAAATCGATTATTGGCTGGGATTTAAGGGGTTAGGTGGTCTGGGATGCCAAAAATGGATTTAAAAGGCATTTAGGGATGGCAGGATGCCGTAGGGGCAACCCCCTGTGGTTGCCCAATAATAAAGGGCATCACAGAGGCCTGCCCCTACCAATATCCACATATTGGCCGTTTGACATCCAACGTTTTATCAATTAATATTATGCGTCTTTCCAAACGGGCTTCCCCAGCCCAATATCATCAATTCCCCCAAAATACATAAGGATTCTTATGTTTCGGCGAAAATCCATTCGATTGAAAAATTATGATTACACCGCGGTGGGGTATTATTTTGTGACGGTTTGTGTGTACCAGCGTAGGAATTTATTTGGTGAAATAATTGATGGTCGAATGGTATTAAATGATGCAGGCCAAATGGTAAAATCCGTTTGGGATGAATTGCCCATACATTATCCGATCAAAATTGATGCATTCGTGGTTATGCCGAATCATGTCCATGGTATTATTCAAACCGTAGGGGCAACCCCCTGTGGTTGCCCAATAATAAAAGGGCAGGCACAGGGGCCTGCCCTTACGATGTCATTATCAGATGCCGTCCACCGGTTTAAATCATTTACCACATCACAGTATCAACGTAACGTTTTAAACAATGATTGGACACCGTTTCGGCACAGATTATGGCAACGCAATTATTACGAGCGTGTTATTCGTAACACGAAGGAATTGGCGAGCATTCAGGAATATATTATCAATAATCCCCGACAATGGTCCACGGATCCTGAGAATGTTTAATGCCCAATCTTACCCACTGGAGAATTGTGCATGAAATCTAGGAAGATGGGTCCTGCCACAAGAATCGCAACGACAGGGAAGATGCAAAACAGTAGGGGGGCCAACATTTTCATCGGCGCCTTTAAAGCCATGGCTTCCCCACGTCGGTAACGGGTTTCACGCATGTCTTCGGAAAGAATATTGAGGGCTTCCGACACGGAAGTTCCCATACGGTCGGCTTGGATTAAGGTACGTGAGAACGTTGCTAAATCCGGCATATCGTATTTTTTGGCCAGATCACGCAGGGCATCGCGGCGAGGTTTTCCCACATTAATTTCCTGCATCATATTCTTAAGTTCATCAATAATGACCGATGGTTGAGATTTTTCTACCACATATTTAAGAGCCATCATGAAATCCAAACCAGCGTTCACGCAAAGACCCAAAAGATCAACCGTATCTGGCAAATTCTTAATGATCGATTCCTTGATTTTAGCCACCCTAGCCTTGAGCCAAAATTCTGGCAGAATATAGCCTGCAGCCACACTCATTAAAACCGTGAACATAAAAAACGAAGGATCTGGATTAATTTTCATCGCTAGCAAAATAAACCCTGCTATTAAAATTTGCTTAACCAACAGGAATTCTTCTGGAGACAACGGCACTTGAGCCAGGGCAAGGTCCTTATAAATTCTTTCGCCAACTGCTGTTTTGGTAAACGGTTTATTAAAAACGGCCATTCTTCGAACCACCCCAAATAACATCATTACCAGGGATTTGCGAGGAGCTTTTTTCTCTGGTTGAAAACCTCCCAGATCGTTTTTTAAATCCAGCTTTAATTTGGGCCGCGAATCAATGGGCATCAATCCTAAGATCAAAGCAAATACGGCAAAAAACATGAGAAGAAAGCATACGATAAGCATAGGTTTACACGTCCTTAAATTTGCTGATTTTCAAGATAAAGAAGGCCCCTACCAACCACAAGCCAGCGCAAACCATCAACATCATGCGACCTTCAGGGAGTTTAAACATAACATCAAAAAAGTGATGATTGGTTGAAGAAACCCCCATGACGAACAAAACAGGCAAACCAGTCATAACAACTGCCTGTATTTTTCCCTGGATAGTTAGGGTCTGTAGGTTCTGTTCAATTTTTTTGCGTTCGCGAATAGTATTAACGATACGAGAAAAGATAACTGGGAGATTACCACCGGTTTCACGGGCCAATAAAATGGCTGTGATCATCTGCTGTAAGGCGACGGAGGGCATCCGTTTGTATAAACGATTCAAGCTTTCTTCCAATAAAACGCCCATCTTATTTTCACCTAGCACAATCCCAAACTCTCTTTTACACGGATCTGGCATTTCATCAACCACGGCCTCGATAGCCTGCACCAACGATAATCCTCCTCGAAACGAGCTCGACATAATCATCAGCGCATCAACCAGTTGATCAGCAAATTTTCTTTTCCTATTGCTAATGATGTTTGATACATACATCTTAGGTAACATGATTCCAGCGATGACGCCCATCACAGCTCCGGGCAAACGCAAAAAGGTCGGAAAAAACATAAAACCGCAAACGCCTAAAATCACCGGTGTAATAATGATAAGCTTTTGGGCCTTTTGAATTTCTTCATCTTTCAGATAAAGATCAGCCGTGTTGCTAAGTTTTTGGGCTTGTTGTTTATTGAGATCACTGGCCCCTTTGCTCAACAGAGGAACGATGCAATAAACAAATGTCGCCACACTGGCAAAAATTAAAAACAAAATAGGTAATATCATAAATTTTTCCTACTACGGTCTTACAGTTGTTATAGAACCGTCTGTTTCGTTAAGACCCAATGGTGTTGATATAGTATCACTGATGACTATGTGTTGGCAACTTTCTCCCCCACAATTGTCGATGCAGCAACCTGCACTATCACATGTACCTGAATGACTGGGAACTGAAAAACATTGAGTGCCTGGTACACATGCTGCAGGATTGCATAATATTTCCGTAATGATCGATGTTCCTACCCCTGTTTTAACTCCTGAGGGCATTACCGTCGCAACCCCTGTAATAGTTGCCGAGCCAGTTCCCGAACCTGTAGTAACTACTGTCGCTGTACTGACACTTGTAGCAGTACTTGTCATCGATACTGTGCTAGTGGCGGTGGCAGTCGCTGTTGCTGTTGCTGTAATGGTGGCAGTTGCTGTACTAGTAGCAGTCGCTGTGCTGGTTGCTGTGCCTGTAACCGTCAGTGTTGGAACAACGGTAATTGTTGTTGAAGCCGTGGCTGAGCCTGTTGCCGTAGCTGTTGCCGAAGCCGTACTGGTTGCTGTAGCTGTTTTTGATCCTGTGGCTGTAGTTGTGCTAGTTGCTGTGCCTGTTCTTGGCCCTGTTGCTGTAGCTGTGCTGGTTGCTGTAGCTGTTTTTGATCCTGTGGCTGTAGCTGTGGTGGTTGCTGTGCCTGTTCTTGGTCCTGTTGCTGTTGTCGTCCCTGAGCTAGTCACTGTTACTGGTGTTATGGTTGCTGTGCTCACACTTGTAATCGAACTGGTTGCTGACCCTGTGCTTGTTCCCGTGCCAGTTCCTGAGCCTGTAAGAGTTATTGTTCCAATCACAGTCGCTGTGCTGACACTCGTAATTGTGCTTGATCCGCCTGTCGTACCTGTGGCCGTGCCAGTTGCGCTGCCCGTTGCTGTCGATGTTCCGCCACCCGTACCAGTTCCTGTACCGCTGCCAGATCCACTGCCTGATCCGCTGCCAGTGCCCGTGGCTGTACCTCCCGCTGTACTGGTTGCTGGACCGCTTGCTCCCCCGCCTAAAGGAATCCATGTGGGTGGAGGTCCGTTCTCTCCTTCGCGGCAATAACTCGTGGAGCATTGGGCACGAATAGTATCAATGCAAGCAAAGCAAGCAGCTGATGATGCTGAATTTCCCGGATCACAAACAGGGCATCCGCCATTAACAGCATCCCAAGCGCCATGGACTAATAAAGGTGGTCGCATAACCTTGGCCTGGTAGCAATTTTCATCATACCATGGCCCCATGATCGGCGTACCTACTGGCTCAGCGCCTGTACCGCATCCAGCCGATCCAGCGTAACATAAGACATCCTGACGACAAATGGTGGAACGCTTGTCATCATATTGTCGACCAAAACCAAAACTGTCCGCCGCTTGTTTATACCTGGCATAAATCCCTTTGCTCAAGGTAGGATTCATCACCACCATGGCCGTTATAATAATAAGGGAAAAAGCCACATATTCAATAAGGCTGGCCCCTTGCTTATTGGTCAATCGTCTAAAATGTCGTTGGTATACGCTCACTTAACTCACCTCTTAAGGATTAATTGGAGCATCGTTAAAGGTAAAATCATCAAAATAATTCTTAGATTTGACGGTTCTTTCATTATGCATAAAGATTCCCAAATGAAACGGACTTCTAGGAGGAACTCCGTAACGGGCCCCTGAATAAGACTGTACCCCACTTCTTAAAAGATCAGTCGCCGCATCCCAACAAGGTTGATAACGAGGCATCAAATTATTAAACTCCACTCTTTTAGTGTGCAATTTGCACTGATACACATTCTTACTGACACAATGTTGGATCCACTGTGTGCCATAAAATCCTGGTGCGTTAGCACAACAAACCTGATACGACGCTGGGTCTTGCGAACAAGGATCACTGAAAGTACATCCTCCATAAGGAGCCCCATCCAGTGGTGGACGCCTTGGATCAATATTAAGCATAAAGGCTTCTCGGTAGGCCTTGGCCTCCTCTGGATTAGCTGGAAAAGCCGGATTACTGGCCATGGACGTTTGCAAAGCTTGTGTCATTTCCTTGGTTAACCCAAAGCCTAGGCCGCTAGCGTCTTGGCAACGGGTTGCTAAATCACTGGCTCCATACGACCGCGGACCTCCACGGAGTTCTCAAGCCGCTGATGCCGCGCCTGCAGAAGGGCCTCAGTCCGAAGCAACTCGAAATACCGGACTTCTTCGAAGCTGTAGCCCAGGAAGTCCCGGCTGCGC
>CAZOXU010000003.1:166729-216530 GCA_964583975.1 uncultured Planctomycetales bacterium
CCCTAGCGTCTCGGCACCGGGCGGCTAACTCACTGGCGCCATATGAGAGGGGCTGACCTGTTATTTTCGGATTGACGGATCTAAATTGCCAAATAGGCGTACCATTGGCAAATCGGACTAATCCACCGTTTAAACTGTCATCCCATCGTGTGGCTCTAACCCAAACATTTCCATCTCCATCTTGGTAGTTATAACACGTGGTTTCGTGAAACAGCCCCTTGGTGTGAATCCTTACCCAAGGAAGAACAGATGGCTGTTTGTCTTCAACGCGTGCTAAATGCCATAACCCATCACTGCTGGCCTGATTATTTGTCGTGATCTTTTGATCTCTCCATCCATAGATAATAAAACTTGGTAGTCGATCGTTAGCATTCTTATGGTCTCGAATGGTTTTTAAAATTTCTTCAATAGGACCATTGGGATCCATAAAAGCCCCTAAAGTGGTTGTTCCTTCGTTAAACAGAGCCACGACAGCTTCAGCGTTGCTCTTAAGTCTAGCTAACAAATCTCTTCTATCGCTTGAAGTTTGCATTAAGATTCTGTTATCCGTAATCCAAGCACGGAAATTATTGTAGTCGGCGGCGCCTAATGGATTTGACACAACAGGAGCCACTGTAAAGAAATCAGCGGGGGTTGCTTGGCCATAGGCAAGCACATTGCTACAGGCTGTTGATAAACTATACGGAAAACTTGGCAATCCCGTCGGTAATGATGCATTACATGCGGTTACTTGGGCCAAAGGAAGCGTCTTGCCAGCAAGACAATTGATAATATCTGTTATATTCCCCGAGCATACGCTTGTTGGTCCTGCTGGGTATACTTGATTTAACCATCCAGTAGCTGGATCATTAAGTTGGTTAGCCCAGGTAGACATTTCATAAAGCCACTGCAGCATGGCCCCTTGATGGTCGGTATTACACATGCTGGGATCATCAGCATAATCTGCCATATAAGCCAAGCGAGGATTATTTCTAACAAAATTATCTACGCCTGTTGCATTGTAGGAAGACCATCCGCATTTGGGAGCTATTATTGGCTGAAGCTGTCCATACCATACATCCACTGATTCAACCGTGACTCTCGAGTCCATTCCCTGGAACATTTTATTAAATTTGATCAATTCGCCTAACCCATAAATAAAGGCGTCAATATTATCTTGTGGCCATTGCGCGGCACCCGGACCATTAAGACAAGGCTGAGGATTACCTGCCCCATCAAGCATGTAGGGACAATGGAAATAAGGATAGTGAAAATTGGGCGGAGCGCTTATACCCGTAGGGGCGTAGGAAACACTTGTATTTGAATACGCAGGATCTAGTTGATAAACGGGATTTCCCTCTACATCTGAACAATAACGGTCCGCTCCTTTTTTCCAATTAAATCCTGTTCCTGGATCTACGACAGTCAAGGTCGGATCTTGAGCGCAGATGGTGTCAGCAGCTCTAAAATTAGCTGGTGGTAAGAGTTCATCAGAAAACATTGTTTGAAACGAAGCGGCAGCCGGCGACAAAGATGGATTAGCTAAATTAGGGCTGCTCGGTGACAAATTAGCTTGATCCATTTGATATAACATTGGGAAAATGACTCCCGTTACATAATTAGGGTCATTAGAAAATGCATCACCTGTTCCTGCGGTGTGGATCTCATCATCATGCCCTAGACGAAAACGAAACGAATTTCGTCCATCAGCAGGGTTGGTCACAACTATAGGATCTCTCTCTAAAGTAGGGTCGTAGGACAACGGATAATATACGTTTCCGCCTGGTAGAGCTGGTTTACTAGAAAAATTAGGACATGTGTTGGGATTGCTTGCACTCGAACATGGAAGCCGACAAAGATCAGCATGCGGAGGATCAATACCAAATGGATCAATTACCCACGTTGGAACATATTCTAGAGTAGACATATTCACTGGGCGCCCTAAAATTCCCGTACAGACAGGGTCACATTGTGGTGAATATGCGGCACTGTTGTATGGAAGATTGGTATTTGAATTGCAATATGCAGCAAAGCCTAATCCTGCTGTAGGCAAGGCCCCTTGTGAAGCTTGCGGCGGACGGGTAATTAAATTATTAAGGGCTTCTTTAAAAGCTTCATACGCTGAAGTGTTAGGAGGTTTAATTGTTTTTAAACGCTCGGTATAATAAAGCGAAAAACGGCCGATATTATCATTGGCTACAGTTCCGCTAAATCCCCACTTTCCATTGGCATCTAAATCAAAACGATCTGGAACGGTGACGGAATCATTGACCAGGGTTTGCAACCCAGCGACCATGGGAGATTCACGAAATTGGTCTACTGGCCTTAGATTGGAATTTAATTTATTCCATATGGAGAATGTCATTGGACGAATGACCGCGTATTCGATAACCAAGGCTGCGGTCAATAAAACCCCTACGACCACACAAAGCAGCGGGGACGTGGCTCCGTAGGTGAGGATCGTAATAACCAAAACTATGACTATGACTAAAATCTTAAACTGAAGCATCCAAAATCCATCATCGCAAGACTCTAACCTTCCGCCATTATACTTAAGATGTCCTGGGAGCGGATAGAGCTGTTCGTGGACAACTCTTTCCCCGTAACTCGCAAACATTGAAGCTCCTTGGGAAGCTATATTCACAGAAGTCATCCAGCCCGACGTTTTTAAGTTGGCGATTTTTGTCCAATTTAAAGAGATGGCATAAAAAACAAAGGCAACTGCCAAAATAAGAATCATAATCAATGAGGCTTGGCCTTTATTAACATTCCTAAACATTAAAAACTCCTTGTGACCGCTTTTAAGCGTTGTGGCCTTGGGCTTTCTTCTGCCATCTCTGAGAAACAATCCAAGCCAGATGGATCACATCCTGCTGGATGGACGAAAAAATTCTCCTGCCTCTGAGAATAAGAGGTTTGGGCATAATCCATTCCTACCCAACGAAAGGTTTTGACCAAACCATAAATCAACAAGGCCACCACCACCATGGCAAAAGTAAATTCAATTGTGGACTGAGCTCTTAAATTCATTAATTTAACCCCTTAGTCACATCAGTAAACCACTTGCGTTTGGATGTGTCACCAAGCATTGTCCTAATAAATAAAATCCGAGTTGGAGGATCAAAACAGGTGACCGTATTGTTGGCTCCATTGCAATCGCCACACGCTTGCACAGGATTTGGTTCTAAGTTATGTGTATCTAAAAACGGCACTCGTTCGTACGCCCCTGAGGAATTTAACCGGCAAAAACGTTGGGTATTGTTGCTTAATCGAATGGATCTTGAAATAAGATCGACGTGGTCTTTGCTGCTAACACTCCTGACAACTTGATTGGTTTCAGGGTTGTAGAGCTTACCTTCCTTGATCCATAAGTAGGTTCCTTGTTTACCGGGCACTGGTGGAGTGACCCAGCTATACATGCTCATCTCTTGCATAATTCCAGGTTGCGGGCCTTTAGAATATTTGGGGTCATAAGAATTGTCTAAGTCTCCTGCCTGAGGATCCAGTATAACCACCCCTGTAATATTGCTACTTTGACACCCTCCTGGAGTCGGTGGAACATTAGCGATACATGGTTCATCAGTCAATTTTAAGAGCTGTTCAGCATTTACTGGAGCCTGGGCCGGTGGTGGTGGTGCTGGAAGACTAGCAATATAATTATCCAAAGTCTGACCTAAGATCAACGGATGCCATTTGCCTGCATCAGAATAAAAAGAACCGTCGGGAGGATTGATGACATACGGAGCATACGTGTTGGATGAAAGTATGGCATTTAATTCGCTGTAAGGTTTCTGGCTGACCTTATAAATGGTTTGTTCTTTTAGTGAACCATTGGTATCAACGCTCGGATAGTTTCGACTGCCATCAGAATTTTTCAAACCAAAATTAACCCCATTGATTTTATTTTCGCCTCTAAAAACTTGGGCGGTGGCTGGAATTGGTTGCCATTGCCAGGCAAAAGCTTTACACAGATCATCATTAGAAGGACAGCCTGGAACATCATCGGTATTGACCAATTGGCCTGTCGGTGTAATGACCAGACTGGTATCCCAATTGTTTCTTAAAAGATCGAAACTTGTGGCGGGGTCTGTAGGTTTATATTGGATCGTCCCGTTAACAGCCAAACTATAAAAAAGAGGGTAATTATTAGTAGTATCCCATTCATGTTCTTGACGAAGGCAGCGGTAAAACTCCAAACCATGATCGGTGATTCCTCCTATATAATCATTAGGGCATTGTGCTCCTGAAGAATCTGCAGGGTTTGAAGGATAAATAATCCTAAAAACGTAATTGGCAGTTGTTAGGGGAAAGTGTTGGCCGTTCACAAAAACATCCATGATCGGTAAATTGTCCTGCACTTCCCCATAATCGACAGGATACTGCAATCGATTGGTCATGGTCCCTGCCCCAAACGCAATGAACGGTGCTCGGTCGATCGTGTTAAATTTATTTAAATCAGGAGAAAGTCTGTCTTCGATAAAAAGCACTGAAGCGGAATTGTGAGAACTATTTGGGTTTGATCCTACGCTGCTTGTATAACTTTGCTGCATGGCCACCTTCATGGCCCTGACTTGATGGTTGAGATTAAATGAATAGCTTAGGTGGGTGCGGATAATGGTGCCAATCAAGAAAATCAACATGGCGCCAAAAATGGCGATTTCGATGACAGCCTGACCTGTGGAATTTTTATGCCTCATTTTTATCCTTGGGCCTTTGGTGCTTTACTGTGGCCCTACCGAAGATTGACCCTCTCGGGTCTCAACGGAATTAGAAGAATCCATTCGTCTGGTCCAATATGTACCATTTGTAAAAGGAACAATATCGATCATGGTATTAGACGTGCTGTTGATGATTGAAAGTGTTTGAGCATTGGTCCGGGCCGGATCGTATTGATCGCCAAAATCATCAATGGAAGCTTTCCATCGTCCCTGAATACCTCTTTTCACATAAGAATTGGTGGCTAGTAAAATAGCAATGACAATGATGACTAAAAGAGAATATTCGATCATGCTCTGTGCTTTATTTTTATAAAGAATTCTTATCATAATCTGTTACCTACAAATTACTTGGATTAGAAACATTGGTCAAGGACTGTGTGAGCGTTTCTGCATACTCTCCTGTGCGATAATGACTGACGCCTTGCACCTCGTTTAATAGTCTACCGCGAATTTGATTACTCTTTGTTAATGAATTGATTAAAATACCGGATTGCCCGTTAAATTCCTGTTCGGCGCTTTCTTGGTTGCCCAATTGATCAGAGGTAACTTTCACAAAACTTTGAAGGCCCCTTTTAAAATCAGTCCCCATGCTTACTAGAACCAGGGTCACAACCCCAATGAGCAAAATATATTCCAGCATGGTTTGACCAAGCGTCGTCATTATTGAACTCCTAATAAAACTTGGTTCACAGCCTCTTTAGGAGGCAATTGATTCATTAATACATTGCTAAGACTCTCGAGCTTACTGCTAGAAATAGTTTGTCTTCCTGAGACTCCTGCTTGTCTAACGTTGTTTCTTGCATTGTCTATGCCCACTTGGGAATAATATGGTTCATACTGCTCAGCAATTTTTCCTGCTCCCACACAATTGATAGCATCCGTGCATCCTTTCCTAAACTCAGTCATCGCATAATGTCTTGTATCACGCATGCGCGCTTGCAAAGCTCTTTGGATATAGACAGCCATACTTCCTATGATCAGAAAAACCAAGGTAAATGTTAAAATGTATTCTCCTATGGAAGCGACCGCGCGCTTATCCATGAGTTTAATCATTGCGCTCCTACGGAGTAATGTTGGCTAGTTTAGCAGCCATGGACTGCATGCCATTAGTAGTAATGTCCACGGTATTAAGAAGCTTTTTTTGAAACATGGATTTGCTTCCACTCGTGGCAAAAATAATGGCTGCAATGACTGCGGTCACCAACAATATATACTCGATTGTATTCTGGCCTTTTTTATTCATGATTCACCTTCATTGGTTAAAGAGCAAAGGGTTCGAAAGTTGATTTTCGAACCCTCGCTCTTTTAATTTGCTACTGTACGGGCGAGGTAACCTCGCCCCTACTTATTGTCCGTAATACTCTTGATCAACGTTGATGATCGCTGATCTTGCTACTTTATTAGTGATTTCAGGAGTGATCATGTCTGTTCTTTGGACACCACCCGTGAAAGTTTGTTTCGTGTTAGAACTGGTTTTAGTTGCAATAACGGCATTGGTATTACCTGGTGAGAATTGGTCACCAATGTCATCCGTTGAACTTTTTAAACGACCTGTGATACCGCGTTTAATGTAGTTTTGGAAGGTAAGCAAAGCTGCGATGATAAGGATAATCAACACCGCATATTCCAAGGTGCTTTGTCCCTTTTTTTGATTAATATAACTTATCATAAGTTTCCTCCTTGAAAATCTTCAACCTGTTTTTACACAGGTGTGGTTTATAGTTTTAGATACCGTTAACAAGATCACCAGCTCCAACGGTAACAGACGCATCATAAGACGATTGTTCGAAACCGTTCTTAGTAACGTTGCTCAATTGTTCTGTAGCCGATGTTCCTCTAGCCTCTTTTTTCAAGTCTAAAGATTCTCGTTGTACAGTAGCGTCTTCGCTCTTGTAGTAAGGTTCATATTGTTTAGTGGTTCCAATTGCATTGGTTTGTGTAGCTAAGGCTACTGATGCGTCACGCATACGAGCTTGCATAGCACGCTGTGTATAGGTTTGCATAGCAGCAACACCAGCAATAACTAAGGCAATTAACAAAGCATATTCTGCTGTGTTTTGGCCTTTTTTATTTTTAAATAGTTGTCTTAACATGTGTATCCTCCTCATATCCTTAAGAAATTCTTAAGGGGTTGGTTAGAAATTATTTCCAAGTATGTTCACTGTAATTTCTGATGGACCAGACACACCAGCAACAGAAACGTGTGAATTATCCAAGGCTTGTCCTTTGGATTCCATCGTATTGAATTGAGAACTTAAGGTGCTGTTGACCTTTTGACGGAAGATACTGTTTTGATCAAAAACGAGCAGAATAATAACTGCAATGACTGCGGTCACCAAGACGATATACTCTATGGTGCTTTGCCCGGTATTGTTCTTTCGAGCATTTTTATATGTTCTATTGATAAACATAGGTAATTTCTCCTGTTTTTATTGTCGGACGAATTCCTTGTCGATCGCCTTTTGGGTGGATTGTACGGAACGGAACACGTAGGTGCTCATGGCGGATAAGGCTGCCGTGATTAAAGCAACAACGATCGCATATTCAATGATGTTTTGACCCTGTAATCCTTTTAAGCGAATCATTGTTGTCCCTTTGAGTGCCTCCGTAAAGGCGTTGTGGCCCTGACTTTAAACCATCCTCTAAAGTCATCAGGAATTCTTTTAAATTGGGCCTCATCTATGATAAAGTCCCCTTTTCGAGGAACGTTAATACAATCTGTCGATTTCTGATTCAAGTATGCCATATATTATAGGCCATGTCAAACTCTTACTCGGTTTTTAAGAAAACCCTTTCTCTATTCGCTGCTGCCATCTACACATATAACTATTTTTTCGCCTTTAAAGTTAAGAATATTTAAGCTATTTAAGTTCTCTGCAGCCTTTTTTAATTGCCCTTGAAGTAAAAAATCCTTAGGCAAACATAAATGGATTTCATCGACGACAGATTTGCCTTTGGGATCCTTGAGCAACTCTTGGTAGCCTTCTAGGCCTAAAACAGAATCGAGATGTTTTAATGTGAAATCCGATGGAAAAAACATCAAGGCCCTTTGTTGAAGCCTATTTTTGACCCATTGCTTTTGATCCTCAAGCTCTTCGGTTGCCTGATCTGCAACAGTTGTGATTTGCAGCCCCTTAGAAGGGTGTCTTTGATCATGCTGTCTTACTATTTCATCATAACTATAATGATTTAAATTGGTTATAATAATTCTGTCTTGACGTTTGAGGGCTTTGGCGGTTAATCCAGCGGTTTTGCAAGGGATATCCCATGTGCCTTCAGTTACAGATTCTTCCATAAACCATTTAAAATCAGGATGTTGTGCCTCTACAGAAATAATATATTGCCTTTTATACATTAAGGGCTGATTAAATTCTGTTAAAATTTTCTCATTAGAATCTATAACTAAAATCTTTTTAATACGCTTTCCAGGGATATTTTGCATGGCAGCGATAAAATCATAAACTATTAAATTCGAATCATTTAGGTCGAATTTGCGTATAATAATCGGTTTAATATTGTTTAAAATGTAATCCGCCGCCTCACAGGCCGCCCTTTCAATGGGAGCACTAAGCAGTTGGTCTTTGGGGTTCTCAGGGTAAATCCCTTGAAATCTCGGATCAATATAAAAATAAGTCTGGTCTTCTAGCTCGACCTTGATCGCCGCAACCTGGCTGGTCAAATACTCCCATTCTAGTTTCAACTTATCGTTATAGGATATTTCCATCTGCTCATCGCTAATACCTAATACTGGCTTAAATGACAGATCATACAGTGCGCTTTTAAGAAAAATCTCCCCTTGACCCTTCACATGAACATGCTCTTTGTAAACAGGCACAGGTGGTGCTACGTGAACTTCAGGTGTAACAGTAACTGGTTGTGGGGGTGGCTCTGGCGCTTGCAGCACAACAGCGGGCGGGGCTGCCTGAACAGGGACCTCAACAGGTGCTGTTTGAACCTGCGAAACGACAAGGGATGGTGGATCGACCTTAATGAGCGGCATACCAATCGCCACAAATGGTGCTAACGATTTAGATATTTGTTCTTTTCTATGTTCGGGGATTTGAAATTTCTCTTTGGTTTTGCGAGCCCTGGGAATGATGACATGTGATTGTTTAAGAAGTTCGTGGACAGAGGATTTAGAAACTTGTTGCCCAAATTTTTCCATCACCATGCTCGAGAGCGCCTGACACGTCAGGCGTGGTTGATTTCTTTTTTGCTCAACGATAAATGCGCTGATTTCTGGAATTAATTTATAAACAACACCCATAAATGAGCCCCTGACTTACGGAGCCTCAGGCGACGTCAAGTCAGCCTGGGCGAATTTATACTGTTTTGACTGCGACCTAGCAGTCAAAATCAGTACTTCCTTTAATTTTTACCAAGAACTGGTCACAGACATTTGGTCACCCAATTGTGTTTTAGTCGATGCAATGATTCCCACAGGCAATTCCACCGCACAAGCGGCCTTCCAAAAAATTGGTGAAAATTGAAATGGCTTAATATTAGACACGATGCCCACGACATTCTTTTTCTTATCTAAAAAAACAACGTCGATGGGAAACTTCATAAAGAGCATGTGAATGGAATTGCAACCCGTAATCACCAAGGCATAGCCTTCTGCTAAAGAAGATCGTCCTAAAAGCCCTTTCATGCGTTGCGCTGGATTGTCGGCAATTTCAACATAACTGGCAAGCGTTGTGGCTCGGGTAATATTGACAATGGACATTGCAGTTGAATATTCGCTGGTACTTTACGGGTTAAAGATAGCTTTGTTAAGAGGAATTCCGTGAGTAATTATTTCGTCGTAGCATTTGGGTACATAACCGGTGGGAAGATATTCCCCTTGAACAATACCATCGGCATTGATACCTCCGTGCTTAAAAACAAAAACATCTTTGAGCTCAGGAAGTCCATCAATAATCTTTCCTGTTAATTCGGAAATGGCTGTAATCTTTCTCGATCCATCGGAGAAACGCGAAATCTGGACAATGATGTTGATTGCCGAAGCTGTCATTTCATAAATGGCTTTAATCGGAAGCTCGATCCCTGATAATAAAACCATCGATGAAAGACGTGAGAGCACATCCCGGGTCGAGTTCGCATGCAAGGTCGTCATTGAACCATCGTGACCGGTATTCATAGCTTGTAACATATCCAATACTTCAGGTCCACGGCATTCGCCGATGATAATACGATCGGGTCGCATACGTAAGGTATTGATAAACAAATCACGAATGGTCACTCGTCCTTTGCCTTCAATGTTCGAGGCACGGGATTCAAGCCTTGCCCAATGGGTCTTGGTTAGACGCAATTCAGCTGCATCTTCAATGGTGATAATGCGTTCGTTGTCAGGAATAAATTGTGAAACAATGTTTAAAAGAGTGGTTTTACCAGCGCCTGTCCCTCCCGAGACAATCATGTTCTTTCGTCCCAGAACACAGGCATGTAAAAAATCAGCCATGGGCTGAGAAATGCTTCTATATTTGGTAATAAGATCTTCGACACCGTAACGCTCTTGGGAGAACTTTCGGATGGTGATCATTGTTCCATTAAGGGCCAGCGGCGGAATAATGGCATTGATACGTGACCCATCAGGCAGACGAGCATCAACCATCGGTGTTGATTCATCGACACGGCGCCCTAAAGGCGCAATGATACGATCAACCGTGGCACGCACTTGTTCATTGGAAATAAAATGCTTGTTGGTCAATACAATCTTGCCATTTTTCTCGACAAAAATTTCATCTTTATTGTTAACCATGATGTCCGTAATGTCTGGGTCGGCCAAAAAGTCTTCTAAGGGCCCCAAACCAACGGCCTCATTAACAATTTCACGCACCAAACGGGCTCTTTGTTCGTGAGAGCTAAGCATCACCCCTGAAGTTTCAGCCAACAAGTCTGAAACGATTTTTTCAGCAGCTTTGCGGATATTAACAGACTGCTGGGCATCGGTGATGGTTTCAGTTGATATCTTCTTTAAATTCATTCTCTCGACAAGCTTAAGATGAATGGCTTTTTTCAATTTAATAATTTCATCTTCTTCTTTTTTAAAAGTAGATTCAACGGGAGCTGCTACACCTAAGGTCACCCCAAATTTCTCCCAAAATTCATTGTTTTTAGGAGACGAGCCTCCTTCGACAGCTCTGACCTTAATAACATCTGATGAGGGAACGTAAATGGTTTCTGATTGCAATTTATCAGCCAAGTCAAAGAACACCTCTGAAACACGTATGCGCGGACTATCAATGACGCAGGGAATCCCGCGATTTAAAGCCATCCCCACTGTTTTACCGTCGGATGGAATCAAAGAAAATATCTCACTTGGCAGGGCGGATTGAACTTCCTGCCAGGCAACACCCCCTCGCGATTCAGCACGGTTCAAAATCAATCTCGACATCTTTAATGGAAAATGCAGGCTTTGTAAAATATCTAAACTGTTTTTAGCTTGGGCGACTGCCAATATATCAGGAGTTGCAACAAGCAAGATTAAATTAGTATTATCCAAAACGCTAATTAAGATTTCTGAAAAGATCTTGTCGGCATCGAGGATAATGTAATCATACATTCCTGAAACAGCCTTGAGAAATGGTCGAATATTTTCTGGGGTTATGCGAATAGCCTGGCGCAGATTGCTAACAGCCGGCAAGAAATCTAGTCCACTCGAATGTGTGGTGACAAACTTTTTAATGGCCTGAGGACTGCTGTCGTTTTTTAAAGCCTCGATTAAGTCGACCATTGAATAAAGGGGAGTTAAATTAAACATGCGGGCCATATTTTGGCCAGCTTGAAGATCGAGGTCAATTGTTAAAACCTTCTTACCCTTAAGGGTTAGTGCTGCGGAAGTATTGACAGCGACGAATGTTTTCCCAACGCCACCTTTATTGCTAAAGACTGTAATGACTTTGCAAGACATATGTTTTTATGTTTATTCTTTTTTAAGACAGAAAAAAACCGTGAACAATAGCATTTATTGTAACACGGTTTTTAATTTTGTCACTTAAGCTTTAACTAGTATGCCGCAACCACTGTCTGTGCATTGGTTTTTTCAGCGCGAAGATTGTAAACAATTGGCACCGTAATAACCACATCATTTTGACGCACGCTCTCTGGAAATGCTGAGAATGGAGCTACGACCTTAGCTGTGTTTTGAGCATCTCGATCAAAAACGTCGTGTCCTGAAGATTCTAAAAGATCGCAATCAGCCAAAGAACCATCACTTAAAATGCGCAATCTTAATTTAACAGTCCCTTCCCAATTGTTCTGGATAGCTTCATAAGGATAGGTGATCGACTGTGAAATACGCATTTGAATCGATCGCACATAAGGTAAAATTTCATTGGTTGTTGCTGGCGCAACCACTTTTTCTGTGAGCTTAGCTACAGGAGCCTCCACTGTTGCCGGAACAGCAACTGCTGGTGCTTTTTCTGCTGGCTTTACAGGATTTTCTTTCATTTGCACAGCTGGTGGATCCAGCAACTCTTTTTGATGTCTACCTTCGACCTCGTTCTTAAATGCAGAGAGATCCTTGGTTGGCAAGGTTGTTTGTTCAGTTGCTATTTTTTTAGATTTAAGAACCCTTGGTGTTAGGATAATGACCAATTCTGTATCATTAGCTGGGGTGGCTCGACTTCTAAACAAAGCGCCCACGAGTGGAATATCACCTAGGAAAGCAACCTTTCTTACATTGTTATTATCGCTGTGTCGGATAAGACCTGCTAAAACAATGGTTTGCTTGTCATCTAAATATAATTGTGTTGAGGTGGTGCGTGTTGTAAACCCAACATCCCCGTTTCTATCGGCGGTTGATCGATCAATGTCACTTAATTGCATATTTAACAACACATCAATTTTGCCGTCACGTAGAGTTGGTGTAATCGTCATATTCACACCATATTGCTTATAAGTAACACTTGAAGAAGTTGTCCCAGAACCGCCACCAGTTGTTGTAGTGGTTGTTATAGGAACCTCGCCTCCAACTAAGAAGCTGGCTTCTTTACCGCTCATAACAACTAAGCGGGGTTTGGAAATGACTCTGGCCTTGTTGTCGTTAATCAAAGCATTTAATGTTGCTTGAAAAGCTGTGGTACGGCTAAAATTTCCTATTTTGAAAAAATCATCGGGCTTGCCGCTAAAGGTTGGTAGGGTTTCTCCGTAAATGGGAGCGAGATTAGTTACAGCATTATCACTGGAACCTGTTGTGCTTGAGCTAGAAGAACCAGAACCTGTAGTTGAATTGCTCCAGTCTAAACCTAAAGTCTTATCTAATGTCGCACTGACTTCTATCACCTGCGCATCAATCTCAATTAAGTCTTCAATCAATTCTTGTTTCACCAAATCAATGATCCCATCGCTATATGGCTCAAGAACCTTATCTAAGGTAGCTCTGTCTTTTTTGGGGACCGATCCAGACAAAATGAGTCTGCCTTCATGTTCATTTTTATCAACCACGACACCTTTGAATTGGGCCTTACGAAGAACTTCTTCGACGCGAATCTTTAAAGTATCCAAATTTTGGGTAGCGACTCTGACAGTGATATTTCGCTTGCCATTATCATCCCAAACAAAAAGCTCTGTCTCCCCTGGTTTTTTACCAACAACCAACACTTTATCAGCTTTCGCATCACTAATATCAACAATGTCAGGTCTGGTTACTGAAACCTTGTTCAAATTCTTTGTCTCTACACCTTGAATATCTCCAATAACTAAACTGAGAATTTCATCTTTTTTCATGTCGGCTTGGGAGGCGTCTTCTGCTTGAGCCAAGACAAATGAATGAGGAGTTTGGCAAATTAAAAAAGCCGACAATGTTAAAATGTTTAGACCTTTATATGTGGTTCTTTTCATGGATTAAAGCTCCTTGCCGGCTCTAAAGATTTGAATATACGGCTTATTGGTAGTATCTACGCTTTCTGTCTTAACGGTGGATCCATCTTCGGGAACATCAAATGAAGCACCTTGATTTTGTAAAACATAATCAGCTAAAGTTTTCCAGGTCGACGTTTTGACATTTTCTTTTTCATTTTCATCTTTAGCTCTTAAGGCCAATTCTAATTTTCCTTTTTTGCTAGCAAAGGCCAACAACCCTGCCTCTTGTGGATCAACAGCAAACGTAACTTTCAATGAAGCAGCGTTTTGTTGAGTGGAATAATCGCCTGGCTGATCTAAATTGGTATTGATGGCCAAAACTTCTAAGTCTTGAAACACCATGGCAGTAACGGTATTTTTCTTATCTTCTTTTTCAGCTCCTGGCGCAGGAATATCTAAATGCGCGATTACATCCACGAAATCACCTGCGTTAATAAGTCCTCCCACCGCACTAAGAGAATCAACTAAAACTGTGATGGCTCTTTTTCCTGCTGGTGTTTTGGCTGTTAATAGAGTGTTGGAACGCCCGACCCCGGCCTTAGCTTCTTTTTGAGCTTCGGCGGCACGCATGGCAGCAGCTGCTTGCTGAATGGCTTGTTGTTGTTGGGCTTGAACTTGATTTAATTTATCTGTGACGGCTCTGATTTGTTCATCGCTTCTTTGTTGAAGCTCAGCAGCCACTTGCTTTTGCTGCTGTTCATATTTATCACTTAATTCCTGAGTTTTCTCTTGAATACTCTTAGTAACGTAGCTGCTGGTCAATACCACAGCTCCGATGCCAGCCACAACGGCAATAGCAATGATAATAATTTGTTTTTGATTTTCTAATGCCATGACTTTTACCTCCACTCCGTTTGAGGCATGCTTACTTAGAGCCAACCCCTAGGAGTTCTTTATTAACTTCGACTTTTGTTTTTTGAGCTAATTTGCCAATGTAATCAATAATGGCTTGTTGTTGTTTACGTACCGTGATTTCACTTTTAAGTTCATCTTTGACTTCTGCAAATGGTACAGGTTTTTTCTCATCAACGTGGACGATATAATACCCTTGTGGACCTTTAAATACCGCGCTAGTTCCTCCTGCATCCAATGCCAAAATATTCTTGCTGACTTCTTTAGGAAGTTGGATCAAATCTTTTTCAGGAACAAGCCCGCCATTTTCAGCATATTTATCTTTAGATTCGGTTTTGGCGATTGCACCAAAGTCGCCTCCTTGTAAGATCTGTACCAAGGCATTCTTGGCAGCGGCTTCATCAGCAGTCATGATCTGACGAACTGTCCATTTTAGAAATAAACTCTTGTTGCCATCGTAATACTTTTGAGCATCTTCGTCGGTGGCTGCAACGCCTTTGGTAATGCGTTCAGCTAATTTTTGCACTAACACGGTACGACGAAAATCTTCGATGGCATCTTTGATGTCTTTTTGTTCAACAATATCTGAGCTTTCAGCATCTTTAACCAAAAGTTGTTGACGGATAAGTTCATTGAGAACGGTGGCTTTAGCATTTGCATCTTTCTCGTTAAATTCTGGTAAGCTTTGTTTCAAAAGTTTGAGTCTTTCATTAAATTCATCGGCCGACATGGTCCAATTGCCTACGCGAGCAACCACATCAGCAGGTAGGGCTGCTGAAGAATCGTTGTTGGTACCAACGCTAGGGTTTGAGGCAGCTGCAGGTGCTGCAACTTCTTCTGTGCTACTAACAGCTGGTTTAGGAGCTGGTTTTTTTGCTGGAGTAAATAGATCGCATCCGCAAAGAGTTCCTATAAGGGCAAAAGATCCTAAAAATACCATGAATTTATGTGCGTTTTGCTTCATAAAATACCCCCTTAAAAAAATATATGATTAAGTATACCCTCTAAAAAGCCCGTGTGCAACTTTCACACAAATATTTTTGCTATTCTAAGCCTGCTATTGACCTTAAGTCGATCTTACACAATAGCTTACAACCTTTATTAAAGTTATATTAAAGGAGGCTTTTAACAGCTTCAGCCTCACTTAAAAGCTCATCTAAGGTTGCCTTGATCTTAGCTTTAGCAAAATCATTATGATTAAAGCCGGTAATAACCTTCCAACCTGTCCAATCGCTTTGCAAGGGATAGCCAAACATGATTCCTTCAGGAACCCCATAGCTTCCATCGCTTGAGACAGCTGCTGAGAAACAATCTCCAGCTGAGGTTGGCGTGATAATTCCTTTGACTGTATCAATGACTGCATTGGCAGCCGAAGCGGCCGAAGATAAACCTCTGGCCTTGATAATGGCAGCCCCACGTTTCTGGACTGTTTCAATAAATGTTGTTTGCAGCCAGTTTTGATCACTGATTACCTGGGCTGCAGATTTACCATTAATGGTTGTGTTATAAAAATCAGGATACTGGGTTGCGGAATGATTTCCCCAGATGGATAAATTCTTTACATCTTCAACGGCCACCCCAGCCTTTTGGGCTAATTGGGTCTTGGCACGATTTTGATCGAGCATGGTCATAGCAAAGAAGTTCTTGGCTGGAATATTTTTACAAACGCTCTTGGCAATGTAGGCGTTGGTGTTGCATGGATTTCCTACGACTAAAACCTTGCAGGTGGGTTTGGCATTATTCGAAAGCGCACGACCTTGTTCAATAAAAACACCCCCGTTAATTCTTAAAAGATCGCCTCGCTCCATACCTTCTTTACGTGGTACGCTTCCCACCAACAAAGCCCAATCAATATCTTTAAAGGCCACATTAGGATCGGATGAGGTCGTAATACTTTTAAGTAAAGGAAAAGCGCAGTCTTCAAGTTCCATTACAACACCAGCAAGGGCTGGGAGAGCTTTTTCTAATTCTAAAAGGCTTAAGTCCACCTGGGTATCTTTGCCAAACATTTCTCCTGAAGCAATTCTAAAAAGTAAAGCATATCCGATTTGTCCGGCAGCTCCAGTAATTGCCACTTTAACTCTTTGTGCCATGCTTATCTCCTAAATGAGTCCCGTTGCTTAACGGGACGAAATTTATCCCGATCCATTAGCGAGGGATTATTCCTGGTAATTTAGATCGGGCCTCTTTGACCTTCTCTATTAAAATTTCGGCGTAAATGATTTCTTCCTTATCGGCAGATCCACGAGCCACGATATGTCCCCACGGATCAATGACCATGCTATGACCAAAAGCCTCTACCCCTTTACAATCTGTCCCTACCTGATTGGGGGCCACTACATATGCTAAATTCTCAATGGCCCTGGCTCTCAGAAGAACCTCCCAGTGAGCCTCGCCTGTGATTCTAGTAAAACACGAAGGAGCTGTTAACACCGTGGCTCCTTGGCGCGCATAGTCTTGATAAAGAGCAGGAAATCTTAAATCATAACAAATGCTTAAACCAACCTTGAAATCTCCGACGACAACCGTCTGCGATTTGTCGCCACCCTCCATACAATCAGATTCGGAAATTATCTTATCACCTAAAATAGCCTCGAATAAGTTAATTTTACGATATTTTACCACGTTGCCTGAGGCACCATTGAGGGCTACCGAAGTGTTGTAGGCTCTGTTGTCTTGACTCTTTTCGAGGATGGACCCTAAAAGAATGTCAACCTTATGTGTTCGGGCTAAATTTAAGAAACGTTCACTCGTTATTCCAGGAATGTCTTCGGAGGTCTGCTGGAGAATTTCTTTGCTGCGAAAATTTCCTCGAAAACTAAAAACTTCTGGCAAGAGGATCCATTGGGCCTTTTGGGCTATGGCTTGCCTAACCATCGCTTCAGCACGTAACAAATTATCTTGTTTATCGTCGGAAGCATTAAACTGTATCAGAGCTGCTTTCATGAATGCTACTTGCTGGCAGCGGCTTTGAGGCTCTCCCCATATTCTTTAAAGCACTTGGTGTAGAATCCTTGTGATTTAAGATTATTGCGCCAGGCAGTAATTTGAGGATATTTATTTAAATCAATACCTGAGAGTTCAGCTGGATCTAAGGCTGCTAAAAGCGTTAAATCCGCTAGGGTGATTTGTAAACCGCACAGATATTTGTGTTGGCTTAATTGTTGCTCAATGACAGGTAATTGTTGGCTTAAAAAAGTTTCGCCGTCAGTGATAGACTCTTGACTGACTGGTCTTTTTAAACGAGGAGCAAAGACGCGGTTAAAGGTCAACTTGGACATATTGATGCCGATATGCAATGTTGAAAAATCGATCCACTGATCGACAATAGCTCTTTGTTTAAGATCGGTTGGGTAAAGGTTGGAGGCAGCCTTAGTGCAAATATATTTGCAAATAGCGCCGCTTTCAAAAAGATTAAAATCTCCGTCGCTCATCGCTGGGATTTTTCCGACAGGATTGATTCGCAAAAACCATTCTTGCTTGTGTTCACCTTCGCGCAAGTTGATTTGGCGATATTCATAGGCTAAACCAATATAGTTAGCTACAAAACGCACTTTGTTAGCGGGGCCTGAAAGATCTGATCCGTAAATGGTGAGCATGGGTTCCTCCTGATTGAAGAAGATTGTTTCTTTGAAGCCCCAACTGTTGTCTTACGACAGCAAGACGTTGGGGTGAAATAGAATGACCCTGACGGGATTTGAACCCGTGCTGAGAGATTGAAAACCTCTTGTCCTGACCAGGCTAGACGACAGGGTCGAAGATCGAAATAAGAGCGATTATTATATCCAGAGAGTTTCTGGCGTCAAGTTGAAATTATTCATCCTCTCGCGAAACCAGGTGACCTACAGAAGAGACCTTGTCGCTAGATTCCAAAGATATCAACCTTACTCCCACGGCTGAACGTCCGGTTTCACGGATCTCAGCAGGGTTGGAACGCACCACCATGCCCTTCTTGGTGACCGCCATGATCTCATCACCATCGGCGACAGTCAACACTCCAACGACTGGTCCATTTTTCTCGGTCAACTTAACGTTGATGACACCTTTGCCGCCGCGTGACTGGGTTCGGTAATCAGCAAAGTCAGAACGTTTGGCATATCCTAATTCGCAGACCGTCAAAAGTTTGGCACCGGTCTTATCTACATCAGGAGCAAAGACCAACATGCCAACCACATAATCTTTTTTCTCGAGATTGATTCCTCGAACACCTTTGGCAGAACGTCCCATATCGCGCAGCATTTTCTCTGGGAAGCGTAGTGAAATCCCTTGATGGGTCGCCAAAAGCACATCTTCCTTGCCATTACTTAAAGCAACACCAATAAGCTCATCATCTTTTTCCAATCCAATTCCGACGATACCACCTTTGCGTGGATTGCCATAAGCCGACACCTTGGTCTTTTTAACCAAGCCTTGTTTGGTAGCAAAGACTAAGAATTCATCTTCTCTAAATTCTTTCACAGCCACAATCGCACTAATTTTCTCTTCAGGCTTAAAGGAAAGCAGATTGATAATTGCCTTACCCTTGGCTGTACGTGAGGCTGCTGGAATTTCATACACCTTCAGCCAGCGCACTGTTCCCTGATTTGAGAAAATCAAAAGGCAGTCTTTGGAAGAGGCAATGAACAGTCGCTCGACAAAATCCTCATCCGAAGTGGTCATGGCAGTTACACCCTTGCCCCCGCGTTTTTGCGAACGATAGCCGTCGATATTCAATCTTTTGATATAGCCTTTGTTGCTGATCGTGATCGCCATGTCTTCATCAGCAATCATGTCTTCAATTTCAATATCTTCGGCCTTGGCTGCAATTTCAGTGCGACGCTCATCGGCATATTTCTTTCTTAATTCAGTTAACTCTTCTTTAATAATCGCATCGACCTTCTTTTCAGAAGCTAAAATCGAGCGGTAATTCTCAATATCCTTTAAAAGCTGTTGATACTCAGCTTCGATCTTGTCGCGTTCGAGTGCTGCTAAACGCTGCAATTGCATTTCAAGAATTGCCTGCGCTTGCACATCAGAAAGATCAAACTTCTTCATGAGCGCTTCTTTAGCATCCGCGGTCGATTTAGAAGCACGGATGGTCTTGATGATTTCATCCAAATGCTTAAAGGCTGTTTTCAAACCTTCTAAGATGTGGGCCCGACGCAGTGCTTTATCCAAATCAAATTGGGTACGACGGCGAATCACTTGACGGCGATGGGTAATATATTGCTGCATCAATTGCTTGAGATTTAAAACCTTGGGAGATTTGTTGACCAGTGCCAGATTAATAATACCAAAGGTGGTTTCCATCTGGGTATGCTTAAATAAATAATTCAGCACAATGTTGGCATCCACATCGCGACGCATTTCAATGACCACGCGAATACCATCTTTATCTGACTCATCACGAATATCGGTAATTCCATCAATTTGTTTGTTCTGCACCAAATCAGCAATGTTGGCAATCAGATTAGCTTTATTAACCTGATAAGGAAGTTCGGTAATGATGATCGCTTCTTTGTTGGCCTTTTGCTGCTCGATAGAAGCTCTGGCGCGGATCGTGACCTTGCCTCGTCCATTATTGTAAGCATCCACAAATCCTTCTCGGCCACAGATAATACCACCGGTTGGAAAATCAGGCCCTTTGACAAACTTCATCAACTCTTTAATGGTGGCTTCTTGATTGTCCAATAAAAACATAATGGCATCGACGACCTCGCCCAAGTTATGAGGCGCCATGTTGGTGGCCATACCGACTGCAATACCTGAGGAACCATTGACTAAAAGATTAGGGACCAAGGCAGGCAAAATATCTGGCTCGGTTAAAGATCCATCGAAGTTAGGAGAAAACTCTACCGTTTCTTTGTCGATGTCTTCCAACATGATCTCTGAGACAGAGGCCATGCGTGCTTCGGTGTAACGCATCGCTGCAGCTGCATCGCCATCGATCGAACCAAAGTTACCTTGGCCATCGATCAAAGGATAGCGCAAAGAAAATTCCTGCACCATACGCACCATGGTGTCATAGACCGCTGTGTCGCCGTGTGGATGGTATTTACCTAAAACTTCACCCACGATACGAGCGCTTTTCTTATAGGGTTTATTGTGTTCGAGATTCAATTCTTTCATGGCATATAAAATGCGTCGATGTACGGGTTTTAGACCATCGCGCACATCAGGAAGAGCGCGGCCGACAATAACCGACATCGAATACGAGAGGTAGGAATTCTTCATTTCCTCTTCGATATAAACCGGGATTATTCGTTCTTTTTTATTCGCATCACGCATAAAGGAAACACCTTTCTAAAAATTAAACGTCCAAATTCTTGACTTCATGGGCATAGGTTTCTATAAATAATCGACGGGGTTCAACTTCATCGCCCATCAACATGGCAAATGTCTTATCGACTTCCACCGCATCTTCCAAGGCCACTTTTAAAATGGTGCGTCGCTCTGGATCCATGGTTGTATCCCAAAGCTGTTGTGGATTCATTTCTCCAAGACCTTTGTAACGTTGAATGTGCATGCCTTTTCTGGCAGACGCACGAACATATTCGACCAAATCGACAAGTCCCATTAAAGAGGTCTTTGATTTTTCGTTTTCAACCGTAAACAAAGGCTTCATGTCGACCTTGGGTTTAGATTTTTCTTTTTTGTCGCTGGCTAACAAAACAAGATCGACGACCTTACGGTTATAGTCTTGCAGAAATAAGTCTTGTTTGTCTAGTTTTTCAGCAATGACTTCTAATTCTTCTGACTCAAAAATTTCAATGTATTGAGTTTCGGTATCGTTCTTGGTGAGCTCGGCTAATTCTTTATCGTCATACACATATTCATCCTTGCCATTGATCTTAACGATGTAGCGTGGCATTTTTTTCTTCTTTTGATCGTGATTTTCGACGTAGGCATCGAAATCCAAGCCCTTACGCTTAAATCGCTCGACAATGGTTTCTAGCTCAACTAAAACTTCTAAGATATCCTTCAGTTGGGCAGGGCTATAAACCTTTTTGCCTTCAAGCTTGGTAACAATAAGCCCTTCAGTTCCTAAATCCAAGATAATCTCATTCATTTCTTTTTCAGTTTGGATATATTCTTCGCGTTTTCCCCGAGATACCTTGTATAAAGGAGGTTGGGCGATATAAACATAACCACCTTCAACCAATTGGGGCATCTGTCGGTACAAAAGTGTTAAAATCAACGTGCGAATGTGTGAGCCATCCACGTCCGCATCGCACATGAGAATCAATTTATGATAACGCAATTTTTCAATATTAAAATCTTCGCCCACCCCTGTACCTAAGGCCGTGATGATGGTACGGATTTCTTCGTTAGAAAGAATTTTATCCAGACGGGATTTTTCAACGTTAAGAATTTTTCCCTTTAGTGGCAAAATGGCTTGAAAGGCACGGCTTCGCCCTTGTTTAGCTGAACCGCCGGCAGAATCCCCTTCCACGAGATACAATTCGCACAAAGAAGGATCTTTCTCTGAACAGTCTGCTAATTTACCAGGCAAACCACCGCCATCTAAGGCTCCTTTGCGACGGGTCAGCTCACGTGCTTTACGAGCTGCTTCACGGGCGCGGGCCGCCACAATAACCTTATCAATGATTTTGTTAGCTACCGATGGGTTTTCTTCGAAGAATTTATTCAATGCTTCAAAGGTCATCGAGGCAACCATGCCATCCATTTCCGAATTACCGAGTTTGGTTTTAGTCTGTCCTTCAAATTGTGGAAATTGCAATTTTACGGAAATGACAGCGGTTAAACCTTCGCGCGTATCGTCACCGGAGATGCCGATGCCGTCTTTTTCTTTCAATAGATTCTTAGCTTTGGCATAGTTGTTGATCGCACGGGTAAGAGCTGAACGGAAACCTGATAAGTGGGTTCCGCCTTCAATGGTATTGATGCTGTTGGCAAAAGAAAATACGGTTTCGTTGTAGCTATCATTGTATTGAAGGGCTACCTCAACCGTGGTTTTGTCTTTTTCTCTTTCAAAATAACAAACCTTGTTGTGTAGCGGTGTTTTATTATGTGAGAGATATTCCACAAAAGAAACGATTCCACCCTTAAAGAGGAATAAAGATTCTTTAGGTTTATCACCTCGCTGATCAACTAACTTAATGGAGATGCCTTTATTAAGAAAGGCTAGCTCACGCAAACGTTTGGCTAAAATATCATAAGAAAATGTGTTGGTTTCTTTGAAAATGGTCTTGTCTGGTTTAAAAGTGACCTTGGTTCCGGTGGTTTTGGTTTTGCCGATTGTTGTCAGTTTGGAAGCAGTTTTGCTTTTCTCAAAGCGCATATGATAAATGCTGCCGTCACGTTTGACTTCAACTTCAAACCATTCAGAAAGAGCCACGACGCAAGAAATACCAACCCCGTGCAAACCACCTGAAACTTGATACGTATCTTTGTCGAATTTACCGCCGGCATGCAATGTTGTTAATACGACTTCCACCGCAGGTTTCTTTTCGGTCTTATGCATATCAACGGGAATACCACGCCCATCATCGATAACTGATAAAGATTCGTTTTGATGAATCACAACTTCAATATTCTTACAGAATCCGGCTAAGGCTTCGTCAATTGAGTTATCGACGGCTTCATAGACTAAATGGTGAAGACCCTTGCTAAATGTATCGCCAATATACATGGCTGGTCGCATGCGGACTGCATCTAACCCTTCCAGGACGGTGATATTACTGGCGTCGTATTTGCCTTTTTTATTTGTTGTTTCTTTTTCTTCGGTTTTCATACGCTCCCTACTTTAAAATAAATGGTTTTAATCGATGGTACTTTGTTCTGAATTTCTTCTAATAGTTCTTGGCGCTTCCTAAATAAATGCATTTTCCTAACAGATGAGTCTACCACCACTGTCAAGGCCCCTGCCTTTATCTCATGCACTCGGCTGCCTTTTCCGCCACCAGAAATCCTCTGCCACAGCGAGGCAATATCGATTTCCTGAGGTCTCTTTTTAGCTAATTCACCGATGACCGATGGGATCACGTCTTTAATATTCATATCTTATAGTCGCATGGGTAAGGCTAGGTAAAGATATTCGCGAAGCCTTAACACGCAGGGTTTATCTGATCCTAAAAATTCCAAATCTATTTTTTCATCTTCAATATTCTTTAAGACATCAATGAAGTACTGAGGATTAAAACCAACCATGAGTTCTTGTTGGCCATATTCGACAGCTAGCTCTTCTCTGGATTCACCAACATCTGGAGTGGTTTTTGAAATCACCATCTTGTCTTTGAATAATTCGAATTTAATGGCCTGGAAATCTGGGGTTGATAATAGATTAGCTCGTCGGATAGCGGCCAAAATTTCCTGGGTCTTGACCTTGGTTTTGGTTGAAATTTCTTTAGGGATGACTTGCTTATAATTAGGAAACTCGCCTTCAATGATGCGAGTTGCAATTAAAATACCATTAATATTAAAAAGTACCTGGTTAGCTGAACAGATAATTGAACAATCGCCAGTATCTTTAAGATTACGATTGATTTCGCCGATCGCCTTCACAGGAATAATAATACTAAGTTCTTTATTATTTCCCTGTAAGAGTTTCTTTTCAATCTTAGCTAATCGACGTCCATCGGTCGCGATCATGCGGGCCTTATCGCCTGAAATTTCTAAAAGAATTCCATTTAACACATAGCGTGATTCTTCAAAAGAAACCGCGAAACTGGTCATACGAATCATTTCTTTTAAATCTTTTTGTTCAATTAAAACCACATCTTTATCTTTGAATTCTGGGAATTTAGGAAATTCTTCTTTAGGAAGCCCATTAAGCTTAAAGCGGCAATTGACCCCTTCAATTTCAACCTGATTGTTCTTTCTGACATATAAAACCACATCACCACTAGGAAGTTCGCGGATAATATCGCTAAATTTCTTAGCTGGTATGGTTATCGCCCCTTGTTCATAGATATGCACAGGTAATTCACAGGATATTCCGATGTCTAAATCAGTGGTATTTAATTTTAAAACATCATCCTTAGCTTCCAACATCATATTGGATAATATAGGTAAGGTTGCTCTGGTTGAAACAATGTTACCTACAACCGCAATTGCACCTAATAATTGATCCTTATTCACCTTAATTTTCATATTCACACCTTTGCTTAATATAACTATCTTAAACGGTTTCTTAAATCAGAAGTAATATTAGTATCACCTGTGGATATGTTGAAGAAAGCACTAAAAGTGATATTTTTCAACATGTTACAATATTCACAGCTGTGGATAACTTGAGGGTAACTCTAAAAACTTATCCCCAGTTAAACTAATAGGGTCCCTTGAATGGACTCTACTATTTTCCTTATTTGTTCGTCTTTTAAAAGAACTTCTTCAACTTTTTTTACCGAGTGCATAATGGTGGTGTGATCCTTACCCCCAAAAGCAGCCCCAATTTCAGGTAAAGAATGTTTGGTTAATTTACGCGCCAAATACATGGCAATTTGTCTTGGGATCACAATATTTTTATGACGACTTTTATTTTTAAGCTCATTTAACGATAAATTATAAAATTCTGCCACTTGTTTTTGCACCATTTCAACCGAAATGGTCTTAACTGTTTCTTTAACCATGTCTTTCAAAACGGATTTAGCAACGATTAGATTAATCGGCTTATCTTCTAAGACCGCATAAGCCACTACTCTAAGTAAAGCGCCCTCTAACTCACGGATATTGGTTTTAATTTGACTCGCAATAAAATCAACCACATCATCAGGAACATTCACAGATTCGAGTTCTAATTTTTTTCTAAGAATAGCCACGCGTGTTTCATAGTCTGGTGGTTGAACATCCGCAATCAGTCCCCAACAGAAACGCGAAACCAAGCGATCTTCTAAATGCGCAATTTCCTTAGGTGGTCTATCTGAACAGATGATAATTTGCTTATGATGGTCGTGTAAGGTGTTAAACGTATGAAAAAATTCTTCCTGGGTACTCTCTTTTCCGGCGATAAAATGGATATCATCAATCAATAAGACATCGATATTGCGATATTTCTGACGGAAACTATCTGCGGAGCGATGACGGATGGCATTGATTAATTCATTAGTAAATTGTTCAGAAGATAGATAACAAATTTTAAGAGTTGGATGCTTACGTAAAATTTCTTGAGTGATGGCCTGCATCAAATGCGTTTTACCAAGACCCACCGAACCATAAATAAAAAATGGATTGTACATTTTAGCCGGCGCCTCAGCTACCGCTTGAGCTGCTGCAAAAGCAAAACGATTCGAAGATCCAATGACAAAATTTTCAAACAAAAAGCGCGGATTAAGATTGATATTACTTTTAGCAACTTCAGGGGAAAGCTTTTTTTCTAAGGATTGGAGTTTTTGGGTGCCGGGCAGCTGCAGCTGGGCGTTGACCTCAAATTCTAAATCAACCTGACGGCCAGCCTCCTGCTTTAAACAACGTTCGATAGCCTTAGAATAATGTTCAACAATCCAGTTTTTGAAAAATTCATCAGGAGCCTGCAAGATTAGAGTATCGGCATCCTTGTCGATGGCCTTGAGACCTGAAAGCCAGGTGTCGTAGCTAGTTAGGCCCACCTCTTCTTTGATATTTCCTTGAGTTTTCTGCCAGATGTCTGTTAAGGTCATGTTTGATGTCTGATTAGTCGAGCCAAAAGGGATTTCTAGTCGACTAATCACAACTTATTCACAGCTGTGGATAACGTTCCGTTTAAGTGCTGGCCATTATAACAAAGCCCTTAGCCATTGCAATTATTTTTTTAGCGACGAGATTTGAGCAGAGCCTTAAGTTTAAGAAAATTAATGGGTTAGATTTTAATAAGCTCCGATGAGGGTGGGGCTTTCGAGCTCGACCCCCCATCCCCACAAGCTCGGGCTTGCTATCGCAAGAAAGCCCTAGGCCCTGTGGGGTTGTCTCGCTCTCACACCCTACCCTCATCGGAGCTAACCGGCACCTAAAAGACTTGACGCACTACAAGCCTATGTTATAATCCTCCCCATTATGTAGCTTCTCTCCTCTTATTTTAGGAGCGTTTATCGACGATAAATCAAAAGGAAGCATACCAACAAACTTAAGGAAAAGTGCACTTAAAAGACTATGAAAAAACATCTCAAAACACCAACAAAACGAGTAGGCGTTAGAAAACACGGATTTCGTAAACGTATGGCCTCCCAAGATGGACGCAAGGTTTTAGCGCGCCGCAGAGCTAAAGGCCGTCGCAAATTAATCCCTTCATAAAACATTATTTCCCATGGCCAAGCTATTAGTGTTTGCCATAAAGGTCTACCAAAGCGTAAGCCGGCCCTTTTTCATTAATACATGCCGGTTTTACCCGTCGTGCTCGCACTATGCAGCCGAGTCCATTCGTAAGCATGGATCTATAAAAGGATCAATTAGGGGAATATGGCGAATTTTACGCTGTTCTCCCCTTTCAAAAGGCGGTTACGACCCCGCATAAGGAGCTTCAAATTATGGATAGAAATTTCTTTTTTGCAATGGCTCTTTCCTTTGTTGTTCTGATGGTTTATCAGGGAATTTTTGTTCCTCCCAAACGCCCAGAAGCATTAAAAAATACACAAATAATTGAAAATAAAATAGATACATCAAAAGCAGAGTCTGCAGCAATTTCTTTGTCTGAAAGCATCGAAGAAACCACTAAGAAGCCTGCAAAAGAAGAAATTACTAAATTAGAATCCAACGGACACTATGTAGAATTATCAAATGTGGGTGGATCACTCCACAATGTCGAATTTGCAGGAAATGAAAAAGGATTTCCAGTTGAAAATTTACTAACCGTTAAGGGTTTTGAATCTGCAGCTTTTACATTAAAAGACCATACCAAGGATAGCGCAAGTTACACATACCAAGATTCTTCCAGAAGAATAATCAAAACATATAAAATAGAAGATAATTCTATTAAAACAATAATTAACATCGAAAATCTCTCAAAGTCTTCCAGTCTGGAAAACATTCAGTTTAAATTAATCAATTTTAATCATGAAAAAATTAAAGATATCAGCAATAGAAATGCAATGTTGGACGAAGTTTCCATTCTATTTAATAAAAAGGTGATTCGTAAGGGGGTTGCCAACAAATTCAACGACAAAGATTCAAAGTTAGAAGCTGGGGAAGTAGGGTGGGTTGGATTCCGCGATCATTTCCATATGCTTCTTATTGATCCAGAATTTGAGACAAAAAGCTATGAAAGACAAGTACTTAACGAAAATCAGCTCGTTGTTACAGTAAGCCCTAAAGAAGAACAAATTGCTCCAGAGACAAGCCGAACTTACAATTTTACGGTAGTAGCAGGGGATCAGAGCATTAATTGGCTTAAGACCTATAAGAAGGGATATGAGCAGATCGTTGCTTTCAGTAATTACTGGATCCTTGAAGTGATATCCAAAGGAATTTATTATACAATCCCATTTTTATACTCCATATGCCACAGCTGGGGATTTTCAATTATTTTGGTCAGCGTGCTGATCTACGGCATAACCTATCCGCTGACACTCAAAAGCATGACTTCTATGAAGAAAATGCAGCAGGTTCAGCCTAAGGTGGCTGCTTTGCAGAAGAGGTATAAGGATGACCCTAAGAAGCTGAATACGGAAATGGTTGAACTGTACCGGCTGGAGAAGGTTAATCCCTTAGCAGGATGCCTACCATTTCTGCTGCAAATGCCCATATTTATCGCTTTATATCAAGTTTTATGGCGATCCTATTACTTTCAAGGTAAAAGTTTCCTCTGGATTAAGGATTTAGCCCAGCCAGATCGATTAGCCATTTTACCATTTAGTATTCCTTTTCTAGGCAATGAGCTTAATATTCTGCCCATTGCTATGGCAGGGGTGATGTTCTTACAGCAAACAATTACTTCAAAAACCATGGTTATCACCGACGAGACTCAGGCCATGCAGCAGAAGATGATGAAGTATATTTTTCCATTCTTTATAGGGTTTATTTTTTATAAATTTGCAAGCGGCTTATCGCTATATTTTACTGTTTTTTATGCCTTGTCAGCTTGGGCTCAATGGAATATGTCCAGAAGCAAATAATGTTCCACGTGAAATTGAAGGGATACAGGTATGCTTTTTAGCACTGATAACAACAACACAGAAGCCGAATTTGAAGCTGATACCACAGAAAAGGCCATAAAGAAGGCCGAAAAAACCTTAGGCATTGACCGAGAGCAGATGGAAATAAAGGTTGTCTGTGAAGAAAAGAAGGGGCTTTTTGGAATGCGCGGCTCCAAGCTAGCTAAGATTAAAGTCGTCAAGAAATAGCTTATAAATATCACTAGAACATTAAAGGTGTTCCACGTGAAATACATTTCATCTTCCAATCTCACCAAAGGTTTTTCTCTGTTTGAAATTATTGTAGTGTTAGTCATATTAGGAGTTTTAACTACCTTAGCGGCAGGCTCTTATTTTAATTGGATTAAAAAAGCTACAGCTGCTGAAGCCATCATCCAAATGAAACATTTTAAAGACCAAGTAGAGCTTTGTAAAATATCAAAACCAGACATACAGTCACAACAAATATGTGCAAATCAAGCTGTGCATGGTAAAACGAGTGAGAATTTTCTATATGACGTGTATCATGCTTTCGATTTTTCTTATTATATGATCGTAGCTACAAAGAGAACCAGCGATCCTGAAGGGACTACGATTTCGCCTTTGTGCGAAGGGGCGCCGAATGAATATGCTGATCCACAAAGTGGAATTCAGCTATGTCACCACACTAGCGGGGCAGAGGATCTAATGGGATTCGGAACTTATCAAGGTTCGTATTGAAATTCTGAGATTTGATCTGTACAAACATATCTATTAATAATATACTTAAGCAACAATTTTTTATTATAAGAGACAATAAAGCATGCGAATAAATAGTGGTCTATTAGTTATCATTTTTTTCCTTTTCCGAGCCACTGCTTGCGCTCAAGAAGTACCATCCACAAATAAACCCAAGCTGAATATTAATCCATGGCCAGAAGATCGAGCAGCATGTACAGATCATCAGGGAATTTGGATTCCTGCTGTGCAGGGGAAAATAAATCGAGCTGAACATTGTAATCTGCCGACGAGCGATGCAGGAAAAGAATGTAACGATTCAACCCAATGTCAGGGCGGCTGTCAGACGGATCAAAGTGTAACTCGAGGCACCAAAACTATAGGTAGGTGCTCAACGTATTTAGATTACGATGAGAAGGGTTGCTTTTTTACAGTTGAAAATGGTGTAGCCAGCGGCGGAGTGTGCTGGTAACATTTAGATGTAATATTTGGAATAAAAACCTTTCATATCATAGGACTTATGCAAAAAGAAGCTAAGGGTTTTTCACTTATTGACTTTATTCTTGCGATCATCGTTCTTGGTGTCATAGGATTTATTTCCATGCAGTGGTATTTTAAATGGTCAGAAAGTTTTCGAGGGCAAGAGGGCGCAGATCAAGTAAAAACAATCAAAAGCAAGATCGAAATATGTTCTTATGCTAAACAGCTAAGCGTTTGTCTTTCGCAAGCAGAAGCAGAGAGCACCTTGCACTTTAAATGTTGTGAGGGGAAGGATAATTCAAAGAACCACAACATGGCGTATGCACTGTATGCGATTAGAAATGACAACGACATGCCCCTTGTTGATGTGGGGGGGCAACAACCTGCTTGTGGGGCTGGCACAAAGCCTGTTGAGCGTGATAGAAGCGGAGTAGGATTGTGCCGCAATGCCGATGGAACATTTATCGTCGAAGGTTGGGGATTATACAAAGGAATTTATTAAATAAAACATTTAAACACTTAGAAAAAAGGAGAGCGTATGTCGACACCGAACTACAGTAAAAAAAGAAATGTTTTTTTAACAGCCAATAAATATCAAGACAAAATTATTCTTTTAAGCTTTTTCCCGTCGGCATTTATATTCTTAGCCTTCATTGCGATTGTTTTTATTGGCAATCCTATTATTACTAAGGCCGTGTTTCACACATCCATTACGTCAGTAACCAATTTGGTTTATATTTTTACAGGAGCGATTATATTTTTATTGTGCTTGATCATTCTTTTAGCCATCATGATGGCTTTTGTTATTTCCCATCATTTGGTAGGACCTTTTGGACGTATCATTAAAGAATTAGATGATGTGATCGACGGTAAATCAAAAAGAATGACCATCACTAGTCGTCCCGGCGATGATTTGGCAGCCGATCTTTTAAAGCGCATTAATATCTTGGTTGAGTTTTACGTAAAAAATAAAACACAATATAACAAAGACTAAGTTTTATTTTTTACAGAACTCAGTGCTGCAAGTGATTTTACAGGCCAATAAAAAGGAGGAAGGCATGGCAATAGACAACAATAGAAAAAAAAGAAATGTTTTTCTAACGGCCAATAAATACCAAGACAAGATCATTCTCTTAAGTTTTTTGCCTTCAGCATTTATTTTTTTAGCGTTCATGGCCATTGTTTTTATTGGCAATCCTATTATTACCAAAGCCATTTATCACAGCAGTTATCCTGAAATGGTTAAAATGGTACTAACATTCACAGGAGCTATTGTTTTTTGTATTTGTTTAATAGTTTTATTAAGCATGATTATGTCTTTTGTGATTTCACATCATATCGTGGGTCCTTTTGGACGTATCATTAAAGAATTAGACGATGTGCTGGCAGGCAAAAACCAAAAAATGATTACTAGTCGTCCAGGAGATGATTTGGCGACGGAAGTTTTAAAAAGAGTCAACCCCTTGGTTGATTTTTATGTGAAGAACAAAAAGTAAAAGGATCGCTTTTATGAAAACAATTGCAATCTGTAACCAAAAGGGCGGTACGGGCAAAACGACCACCGCGGTGAATCTTTCAGCCGTCTTAGCCAGTATGGGTAAAAGAGTTTTGCTGGTGGATATGGATCCTCAAGGCAATGCAACAAGCGGGGTTGGGGTTAATAAAAACGAAATCAAGGTCTCTATATACGATGTTTTGATCCATAAACATACATTAAGCGATGCCCTTATTCAAACTGCATACCCTAATTTAAGCGTTGCTCCTTGTAATATTAATTTAACTGGTGCAGAAATAGAGCTGGTGGGTGCCATGTCGCGTGAAACACGACTTAAAAAAGCTATTGATTCAGTTAAATCGAATTTTGATTTTGTTTTTATTGATTCTCCACCATCCTTAGGTCTTCTAACACTCAACACCTTGGTAGCTGCGGACAGCATTATCATACCTATCCAATGTGAATTTTATGCGCTCGAAGGAGTCAGCGGACTTTTAAACACCGTTAATCTTGTAAAAGAAAGTTTGAATTCCAGTCTGGAAATCGAAGGCGTATTAATGACCATGGCAGACTATCGTACCAATCTCACCAATGAGGTAATTAAAGAAATTAAGAGCTTCTTTAGTGATAAAGTTTACAATGCTGTGATTCCGCGCAATGTACGTTTAAGCGAAGCTCCTAGCTTTGGAAAGCCAATTCATGTGTATGATCCAACATCAGTAGGGGCAGTTAAATATTCCGAATTAGCACAAGAATTTCTGAAATCAGGCAAAATAGCCAATATTTAAGGAGACTACTATGGATAACAAAGCTTTAGGTAAAGGATTATCAGCGCTGATTTCTCAAGCCCGAGAAAAAGCCATGCAAGACACAACAGCTATTGAGCAGATGCATGCTCAAGCCCACGATCAAGAAAAAACAGCAGCGGCATTAAAGGTGTCTATGGTTCAGACCGAGCTGATCGATAATAATCCCATTCAGCCTAGAGGCAATTATGATGAAGCTTCTCTTAAGGAGCTCCAAGCGTCTATTCAAGAAAAAGGAATTATCCAGCCGATCATGATTCGACCGCGCGGTAATCGCTTTGAAGTGGTGGCAGGAGAGCGACGTTTACGTGCCGCTCGCGCCTTAAATTTACTATCAGTTCCTGCGGTCATCAAGGATGTTTCGGATGTCGAGTGTTTACTTTTAGCTGTGGTTGAAAATATTCAGCGACAAGATTTGAATGCCATTGATCAAGCGGTGGCTTTCCAATCCTTGATTGAAGGATATAAGTTAACCCAAGAGCAGGTAGCTAAATCAGTGGGCAAGGATCGTTCCACGATTGCTAATACCATACGGCTTTTAAATTTGCCACCGACCATTCAAGACTACATCCGTCAAGGATCGTTATCGATGGGACATGCCCGTGCGCTGTTGGCCGTTGAAGATGTAGAAAAACAAATCAAAATGGCCAAGGACATTGTGCACCAAAGTCTTTCGGTACGTTCGGTCGAAGGCCTGGCCCAGCAATCTTCAGGTAAGGCTTCTAAGAAAACCAAGATACATCGAGCCAAGGATGCAGATATCGTAATTCTCGAGGATGAGCTTCGAAAAATTTTGGGGACCAAGGTTACCGTTGAAGATAAAAAGGGTAAGGGCAAGTTGGTGGTGGAATACTACTCTTTAAACGATTTAGACAGAATTTTAGAAATTTTACGAAAAGCAACTTAAGCGGCATAATCTCAAAGAAAGAACAATATGGAACAAGTTTTAGTGTTAATTAAACCAGAAGGAATGCAAAAAGGCATCGTCGGAGATGTCTTAAATCAATTTATTAATAGCGAGTTAAGGTTGGTAGGTTTAAAACTTGTTAAAACCACCACAGCCCAGGCCCAAAAACATTACACGCTTTTGAAGGATAAGTTTTTTTACAATCAAATTGTCCAATATTTAACAGGTAAATTTAATGACGGCCAACCGGTTGTGGCCATGGTGTTTCAAGGACGAGGAGCAATCAAAAAATGTCGCCAAATTGCAGGGGCCACTAATCCCGAAGAAGCCCACCCTAAAAGTGTGCGAGGTAAATATGGACGTATTACCACTAAAGGATTGTTTGAAAACGTGGTGCATGTTTCGAGTTCTCCCGATGAAGCTCGTCGAGAAATTGCACTGTGGTTTAAAAAGTCCGAATTGATTAAGCAGGCTTAAAGAATTTAAAAGAGAGGGATGTATGATTAATGGAATGACAGGATTTGGTAGCAGCGAGCTAACCTTTAATAAAGTTAAAGTTGCTGTGGAAATTAAAAGCGTGAATCACCGCTATTTGGATGTGGTGTATTATTTACCCTCAGGATTTTCTTCTTACGAAGATAAGATCCAAAAGATTGTAGCTCGCCAATTAAAGCGTGGCCGTGTCACTGTATCTGTGCGCATCGCCAATAAACCGCAGATGACCATCAGTCTCAATAAAGACGTTGTGCGTAAATACGTCGAGATTGCTAAAAGCCTATCCAAAGAACTTCGATTTAAAAACGATTTAACGACGGCTGATTTACTTAAAATGCCAGGAGTGGTGGAGGCCAAGGAGACGTTCATTGAAGCCCAAGAATTATGGCCGTCGCTTGAAAAAACATTAGATAAAACATTGGTATCCGTCGCTGCTATGAGAAAAAGAGAAGGGAAATCTTTATCAATCGACATCAGTGATCAGTTAAAGCGCATGTCCGGTAAGATTATCCATATCAAGAATCGCGCTAATCATATCTTGAAGGAGAAAAAAGCCAAGCTAACCTCCGAAGAGTTTGCTTCTTTCCAAAAGAACAACGATATCAATGAAGAGCTCTCCCGCCTGGCGCACCACATTAACGAGGCCAAGGCCTTGCTTAAGGGCAATGAAGGGGCAGGCAAGAAGCTAGATTTTATCGCCCAGGAAATGCAACGTGAAACTAACACGATTGGCTCAAAAGTTCAAGACAATGAAGTTTCTGCTGCAGTCATTACCATTAAAGCCAAGGTTGAAAAAATCAGAGAACAAGCCAATAACGTGGAATAACAACATGACAAAAACATTAAAAGGCAAAATCATTATTCTTTCAGGGCCATCAGGTTCAGGAAAAACCACCCTGCACAAAGCCTTGTTAAGTTCAACCAAGCTCAAAAACCGCTTGGTTAAGTCCATTTCTGCAACCACTCGTCCCAAGCGCGAAGGTGAACGCCAAGGGCGCGATTACCTTTTTATAAGTCAGCCGGTTTTTGCCAGACGCATTGTGCGAGGGTATTTCTTAGAGTGGGAGAAGGTCTTTGATAATTTCTATGGAACACCCAAAATTCAGGTTTTGAATCTCCTTAAAAAAGGTAAGCATGTGCTCTTATGCATAGATGTAAAGGGCGCTGAGCACATTAGCCGGGAATTTCCTAAAGCCATTAAGATTTTTATTAAGCCCCCTTCCATGGGCGAATTGCGTAAGCGCTTAAAATTGCGTTCTTCCGAAACTTCACACAGCCTAGCCCTGCGGCTTAAGGTGGCCACCTTGGAACTCAAAAGAGCCAAAGAGTACGACTACGTGGTCATTAACGCAGACTTAGAAAAAACCAAGGAAAAACTCGAAGCCCTCGTTACAAAAATTCTACACTAGACAGCTTTTCCAATGATTGACAACAACAGGTGCGTGTGTTATAAATATCGCTTCCAAAATGGAAAAATATACCCTCAAATGGACTATAAAAAGGAGTTTAAATGGCGTATCAACCTCTAGAAGATTTATTACCCAAAGCTAATTATAGTATTTACCGTTTGGTCCGTTTGGCTTCCAAACGCGCTTTAGAAATCTCTGAAACCGGCATGAAAATGATTACAGTCCCTTCAGAACAAAAGATTACCACGACAGCCATGGAAGAAATCAGACAGGGTAAGGTTTATGAAAAAGGATGCCAAACCGATATAGACAATACTAAGGGCCGTAAGAACAAATAATGTCTATGAAGAAGATTGTTTTAGGAGTCACAGGAAGCATTGCTGCTTATAAAGCTGCAGATCTTATCCGTCGTTTCCAAGAACAAAAATGTGACGTGAGCGTTGTGATGACGACAGAGGCAACGCAATTCATTGCGCCTTTAACCTTGGCCGGATTATCAGGCAAGGAAGTTTTTAGTGACATGTTTGAAAAAGATGGATGGCGCATGGGCCATTTGGAATTAGCCAAGGCTGATGCTCTAGTGATTGCACCAGCAACGGCAAATATTATTGCCAAATTGGCTTGCGGCATTGCCGATGATTTGTTAAGCACCATTGCCATTAGCACCAAGTCTCCTATTTTTATTGCGCCGGCGATGAATGAAGATATGTATAAGAATACTATGGTGCAGGAAAATTGCGCGAAATTAAAAAAACATGGGTTTAAATTTATTGAGCCAGTGAAGGGTAAGTTGGCTTGCGGAATTGTTGGTGTAGGGCACTTAGCAGAAGTTGAAGATATCGTAAAAACAGTGCTGTCTAAATAGTAAATGATGGCGCGATAGCCAAGTGGTAAGGCAGGGGTCTGCAAAACCCCTATACGTCGGTTCAATTCCGACTCGCGCCTCCAATATATGTTTTATTCGTAGGTTTTTTATCGGGCGGGTGGTGGAATTGGTATACACGCAGGACTTAAAATCCTGTGGCCGCAAGGCTGTGAGGGTTCAATTCCCTCCCCGCCCATTTTGCTTCGTCTAAATGTTTTCACTTTAGACTTCGCAGAAATGGATTAGAAGCAATATCTGGACCCGTAGCTCAGTTGGTTAGAGCGCATCCTTGACATGGATGAGGTCAGAGGTTCGATCCCCCTCGGGTCCACCATTCTTAAATTATGGATTACTCCAAGGATATAGATAAAATTCGTCACACCTGTGCGCATGTCATGGCTCAGGCTGTTCAAGAGCTCTGGCCCCAAACCAAGGTTACGATTGGTCCAGCCATTGATAATGGGTTCTATTATGATTTTGACCGCAAAGAGCCATTTAGCGACGATGATCTAAAAACCATCGAAAAGAAAATGCGCCAGATCATTGAACGCAAACTTCCTATGAGTGTTGAAACATGGCCACGTGCTAAAGCCATCGAATTCTTCCGTTCCAAGAATGAATCTTACAAAGTTGAGTTAATTGAACGTCTGCCCGAAGATGAGCAAATTACCATTTATAAAACAGGTAACGAGTGGATGGATTTATGCAAAGGTCCACACGTTGAAAATATTTCGGCCATCAAAGGATTCAAATTGCTCTCCGTTGCTGGAGCTTACTGGCGCGGGGACATTAAAAATCCTATGCTGCAGCGTATTTATGGCACAGCCTTTGGATCACAAAAAGAACTCGACGAATATCTAAAGATGCTCGAAGAAGCAGCCAAGCGCGATCACCGCAAGATTGCCACCCAACTCGATTTGTTCCACATCTATCATGAAACCGCCGGTGCAGGGTTGGTGTTTTATCATCCTAATGGCGCCATGCTTCGCAAACTCATTGAAGACTACATCCGCGAGCAACACCTTAAACATGGCTATAGCCTGGTCATGACACCCAATATTTTAAAAGGCAAGCTTTGGGAAGTTTCAGGACATGCCGGACACTACAAAGAAAACATGTATTATTTTAAAGTTGACGACGAAGATTATGCAGTTAAGCCCATGAATTGTCCGGGACATATTTTAATCTATAAGTCTCAAGTGCGTTCGTATCGCGATTTGCCAATCCGTTATTTTGAACTCGGCACAGTGTATCGTCAGGAGAAGGTGGGGGTCTTGCATGGACTGCTTCGCGTGCGTGGCTTCACCCAAGATGATGCTCACTTATTCATTCGACCTGACCAAATCAAAGAAGAAGTCATTAAGGTCATTGATTTTGTTTTCCAAACTATGAATGATTTTGGTTTTCATGATTTGCATATTGAATTATCCACCCAGCCCGAGAATTCCATGGGCGCCCAGGCGAATTGGGACAAGGCCACCGCAGCTCTCAAAGATGCGTTGGAGACCAAAGGGATTAAGTTTGATGTGGATGAAGGCGGAGGTGCGTTTTATGGACCCAAGATCGATATTAAACTTAAAGATGCGATTGGCCGTCAGTGGCAGTGTGGAACGATCCAGTGCGATTTTAATTTGCCCGAGCGATTTGATATGCACTATATCGATGAATCAGGTAGCCAAGCCCGACCAATCATGTTGCATCGAGCTATTTTGGGATCGCTTGAACGATTTATTGGAACCTTAATTGAACATTACGCTGGGCATTTTCCTTTATGGCTGGCGCCCAATCAAATTTACATTATTCCTATAAAAGACGAACATAAAACTTTTGCTCAAGAGGTGTCACAAAAGCTTCGTGATGCTGGATTTAGAGTTATTGTCGATGATCGAAACGAATCACTCTCCAAACGTATCCGAGAAGGTTCTGTGCTTAAAATCCCGTATCAAATTATCATTGGGGATAAAGAGATTCAAAGTCGCCAAGTTTCGGTACGAGCTCATGTGGGCGGAGATTTAGGCGCTTTGGACGTGGAGGCCTTGCTTGTTCGCCTCAAGCAACAGATCATTGACAAGAAATAAAATTTAGAGATAATAGAACACTTCCCGCCATAGTCGGGTCCGCTTCTCAGCCATAGGCTGATCAGCCTTCGGCTGAGGCGGAGGATTACCTTAAAATTAATTGGAGGAATGACTATCTTAAAGAATATTCGCATTAATCATCAGATTCGTTCAAGAGAAGTTCGCGTGATTGGTCCAAATTCAGAACAATTAGGCGTTGTTGCCATTCAAAGAGCTTTAGAATTAGCCACTGAATACGAGTTAGACCTAGTGGAAGTTGCTCCAACAGCAGCCCCACCAGTTTGCCGTATCATTGATTTCAGTAAATATAAGTACGATCAAGAGAAAAAAGAACGCAAGGTCAAAAAGAATCAGCATGTGACCCATTTGAAGCAAATTCGTATCAAGCCACACATTGACGAACATGATTTAGATACCAAGATGCGACAGGCAATTGCCTTCTTGGCTAAAAAAGATAAAGTAAAAATTAACTTAGTATTTCAAGGACGAGAAATGTCCTTCAGGGATCAATGGAAAGCTGTGTTAGACAAGGTGATTGCTAAAACAGCCGAACATTCGATCATAGAAAAAGAGCCGCTCGCCGAAGGACGCATTGTGTCTTTAGTGCTGGCGCCTAAAACAGAAAAGTAATTTCGATCGCACGATCGAAATTCTCCCTCTCCGAACCACGGAACAGGGACTACAACCAAGGGGTAAAGTATGGGAATGGGTAGAAAAGGTAAGTTAAAAACAAACAAAAGCGCAGCCAAGCGTCTGCGTATGACCAAGTCGGGTTTGTTAAAGAAGCGTAATGCTGGACGTCAGCATATCTTGACTAAGAAGACTCGCAAACACAAGCGTCAATTGCGTAAAGATGGATATCTTTCTGCGGCTGACACCAAGCGCATTAGGAGGTTATTGCCTTATGGTACGAATTAAAACGAATGTTTATTCACATAAAAGAAAAAAGAAGGTTTTAAAAGAAGCTCGGGGGCAGTTTGGCGATCGTTCCAAACGTTATAAGGAAGCGATCAAATCCCTGCTCGGTTCTCGTCAGTATGCTTTCTATGATCGCCGCAAGAAAAAGGGCGAATTTCGTGCTCTTTGGATTATGCGTTTAAATGCAGCATGCCGTGAATCTGGCATTACCTATAGCCGTTTTATTAATGGTCTTAAGAATGCCAATATCGCCATTGATCGTAAGGTTTTGGCTGATTTAGCTGTCACAGCTCCTGATTCTTTCAACCAAATTCTTGAAGCAGCAAAGAATGCACCAGCTGCTGCTAAAAAAGAAAAGAAAATCGTTAAGAATCCGAAGTCAGCAACAACCAACAAGTCAGGTAATGTGACTGTAACAACAAAGAAAACAGCTAAGTCCAAGGCGTAAAGAAGTAAGTTTATAATATAGCCCCGCCTTGTTGCGGGGCTTTTTTATTCATGCATAATTTCTCTGAACTCCAACAACAAGCGCGTCATGAAGCCCAGGCCATCGCCGATGCAAAAGCCTTAGAAGCTTTTCGTTTGAAATATTTAGGCAAAAAGGGCGTGGTAGCCGACATCTTTGCGTCACTCTCATCATCAGCCCCACAAGAAAAGGGAGCGATTGGCAAAGGTGCTAATGATCTTCGCAATCTAGTCAACGCGCTCATCGAAGAAAAATCCAATCTAGGTTCCAGCACATCATCCAAAGAACAAATCGTTGATATTACCTTGCCAGGAACAGCCCTGTCTTTAGGTCATCAGCATCTTTTGACTCAAACCCTTGATGAAATTAGCGATGTCTTTGAAAAGTTAGGATTTGCCATTGTTGAAACACCCGAGATCGAAACAGAATTTCATAATTTCACAGGATTAAACATTCCATTAGATCATCCCTCACGTGATTCGTTTGATACATTTTATGTCGATCAAGAAGATCCATCTGCCAAGGGGCGTCGATTATTGCTTCGCAGCCACACCTCTCCGGGACAAATCAGAATTATGAAAGAACACAAGCCACCGATGGCTGTCATTGTGCCAGGGCGCGTGTATCGGCCTGATGCAGTTGATGCGAGCCACTCTTTTATGTTTCATCAGTTAGAAGGATTCTTGGTAGATGAGAAGATTCAATTTGCCGATCTTAAAGGATTGCTCACAGAATTTTGCCGACGATTTTTTGGTAAAGACGTGAAGATGCGTTTTCGTCCACATTTTTTCCCTTTTACTGAGCCGTCAGCGGAGGTCGATATTTCGGCCGAGACCTTAGGCATTGGAAAAAAGAAGTGGCTCGAGATCTTAGGCTGCGGCATGATTCATCCCAAGGTGTTCGAAGCGGTTGGTTATCCAAAGGGTAAATACACTGGCTTTGCTTTTGGCATGGGCATTGAACGTATGGCCATGCTCAAATACGGAATTAATGATATTCGTCGGTTTTATGAGAACGATGTGCGATTTTTGAAACAATTTTAATATGAAATTATCTCTCAATTGGTTAAAAGATTATATCGATCCTAAGCTATCGGTTGACGCGCTAAGCGATCGACTGGTGATGGCTGGTTGGGAAGTGGAAGCTGTGGAAAAGCACGGCAGCGATACAGTCTTAGAACTAGAGATCACTCCCAACCGTCCCGACTGTTTAAACATTTTGGGATTAGCACGTGAGATTGGCGCAATCACCTTAAAGAAGGTTCAGCCACCTCCGATTAAAGCGCATAAGCCTACTAAGAATAAGATCGCCATCGCCATTGAAGATAAGCGAGACTGCCGCCGGTATATCGGAACTTTAATTAAAAACGTAAGCATTTCTGATACCCCCAAAGCTATGCAAGAGCGGATCAATGCGATTGGCATTAAATCGATCAGCAATGCGGTAGATATCACCAATTTTGTTTTAATGGAGCTCGGTCAGCCTCTACATGTCTTTGATTATGACAAGCTTGAAGGCGGCAAGATCATTGTGCGCCGAGCCAGACAAGGAGAAAAGATTGTCACCATTGATGGCGTTGAGCGAACACTCGACCCTTCGATCTTAGTGATTGCTGATGCTAAGCGTCCTGTAGCGATTGCAGGGATTATGGGAGGCAAGGATACTGAGGTTACAGCTGCAACTAAAAATATTCTGCTTGAGAGCGCGCATTTTGATATGACCCTGGTGCGCCGAGCTAGCCGCAAGTTAGGGCTACGCAGCGATTCCTCATATCGTTTCGAACGCAATGTCGATTTCAATGGGGTTTTAACCGGTGCTAACCGAGCCACTGATTTATTATTGGAATTAACCCGAGGCAGCCTGGCAGCACGCACAGATGTGGCTTATCCAATCAAGAATTTTTTAAAAGCAATTAAGATAACTGAGCACGATGTTGAGAGTTTGCTTGGAATTAAAATTCCGCTGACTCGAATTAAGCGTATTTTATCGGACTTGGAATTTAAGGTTTCAGCGAGTAAGACATCGTTAAGCGTAATTCCACCCAGCTACAGAGGCGATGTGAAAGAAACCGTGGATCTTATCGAAGAAGTCGCTCGCATCACCGGCTTTGACAATATGCCAACCAGCCTTCCCCAGATCAAAGCCCAAAATGTGGCTATTAGCGATAGACCTGTTAAAATCAAAAGACTGGTTCGCCAGACCATGCTTGCCTGCGGATTAAATGAAGCTGTGACTCTTTCCATGATAGGTTCGAAAGAAATTGAACGATGCATGTTGCAGGATGTTAAAGCGCTCAAAGTTTACAATCCCCTGACCATTGATCAAGAGTTCAAGCGCCCCTCGCTTTTGCCATCGTTATTAAATGTGGTTTTAACAAACTTTAATCGTGGACAAAGAGACTTAAAGCTTTTTGAAATAGGTAAACGTTATTCGAAAGACGGAGAAAAAGATACACTGGCGATTCTCTTAACTGGAAAACGTAATGCCGACTGGCGCGCTTCTAGAAAGGACATGGTTGAAATTTTTGATTTAAAAGGCGTCCTAGGTAATTTGGCCGGTGCTTTAAAGTTAGAGTTTGCTTTTGCTGCCACTCAAGCCATTATTTTAGAAGAGAACAGTTCAGCTAATATTTTATTAAATGGTCAAGTCGTTGGATTTTTTGGTAAGGTCAAAAAGCAGATTCTTAATAATTGGGAAATCAAAAACCAAGATGTGTACTTTGCCAGTGTTCATTTAGAGAATATTTTAGCCTTGCCTAAAATCATTAATAAATATGAACCCTTGGTTGAATTTCCAGCCGTGGTTCGAGATGTATCTGTCGCTGTTAAAAAAGATGTATCGTATGAGTCTATTGAAAAGATTTGCCGTCAACGATCAACTGGCTTGTTAAGAGATGTGCGATTCATTGAACAGTACGCAGGAGACAAGGTTGCTGCAGATCAAAAAGCTTTGGTCTTTTCTCTAGTCTATCAAAATGCCGCTCGAACGCTTCGTGAAGATGAAGTCAACACGGCTCACGAAACAATCGTGAGCGCCCTCATCAAAGATTTAGGCGCCACACGTCGTTAAAAATTTCTTGCCCAAAAACATAGCTCACAGTAGGATATATTCATCCTGCGCTGTTCGTCAGGGTTGGATGTATTTAACCACAAATACTAAATAGGGCGTTGGTTCTTGTTTCCGTGCCTTTGGCAGGATCACACTGATGCCCCCTTGAGAACGATGGTTTCTCATACACCAATCCAACGGCAGAGGCGGGTTTTATTTCCCAAGCCCAACCAAAGAAGATCGTAATGGCCACCCACGATTTATTTACAGAGACAACCGTTTTAAAAGATGCTCCTTTAGCCGCTCGCATGCGGCCAGCCAATCTTGATGAGTACGTTGGCCAAAAACATATATTAGGAGAAGGTAAGCTTCTGTCGCGCGCCATTGAGTCAGATCGAACCTCCTCGATTATTCTCTATGGCCCGCCTGGCTCGGGCAAGACAACCCTGGCTCTGTGCATTGCCCAGAGAACACAATCTCATTTTGAAAGAATCAACGCCGTTTCTTCGAATGTGGAGGAGATGCGTAAGATCATTGCAGGCGCCCAACAGCGTCGCAGCATGAGCGGTAAAAAGACCCTGCTGTTTATCGATGAAATCCATCGTTTTAATAAAGCCCAACAAGATGTGTTAATGCCTGATATCGAAGAGGGTAATATCATCTTAATTGGGGCTACAGTATTTAATCCATTTTTTGCCTTGGTCTCGCCCTTGCTGTCTCGCTCGATGGTTTTTGAACTACAAGCCTTAACTAAGGAAGACATCTTAGTTGTCCTGAACCGAGCATTGAATGACAAAGATAGGGGCTTAGGATTTTTAAATATTCACGCCCAGGGGGAGGCGCTGGAATTTTTAGCTCAGATTTGTGACGGCGATGCCAGAAAAGCCTTAGGAGCCTTGGAGATTGCAGCATTAACAACGCCCAAGAATAAAAAGGGCGAGATTATTTTAGACACAAAAGCGATCGAACAGAGCATCCAGAAAAAGCAAGTCCAGTACGATGGTGATGGCGATGAGCACTATGACACCATCTCAGCGTTTATTAAATCGATGCGAGGTTCTGATCCCGACGCAGCACTTTACTGGATGGCTAAGATGATCTACGCCGGTGAAGACCCGCGCTTTATTGCAAGGCGAATTGTGATTTGCGCTTCTGAAGATGTAGGCAATGCTGACCCGCAAGCTTTGGTGCTAGCTACATCCGCCATGCAGGCAAGCGAATTTATAGGATTGCCCGAGGCACGCATTATCCTCGCCCAGGCAGCTGTATATGTGGCCTGTGCGCCTAAATCAAACGCTGTTTATCTAGGAATTGATAAGGCCCTGGAAGATGTAAAAACCAAACGCATTGGAGCTGTACCTAAACATTTGAAAGACGCCCACTATAAAGGTGCTGCCAAACTGGGCCATGGCGAAGGCTACAAATATGCCCACAATTATCCCAATCACTATGTGCCGCAAGAGTATATGCCCCATCAAGAAAAGTATTACGACCCCACCGAGCAAGGCTATGAAGCCAAAATCAAAGAACGTCTTGCCAAATTAAAAGCCAAGCAATAGCCTTAAGGTACCCCAAAAACACCCACTACTATCTATTGTGCTTTTCTTTAAAAAATGCTAATATACCGCCCGCATGAAGGATAAAGGCTCTTTAAGAACACATTTTTTGGAGCTTCTAAAGAAGCAGGCAAGCACAGAAAGACAAGCCAAAAGCCTTTCTATTGAGCAACAGCTCTTTAAATTGGCCGCTTTTCAAAAGGCTCGAACAGTTCTCTTCTATGCTTCTCTGCCAGGTGAAGTAGATACATTCGAGATGATAAAAAAGACTATCGAACTGCAAAAACGCATTTGTTTACCAATTGTGATTCAAAATCAAAAGGCAATGATTCCAACACTCATTCAGACATTAGCAGATTTAGAAAACGGGGTTTATGGTATTGCTCAACCACGCAAAGATTCTTCTGTTGCTGTTCCTGTAGAAGAAATTGATGCCGTTGTTGTTCCAGGAGTAGCTTTTGATCGTTCCAACAATCGTTTGGGACGAGGCAAAGGCTACTACGACCGTTTCTTGACGCAACTGCCTAAATCAACGACCACCATTGGTCTGGCCTTTGATTTTCAACTCACCGATAGTCTTCCTGTGGAGGAACACGATGTTCCTCTGTCTTGCATCATCACGAATTAATCTCTACCACCTGCATTAACATATAGTATGAAAGGGATAATTCCATGGAAAACCTAGGAAGCACATTTATTTTGATGTTTATCGGCCTTGGCTGCATCATTGCCGGATTTTTCTTAAACAGTTTTTTGGTCTCTAAAAGATCTAAACAGGCCCATGCAGATGCGGCAGGGATCCGTCAGTTGGCCCAGCGCGAGGCAGAAACGATCCGTAAAGAAGCTGAGCTTCAGGCCAAAGACATCTCGCATAAAATGCGCCAAGAGTTTGACGCCCAGACCAAGGAGCGACGCGAAGAGCTAAATAATGCAGAAAAACGCATTGTTTCACGCGAAGAAAACATTGATAAACGCGTTGATTTATTAGAGAAAAAAGAAAAAGACTTAACCTCAAGACTCGAAGCCCTCAGAGAGACAGAAACCAATCTAAAAGAAAAAACCGAAGAGTTAAACAAGGTCTTGGCTGAAGAAAAGCAGCGACTGCAAACAGTGGCTAATCTTTCGACGGAAGAGGCCAAGAAAATATTGTTGGCCCGTATTGAAGATGATTTGGCTTCTGAAAAGGCCCAGCGCATTCGCCACATGAACGAAGAAATTAAAGATACAGCTGACAAAAAAGCTCGCGAAATGATTACGATTGCCATTCAGCGTTGTGCTTCCGACCATACCTCAGAAACAACTGTTTCCATCGTTCCTTTGCCCTCTGATGAAATGAAAGGCCGCATTATTGGTCGCGAGGGTCGTAACATTCGTGCTTTGGAACAAGCCACGGGTGTGGACATTATTATTGATGATACGCCCGAGGCAGTGACGATCTCAGGTTTTGATATGATGCGCCGAGAAATTGCCAGATTATCAATTGAACAATTGATTGGTGATGGACGCATTCACCCAGGACGTATTGAGGAAGTTGTTGAGAAAGCCAAAGAAGAAGTTGAGAAGAAAATTAAAGAAGAAGGTGAGCGTGCCGCCATCGAGCTAGGCATCCATGGCATGCATCCTGAGCTCATCAAGCTAGTTGGTCGTCTACGTTATAGAACTTCTTTTGGTCAAAATGGTTTAAATCACTCGATCGAAGTCTCTAAATTAATGGGAATTATTGCCCATCAAATGGGTATTGATGTCAAAACAGCTAAGCGTGCAGGACTTCTTCATGATATTGGTAAGGTTGTTTCCTCTGATGTTGAAGAAGGAACACACGCCATTGTGGGTGCCAGACTTTGCCGTAAGTATGGCGAAAGTGAAGATGTGGCCTATGCGGTTGAAAGCCATCATGGGGAAGTTGAAATGAATACTCTCTATGGAATTTTGGTTTCAGCTGCGGATGCGATCTCTGCGGCTCGACCAGGCGCCCGTGCCGAAAGCATGGAAACCTACATTAAGCGCCTTGAGAATCTAGAGAAAATTTCTAATTCATTTAAAGGCGTTGAGAAATCTTTTGCTCTTCAAGCTGGACGTGAAATTCGCGTTGTTGTCATGCCTGATAAGGTCAATGATGATGAAGCGGTCGTGATGGCACGCGATATTAGAAAACGTATCGAAGAAGAGATGGAATATCCAGGACATATTAAGGTCATGGTGGTTCGAGAAACAAGGGCCATCGAGGTTGCCAAATAAAGGACTTATGAACATTGTTTGTATTGGAGATATTGTTGGCAAGCCAGGTCGAGAAGCTTTAGCTGCACAATTACCTTTAATCAAAAAAGAATTCTCCGTAGACTTTACAATCGTCAACGGAGAAAACGCAGCTGGCGGTAGCGGGATTTTGCCTAAACAAGCTGATGAAATTTTTTCAGCTGGGGCAGATGCTATTACCTTGGGCGATCATGTGTGGGACAAGTCGGAAATCAACGCTTATCTGGAAGAAAACCAAAGAATGGTGCGACCTTATAATTTTCCGCAAGGAGCGCCGGGGCATGGATATAGGGTCATTCAAGCGGCTAACGGCCGCAAGGTTGGTGTAATTAATCTTCTGGGCCGTACTTTTATGCGTTATAATGTCACTTGTCCTTTTCGAAGTTTAGATGAGATCATTGAAAAAATAGCTCCGCTGACCAATATTATGGTTTTAGATATGCATGCTGAGACAACCAGTGAAAAGGTGGCCATGGGGCATTACGCCAATGGTAGGGTTTCAGCTATTGTCGGGACCCATACCCATATTCAAACGGCGGATGAAAAGGTTCTTTCTAAAGGAACAGCGTATATCACTGATTTAGGTATGAGCGGTCCGTATGACTCGGTGATTGGACAGGATAAAGATAGGATTATTAAAAGGTTTTTAACGAGTCTTCCTCAAAAATTTGAAGTAGCACAGGCGCCGGCAACATTGTGTGGAGTGGTTGTTCAAATTGATGAAGAAACTGGACGAGCCAGGCAAATCGTCCGCTTTCAAAGGGGGTAAGAAATGACTTGGGATGGTCTAAATCGCCGTAGATTTCCTCGAGTAATTTATCCATGTTTAATTAAATTAGAGTCTGATAATAAAGAGGCTCAAAATATTCTCACGCATACGGAAAACATTGGTATTGGCGGTGTGTCGGTCACAGTTAAAAAAGAATTAAAACTTTTCACAGCGGTGGATATAGAGATTGATTTGTTAGATACCAGTGATCACATTCGAACCACAGGCAAGGTGGTTTGGGCTGTTAGAAGAAAAGCTGTAGAGGAAATTAAACCCCTATTTTATGATTTAGGCATTGAATTTGTAAACTTGCCTGCTCGACAAAAAGAGCACTTAAGAAACACCCTCGAAAGAGTCATTAAAAGCGGGGCCACGGTTTTAAAAGCCACCTATTAATATGTTTGAACGCAATCAAAGAAAATATGTTCGAGTCACCTACCAATGCTTTCTCACACTTTGGGAAAGAGGCGGATTCTCAACGATCATGGCCAAAACAGTTAATATTTCAGCTGGCGGCCTCTTGGTTAATCTTGATCGTGGGCTTATGGTCGGAGCAAAGGTGGATGTTAAGTTAGATTTTTCAAATAGCGTAGCTTTGGAATGCTGTGGCCAGGTTGCACGTTGCAAAGAATACAGAGAAGAAAAAGACAATGCAAAAGTTTTTTATACCGTTGCAGTCACTTTTGACGATCTTAATGAATCTCAAAAAGCACTTCTTAAAAATCAGGTTGATAACATTTTATCACAACAAAATATAATTTAATCTATGGTTAGAGTTCGATTTGCTCCGTCACCGACGGGGTTTTTACATATTGGCGGGGCACGCACCGCGTTATTTAACTGGATGTATGCCAAAGCCCAAGGCGGTAAGTTCATCTTGCGTATTGAAGACACCGACAAGGTGCGCTCCAAGCAAGAATATCTTGATGAAATCATGGACAGCATGCAGTGGTTGGGTTTTAAATGGGACGAATTTTACAAGCAAAGCGATCGGTTTGATTTATATCGTCAGTATGCTCAAAAACTTCTCGATGAAGGCAAGGCCTATAAGGATGGGGAGGCCGTCATTTTAAAAATGCCTGAGCGACAGATCAAGATTTACGATTTGATCCGTGATGAGATCGTGGTTGATTCTAAAGAGATCAAAGACCAGGTGCTGATGAAATCCGATGGTTCGCCAACCTATAGTTTTGCTTGTGTGATTGATGATGCGCTCATGGAAATTTCTTGCGTCATACGCGGCGAAGACCATATTTCTAATACTCCTAAGCAGATTGTTATTTATGAAGCCCTTGGGTTTAAGCCTCCTAAGTTTGCCCACCTACCGTTGATTTTAGATGATGAGCGTGCGCGCATGTCCAAACGAGCAGGAGCAGTCGCGGTTACAGAGTATAGGCGAGAAGGATATCTGTCCCAGGCCGTGGTCAATTACCTGATGCTTTTAGGTTGGTCACCGGGCAACAACCAAGAGAAGGTTTCACTAGACACAGCTGTTAAGAATTTTTCTATTAAGAAGATCAACAAAGCTGGCGCGGTGTTTTCTTTGGATAAGCTTAAATGGCTCAATAGCCAATATATTAAGGAAATGGAAGCTTCTAAGCTCATTGAATTACTACAGCCTTTTTTAAAAGAGCGATACCAAGATAAAGTTGTCGTGGATGGCAAAGAGCTTGAAAATATTGTAAACTTATTCAAAGGTCGAATGTCTACCTTGAAGGACTTTTTGGATTGGACAGATTTTATTTTCACTGACAGTATAAATTTTGAAGAAGAGGCCAAGCTTAAACATTTGGCGCAGGATAGGTCCAAAGAGTTCTCAACATTGGCAGAGGCGTTAGAAGGAATAGAGGAATTTAATCTTAAAACAGCCGAAGAAGCATTTCGTAGCGTAGTTGAGAATTTAGGCATTAAAGCTGGAGATTTGGTTCATCCAGTCAGAGTAGCGCTCACAGGAAGAGCGGTCGGACCAGGCTTATTTGAAACAATGGCGGTCTTAGGAAAAACAAAAACCATTACACGTTTAAAAGCGCTGGTTAACCAATAACCGGGAGAAAAGTATGAAAAAGGTATTCGCTGTAATTTTAATGACAATAATCCTTAATGGATGTACCACAGCTAAATATACAATGGACCAGACTTTTGGCCAAAACAGAGAACCATACGTCCCAGGCGATGCTGTAAAGGACGAGTATAAAGATAATCTCTTAGCTAAAACAGACGGTTGGATTAAAAAACATCTTTGGTAAATATAAGAATTGATTTGTTGAAAACCACTGTTAATTTTTTGCATACAGTGGTTTTCTTTTTGCTGCCTTGTCGTCTAATTGGTAGGACATGAGATTCTGGATCTCAGTATTCTGGTTCGAGTCCAGACGAGGCAATTTTAGTTCGAACCTGCCTACCGGCAGGCAGGTCCTAGCGGGGCAATATTTGGTTCGAGCCTATGCATAAAAGATTTTTATCCATTTTGATCGTAAGTGTAATTATATTTTTTAATGTATTAAGCGCATTTGCCCAGACATCAACAGTAGAAGAAGTTCAAACCGTAGAAGGCTTTGTTACACATATATATAAATGCCCCCAGTGTCCTCCAAATGCCTTGTGTAAACCTTGCGTAGGTGACCATATAATAATTTCACAAGATAGCGGATTAAAACTCAGGGTATTTACCAAAGGTATGGAAACATTTGAACTTGGCAAAAAATATACGTTTGCAATACGAACCATTGGCGTAAATTTAACTCCGGATTCGGTAAACTCTTTTGAAATATTGAGATACAACAAAATAGAACAATAACTAGCCCATAGAATAAATTGATTGACAACCCAGTAATTAACGGGCATACTATCCATGTAGTAAATAGAGCAGAAGAGTCTTAAAGCCGTATGGCAGAAGGTTCAACGCCTTACGGTTTTTTTGTTTTGCCGGAATTTACTCGAAATGTATAGGAAAAGGAGGTAGTAAATAATGGCAAAAGGTACAGTAAAATGGTTTAGCGACCAAAAAGGTTTTGGTTTCATTACCCCAGAGTCAGGTAAAGATGTGTTTGTGCATCACAGTGCAATTCAAGGTGAGGGCT
>CAZOXU010000004.1:0-139003 GCA_964583975.1 uncultured Planctomycetales bacterium
ATCCCGATGAAGATTTACCTGCTGATTTTGAAATTAATCGTGAGAAATATTATCAAGCGTTGAATCTACCTCTTGATCCATCTGAGTTTATTAAAGGAATACAAGCTGAGATGCATAAAGGTTTAAGTACACTCGATTCTGGTTTACAAAAAAACCTAAAGGTAAAAATAATCAATAAGTTTGGGGGCAGAATCTCGATCTCACCTTATGAACCACAACCCGAGCCAACGAATTTAATTTCTCTCAAAGCCGAGGTTACAGCAACGTGGCCAATGACAAGTCTCCTTGATATCATCAAGGAAACTGATCTGCGTTTGGGGTTCACTGATTCTTTTAAAAGTCCTACCTCCTACGAAACAATGGACCGTTCTATTTTGCAGCCAAGGTTACTCCTTTGCCTTCATGGTCTTGGCACAAATACTGGATTAACTCGCATTGTTAGCCCTGACTCTGGAATGACATCTAGAGATTTAGTTTATGTCCGTCGAAGGTATGTGAATGTTGATGCTTTACGCCAAGCTAATGCCATTGTAATCAATGGTACTTTTGGGATCCGTAAAGAAGCCATCTGGGGAGAAGGCAGTACCTCTTGCGCTTCTGATTCTAAACATTTTAGCGCTTGGGACCAAAATTTAATGACCAAGTGGCATCTACGCTACGGTGGCCGTGGCGTCATGATTTATTGGCATGTTGAAAAGAAATCTATTTGTATTCACTCTCAACTAAAATCTCCATCATCGTCTGAAGTCTCCTCCATGATCGAGGGAGTACTTCATCATCTTACAGATATGGAAATTGAAAACCAATATGTTGATTCTCATGGTCAAAGTACGGTTGGTTTCGCAGTTTGTAAACTTTTGAATTTCTTATTACTCCCTCGCTTTAAAGCAATAAATGTGCAAAAGCTATACCGTCCAGAAAGCGGACAACCAGGAGCCTATAAAAATTTGCAATTAGTTTTAACAAAACCAATCGATTGGGAATTGATTCGACAACAGTATGATCAGATGGTTAAATATGTTACTGCCTTGCGTTTAGGAACCGCAGAGACAGAAGCAATTATGCAGCGTTTTACTCGTAACAATGTTCAGCATCCGACTTACAAAGGTTTTATGGAGCTTGGTCGTGCTGTTAAAACAATCTTTCTTTGCAACTACCTTCATAACGAATCATTACGTCGAGAAATTCATGAGGGGTTAAACGTTATTGAACAATGGAATGGAGCTACTGATTTTGTTTTATATGCCCGTCGTGGTGAGCTTGCAAGTAATAGACGAGAAGATCATGAAATAAGCATGCTGTCCCTTCAGTTATTGCAAAACTGTATGGTTTACGTAAATACACTAATGCTTCAAACTATATTAGCAAAACCTGATTGGGAAGGACGACTTACTCAAAGAGACTTAGCCGCTTTAACTCCCCTGATCTGGGAACATGTAAACCCTTATGGGCGGTTTGAACTTGATATGAACACGCGAATACCGCTTATTTAGGCTAAAAGCTTTAAAACGCCAAAGATTGTGTATTGTAAGTCCTTGAAGTTATATGATTTATGTCCAAATGGCGGTTCAGAGCACAACTGTTGGTTCTACCCCTTTTAGGCTACCAAGCTAGCTGATCTCCATTTTGCTTCAACCATAGCTCATCTTGCTTGTAATCTGGCAGTACTTTAGCTACTTCGGCCCAGAACTTACGCGAATGATTCTTCTGCTTCAGATGCACGAGCTCATGGACAATCACATAATCTACCACCCTTTGTGGAGCCATGATCAAACGCCAGGTGAAATTAAGCGTGTCCTTATACCCACATGACCCCCAGCGGGTTCGGGCATCATTAATCTTTATAGAAGTGTATTTTAAGCCATGGATTTGGGCCAAATCACCGGCTTTCTGGCTAATATAGTCCCAAGCTTGGAGCTTATACCAACTCTCTAAATGTTGCTTAGCATTGGACAAAACCTGGCTGGAAATCTTTAAAGAACCATCAAATACAACCGCTTTAGGCAAATCATCAACCGCTTGTAATTTATAACTAATTCCCAGATACAAAAACTCTTCACCAGGAACAAAACTTCGTTTCAGAGTCTGAGTTTGCTTCGCTTGGAAATAGCGTTGCTTACGGATAATCCAATCTTGTTTTTGGGATACTAGTTTTTGAATATAATCTTCGGAAACCCGATATGGCGCGCGAATAATTAATTGGGCTGATTGATTAATCATCAAACCAATACTGCGCCTGTGTGAACGAATGATTTGGTGGATTTTGATAGGGTCAGCAAGCACCGGCTATTTTACCTGTAGCTTTACAACTAATGCTGCCACTAGCATCGCTAGTAAAAACGATTGTATCACTGGAAGCAAACTCTCCTTTACCAGAAGCTTTCATACTCCAAGCCTGGGATCCATCTTTAGGAGCTTGAAGGAATTCATAAACAAAATTAACGGTAGGATTAAAATTAACACTACTAGCACATTGGGATTCACTACCTTCATGCAAGGCAAAACAACCTAATAAAGTTGATTTATAGACCCCTAAAGACACAACAGCTTCAGCAGAATGACTTTTATTTAAATTGGAAACTAAACCGGTAAGATAATCCTGAGCCCAAACAGGAGAAATTAACAAAAAAGAAAACACTAAAAACAAAAAACGATTTTTGTTCATAGTTTATTTCGTAACGTCATCAAGAATTTGATCAGCTAGAATTAAAACATTGTGGTTAGCATCAACCTCAAGGACCCCACTATCAATCATGAAAGACTTGATTTCCTTGCCATCTTTGCGAATACGCACAGAGCCTTTGGTAAGCGCACATAAAATCGACATGTGCTTAGAATAGACCTCCAAGCCACCTTCTAAACCTGGAGCAGCCACACTTTCAACCGTGTCTTCAAAAACCTTACCAGATGGGATAACAACCGATAATTGATACATTAGAGTGTTTTCGCTTTCGCTAGCGCTTCATCAATGTTTCCAACCATGTAAAAGGCTTGTTCAGGAACACTATCGTGCTTACCTTCCAGAATCTCCTTAAACGAACGGATGGTTTCTTCTAGAGGAACATATTTACCAGCAATACCTGTGAATTGTTCAGCCACATGGAATGGTTGCGACAGGAATTTCTGTATTTTACGAGCACGCTCAACAACCAAACGATCTTCTTCAGAAAGCTCATCCATACCCAAAATTGCAATAATATCTTGGAGCTCTTTGTACTTCTGCAAGATTTCCTGCACCCCACGAGCCACCTTATAATGCTCATCACCCACAATTTCAGGGGTCAGAATGGTTGACGAAGAACTTAATGGATCTACCGCTGGATAAATACCCAACTCAGCAATTGGACGAGAAAGTTCGGTTGTAGCATCCAAGTGAGCAAAAGTCGTAGCAGGCGCCGGATCAGTGTAATCGTCTGCTGGCACATAAATAGCTTGAATAGATGTTACAGAACCATTTTTGGTTGAAGTGATACGCTCTTGTAATTCACCCATGTCTGTTCCCAAGGTTGGCTGATAACCTACAGCTGATGGAATACGACCCAACAAGGCAGATACCTCTGCACCAGCTTGAGTAAAACGGAAAATATTATCAATAAATAAAAGCACATCTTGATGCATCACATCACGGAAATACTCTGCCACGGTCAAAGCTGACAAAGCCACACGAGCACGAGCACCTGGAGGCTCGTTCATTTGTCCGTAGACTAGAGAGGTTTTATCAATAACCCCCGCCTCTTTCATTTCCTTATAAAGCGCAGTACCTTCACGTGTACGTTCACCTACCCCAGCAAATACAGAATAACCACCGTGCTCTTTAGCAATATTATTAATAAGCTCTTGGATCAAAACCGTCTTACCTACCCCTGCCCCACCGAAAAGACCAATTTTCCCACCCTTACGGTATGGAGCTAGAAGATCAACAACTTTAATACCCGTCACCAATACAGAAGTCGATGTTTCTTGCTCTTCCACATCTGGCGCCAAACGATGGATAGGCATAAACTTATCTGCTTTAATAGGACCTGCCTCATCAATAGGCTCACCCAATAAATTCATAACTCGACCTAAAGTTCCTACACCCACTGGCATAACCAACTCTTCACCTGTATTTGTGACTTCTTGGCCACGAATCAAACCTTCAGTACTATCTAGCGCAATGGTACGAACAATGTTATCACCTAAATGTTGAGCCACCTCCAAGGTTAGATTATCTTTTTTATCATTAATGGTTTTATTGGTTGTTTTAAGAGCATTACCAATCGCTGGTAACCCCTCAAACGGGAAATAGACGTCGATAACCGCACCTAAAACCTGAGTTATTTTTCCTTGTGATTTCTTCATAAGTACCTTTCTGGTATTAGTTCAATGCTTCTGCACCCGAGATAATTTCAATAAGTTCTGTTGTAATAGCAGCTTGACGAGCACGATTGCGCAATAAGGTGTATCGATCAATCAAATCTGCTGTATTTTGAGAAGCCTTATCCATAGCAGACATACGTGCCCCATGCTCTCCTGCTGCATTTTCTAAAAGCGTAAAATAAACTTTAAAATTTAAAAATTTAGGAATTAAGAAACTTAATAATTCTTTTTGCTCTGGTTCATATTCATAACTAACAGGCGCTGTCTTGGTTTCTTTTACTAGAGCTTTAGGATCTAAAGGTAAGATCTTTTCAATTTCAGGTACCTGAGAAAGCGGCCCCAGAAAACGATTAAAAGCCAAATAAACCTCATCAAATTCACCCTTGGTATAAAAATCAGTTAACTCATTCACCACATTGATCGCATCTTTAAAATTTGGTTTGGCAGTGATGTTTTCATAATGTTTAACAACATTTCCAGCCCTTCGAAATGACATAAATCCTCGACGACCACAGAAACTTAAAGAAATTTGAGAATATTTAGAATTATTGTCCCTGATCCAATTACGCACTTTACGAATAAGATTATTATTAAACCCTCCACAAAGACCTTTGTCAGAAGTAAATAGTACAATCAAAACTTTATTCACTGTTTTCTTGGGCTTCATTAAAGGATGGTCTTGCCCACCACCCGAAGCAAGTCTAGAAATTAATTCTTGCATCTTAGCAGCATAATCCATTGCGGAAGATTGAGCTTTATGGGCACGCTTAAACTTACTAGCTGAAACCATTTTCATGGTCTTGGTCATTTTACGCGTATTTTTAAGCGATCCTATTTTCTTATTAAATTCTTTAATGCTTAACATAAATTATGCCTTTCCGCCAAAGGCGGATCCGCCTTACGCGGAAAACGTTGTTTTGGTGTCTTCTAATATTTTCTTAAGAGCTGACTTAACTTCATCCGTCATGGCTAAAGTTTTATCAAATAGCGCAACAAAATCTTGATATTTACTATCGATTTGCAAGTGTAAATATTCTTCAAAAGCTTTCACTTTATTTGCAGGGATATCATCAAGATACCCATTAACACCTGCATAAATAATAGCCACTTGTTTAGATACAGGCAAAGGAACCTGAATTCCTTGTTTAATAACTTCCATCAAACGCTTACCACGGTCTAATTGTTTACGGGTAGCTGCATCCAAATCAGAAGCAAATTGAGCAAAGGCTGCCAATTCACGGTATTGAGCAAGTTCCAAACGTAATGAACCAGCAGTCTGTTTCATAGCTTTGACCTGCGCATCCCCACCAACACGAGAAACAGAAATTCCAGGATTAATCGCGGGGCGCTGACCTGCATTAAAAAGATCAGATTCCAAGAAAATCTGCCCATCGGTAATAGAGATAACATTGGTTGGAATATAAGCAGAAACGTCTCCAGCCTGGGTTTCAATAATAGGCAAAGCTGTTAAACTTCCGGCCCCCTTAGCATCACTTAACTTACAAGCACGTTCCAAAAGACGTGAATGTAAATAAAAAATATCTCCAGGATAAGCTTCGCGACCTGGTGGTCGACGCAAAAGCAAAGACAATTGACGGTAAGCCTGAGCCTGCTTAGTTAAATCATCATAAATAATTAAGGCATGTTTACCGTTATCTCGGTAATACTCAGCCATGGCTGTTGCAGAAAATGGAGCTAAAAATTGCATAGGAGCCGGATCAGAAGCAGTAGCTGCTACAATGGTTGTATAATCCATGGCACCGTATTTACGAAGTTTTTCATAAACACCAACAACGGTTGATCGTTTCTGACCAATAGCAACATAAAAACAATAAACCCCCTTGCCCTTTTGATTGATGATTGTATCAATGGCTAGGGTTGTTTTTCCTGTTTTACGATCGCCAATAATAAGCTCACGCTGTCCACGTCCAACGGGTGTTAAAGCATCAATAACCTTAATACCTGTTTGCATAGGTTCATGCACATTTTTACGATCAATAATCCCTGGAGCTTTAAGTTCAATCTGACGTTTTTCTTTTGTTACAAGAGCTTCTTTACCATCAATAGGATTACCTAAACCATCAACAATACGACCTAAAAGAGCGTCTCCCGCTCCAACTGAAGCAATTTTGCCCGTACGTTTAACTTCATCGCCTTCTTTAATAGTGCTATCACTTCCAAAGATAGCCACACCCACGTTGTTCTGCTCCAAATTGAGGGCAATACCTTTGATACCATTATTAAATTCAACAAGTTCACCAGACATAACATTGCTTAAACCATAAACACGAGCAATACCGTCACCAACATTAAGCACCGTACCTATCTCGTGAGTTTGGATTTTGCTATCAAAATTAGCCAATTCTTTTTTTAATATCGTTGTAACTTCATCGGGATTTAAGTGTTGTGCCATACCTCACCTTTTTGGTTATCGTACGGAACGGTCGCGCCCGCCTGCCGGCGAGGCAGGACCGTTCCCTACACTAATACTTTCTGTCTAAATGATTCTAACTGACTTTTAATGCTGCTATCAAACAGCATCCCTGAAGCTAGCAGACGAAAACCGCCTAAAAGCTCCCCTTTAATCTTATGCTCAATAGAAATCTCTTTTCTATACTTTTCCTGTAATTTCTTTTCAATACTTGATACTTGGTCTTTTTGTAATTCAAAAGCTGTTTCCAAAGAGGCTATCATCTTATTGTTCTTTTCTAAATAAATCTCATCAAAACATTGCACAATATCTGCCAAAATATTCAATCGATCTTTAACGTTTAAGAACAATAGAAAAGTGTAAAGAATTTTAGGAATTCTATTTTGAAAAACACTTTTAATAATTCGCTCTCGCTCTTCTAAAGTAAGTAAAGGATTTTGGATAAAAACTTTAAAATCACTTTTTTCTCTTAAAAGAGTCCCTATTTCCTGCATCGAAATATATACAGGATACACCACCCCCTCTTTTTCAGATAATTCAAAAAGAGCTTGGGCATAACGGCTAGAAACGAGAAATTGACTCATAGTTGCTTGATAGCCTCTTCAACTAATTTACGGTTCTTATCTTGATCCATATTTTCTTTGATAATTTTACTAGCCAAGGCAATAGCCACTTCAGCACTTTCTTGACGCAAGGTCTTCAATAATCTTTGCTTCTCTCCTGCAATTTCTGCATGAGCCCCCTCAATAATTTCTTGAGCGTGCTGGCGACTTTTATTTTCAATATCTATTGCTAAGTCTTTGGCTGTTTTTCTGGATTGTTCAATAATCACAGAGGCTTGAAGCTTAGCTTCATCTAACACCTTTTGTCTTTCTTTTTCAATATCAGCCAATTGGGCCTTAGCCTTATCCGCATTATCGAGCGCATCACGTATTTCTTTTTCACGCTTTTGCAAAGCTTCAAGAATTGGCTTCCAGGCGAATTTGTGCAAAATGATCAATAAAGAGAAAAATGTCACCCATGTCAGAATAAGCATCGTGACATCGGGCGTTAAAATATCTCCCTTAGGTTGATGACCTTGCGTAGCAGCTTCTACAGTTGAACCAGTTGGTGATGACATAGATTCCCTCGATAGTTAACTTATTTTAATGCCAAGAAACACATAACAGCTGCGAACAAAGCCACACCTTCGATAATAGCAATACCGATAAACATAACGGTTTGTACCTTTGCTGCTTGTTCAGGTTGGCGAGCCATAGCTGTGATAGCTGCAGAAACAATTAAACCTACACCAATACCTGCACCTACAGCAGCTAAACCAAGACCAGCCCCTGCACTGATATTTCCTAATTTTGCGATTTCAATCATTTGCGGCGTCATAAATTCTCCCTTTCTGTTAATGTTCTGGATGATACATCTGACCAATAAATATGGCAGACAATAAAATAAATACATACGCCTGTAGGAAAGCCACAAAGACTTCCATACCATAGATACACACTGCGATCGGAAGCGCTGGCGCTGCGAACCATCCGAACATAATGATTAACCCTAATAAAGATAAAATGATCATGTGCCCTGCCATCATATTAGCCATCAATCGAATCATCAAGGCACCGCTTTTAATTAATAAACTTACGACTTCAATGCAAAAAAAGAAAGGAATCAAAGGTATGGGTAAACCTGAAGGAACCATAGCTTTCCAAAAACCTTTAACACCAACCCGTAAAAATGTACCAACTGTCAATAAAATAAAAATGATGAATGCTAATGGACCTGTGACATTCACATTAGCGGTGGCTGTCGCAAATATTGGAATAAGACCAAGAATATTAAGGATAAGGATAAAGAAAAAGATTGTACAAAGCATTGGTGTAAAAAGAATTCCATCTTTTGGACCTAAGGAAGGAATAGCAACTTCATCCCTAACAAATATGATAAAAACTTCTAAACAATTGGTGATTCCGGTTGGAACACGATCGTGTCTGCGGTAGAAAACTAAAAACAACATAAGAAGAATAGCCGCACCAATGAAAAGCATTAAAGCGTGGAGACTTACAAAACCAGGAAGCTCAATAGGTGGCAAAAAAGGCAAATGCCATTCTTTTGAATTTAAAACGTGACTCATCAAATACGCATTTAAATCAAAGTTCGGATCCATAGTATGAAATTCATAATAGATGATAAGTAATTAGCATGCAAGCTTTTGTGTAAATTTATTTTTGTTCTTTGAGCGTTTTGTATATTTCCCATACGGTGTATAGGATACCCACACCAAAACAAATTAACACATAAAAATTTTCTTTATGAAAATGTTGATCTAAAAAGTATCCTAGGAAACATAAAAATAGAATCCCCCCACCGACACTCCATGCTCGAGCCAACAAATAAGCACTTCTAAAATCTTTAGGTTCTTTTTTATTCGCCATTTTTACCTAAAGATTGTTCTACGCAGTCAGCTAAGGCGCCAATAAAACCTGGATGACATTCAATGGCTTTGGTCATGCGAAAATCTTTAACTCCTTCATTTTCAGCCATATGCCTATACTCTATATCAATCTCACAAAGAGTTTCAATATGATCGGTCACAAATGAAATTGGTACCACTATTAATTTTTGAACACCTTTACGGGCCAAAGTTTTTAATGCAGCATCGGTAGATGGTTGCAGCCACAACATTGGCCCTACAGCGCTTTGATATGAAATAGACCAGGCGTGGTTTCTTTTAAGCCCACCTATAATTTGACTTACGGTTTGTGAAATCAAAAAAGCATACGGATCCCCTTCTTCCACAAAATAAAAAGGCGTACCATGAGCAGAAAACAATAAATAAAAATCCTCAAGTCTTTCACCTGGCTTCAAAATTTCTTTTATACGATCAACAAAGGCATGGATATACCCTTCATAGAGATGGTACGAATAGCTTTCTAAGAACTGCGCCTCAGGATAACTCTTCTTAGCCTCCTCTTTGAGGTAGAAAATATTAGATGCTGTGGTTGACAACGAATAATGCGGGTAAAGACCTAGTAATAAAATATGTTTTCTACCTGCTTTCTTAATTTCTGCAATTGTTTCGGGGGGCAATGGGGCACTATAATTGAAAGATAAAAAAACTGCAATTTTACGTCCACGCTTTTGAAGCTCTTGAGACAAAGCTTCTTGCTGTTTTATAGAGGATGGCAACAGTGGACTTCCACCGCCAATTAATTGATAACGCGCTTGGACTTCCTTCAATCTTGATCTAATCAAAATATCAGCAAAGAAAGATTGAGCAAAAGGAAAACGCAGAATTAAAGGATCATTAAACAAACGTCTTAAAAAAGGTTCCACCTCTGCGATCGTTGCGGGTCCTCCCATATTCATAAGAACCACGGCAATATCTTCATCTTTGTAATCTCTAGATAAAACTTTAGGAAGTTGTAAATCAGCGATCTTCTCAATACGATCAATGTCCTCAGTCGTCAAACGTTGTTCTTGGTATCGAACACCAGAATTAAAAGCAATAACCTGAAAAACAAATTGTATGAGAACCCAAAACCACGGAGCCTCAAACATCCAACAAATCACAATTAAAGTTATAACAGGTAAAGATATCCCTCTGAACCAACTTGAAGAGAATTTAGATTGCCGGGCACAAAATGTCCCAGATAAAAAAGCAACTAAAATAAGGAAAAGAATATTAAAAATGAAGAACATGGGATTTATTTAAATTTTGGAAGCTTGATAAAAATCAGAATCATTCAACGACTCAAGTTTTCCCCATTTCTGATTAAACTCGAGAATTTTCTGGGAAATAATAGACTCAACCTGCTTGATAGCTTCTTGACGTTTTTTCATATTAGTTTGAACCACCCCATCAAGAGCATCAATAGAGCTTAAGTGCACACCTTCTAATTTCCCTACTGCAGGATCGATGTTGCGAGGCATAGAAATATCAATCAAAACCAACTTGCGGCCATTGCGAGCCTGCATGATCTGACTTATTTTCTCAACATCTAAAATATAATGGGGTGCCCCTACAGAACAAAAACATACATCGACTTCACTTAGAATTTCTTTAATATTCCAGAAGGAAGCCGCAACGCCTCCGTATTGTTGAGCTAAATCTTCAGCTTTATCGCCAGTACGATTCATTAAATAAATCTTCGACAAAGAATGGTTTTGCAAATTTCCTAAAGCGAGCTCTCCCATCTTCCCTGCTCCAATAATCAACACCGATTTATTCTCCAGTGTTCCTAAAATTTGTTGAGCCATTTCAATAGCAGCCCAGCTAATGGAAGATCCACCAAAGCTTATATCTGTTTCTGACTGAGCTTTTTTCCCAGCCCGAATAACAATATTGGTCAAAATATTAAAATATTTTGATAAAAGCCCAAGCTCTCGTGATCTTTCGGCCGACTTTTTAACCTGACCTAAAATCTGCTTTTCTCCCAACACTAAAGAATCCAATCCTGAAGCTACCTTTAATAAGTGCTCAATGGCTTGAGTATTTTCATAGGTATACACATATTGATTAATATCAAAATCAAAAGAAGTTTTTTTGACTTTAGCAATGTAATCTACAACGAACTGCCGATTCAAACTGGTATCTGTTCCTTTTAAATAAACTTCAATGCGATTGCAAGTGGAAAGAACAAAAGCTTCGCTAACCAAAGGATGGTTTTTAAGCTCCAGCAGCAAAAGATCCTGCTGCATAGGATTTAAATAGAATTTCTCACGGATTTCTATCGGAGCAGTTTTGTGATTAAGACCGGTGACGATCATAAATTATTTCTTATTATTAATTAACAAACGCAAACTATTTAAAACAACCAAAACAGTGGATCCTTCGTGTCCAATAACGCCCACTGTTAAAGGTATGGCGCTTCCTAAAGCACTTATAACTAAGACAATAATCACTCCGAGTGAGATCGTCAAGTTCTGTTTAATAATTCTACTTGCTTTCTGGCTGAGGTTAAAAGCAAAAATAAAATTATCTAATTTGTCCTGCATTAAAACAATGTCTGCTTGTTCTAACACCGCATCAGAACCACGCAACCCCATCCCTACCGCAACATGCGCAGCTGCCAAGCTAGGAGCATCATTTACACCATCACCTACCATAGCCACCCTGTCGCCCTCTTTTTGCCATTGTTGAATTTTGGCTACTTTTTGTTCTGGGTGCAAAGCCGCATGAATATCAGTAATACCCACATGTCGAGCAATTAAATTAGCTGCCTCTAATCTGTCTCCCGTCAGCATACTGACCTTAATTCCTTTAGACTGTAAATCTTTTAGAAAAGGTGCGCTGGCAGACCGAACCTGGTCCAACAACAAAATCTGTCCTTTAACGTCGTCACTCTCAATAATGACCTCTGTGACTCCAAACTCTGGCTCGGCGAATTCTTGTAACCAAGTTTTATTCTCAAACATGCTTCTGCGGCCAATACTAATCTTATTTTTTAAGCCATTAATTTCTGCTTGTAATCCTAAGCCGGCTAAAGATTGAAAATTTTTGACCTCTAATAATCCCTGTTCTTTTTCTAAATAAAATTTAGCGATAGCTTTGGAAACAGGATGAGCTGAATGATGAGCTAAGGAGGCTGCTATTTTTAAAAGTTCTTTCTCCTTAGCAACTGGTGATGAATTAACCTTAATGACTTTTAATTCACCGGTAGTAAGTGTTCCCGTTTTATCTAAGGCCACCCTATTAATCTGAGCTAAATTTTCAATCGCTGCCCCACCTCTAAAAAGAACGCCTCCCTTAGCCCCTGCTGCTATCCCAGCTAGAATGGCTGATGGAATAGACAATACCAAAGCGCACGGAGAAGCAACCACCAAAAGAGTCATGGCTCGATAAAAGGCTGAGGCTTCACCAGCAGGTGCAACAAAGGCTGGCACATGTAAAACAATCCACCAAATAAAAAACATCAAGATACTCAGACTCAAAATGCCATAAGTGTAACTAGTAGAAAATTTATCAGTAAACTTTTGGGAAGGAGCTTTGCTTTCTTGGGCCTGCTGAATCAAATTAATAATCTTAGCCAACATACTTTCATTAGCTAATTTTAAAATACGACAGTCTACAGACCCCCACAGATTGATCGTTCCGCTAAAAACCATATCGCCTTGTCTTTTATCTACTGGGAGCGATTCTCCTGTTAGGTTGGATTCATTAGCTGCTGTCGTCCCCTGAATGATTCGAGAATCAACAGGAAATTGTTCACCAGGACGCACTCGCAAAACCATACCAACTTGTAAATTTTCAATATTAACTGTACTCTCACGACCACCTTCATCTACCACCACAGCTGTTTTTGGTGCTGCCTTAAATAAGCTTTTGATTTCTCTTTCAGTGTTGGCCATAGCCATTTCTTCTAAGGCGCCACTTAAAGAAAATAAGAATAAAAGAATTGCTCCTTCCCACCAATGTCCAATAAATGCTGCTCCTAGCGCCACACAAATCATCAGAAAATGAACATCAAGAACACCTTTTCTTAATAATTCTAAAGTTTCTCTAAACGGGAAAAATGCGCCAGTTAAATAAGCTATTAAATAAAACCCTAGGGCCGTCTCTTGCGGAAGAACAATTAAACTTCTTTCAAAAACAAATCCTAATAAAACAGCTATGCCACAGATAATTGCAAAAAGCAAACGTTGCTTCCATTCAGACAAATTGGTCAGCTCAGAGGGAATAGTAAATTGTCTTGGCCGTAAATGAACCCAGGAAGAATTATGCCAACGCCAGGTACAATGCAAACCTGATACATTGGACTTTTGAATCATCACTCCTGACCCAGGTATGGTGACAAGCTTAACATTAGAAGGCATAGGTTGGGTAACCCCTTGTTCACACAAAAGACAATCTATCTTCTGCCAAACATCTTCTATACATTTAGTATTCTTCTTAGGTTTAAACTGGGCTATAACCCTCTCAAGCCTCTGCTTACTTTCTTTGTTTCCAAACCCATCTTCAAAAGCATACGAAAGCCTCTTGTGGACAGCATCCAATCGTACAGCTTTTAAGGATTTATCCTCTGCAATAATCTGGGCTAATTCATTGATGATACAACGATCATTTTTCATTGAACAATTCCAACTCCATATTCATAAACCATTTTGCCACCGTAATAACCTGTCAAGGTTACGGTTACATTAACAATGATCAGTATTATAAAGAAGAAATTTCTAAAATATTTGCTCTTGTATTTATTGATCCACCAAATAAGCACCAATGAGCCCCAAGCAATCCACATGGTTATCAAAGCCCAAGTTTTATGTTGGGTCAAAAGAGGATGATTCAAATGAAGCCTGACCTGTTCCCAAAGGCCGCTATAAACAACCAAGGGTGTCAGAAAAGCACCAAAACAATAAATTAAAACGGCAGCTTGTGAAACATTGCTCTTTTTAAACAAACGACTCAACAATTCAAATATCAGAGCCGTAAAAAAAAGCGCTATTGGAAAATGGACTAGCTTAGGATGCAAAGGTATTAAGAGATCTATCATAGTTATAGGCCTCCTATTACTTTAATGGCTTGTTCATATTCTTTTATATCATTAACATTATCTAGCCATCGAGGGTCTAATTGCTCAATCAAATGACTATCAGATTTAATTAAAACTTTTCGTGGACATTGAATTCCCTGTTGAAAATATTCTAATATTTGGTTGGAAGCCTTACCTTCCCAAATGGCGCATAGAGGTTCAGGCAGCCCATCCTGAGAGCTTTTAAAAGCTGTGGCAATCTTTGAAGGATCCCGCTGATTAAGCAATGTCTGCAGTGTCTCTTTGGCAACAAAGGGCAAATCACAGGCCATCACAAGCCAAGCGACATCTGGATAAGTCTTCATCGCAGATAAAATCCCACCCAAAGGACCAATGCCAGAGAATTCTTGCACATCATTAATAAAAGGGATTGTGTTATAGGGAAGTTGATCAGTTCTTTTAGATAAAAAAACCTTGCCGCAGAATTGTCCTAATAAATCGTAAACAAATTCAACCTGGGGTTTTCCATGATAACGCAACAGGGACTTATCTTGTCCCATGCGTTGACTAAACCCGCCAGCTAAAATAAGGCCATAAAGTTTTTCGGGATTGTTCATACTCAATAAATCCATCAGCTTGAGCTAATGCAGAAAAGTCTCCTGAACCACCAGTAGAAACAACCTGCGCATACTTTACGCCATTTTTTTCACTCACTTGAACTGGAATAAAGGATGTTAAATCTGTTTCTACCTTGGGTAATTGTAAAAGTGAAACATAGGTTTGGTCATTCTTTAACCCAGCTAATTTTCTTAAAAAAGGAATAAGATAACGATAAGCACAAATTTGGGTTGAAACAGGATTGCCAGGCAAAGCAAAAACAATCTTGCCAGCATTGGTTTTACCAAACCATAAAGGTTTGCCTGGTTTCTGAGCAACCTTGTGAAATAGCCTATTAACTTTTAAAACCTTTAGCACTTCTGGTACATAATCAAATTCACCCATTGAAACTCCGCCGCTTAAAACCAAAATATCAAATTCTTTAAGATTCTTAGCAATCCCGCTCAGCATCACTTTTTTATTATCTGGATAATGAAAAATTTCCGTGGTTGCTAATTGACTTGAGTCTATTAATGCTTTTAGAGCATAACTATTCGATATTCGGGTTTGATAATCTTGAGGTTTTTTATTAATAGCAATTAATTCATCACCTGTGGAAATAATAGCAATTTTTGGCTGACAAGTAACTTTAACTGTATTCTTACCAACAGAAGCCAACACTCCAATATGTGGAGCCCGAATCACTCCCCCTGCTTTAATAAGTAATTGCCCCTTTTTAGCATCAGTTCCTAAAAAACGTATATTCTGTTTTGGCTTAATTAAAGTCCAATCTTTCAAGGTGGCCATGTCTGTCTGAATTTGGACCTGTTCAACTGGAACCACGGTGTTGACTCCCTGAGGAAGAACAGCCCCTGTCATAATCTGCACACAATGTTCAGCTTTTTTTAGCTTATAGGGCTTATCCCCTGCAGCAATGACCTTTTCAACAACAAACTCCCTGACACCTTTGTCATAAGCTCCTGTGTGTATCGCAATTCCATCCATCAAGGCTTTATCAAACGGTGGTTGATGGCGATCACTATAAATATCTTCTCGTAATAAACGCCCTGCAGCTTCTGTTAAAGCTACAGATTCCATAGGTAATTGTTTTGCACTATTTAATATAAAACTTTCAGCCTGAAATACTGAGATCATAGGATGCTTTCTTAAAACGATTAGGATTAAAAGGTTTGCCTGACGGCTTAGGCAGTTATTGAATTATCTCACAAATGAGGTAAATGGGCTACAAATGATTTGGCGTTATAAATGCAATCATTAAAAGAAATACCATCTAGATAATTAGCACACAAAAATAGATTAGGCCTTCTTTCTAGAAAACTTCTTACATCTTCACGGATGGATGAATAGTTTAGTTCGTACTGAGGAATTGCCTTAGCCCAAAGTTTAATGAATATTCTTTGTGGCTGATCTTTAAGACCATAAACAGTATCAATTTCCTTAATAGCTTTGGCAATTAATTGTTCTTGGGATTGAATAGCAATTTCAGGATGATGCCTCCCTCCCAACATAACACGAATAAACACTAAATCTTCTTGAGAGCTTCGTTTAAATACGTTACTTTCTAAAAGGACCCCTAAAACTTCCTTACCTTCTGTAGAGGGAATCAAATATCCAAAACCATCCGGTTGCTTTTTAAAGGAACTTTTTTTAATCGCTAAACCTACCACGGCAATAGGAGAATAATATATCTGATTTAATGAATCCAATTTGACCAACGAAGCAGTCACGTAAGCTGGAGTGGCAACAACAAACAGATCAGCTTTAATTTCATCTAAACTTTTAATTTCTACTCCCGTTTGAATAAAAGCTTTATATCTCTTAAATAGATAGGCAATCAAACTTCCCATCCCTTGTTTAAAAGAACAGAGCTTGGCCTTACCTCTTCTATGGCTAAGTTTTAAGAAAACTGATTTCATATGTAAACGTTTAATATCTCCCGCATGAACACCACTCAAGAAAGGATCAACAAAACGGTCCGTGACAGCAGGTCCAAAACGCTTGGAAGTATAGTCATAAACACTTTGATCTTTAGAAATATCCGTAATCAAAAATCCTTTTAAAAGACGAAATTTTTGCCTCATTGTTAAAAGTGGAGTTTTTATGAAGCTAATCGGGTCCATAGGCAATAAATGCAAACGACCATTGATCTGTACGTAACGGCGACTTGACGAAGCATCTGCTTCAATCAATTGATCATTAAAACCAATTTCTTTTAAAAACTCTAAGGTGTTGGGTTGGTTAGTGAGAAACCCGTTAGGACCTGTTTCAAATAAGAATCCTTGGTTTTCCAGCGTAGCAATCGAGCCGCCCACTTGGGAAGAAGATTCATACAAAACAATCTCAATATCAGGAAATCGTTGTTTAAGATAATGAAGAACAGCCAAACCTGAAATTCCTCCACCAATGATGGCAATCTTTTTCATTCTATTTCCAAGAGAATTTATGCACTTCATCTACGATAAGTTTGAGTTTCAGCGGATCAACATCAGGCATAACACCATGGTTGAGGTTAAATATATATTTCTTATGCTTGGCCTTGGCATTCTTTAACAACCTACGAACTTCTTCTACAATTGTCTTTTCATCAGCGTACAAAAGCAGGTTCAAAAAATTCCCCTGAATGCCACTTTTAACCTTAATCTTTCCGATATCAACAGTTTCACAGACAGAAAGCAAATCTGCCCCACTTTTATCCATAAGGTCTAACAAATGTGAACAATTCTTTAAGAAATAAATCGATGGCAAATTGACTGATTTAAAGATTTTCTGCACATAAGGCAAAACAAATTCTCGGTAATCTTCATAACGCAACGAGCCTGCCCAGGTATCAAAAAGTTGATAACATTTTATACCTGCCTGCTGCTGTTGCTTTAGATAAAGAACGGTGTTATTAGTCAATAAATCCATAAAGGCATGAAAGCTTTTGGGATCAGAGTACAACAACCTGTTACTTTTATGACACAAATAAGTCAAGACAGTATACGGAGAACCAGCAAAACCAATTAAAGGGACTGAAGGCGGCAAAACTGCATTAATGAGCTTAATGGTATTGCTAACATACTCTAAACCACTATACTTCCCCAGACGTTTCAAATCTCCAGAATGATAGATAGCATTTTTAACTACAGGTCCTTTGCCATCAATAAAATCGATATCAAAACCCATCCCTGATGGCATCGTCATAATGTCAGCAAACAAAATCGCTGCATCAACTCCTAAGATTTCAAGCGGCTGTAAAGTAATAGCTCCTGCAATTTCAGGAATACGAAATAATTCTTTTAAAGGACGATTGGCTTTAAGGGCCTGATATTGAGGTAAATATCTTCCCGCCTGACGCATAAACCATACTGGGACGCGCTTATTCTTACCTTCAAATGCCAATAGAAAATCACTTTGTGGTTGATTTACCTTAGTTACCATAGCAGCCTTTCTGTTCTAAACCGTTCTAGAAAATCGTTTATGGCCATCTTTTTGTCTTAAATACCAATCAAAACCCATACATACATTACGTATAAAAAGCTTTCCTAAATCTGTGACCTCAATTGTATCTTCAGCCTCAACTATAAGTCCATCTTCTTTACAGTTCTGAATATGGGCAACTTCATACTTAAAATATTCATTAAATTTAATTCTAAATTGATCAAAAAAAAGTTCTTTATTAACTTCAAACTGACACATTAGGCTTCGAATTACCCACTGACGCTTAACATCATCATCCGACAATGTCTTACCACGCTCAATAGGCAATTGCCCTTTAGAAATCAAATCGTAATACTCTGGAAGAACTTTCACATTTTGGGCAAAGCTGTTTTCTAAAAAACCAATGGCTGAAGGCCCCACCCCAATAAATTCATCAGCAGGCTTGACCGTATAACCCATAAAATTACGATACAGCCTTCCCTCATTAAATGCTTTAGCCATTTCATCCTCAGCTAAAGCAAAATGATCCATGGCAATAGCTTGATATCCTGAATTCAATAAAGAATTTCTGGAATTAATAAAAATATCCAGCTTCTCATCATGTAAAGGGATAGCATTAAGATTAAACTTGTTTTGAGGTTTGGATAACCATGGAACATAAGCAAAGCTGTATAAAGCAATACGATCTGGTCTTAAACCAATCACCAGATCTAAGGTTTTTTTAAAAGTCTCCCGAGTCTGATACGGTAAGCCGTAAATCAAATCAAAATTAAGTGATTTAAACTTCAATTCCCTGCACCAATCACTAATCTGTTCAACTTCCTTGTATGGTTGGATGCGATTGATGTCATCCATAACCTTTGCATCAAAATCCTGAACACCTAAAGAAATACGATTAAATCCCAAATCTCTAAGTAGTTTTAATTTGCTTAAAGTTGCTGTTCTAGGATCAACTTCAACAGCAATCTCTTCGTTAAAATCGATCTCGAAGAGAGATTTAATCTTATCAAATAACTTTTTTAATTGAGATTCAGACAAATAAGTTGGAGTGCCACCACCGAAATGTAACTGACGAATAAGCTTCTTGTGACCAATATAGGAGGCAACCAGGTCAATCTCCTTAAAAAGGTGTTGGAGAAACTCTTCTCCCACCCTTTCATCCTTGGGACGAATAACCTTATTACAGGCACAAAAATAACACAAACTTTCACAAAAGGGAATGTGTACATACAGAGAAAGCGTCTTGTCATTACAGCCAAAAGCTTGAAGCTTTGCAATATACCCTTGAGCGTTAAAGTTTTTATCCCATTGGGGAGCTGTTGGATAGCTAGTATAACGAGGGCCTGGTACATCGTATTTCTGTAAGGTTTGCTTATCAATTACTAACGACATAAGAATAATTGTACTGGCTAGAGACGGGCTTGTCTAGAAAGATAGCGGCTTCTGATAAAGAATTATAATCTGTTCTTTCTTTGCTTCCATAGAGTGTATTTGATCTAAAAGACGAGGGGCTTCTATATGCCAAGGAGTATCCACTATAATATCCTGAAAAATTCTCTTTGCTCTTTCAATGTTGCCTTTCATTATATAACAATATGCTAATGAAGTTTTAGCAAAAGGATCTTTCATGCCATGTTTTAGACCCTCTTCAAAAACATCCTGAGCCTTATCATAAAGATGCATAGAAAAATATTCTTGACCTAAGTAGGCATACCCATGTTGATTGTCTGGATAATTTTGAATCCATGATTTACTTGTAACAAAAATATTCTTCATGAGGTGATTAATGTAAACAGTATGAATGATCATAGACAAGAACACCCCTCCAATTATAAAAAACAAAGAAAAAGAAATCTTTTTATTATCACCCCAAATAAGATAAGAAACTAAAATACATAAGCCTATGGATGGTAGGTAAAAATATCTAAAAGCCATGATGTTAAGAAGTGGAATAAAATTAGAAATAGGCAAATAAAACAATACGAACCAACCTATAGAGAACAATAACAATTTATTTCTTCTTGCTAGAACCAGACCTGCGATTGCCATCGAAAAGATAATAATAATGTTAATAAAAACCTCAAAACTTATGATTTTCCCATGTATTGGTGAATAATTTGGTGGAAGCGGATAAACAAGCAATGGAAAACAAAAAGATTTAATATATTCAAATAAGATTCGAATAACCACACAAGCTTGTTCTAGAAAATTAAATCTAGGAACAATTAAAACAGAATAAGAATAGACAAAGAAATAGATATAAAAATAAAAACTAAGCAAAATCCAAAAGCCTAGTTGGTATTTAAGTACAAATTTTTCTTTATTATATATCCAAGCATAAAACAAAATAAACACTGGCAAAGGTGCTGTAGATTCTTTAGTTAAAAGGGCTAAGAAGAAAAATATCAACGATGCCCAATAATATTTTCTTATTCTAAAATCACACGAAAATCGTAACCATCCATAAAAAGACAACAACACAAAAAAAGTTGCTAGCAAATCCCCCCTATAACATACTGTAGCTACCGGCTCTGACATTACAGGATGGATTCCAAACAAAAATGCTGCGAAAAAACTTACGTTTGAAGAAAAAATCCTTAATAAAATCAGATATAAAACCACAACATTAAATATATGAATTATTACATTTTCCAAATGATAGCCAAAAGGTCTCTTCCCCCATAATTGATAATCAAAAAAGAAAGTTATTTTATCTAAAACTCTAAATGAGGCATTTATAGGTCCTCTATCAACAACTTCATAAGCAAATGAATACTCTTCCCTATTTGTTGTAGGCGTTCCCTTTTGAAAAAGCCTAGGAACATTACTCCAAGAAGTATAAAAAGTATTATAGGTAATTAATTTTTCATCATCACCAAAGAAATCATTTTGCAAGGTATTGGCGTAACTAAAAAAAACTATTAAACAAAGAATAATAATATGAATTATTTTCATTTATTTTGTATAGATTTAGATTAATTGTAAATCTTACGAAAGATTTTCTTTGAGGTGGATCTTATTCATGCGGGCAATATGTTCGACACTGATCTGTTTGGGACAGGCTGCTTCGCATTCATATTCATTAGAACAGCTACCAAAACCCTCTTCATCCATCTTTTGCACCATATTAAGTGTGCGACTTTTAAGTTCAGGAGAACCCTGTGGTAGAGTGTTCAAATGATCGATCTTGGCTGAAACAAAAAGCATGGCTGAAGCATTTGGACAAGCAGCTACGCAAGCCCCACAACCAATACATTCAGCAGCACTCATAGCCCAATCAGCCGCCTCTTTAGGAACTGGAATAGAATGAGCATCTGGGGCTTGGCCTGTTTTGACCGAAATATATCCGCCAGCCTGAATCACACGATCAAAAGCAGAACGATTTACTGAAAGATCTTTAACAATAGGAAAAGCTTTAGAACGAAATGGCTCAAGAACAAGAGTCTGACCATCTTTAAAATTACGCATATGCAATTGGCAGAGCGTGGTTCCTTTTAATGGTCCATGTGCCTGGCCATTAATGACCGCGCCACAAGCGCCACAAATACCTTCGCGACAATCATGATCAAAAGCAATAGGCTCAATACCCGATTTAGTCAAATTGTCATTAACAACATCCAACATTTCAAGGAAAGACATGTCTGTATCAATGTCCTTGGCCTCATAAATCTCAAAATGGCCCTTATCCTCAGCAGATTTCTGACGCCAGACTCTCAATGTAAGATGGATTGTTTTGCTCATAATTGACCCGTATTGTACGGGCTGGGTTACCCAGCCCCTACTTATAAGACCTCTGCGCTAAATGCACTTCCTCAAATTTCAACTCTTCTTTATGTAAAGTTGGCTCCTTGCCCACACCATTAAACTGCCAGGCCGCCACATAACTAAATAAATCATCGCGACGCAAAGCTTCCCCTTCAGGTGTTTGGTATTCCTCCCTGAAATGTCCACCACAGCTTTCTTCCCGAACCAACGCATCCCTTACTAATAATTCAGCAAATTCCAAGAAATCAGCCACCCGTCCGGCTCGCTCTAAGGCTTGATTAAATTCTTCACCAGAACCAAGCACATTAACGTTCTTCCAAAACTCTTCCCTAATCTGTGGAATTTTCTTTAAAGCTTCTTTGAGTCCTGCTTCATTACGGGCCATGCCACATTTATCCCAAACAAGCTTGCCTAATTCACGATGGAAATCATCGACCGTGCGTTTGCCCTTAATAGATAACAATTCTTTAACCAGATTATGAACATCATTTTCGGTTTTCTTAAACTCAGCATGTTCGACCAATTTCTTTTCAATTGGCTTATTTTGCGCTAAATAATTACCAATGGTATAGGGCAAAACAAAATATCCATCCGCCAAGCCTTGCATTAAGGCGCTCGCCCCAAGACGATTAGCCCCATGATCAGAAAAATTAGCTTCTCCAATGACAAAAAGCCCAGGCAAATTGCTCATTAATGTATAGTCAACCCACAAGCCACCCATAGTGTAATGCACCGCTGGATAAATCATCATAGGGGTCTTATATGGATTATGATCAGTGATCTTTTGATACATATCAAAAAGATTACCGTATTTTTCTTTAATGATCTCTGGTCCCAAACGTTGAATGGAATCTGCGAAATCCAAATATACAGCCTGTCCAGTTGAACCTACGCCCAGACCTGCATCACACTGCTCTTTAACGTTACGTGAAGCAATATCACGAGGCACCAAATTACCAAAACCAGGATATTTACGTTCTAAGAAATAATCACGTTCCGAAGCAGGAATTTCATGAGCTGGACGTTGATCTCCCTGTTTTTTAGGAACCCAGACCCTGCCGTCATTACGCAAGCTTTCGCTCATCAGGGTTAATTTAGATTGATAATCCCCATGTACAGGTATGCAAGTTGGATGGATTTGTGTATAGCAAGGATTTGAAAAGAAAGCACCCTTCTTATGCGCTCTCCATGTAGCAGTTACATTGCTGCCTTTGGCATTAGTTGACAAATAAAATACATTACCATAACCACCTGTAGCTAATACTACCGCATCCCCTGCATGAGATTCAATCTTCCCGGTAATTAAATTACGAACAACGATTCCTTTAGCAACGCCATCAATAACTACAATATCTAAAAGCTCAGTACGCGGATGAAGCGTGACATTACCATTCGCTGCTTCTTTCATCAAGGCTTGATAGGCACCTAGAAGAAGTTGTTGGCCAGTTTGTCCACGCGCATAAAACGTACGAGAAACCTGCGCGCCACCAAAGGATCGATTATCCAAATAACCACCATATTCACGTGCAAAAGGAACCCCCTGAGCTACGCATTGGTCAATAATACAAGTGCTGACTTCAGCTAAACGATAAACATTGGCTTCACGCGAACGAAAATCTCCACCTTTGACTGTGTCATAAAAAAGCCTTTTGATGCTATCGCCATCATTAGGATAATTCTTGGCTGCATTAATACCACCTTGAGCAGCAATCGAATGAGCACGTCTAGGAGAATCTTGGAAGCAAAAGCTTTCAACGTTATAACCTAATTCACTCATCGAAGCTGCTGCTGAAGCGCCTGCCAAACCTGTCCCTACAACCAAAACCTTATACTTACGCTTATTGGCAGGGTTGACCAACTTGGCATTGAACTTAAAATTCGTCCACTTATCCTTCATTGCTCCAGCTGGGATTTTAGAATCTAACATAATCTTTTCCGTACAGGTGAGGTTACGCTCGCCTCTACAATTAAACTTTTAAAATATATAAAACGTATAAAGGAATTGAACTGTATGCCACCACAATAAAGACTGCAAACATATTGCTAAACCATTTTACTTTAGGAGTGAATCGATTGTCATTAAAACCAAAGGTTTGAATAAAGCTTTGCACGCCATGCGCTAAATGTAATCCTAAAAAACACATAGCAATCACATACAAATAACTATGCACAGGATCTTTAAAGGTATTGACTACCAGACCATACAGACCACTATCTACTCCATGAATAAAGCTCTTAGCTGTATGGTGTCCTGCCCATGTAAAATCACATAAATGCCAAATTAAATAAACGACCAGGTATGTACCGCTAATAGGCATTAAGCGAGTGGCCCATGAACGTGGACCTTTAGAATTATCAACCGCATAACGGTTAACTCCTCTGGCTCGGATATTTTTGACAATCAATGATGTAACTCTTTCTACATGAATAAGAAACACTAAAAACAATCCCCATTCAGCGATTTTTACGAATATGCCAAAACTTACTAATTTCTCGGCATACCCATTAAATGCTTGCGGGCCTCCATAGATAAATAAATTACCTGCCAAATGGGCAATTACAAAGACAATGAGCATGAGTCCTGTAACAGCCACAATTTGTTTACTTGTAATAGAACGTTTTAAATCGAAGGTTTGGTAAGACATAGGATTATTATAATGAAGGAAAAAATGGCAGCAAGATAATTAACGAAATAAAACATAAACTACTAAATCGCTATAGTTTAGAGACATGTTTTAATGACAGATCTGTCAATTCCCTGCCTCGGGAAGTACGACGCAAAAAGCCTGTTTTAAGTAAATACGGCTCAATCACATCTACTACCGTATCTACTTCTTCATTTAAGGTTGCAGATAATGCTTCAATCCCAACCGGACCACCAGAATATTGAGTCTTAATGATTCTTAATAAACGAAGATCTAATTCATCTAAACCATATTCATCAATACGTAAAGATTTCATACATTCTACAACTGTGGACAGATTGACATGATCTTGAGAAGTTTTGACTTGGGTATAATCCCTGCAGCGGCGCAACATTCGGTTAGCTACTCTTGGAGTCCCTCTGGATCGTGCTGCTATTTCTAAAGCGGCATTCATATCTATATTAACTTTAAGTTTATCCGCAGATGCCTTGATAATCGTTGCCAAATCATCCTTCTCATAGAATTCAAGATGTTGATGAATTCCAAAACGATCTCTTAAAGGAGTTGCTAACAACCCACTGCGCGTTGTCGCTCCAATTAATGTAAAGGGTTTCAAATTAAAATTAATTGTCTTAGCGTAGGGGCCCTTATCCACCACAAAATCAATCTTAAAATTTTCCATAGCCGGATAGAGAAATTCCTCTACTGTCTTTGATAATCGATGAATCTCATCAATAAAAAGAATATCGCCCTTTTCCAGATTGGTTAAAATCCCGATAAAATCTCCTGCTCGCTGGATCGCTGGACCTGAAGTGATGGTAATACGTGTATTCATTTCATTAGCCACAATATGCGCCAATGAAGTTTTTCCAAGCCCTGGCGGACCAGAAAATAAAGTGTGTTCTAGGGGTTCTTGGCGTTTTTTTGCAGCGGTGATGGCTATACTCAAAGCGGCAACAATATCTTTCTGCCCTACAAATTCAGTCAATCGTTGAGGTCTTAAGGATAGACTGACAACTTCATCTTCCTGAGTTTGCTCGCTAATTACCAGACGTCGAATTTCGTCCATAGTTTTTAATTTGATGTTTGTTCTTCGGGAGCTGCTTCATGAGAAAAATTGCGAACCAATTCAATATCTTCAAAGGCCCGGTGTTGGAAAGCCAATATTTCTTTGATTCTGACCAATTCCAAAATTGCAACAAAGGTGCAGACAATTTCCATCTTACACGAGGCTTGCTCAAAAAGATCCTTTAAAGATAGCTTAGGAGATTCCACTAAACGATGCAAGATGGTGTGAATTTGCCCTTCCACAGAAAATTGGTCTTCATTAACCTGGTAGGTTTGTTTTTCAGGGACTTTAGCCAGAGCTAAATTAAGCGCGTTAATGAGATCAAAAAGACTAGCTTCAATAAAGACTTCCTCGGCATCTTCTTTAATTTGAGCCATGGCCTCTTGATCTACCAGGCGACTAAAAAGATTCTGACGAAAAGCTTCTTTTTCTTTAAGATCATCAGCAATTTGTTTAAATTGTTGATATTCTTGTAAGCGTCTGACTAATTCACTTCTTGGATCTTCTTCAGGCTGAGTAGCCAAAGGATCGGGCGGCAGAAGCATTTTAGATTTAATTTGCATCAGGGTTGCTGCCATGACCAAGAAATCACCTACAATTTCTAAATTCAGTAATTTCATGGTATTGATATATTGCATATACTGGTCTGTGATCGTTGCAATAGGGATATCACAAATATCAATATCATCTTTCTTAATCAAATACAAAAGAAGATCGAGCGGGCCTTCAAATTTTTCAAGTTGAATTTTATAAGACATACTCATCCAAAAATAAGCTGGCGAACTTCAGCCATGGTGGTTTGGGCAATTTGCCTGGCCTTCTTGGCCCCTTCATTTAATATATCCTGAACACGGTCCCTGTCTTTTGCAAGGCTGGCTCGTTTATCTCTCATAAAACCAAGATAATCTACAATCTTTTCAGCTAAAATTCTCTTACAATCGGTACAACCCTTGGTAGCTCCTGTACACCAGGCATATACTTCAGACCCCATCTGAGGAGCAATACCCTGGTAATAGGTAAAGACATTACAGTCTTCAGGATGACCAGGATCAGATTTACGAACCCTTTTAGGATCTGTAATCATTTTAGCAACCTTCTGATTAATTTCATCAACCGAATCAGATAAATTAATTGCATTGCCGTAACTCTTACTCATCTTACGATTATCTATTCCCAAAAGTCTTGAGGTTTTAGTTAAAATTGGCTTACAATCGGTAAAAAATTCTTTTTTATAGATAGAATTGAACCGACGAGCAATTTCTCGAGTCAGCTCCAAATGCGGAATTTGATCTTCACCTATTGGAACGCTCGTTGCCTTATAAAGCAAAATATCAGCAGCCTGCAAAACAGGATATCCTAAAAAAGCGTAAGTTTGTAAATCTCTACTGGTAATTTCTCTTAATTGTTCTTTGTAGGTAGGATTTCGCTCTAGCCATCCAAGCGGGGTCAAACAAGACAGCACCATCTGAAGCTCTAAATGTTCTGGAACTGCAGATTGAACATACATGATGGATTTATTAGGATCAATGCCACAAGCCATCCAATCAATGGCCATATCAATACTATATTCTTTTAATTGCTGACTATTTTCGTATTCACCCATCAGGGCATGCCAATCAGCAATGGCAAAAATACATCGGTAGTCATTCTGCAAAACGACCCAATTTTGTAGGGCTCCAAACCAATGCCCCAGATGCAACTTTCCAGTTGGGCGCATGGCGCTAAAAACAGTTTTAGTCATAACTAAAGTTTTCTGGCGATGGATTCTATATCGAAGGCTTCAATAATGTCACCAACTTGGATATTCGTAAAATTATTGAGTGTAATACCGCATTCAAAATTCTCTGCTACTTCCTTCACGTCATCCTTAAAGCGTTTCAGTGAACTAATATGTCCCGTAAAAATAACTTCGCCATTACGCAAAATGTCAATCTGGCTCTTAGATCGCACCTTACCTTTTTGAACATAGCATCCAGCTACTATTCCAGATTTACTAAGTTTAAAGACTTGGCGAATTTCTACCTTGCCTACAAAATGACGTTTTAATTTGGGAGCTAAAAGACCTTCTAATGCTTTTTTAATATCATCAACCGCATCATAGATTATGCGATATTTACGTACATCTACAGGTGTGGTTTCTAATTCTTGTCGGGCCTTTGTATCTACAGCAACATTAAACGCTATGATAATGGCCTCAGAAGCCATTGCCAGCAAAACATCCGAAGAATTAACATCTCCAACCCCCACATGCATGATGCGTAACTTTACTTCATTAGTAGGGATCTTATTCAGCGCCTCTTTAATAGCTTCTAAGGAGCCTTGGACGTCAGCTTTTATAAGAATCCTTAATTCTTTAATATTTCCAGCTTGGATTTGGGAATATAAATCCTCAAGCGATACTTTAGCGGTTGCTGCAAGACGTTCATTTTTTAACTTTTCTTCACGGACCTTGGTGATTTCACGAGCTTTTCTTTCATCTTCCACTACATAGAAAATCTCACCAGCGGCCGGAACTTCAGACAAACCTAAAATTTCAACAGGGGTTGACGGACCAGCCTCTTTGATTGGACGCTTATGGTCATCAAAAAGCGCTTTAACCTTACCAAAATATGGCCCTACAACAACCATATCACCTTCTTTAAGAGTTCCGCTTTGCACTAATAATGAAGCTACTGCTCCTTTACCTTTACTTAAATGGGCTTCAATAACAATTCCTTTTGAATTTTTATTAGGGTTTGCTTTTAATTCTAGAAGTTCGGATTCTAAAAGTATAAGTTCTAAGAAATTATCTATCCCTTCACCTGTTGTAGCAGAAACCCCAACAACAACCGTTTTTCCACCCCAATCTTCAGGTGCTAAATCATATTCCATCAATTGTTTCTTTACGCGATCTGGATCAGCCGTTTTCTTATCTATTTTATTTAATGCAACTACAATAGGAACCCCAGCTGCTTTAGCGTGATCAATAGCTTCCACAGTTTGAGGCATGATTCCTTCATCTGCAGCAACAACTAAGACCACAATATCAGTAACATGAGCTCCTCGAGCACGCATGGCTGTAAATGCTTCATGGCCCGGGGTATCTAAAAATGTAATTTGTCCTTTAGGAATTTTGACAGAATAAGAACCAATATGTTGGGTAATCCCTCCATGCTCCCCCTCTGCAACCTTTGCTGAACGAATACGATCCAACAAAGATGTTTTACCATGATCAACATGCCCCATAAAGGTAACAACCGGAGCCCTTGGTTTTAGCAATTTAGGATCTTCCGCCTCTTGAGTATGAACTTCAACAAGCTGTTCTTCTTGGGTCTTAACTTTAATTAAATTAAAACCAAAGAACTCAGCTAGTTTATGGACTATTTCTTCAGACAAATTCTGATTAATATTGGCAAAAATGCCCATTTCCAAAAGTTTTTTAAGAACCACGTTGGTCTTTTGATTAATTCGAACAGCTAAAGCATTAACTGAAATTGGTAATGGAATTTCTATATCTTGTATAGGACCTTGTGGTGCTGGAGCTATAGCTGCATTGGAAATGGAAGATGATGGTTTGGCAGTAGATCGGATATGGGCACCAAAACCCTCTTCTGAACGACCACCTTTTCGTTTTTTAAGTAACGGTTTTACAGTTTCAAAAGGAGCATCAAAATATGGCTTTTTCTTGGCCGGATCAAAAGAAGCAACTTCTTTAGGTACTTCTATTTTAGAAATATCAATTGTAGGCTTAGCAATCTCAACAGGCTTCTTTTCCTGGGTTGGTGGAGTTTTGATAGGCTCAACTGGAGCAACCTTAACCTCTAGTACTTGTGGTTTCACTTCAGTCTTAGGTGCCACAACAGTCACAGGAGGAACTACTTTGGGAGCTTCAACAACACCTTTAGGAGCATCTTTTGGTTTAACTGCAGGTGGCGCACCCTCTTCCTTAAACAAAGCTGGAACAGGTTTTTTAACTACTTTTGCAGGTTTCTTTTCTTTGACAGATTTTTCAGGCTTTGCAGTCTTTGTCTTTTCCTCAGCGCTTTTCTTAGCTACAGTTTTCTTTTTTTCTGTAGTTTTAACTGCTTTAGCCTTAGTGGATTTCTTTTTAGGTTCTTCTTCTACAATGCGCTTACCAATTCCTTCATCCGCCAAAGCATCACGGACAATCATTTCAACACCCATGGTCAAAACGCCACCATCTTTAGCTTTAAGCTTTAGACTTTTGAGCTTATCATCAATGCGTTTCTCGGTTATTTTTAATTCTTTGGCTAATTCAGCTATATTCATAAAAAAACTTTCTTATCTATAATTCATTAACCTTCTTGATCTTCTTCTTTTGAATCCTCATCTGAGGGGGTTGTATCAGTTTTAGTAGCAGTCTCCTGGCTCGATTCTTTTACTTGCTGAGGATCAGAAGATTTCTGTTTTTCTTCCCATTGTTTGGCTGAATAAATATCTAATTCCCATCCTACTAATTTACTAGCTAGACGAACGTTCTGACCATATTTACCAATAGCTAAAGAAAGCTGATCTTCATCTACGATGATATTCACACGCTTTTCTTCGCTAATTAATTGCATTTGAGATATTTCTGCAGGAGATAAAGCTGCTTGGATATATTCTTTGATATCGTCGGAATAACGAACAATATCGATTTTCTCTCCATGGAGTTCAGTCACAATGTTTTTAACACGTGAACCACGCATACCTACACAGGCTCCTACGCAATCAATCTTTTCATCTTTTGAGTAAACAGCTATCTTGGTTCTTTCACCTGGTTCTCTAGCGATTGATTTAACCTCAATGATACCTTCGTAGATTTCAGGCACTTCTAATTCAAAAAGTCTTTTAACAAAATTGACATTCGTTCTTGATAGGATGATTTGTGGTCCACGAATATCGCGTCTAACTTCTAAAAGAAAAGCTCTAATTCGCTCTCCTTGACGAAATTCTTCCTTGTTGGATTGTTCACTGCGAGGAATTAAGGCTTCTGACTTGCCTAAATCAATAATGATATTGCCTCTCTCAAAACGATAGACGGCCCCACTAATGATTTGTCCTAAACGGGCATTGTATTCTGTATAAACCACATCTTTTTCAGCTTCACGGATTTTTTGAATGACGACCTGTTTAGCTGTTTGAGCAGCAATGCGGCCAAATTCGCTTGAATGAATTTCTTCATCACCAGCCCAAGCTGTAATCTTTCCAGTTTTACGGTCTAAAACAACCTTGATATCTTCTTCTTTATCAACGGTCCAGATTTTACGAGCTGCAGAAGCGACTGCAGATTCAACAGCTTCAATAAGGGTGTCTTTACTTATACCCTTGTCTCGTTCTAATTGTTCTAAAATTGTAAGCAACTCATTATCCATGACTTCTTTACCCCTTTTCTTATGTTTCAACCATTAATGCTTAAACTTAAATCACCAACAAACCTTTTAAAACTTTTTCTATGGGAACCAGGACTTCCTTGTGATCTTTTGTTGTCGTCGATAAGACTAAATTCTCTTTAGTCACTTCTTTAATAATCCCTTTATATTCACTTTTATTCTCAACCTTTTCTTTAAGCCAAAGCATAATCTCATTATTAACATTTCTTAAAAAATCCTTATAATTCACTAAAGGCCTGTCTAAACCCGGAGAAGAGACTTCTAAAGAGTAACCATCTTCACTTAAAAAGCCCTCTTTGTCAATCATTTCGACGATAGAACGGTTTAAAAAGGCACATTCTTCTAAAACAATACCACCATTCAATTTATCTGCCAAAACCTGAATTAAGAGGTCTTTATTATGCCTTGCGATCTTCAACTCAACTAAATCAAAGCCTTTCGATTGGCTTACAGCAGATATAGTTTCATATATTTTCTGTTCTTGCTCCTGCTGACTCATCCACGAACCCTCTTTAAGAGCTCATCGACCAATGCATCTTTAGAGACTGCTTGCATCTGACCTGTTCGTCTATCTTTGATTTCAACCTGATCTTGAGCTAACATTCTTTTACCAATAATAATCCTATAGGGAATACCTATCAGATCTGCATCATTAAATTTACGTCCAGCAGATTCATCTCGATCATCAACCAAAACATCAACACCCTTAGATTTTAATTCTTGATAATACCGATTGGCCAATTCCATCGATGGCGTATCAGAGGCTTGGACCGGAAGAATCTCAACATCAAAAGGAGCAACTTCTTTAGGCCAAACAATTCCCGCCTTATCTGAATTTAATTCAATAATAGCAGCAATCAGACGACTTACTCCGATACCATAACAACCCATGATAATAGGTTTTTGCTTTCCATCTTCATCTAAAAATACTGCACCTAACGATTCACTATATTTAGTGCCTAGCTGAAAGATGTGTCCTAATTCTATGCAAATCTTCTTTTGCCAGGAACCAGGTTTCTGTGGAGCCGAATCGTTTTCATCTTTAATAATTTCTCCGCTTTGCTCATTAACCCAAATGACATCTTCACCAATAGGAGCTGAAACTAGAAATTCGTGCGATAAACTTCCACCCATTGCTCCGCTATCTGCAGCTACTACAATAGGATCTAAACCACATCGCTTAAAGATTTTGACATAGGCTTTTAACTGAAGGTCATAGTTCTTTTTTAATCCTTCTACATCGCGATCAAAACTATACGCATCCTTCATAATAAATTCGGAAGCCCGAACAATACCAAAACGAGTTCTCGTTTCATCTCGAAATTTAGTTTGGATTTGATAGAGAGTGACCGGCAATTGACGATAACTTTGAATAAAATCTTTGGCAATAGTTGTAATAATCTCTTCATGAGTAGGCCCTAAACACATTTTTTGGCCTTTTTTATTATCAAAAGTAATCATCACATCTTTTAAGGTTTGATCTCGGCCCGTTTTCTTCCAAACTTCAATCGGATGTAATGATGGCAATAGCAATTCACAGCAACCGATAGCATCCATTTCTTCCCTAATGATATTCTCTACCTTTCGTAGCGCCCTATATCCCACAGGTAAATATGAATAAACCCCTGAAGTTAGCATATGTACCAAAGAAGCACGCAAAGATAACTGATGACTGAGAGCTTCAGCTCCTATTGGAATTTCTTTTAATGTTGGAATAAAAAATTTTGACCAATACATATATTTAGTTTCTATTTACCAAAAAAGCCCGGCAATGCGATGTTGCGTTTAACAAATTTATGATAACAAGATGGTTCTTTATTTGCCATGGTCCAATCCCCCACCACAGCCCCATTCTCAATACCCTTTTGTTTAAAAGTAAAAATATCTTCTAATGTAATTTGCTTAGTATTCTTATCAAATTTCATATCAGTAATATTAACTACTCTGCGCACACCATCTAGAAAAAGTTCAACATAAACAATCAAATCAATAGACGTTGCAATTTGTTGTTGGATCTGCTCACCCGTTAAACGAATACCAGACATCAGCATCATGGTAATCATACGGTTAAAACATTCTTCAGGAGAATCGGCATGGATAATGGCTAAAGCTCCCGAATGCCCCGAAGATATAGATTGAATTAAATCAAGGATTTCATGACCTCTAACTTCCCCAATAATCAACCGATCTGGCCTCATCCGTAGAGAATTAATAAACAAATCGCGTATGCTTACTTCTCCCTTTCCTTCAATATTAGGCCCCTTGGCTTGCAAGGCAACCACATGCTCTTGCATCAATCTTAATTCTGCAGTATCTTCAATTGTAATAATGCGTTCATGTTCAGGAATATGTCGAGAAAGAACGTTCAGCAAGGTTGTCTTACCACAACCCGTTGAACCACAAAAAACTATATTTAATTTGGCCTTAATCGCTGCTGTTAAAAAAGCTGCCATCTGTTTATTTAAAGATTTCTTTTCAATTAAATCATCAAGAGTTGTCAAGTCTCTTGAAAACTTACGGATTGTGACAATAGGACCATTCAAAGACAATGGTGGCAAAATAACATTGGCCCGTGAACCATCAGGCAAAGAAAAATCCACATAAGGTGAAGATTCATCGACTCTACGGCTAGAGCCAGAAGTAGCTAATACTTTTTGAACTGTATGAATTAAAGCCGCATTATCCGCAAAAGTAATATTGGTCTTTTCTATACGTCCCTGACGTTGAACATAAATTGTTTTGGCTCCATTAATCATGATTTCAGTGATGGTTGGATCTTCAACCAATGGACGTATGGGGCCAAGACTGGTAATAGCACCAACTAATTCCCTTATAATTGCTGTACGATCTTCCATCGTAACCACCAATTTAGTTTCTACACAAAGATTAGTGATGGATTGATCAACAAAAACTCTTAATTGATCTTCACTAAGAGTATCTTTGACTTGCAAAAAATTCGTTTTAGAAATCAAATAATGATGAATCCTAGATTTAATTTCTTTATGTTCGAATGATTGCATATTTTTATCCTTTAAAAAGTTTTATAAAATGATCGATTAAACCTATGCGTTCAAAATCCACATAAAAAACAAATAAAGCAAGGGCAATGATTAAGGAAATTCCTACTTTTGCAATAAATTCATCTACCTTTTGTGATAAAGCTTTGCCTCTTAACTTCTCAATTAAAAACATCAATAGATGACCTCCATCCAAAGGAATGATGGGTAAAAGATTAAACAAGGCCAATGAAGCACTAATAACACCAACAATGTTTAATAAAAAAGAGAAACTTATACTAAGAGCAAACTTAATAACCACAAACATTCCCACTATACCCATAGCTTCTTTAGGAGAACGAAGACCGATGAGCATTTCGTATAATGCTACATAGGTTTTAACAGAAATATCACCTAATTCTAACGCTGCCTGCTTTAAAGAAGCAATGGGACCATAACGAGTAATAACAAAATCTTTTGAATCTTGTATTTTTAAAGGAGCTACTCCAATTTTCCTGGTTTTATGCTCACGACCAAATATATCTTTTTGTGCATCCTCTTGAGGAGTAATGTTTAATGATTCTTGGTTTCCTTTTCTTTCGATTACAAAGTGTAATTGAGACGTTTGAGATTGGGACACATAATCTTGCAGATCGGGCCAATGCTTCACTAGTTTTTCATTAATAGTAATTACTTTATCACCCGCCTGTAATCCTCCCTTTTGAGCTGGAGAATTAGCCATGACCTGTCCTACGACTGCTGGAACCCTTTTTGCTGTAGCATCCAAATCGACTTTACCCAACATAAATACGCCCCAAAAACAAAAATAGGCAAAGACCAAATTGACTACAGGCCCCATCACAACGATCAAAAACTTATTTAAAACAGGCTGGGAAAGAAACTCTTCTTTGGATCCAGTGACTCGGGAGCGCTCATCCCCTGCCATTTTGACATAACCACCTAAAGGAATAAGGCATAAGCAGAATTCTGTGCCTTGCCAAAATTTGCTCCATAATTTAGGTCCAAATCCTAAAGCAAATTGCTCTACTTTAACACCGCATTTCTTGGCAGTGATAAAATGACCCCACTCGTGAACAAGAATAAGAATCGAAAGTATGATTAAAAAGACAATTAATGTCATAAGATTGTTTTTACCTCTTCTCTAGCCCATTGATCTGCAGCATAGATGTCCTTTAATGACGGATTTTTATATATTTTATGACGACGTACAACTTTTTCAACCACTTTAAAAATTGAATTAAAACCGATCCTTCCTTCTAAAAACGCCTCCACCACTTCTTCATCTGCAGCATTTAAAACACAAGGTAATGTCCCGCCTTTATGGGCCACATTCAAAGCTAATTCCAAAGCTGGAAACTTCTTCCAATTAGGAGACTCAAAAGTTAAAAATTTAATCTCAGTTAAATCTAATGCTTTTAATCCTGTTTCTAAACGATCGGGATATGTTAAGGCATATTGAATAGGTAGCCGCATATCGGTAATAGCAAGCTGAGCTAAAAAAGAACCATCGCTAAATTCTACCATCGAATGAACAATAGCTTCTGGATGAATTAAAATATTAATTTGATCAAACGATAAACCAAAAAGTCTCTGGGCTTCAATAAACTCAAATCCCTTATTCATAAGTGTAGCTGAATCGACCGTAATCTTAGGTCCCATTTGCCAACGTGGATGTTTTAAAATATCTTTAACCGTCATTTTTGAGAAATTCTTATAAGGAATATTCTTGAGTGGACCGCCCGAAGCTGTTAAGTGTACTTTTTTCACAGCAACCTGTTGCCCATTAAGACATTGAAAAATTGCGCTTTGCTCACTGTCAATGGGAATAATTTCTGCTTTATATTTTCGAGCCTCCTTAATGATTATGTCCCCAGCCATAACAAGAGCTTCTTTATTAGCTGGCGCCACTCTTTTAGCACATCTAACCGCTTTTAAAAAAGGAGCCAGGGCCCCTGCTCCTCGCATGGCTAAAACCACCGTATCTACTTCTTTTAATCCTGCCAAGTGCTCTACTTCTTTTTCAACGTCAAAGAACTTTATTTTCAAAGAACTAAAATCTTTTTCTAAAGCAGCTAAGAATTTAGAATGGACCGCAACATAACTAGGCTTATATATAGCGATCTGTTGTTTTAACAAACCTACATTACTATAGGCGCTTAACGCTAAAACTTTGAAACGATTCGGGTATTGATCAACAACTTTTAAGGTGTTAACCCCAATGGATCCTGTTGATCCTAAAATAGCCAAATTTTGCTTCGTCATAAAATATTATTGCAACGATTTCAATGTTGAACTCATGTACAAATAAAAAGCTGGGGCTGAGAATAAAAGGCTATCAATCATATCTAGAACACCCCCTAAACCTGGCAGAAGCTTTCCAGAATCTTTAACTCCGCAATCACGCTTAATCAATGATTCTGACAGATCTCCCAATTGTCCCAAAGCCCCAAAAAACATACCCATTAAAGCAATTTGCCACAGTGGAAAATGGATTTCCGCAGGCAAAAACGAACGAAAAATAACGGCAATCAAAGAACTAAAAATAAGACTTCCAAGCGTACCTTCTATGGATTTATTTGGACTAACTTTAGGCATTAAAGGATGTTTGCCAAACTTTGACCCTATAATCAAGCCCCCTATATCAGCGCCTTTAGTGACTAAAATAATAAACGCTAATAATTTAACTCCATCCATTCCTGGCAACATTAATCGAATTTTGACTAAAAAGCTGAAAAACCAGGACACATAAAGAACGCCAAAAAGTGTCGTTGAGAGGCCTAGGATTGCATTACGATTGTCCTGACGAGCAAATTGCATAAATAGAATCAGCAACAAACCAATAACAATAAAAAGCAATTCCCAGTTCTTTGTTAAAGCAAAACGTGTAAAACTTGAAATAGGTATTAACAGTCCGATTAAAATACCTACATAGCTATAGATGGGAACATCCTTCTTTTTAACCATATAGAAGAACTCATACAACCCACCTGCTGTTAAAAAACAAATTAACAAGATAAAACAAACATTATTAATCACAGCCAAGGCTGTAATTAAACTCATAAATAATGCCGAATATATCCGTTGAGATGACATAATCTTCCTAATTCTTTACACCGCCGTATCGACGTTCTCTGCTCACAAACTCTTTTAATGCTTTATGGAATTCAGCAACTGTAAACTCAGGCCAATATTTAGTTGTAAAATAAAATTCAGCGTACGAAATTTGCCAAAGCAAGAAATTACTAATCCTTTGTTCACCCGAAGTGCGTATCAAAAGATCCACTTCCGACTGATCTTTAGTATACAAATAGTGGGAAAATTTCTCTTCATTTAGATCTTGAATATTCAATCTATTTTGACTACTATCATGACAAATATTTTTAATAGCATCAATAATTTCAGCTCTCGCCCCATAATTAAAAGCTATATTTAAAACCATTCCTTGATTGTCTTTAGTTAAGTTGCTTGCTTGGTCAAAAGTCTTAAGAACGCCTGAAGGAACACCTTGTCTTCGACCTATAAATTGAATTTTGACTCCCTTGTGATGAAGAGTTTTAGATTTTTGGCCTAAGACCTTAATCAAGGTACGCATTAATAAAGAAACTTCATCTTGGGGTCTACTCCAATTCTCCGTAGAAAAGGCATACAGGCTTAAAACTTTAATGCCACAATTAGAGGCTTCTAAAATTATTTCTTCAACTCTTTTAACGCCTTCTAGGTGTCCTTGTGAACGGCTTAGATGATGAGCTTTAGCCCATCGACCATTGCCATCCATAATAATTGCTACATGTGCAGGTAATTTTGTCTCCATAAATAAAATGGGGGATTAACATCCCCCATCCTTTTTACAACGCTTTTCTTCAATCGAAGTTACTTTGCTGGTTCTACAGGAACGACAACAGTATTATTTGTTACTTGTTGAGCTTCAGCAACAGAAGCCGCATTTTGCTCAGCAGTTATTTTTAATTTATTTTGTAAATCGGTTCTAATTTTACTAAGCGCATCATATTGCTTCTTTAAATCTACATTAATACTTTTTTCTTGTTCAATTAAAGATTGAACCTTTGCCATTTTGTCATTAGCTGTTTTTAATTGAGCTTCTAATGTTGCTAGTTTGGCAGCATTTTTCTGTAAACTTTCTTCGGCCACCATGCGGCTATAACGTTCTTCTTCATAGCTTTTAGTATATTTACTGGCTTTTTGATAAAAACTAACAGCCATGACTAAAAACGCTACCGCAACCAACGATACAACAACTAAAAAAATATTCTTCATTTTTATTTCTCAGCAGAAACTTCGCCTTCTGAATTAGCAGAAACCTTTTCAGTCTTAGGTAAAATTACAATTTCGACACGACGGTTCTTTTGTCTGTTTTCTCTCGAATCATTAGCAGCCACAGGATGATATTCTCCATAACCAACTGCTGATAGACGAGGTTCACTCACATTTTGTTCACTTAAATAATGCAATACGCTTAAAGCACGTGCAGTTGATAATTCCCAATTTGATTTCCAACCGGATTTCTTAATAGGTTCATTATCCGTGTGTCCTTCGATACCTACGTTAAGATCAGCAACAGTAGTATTTAAAACACCTGCTACTTTACTTAATTTGGAGAGGGATTCTTGACGTAATTTTGCTTTTCCTGAATCAAAAAGAACTTCGGCCACAAAGGTAATAACAAGACCCTTGTCTTGCATTTCAACCTTTACTTGTTTATTGCCGATTTCATCTTTAAGGCGTCTTTCCAATTCTTCTTTAGCTCTTTCAAGTTCATTTAAATCACTTTTAAGCTTAGAGATCTTTTCAATGTCGGTTCGACGTCCTTTTTGGAAAATGATTGTACAACCGGAAAGACCTAGGATGGCCACTAAAGCCAAAACAAAAGTCGTAAAACTCAGTTTAAAAGTACGCATTGAATTCCTCCTTAAATAATTTAAATAAAATTCACGTTCCAAGTTAACATAGCGTGCTTTCAAAGTCAAGCATCAACACACTATGATCTCATCCCTTTTGGATCCCACTGAAATATACTTAACCCTAACTCCTACAAGCTTTTCCATACGCTCTATGTATCGACGGGCGTTCAAAGGAAGCTTATTGTACTTACGAATCCCTCGAGTACTTTCTTTCCATCCTTTCATTGTTTCATAAACAATACTCGCATTGGAAAGAACTTCTAGATCATAAGGGAAACTCTTATAAATTTTTCCTTTATATTTATAAGCAACAGCAATCTTTAATTCATCAAGGCCATCCAAAACATCTAGCTTCATAATGGCAAGTTCAGAAGCCCCATTAATAATAGAGGCATAACGCACTAAAACACTATCAAACCAACCGCAGCGTCTCGGACGACCTGTGGTAGATCCAAATTCATGCCCCTTTTGCCTAATAATTTCATTCATTTTATGGTCAAATTCTGTTGGAAATGGACCTTCTCCTACTCGGGTAGTGTAGGCCTTAACTGCTGCTATCACTCGACCAATCTTGGTTGGTGGAACACCTGTTCCTGAACAAACCCCTCCAATAGTAGCATTAGAAGAAGTTACAAAAGGATAGGTACCGAAATCAACATCTAGAAAAGTTCCTTGAGCTCCCTCAAACAAAACCTTCTTCTTTTTATCAATCGATTCATTAAGGAATATGGATGTATCACAAATATAAGGTTTTAATCGTTGACCATATCTTAAATATTCTTGATAAATTTTCTTAAAATCATATCGTTGGTGATCATAGACTTTAGAAAAAATATCATTCTTTTCATTAAGATTATCTTGCAACTTAGATTTAAGGATTTGGGGATTAAGCAAATCAATCATGCGGATTCCCATTCGACCAATTTTATCCGAATAACAAGGGCCAATTCCTCGACCTGTAGTTCCTATTTTTGTAGCACACTTTCTTTCTCTTAACTGGTCCATGACTTTATGGTAAGGCATGACCACATGAGCATTGCTCGATATCTTCAACTGCTTGCTGGTCATAGGAAGAGATCGCTTAATAAGATCATCTATTTCCTCTATTAAAGCTTTTGGATCAATAACAACCCCGTTTCCAATCACACACGTTTTAGAGGCTCTCAAAATAGCAGAAGGTATCAAATGAAAAATATATTCTTTATCTCCAACAATGACGGTATGGCCCGCATTATTGCCCCCTTGATAACGCACAGTTATATCAACATCCTCTGAAAGGATATCAATTAATTTTCCCTTACCTTCATCTCCCCACTGGGCTCCGACAACAACAAAATTCATGGAATCACCTTTCATAAAAATAAATCGATTACACTGATAGATGCTGATATTAAAACTGACGATGCTACTATTTTAAATAAACGTAAATTCTTATTTTGAATAGTCATAAACCATAAAATAAAAAAAATAAGCCACTTGCTTATTATGGAATACAACGCAATGGCCGTTCCCAACGGTAGAGTTTAATCAGGCGTTAACATAAAAAAACTAAAATAAGCGATAAAATAATTGGTCGGCCACAAAGAAGCCAAAACACCTAAGCCTATTCCAATAAGCACGATCATAAATCCTAAAAACTTTGAAGAAATATCTCTTTTCAATACAACTTCTTCATCAATTGATTTGCCTTTGGTCAATTGAAACCACTGCCATAAAAATTTAAAACCTTTAATTCCTATAAAAACAGCCAACAGCACATACATAAAACGTGATATATGTAAAAAATTTCTATGAAGAAGAATTTGGTCTAAGAACCCACAGTTCGCTGAGAAACTCACAGCCACAACTGTTGCTATAAATAAAAGAACCCAGTTTTCCTTAAGGCCATTGTTTTTCAACCAAATGATTCCCAACAACACTAAGGCTGCATTCATTAACGCACAAGGGTTTAGACCATCTTGAATTCCTGCACTAATAGGCACCCACCATAATGCATCGGACATTTAACTAAACCTTAATAGTTTTAACAAAAAGAATATTTTTGGTTTTACGTAAATTACTAATCACTTCTTCTGAGAGTTCACTGTCCACATTAACAACACTGACAGCCACCCCCTGCTGATTTTCTCGACCCAAGGTAATCCCTGCAATATTGATATTAGCCTGAGCTAAAATGGTTCCAATGGCTCCAATAATACCTGGCTTATCATTATTGTTAATATAAAGCATATGCCCTGAAGGAACAGCTTCAACATACACACTATTAATTTTGACAATTCTTGGTTGTTTATTACTTGAAAGCGTTCCCAGCAAAGAAAATGGATCTTTGTCAGTGGCAATGTCTAAGGCTATAGCATTGACATACTCACCTTCTTGAGAAGAAGCAATCTCTTGGATATTAATACCCCGTTCCTTCATCATATTTAGGGCATTAATCGTATTAACAGTTTCTCCTAAAATGGGAGTTAACAATCCTTTGGCCAAAGCCATGGTAACAGCCGAAGTTTTCTCTTTAGCGATGGCACCACTATAGGTGATTTTGACTTCCTTAATACGACCTTGAATTAATTGACCTGAAAACTTGCCCATTCGATCAGCTAAATCTAAATAAGGTTCAATGGCTTTATAAGCCTCAGCAGACAATGAAGGAAAATTAGCTGCATTGCGAATACCATGACCCAATAAAGCATCTTTGACAGCATGGGCAATTTCCACAGCTACGTTTACTTGAGCTTCAGAGGTCGAAGCACCTAAATGCGGTGTGGTTACACAATTTTCTAACTTGAATAATGGAGAATTAAAATCTGGAGGCTCAACATCATAAACATCCAAGGCTGCTCCAGCGATACGCTTTTCTTGCAAAGCTTTAAGTAAAGCTGCTTCATCAATAATTCCACCTCTAGCACAATTGATCAGACGTACAGTCTTTTTCATCAGCGCAATCTGTTTTTCACTGATCATATTGGTTGTTTCATCAGTTTTAGGAATATGAACGGTAATATAATCTGCGGTTTTATAAATTTCATCTAACTCGACTAATTTAATTCCATTTTTAGCAGCAATTTCGGCAGAAAGATAAGGATCGTAACCGATGGTAATCATACCAAAAGCTTGCGCCATCTTAGCGACTGTAGTACCAATGCGTCCTAAACCAACAACGCCTAAGGTCTTTCCATATAATTCAACGCCTGTGAATTTAGAACGCTCCCACTTACCTGCTCTTAAAGAGGCAACAGCCTGTGGAATATTACGAGATAAAGCCATCACTAAACTAAAAGTATGTTCAGCTGTAGAAGTTGTATTGCCGGCTGGCGTATTCATGGCAACGACGCCTTTTTTAGTAGCGGCCGATAAATCCACATTGTCTAAACCAACTCCTGCTCGACCAATAACCTTAAGTTTATTGGCTCCTTCAAGAATGTCTGCGGTCACCTGGGTTCCTGAACGAACAATCAAGGCATCATAATCTTTAATGACACTCTTAAGTTCTGCCGCAGATATACCAAACTTACAATCCACCTGAAAATTTTTATCTGACGTTAATATATCTAGACCTTCTTTTTCAAGCTTATCGCTAATTAAAATCTTAAACATACATTGTCCTTAATCTATTTTTGATTTAAAACTTTCTGAGCAGCAGTTAATGCCGCACCTAATTCAAATTTATGCCCCATTTGATGCAAAACTTTCTCTAAACAGGCTAAGCCTGTCAAGATATCGTATTCATCAAGAGCACCCATATGAGCCATACGAATGACCTTTCCCTTGAGATGATCTTGACCACCAGCAAAAGCAACGCCATAGGTGTCACGCATAGTCTTAGTCAATTTCTCTCCATCAATACCAGCCGGAACATTCACAGCTGTTAACACATTGGTGGCGCAATGAGCTTCTGGAAAAAGGGTTAAACCGATTGCCTGACAACCTGCACGCGTAGCTTTGGCCAAATGAGCGTAACGGGCAAACATATTACTTAAACCTTCTTTTTTAATCATATTAAGACTATCAACCAATGCAATAAGAACACCAATTGCAGGTGTAAATGGAGTATCCATCTTCTCCATAGCCTTCTTGCATTCTTTTAAATCAAAATAATATTTAGGCGTGGTCGATTTATTAATTAAATCAATTGCCTTAGGACTCGCGCTTACGAAAGCCAACCCTGGTGGCAACATCAAACCTTTATGCGATCCTGAAACCACCATATCACAATACCACTCATCGGTCTTAATTTCTTCGACAGCCAAGCCTGAGACTGCATCAACAACCAAAACAGCTGATGTGTTTTTAACAACTTCACCAATAGCCTTAACATCAGTTCTTACGCCTGTTGAAGTTTCAGACAAAGTAATAAAAACAGCTTTTGTTTCTGGGTTAGCAGCTAACAACTTCTTGATCTCTTCAGCTGTAGAAACCTTACCCCATTGGACTTTATGAGCCACGGTCTTGGCTTTATAGGTATTACAAAGCTCAACCCAACGTTCACCAAATTTTCCACCATCGACCGCAATTACTGTATCTCCAGGAGAAAGTAAATTAACAACAGCAGCTTCCATGGCTCCAGAACCCGAGGAAGTTAAGATATAAATATCATTCTTAGTTTGGAAAACTTCCTTTAAACCTTCGACCACCTGCTTGATGTTATCTTGGAATTGAGGTGTTCGATGATGGATGATTGGTTTACCCAACGCAGCGCAAAGATTAGCTGGTACTTGCGTAGGCCCTGGAGTTAACAACAAATTACGTTTCATTTCTTACTTCCTCTCTACAATGTTAAAGAATTTTAGTGATGACCTCATCGATAAGGCCATAATCTTTTGCTTCTTGACCTGACATAAAATAATCTCGATCCGTATCTCGAGCCACTTTTTCAACAGATTGGTTGGAATGTTTAGCCAAAATCTTATTGAGCTCTTCTTTCATACGTAAAATTTCAGTGGCTTGGATGGAAATATCTGAGGCTGTACCCTGTGCCCCACCCCATGGTTGATGAATCATGATGCGAGAATTTGGAAGAGCATGACGCTTACCCTTGGTGCCTGCAGTCAGTAAGACAGCTCCCATACTTGCGGCTTGTCCAATACAAATCGTAGACACACTAGGTTTTATGTACTGAATAGTGTCATAAATAGCTAAACCAGCAGTCACCGAACCACCTGGAGAATTGATATATAAATGAATATCTTTCTCCTTATCTTCAGACTGCAAATGTAATAATTGAGCAATGATCAAATTAGCCACATGATCGTCAATAGCAGTTCCTAAAAAAATAATACGTTCCTTTAACAAACGTGAATAGATATCATAGGCACGTTCGCCATGACTACTTTTTTCCACGACCATTGGCACTAAAATTTGTGATTTCTCCATCATTTGGTCTCCTCCCATTTGGCTTCTTTTAACAATAGCTCCATGACCTTATGAGACATGTGTTCGTTTTCACCTAATTCAATTTTCTCTAATTTAGCAATTTCTTCTAAGATCAAATAAGCCTTTACCTCTCGTTCAACTATTGGCTGTAACTCTTTCTTGATCTCTTCTTGTTTGCTCTTGAGCTCTTCAGCTGACAAATTGTGATTCTTGAAACGTTTCAACATTTCCTGAGTACGATATGCCAATTGTCTTTTCACTAGAGACTGAGGAACATCTAATTTAGCATTTTTTATTAACTCTTCAACAATTTGATTCTCTATTTCCATACGATTCTTACGGTCTTTATCCATTTGCATTTGGCGAGTCATGGCATCTTTGAAATCTTGCAAAGAAGGAAAACCCATCCCCTTAGCAAAAGCATCATCGATAGTAACCTCTTTATCACCTTGTCCCTTTTTAAAGAACTCGAGAGTTTTATTTAATTCCTCTTCAGTAACTTTATTGTCTTGAGGCTTAATTTTGATTCCTTTATATTTCTCAATCTTAACTTCTGGACGAAGATCCAAGGTGGCTTTAAAAGTTAAAACACCATCTTTAAGATCAACATCGGAAATCTCGGGTAAATCAATGGGGTTTAAATTATGTTGACCAATACCTTCATGATAAACTTCAGGAATCAATTTTTTGATGGTTTCTTCTTGAGCAAGCTTTCCATGTGAGGCGCTTAATATATGGCGAGGAACCTTGCCTGGTCTAAAACCTTTAACCTTGGCATGTTTGCCAATCTCATTATAAACTTCATCCATGGCCTTGGTGACTTTTTCACGAGGCACTTCGAATTGTAATTCACGTTTTAAATTATCTACTTTTTTCACATCAACTTTCATTATTGCTTCCCTTTCATTTAAATGGGCAAGATGATCCCGCCCCTACGATTACATTGAAAATTTTTCACCTAAATAGATTTTACGAGCCTTTTGATCATTGATTAAGTCTTGAGCTGTCCCTGAAATTAAAATTCTTCCATCAGCCACTAAATAGGCACGATCTGTGATCGATAATGTTTCTCTGACATTGTGATCCGTTAATAAAATTCCTAAGCCGCGCTTCTTAAGATCCTTGATGATTTCCTGAGCTTCAGCCACCACGATTGGATCAATTCCTGAAAAAGGCTCATCTAATAAAAGAAACGAAGGATTAGTCACTAAGGCTCTAGTGATTTCTAAACGTCGACGCTCTCCACCTGAAAGCGTATAGGCCTTGGATTTAGCCAAATGAGATATTTTAAGTTCTTCTAATAATGATTCTAAACGACGCTTTCGCTCTGCTGGACCTATAGGCAAGGTCTCTAAAATGGCCATGATGTTTTCCTGGACCGTTAATTTTCTAAAAATTGATGATTCTTGGGCCAAATAACCCATCCCTAAACGGCAGCGATCATGGATAGGCTTTTTAGTGATATCTTCCTGATCAAAGATCACCTGACCTTCATCGGGGGCAATGATACCTACAGCCATATAAAAAGAAGTTGTCTTTCCTGCTCCGTTAGGGCCTAACAGTCCAACAATTTCCGAACGACCAACTGAAATAGATAAACCATCAACTACGCGACGGCCGCCGTATGTTTTAACAAGATTCTTTGCTTCTAATAAACGCATTTTAATTTCCTAACTTTTGAAACATGCCGCCGCCCTTAGCTTCAGCAGTATCGAATACAATCTTCGGGCGTCCCTTCATGACCAATAATTCATCATTACCCGTATAAACCATTTCATCAGCATAACTGGCACTATTACCCTGAACAGCCTTCACATGCCCTTTACAAATCACTTTTTTGATCTTTTTATTCTTATCGTCAAACCAAATGTCCATCCTATCAGCATATAATTGACGACCGGTTGACTCTTCTATAGCCACCACATTATCAATAAAAGTCCCATGAAAATTTAATTGGTCCATTTGCATAGGGCCATCACAAGTAATCGTCACTTTTTGGTTATCGGTTGAACTTGCCCCCTGTGAACTGGTATTGAGCACTGCTTTGACATCTTTATCAATAGAAGCCTTTTTTAAATTTGGATGCGCGGTCAACCCTTTACCCGTGACTTCACCTTGATCGTCCGTGATTTTAACAGGATCATCGGTTGTAACTAAATCCTTGTTACGATCCCAATCCAAACTATCGGTTTTCATAGTCGTGCCACGATCGGCCGTAATCACAACATCATCTTGTAAATGTACTTGGCCACTGGTTTTGTTAATCACCCCATTTTTAGAAGTCAAATTACCATTTTCCTTACCATAAAAATTAGCATCTACATTAGTAATCTTAATTTTATCTTCTGAAATATCTGCTTTATCTCCGTTGACTTCCCAAGTTTTTTTACCGGTGTCATCGTACCCATTTAAATTAAAACCCTCTAATTGTTGCTGCACGCCATTGCCAGCGCTATTTGTGATGGTGTTCGTAGTGGTATTAGTACTCACTTCTTGAGCGCGAGCTGAAAGAACAAAACCTAAAATTGCAATAACACTAAGAGACAGAATCTTAATTTTCATATAATTGAGGTGTCCATTTCCCTTGGGCCTTCAGAATTAATTCAATGACTTCTCTTACAGCACCTTCTCCACCTTTTTTAGTAGTTACATATTTTGCTATCGATTTGACTTCAAAAACTGCGTTAGCCACTGCCACCGAAAGCCCAACTCTTTTTAAAATTCCTAAATCAGCCACATCATCCCCAACAAAACAAACTTCTTCATCTTTAATGCCCCAATCTTTTAAAAGTGATTCATAGGGATTTATCTTAGGATAAGCTCCTACAAAAACCTTATCGATCTGCAAATCGCGAGCTCGGTGAGCCACCACTGCTGATTGACGAGCAGAGATAATAGCACTTTTAAATCCACAACGCCGCCAAAACACTAGACCAAAACCATCTTGGACATCAAATCGCTTAGTTTCAACACCATTGGAATCAATAATGATTCCGCCATCAGTCAGAACACCATCTACATCAACAATCAAAACCTTAATTTTTTTCAAACATTCTTGCATCAGACAATCCCTGCCTTAAGTAAATCCTGAACATCGACCAAACCTACTAATTTATGATTCTTATCAACTACAGGCAGTTCATCAATCTTCTTTGTTTTTAAAATCTCAAAAGCTTCGGCAGCAAGTTTATCTTTACCAATAGCTCTAGGATTCTTAGTCATAACATCTTTAACCGATCGAGAAAGAACCTTTAAATCTTGTTCTAAATGGCGACGCAAATCACCATCGGTAAAAATTCCTTCCAAACGTCCTTTTTGATCAACCACACAAGCGCAACCACATCGAGCTTTAGTAATTGCCAATAAGACCCCTTGGACCTTCATCGAAAAATGAACCTTGGCTAAATGTGAATCCTTACGCATGATATCTTCCACCTTCAGTAAAAGCCTACGTCCTAAACTTCCACCAGGATGAAACAGGGCAAAATCTTCTTTACGAAATTTTTTTCGATCAATCAGACAGGCTGCCAGAGCATCACCCATAACCAAGGTAGCTGTGGTAGAAGCCATGGGAGCCAAACCTAATGGACAACCTTCTTGTTTAACACCAACATTTAAAACCACATCACTATATTTAGCCAAGGTTGAATGCGTATTTCCTGTAATAGCTATAGTCTGCGCGCCGATCTTCTTAATTAATGGTAGAAGCCTGGTAGTTTCTTCTGTTTCCCCGCTTTGAGAAATAACAATCAAAACATCTTTAAAAGTGACCTGACCCAGATCACCATGCACTGCCTCGGCAGAATGCATAAAAACACTTGGCGTACCTGTAGAGGATAAAGTGGCAGAAATTTTTCGACCTACAACACCAGTCTTACCCATTCCAGTGACAATCACTCGCCCCTGACATTGAGCCATTAGGGTCACAGCTCGTTCAAAATTGCGATCCAAATGTTTTAATAACCCCTTAACCGCAGCTGCCTCGATATTGATCACTTCCTTTGCTCGCTTTAACATATTTTCCCTATACAGACACGGCATGCCGTGTCACTACTTTTTGATAATCCTATCAATAGCTATTAAATCCTTCAGTAATTTCTCGAGTTTCGCTAATGGAATCATGTTAGGCCCATCAGATAAAGCTTTCGAAGGATTAGGATGTGTTTCTAAGAATATACCACCCACCCCTGCCGCAACCGCACAGCGAGACAATAATGGAATATATTCACTATTTCCCCCTGAAGCATGACCTAAACCACCAGGCTGCTGTACACTATGAGTAGCATCAAAAACAACGGGATATCCTGTTTTACGCATTTCTTCAAGGGCTCTGAAATCGCTGACCAAATTATTATAACCAAAAGAAACACCCCGCTCAGTCAGTAAAATGTTTCGATTACCAGCTTCTTCCATTTTCTTAACAATACCCTTCACATCCCAAGGAGCTAAAAACTGACCCTTTTTAACATTCACAACTCGCCCTGTCTTTGCTGCCGCAAGGATCAAATCTGTCTGACGGCATAAAAAGGCTGGGATTTGAATAATATCTAAAATTTCTGCAGCCAGCTCTACTTCATGGCGGCAGTGAACATCTGAGAGCACAGGAACGTTAAATTCCTTTTTAATTTCTGCCAATACCTTCAAGCCATCAAAAATTCCAGGACCACGAAACGACTTAATAGAAGTACGATTAGCTTTATCATAACTGGCCTTAAAGACAAAAGGAACCTTAAGCCTGCTTGTCATCTTTTTTAAGTCATAGGCGATCTTAAATGCCTCTTTTTTAGACTCGATCACACACGGGCCTGCAATTAATACAAACGGCTTGTTGCCACCAAAAGCGATCTTACCTATTTTAATTGAGCGAACCATTGTTCTGCCTTTTTTAAATCTTCAAGAGTATCAATAGCCACTGACTCTGAAGTAGTTACGGTTGTTTTAATACTAAACCCTCGTTCTAAAACTCTTAATTGTTCTAACTGTTCTGTGACTTCCAATATCGACTTTGACCAATCTTTATACTGCAAAAGAAAATCTTTACGATAAGCATAAAGTCCTAAATGTTTATAATTCTTGAGTCCCTCTGGTTTGGTGCTATTGCGATTATAAGGGATTGGTGAACGGGAAAAATATAATGCATACCCTTTGGCATCAATCACACATTTAACCACATTTGGATTTTGAAAATCAGCCTCATCCGTAATTTCCTTAATCACAGTAGCCATCGGACATCCCGAGTCAGCCTTTAAAAGAGCGACGAGACGATCGATTGTTTTAGGATCAATGAACGGCTCATCACCTTGAATATTAACAATAATATCTACAGCTAAATCTTTAACTGCTTCAGCGATTCTATCAGAGCCTGAAGGATGCGCTGGATCGGTCATCACAACCTTGGCTCCAAAGCTTTGCGCCACCTTAAACACATCTTGATGGTCGCAAGCAATGATCACATCATCTAATTCGCTAGCTTGCTTAGCACGCGTCCAAACATGCTCAATCATCGGCTTACCAGCAATTTGAACTAAGACCTTTGCAGGAAATCTGCTAGAAGCAAACCGAGCTGGAATAACACCTATGGTCTTCATCGCTCTTTAATGGCTTGTTTTAATTCATCTAATTCGATAGCCACAGCCCCCATCTTTCCTACAACAACGCCTGCTGCATAATTGGAAATATCCGCAGCCTGACGGCGATTGGCTCCAGAAGCCAAAGACAAAGCAAACACTGAAATTACTGTATCGCCCGCACCAGACACATCAAACACTTCTTGAGCACGCGTGGCAATAGGAAAAGGTTTTTTATTAGGTTCAAATAAATACATGCCATGTTCGCCTAAAGTAATCAAAAGCGAATCAATCCCTAAGAAATTCAGCAATCCCTGGCCATTAGCTTCAATTTCTTCTTTTTTATCTAATTTTGTCGATACAATCCCAAAAGATTTTCTAATTTCTTCAGAGATAGATCTGAGTGCAGTTTCTGCTTCTTTTTTATTAGGAGTTACACTGGAGACATGGCCATAAAATCGTAAATCATCGACCTTTGGATCAACAATCACAGGAATGTTCTTCTTCATAGCGAGCTGGTGGACTTGGGTTAAAAGACTCGAATCAATCATGCCCTTGCCGTAATCAGAGATGACAATGCATTGGAATTCATGAATATTTCGAACTAAATAGGGAAAAATTTTTTCTTCTTTGACTCGACTATCTTTTCCTTTGACAACACCTTCTCTGTCAACACGCACCACTTGCTGGTGTTGGGCGATAATCCGAGTTTTAAGGATTGTTTCAATACTAGGGTCAACAAATACACCATGCGTATTGATCTTACGTTTAGTTAATTCTTTAGTTAATGTCTTTCCCTGGAGATCATCGCCAATTTTACCCAGAATGGTCACCTTGGCTCCCAAACTCGCTAAATTATTGGCCACATTAGCTGCCCCGCCTGGTGTATAAAAAGATTCTTGCTGCAGCACAACCGGAACAGGTGCTTCAGGAGAAATACGCGTTACAGAGCCCTTGATGTATTGGTCTAGCACCAAATCGCCAATAACCAACACAGGCCTCTTCTTAAATTTTGAAATAATTGAGTCGTATTTAGACATAAGTTTAACAAATTGAACTATTTGGGATCTATTAAATCACCTTAGCCTTATAAAAACGGGGCATTCTAGCACAGTTTCTAGAGGTCGTCTATAAGGAAAAATGGCGAAAGATGATCATTTTCTGACAAATAGTGGCTTATATAAATGCCCATAAGCAGTCATGGCTAAAATATGCGCCAAACCCATAAATCCAGGAAGAAGCAAATTTGTTGGCTCAGGAGTCAAGAAAGCGTGAAATAGAATAATATGCAAGGTAATAGGAGCCAGGATAACCAAGGCCAAAGCTGGTGATAAATTGAACAAAAGAAAAAATCCACCAAAAGTCTCAGTAGATTTAAGGAGTGGAAAAAAATAACCTGTTCCCATAATACCCTTCATGAACCCCGTGGCAGCCTCTGACATAGGTTGAGAAGAAGGCATAGGCATAAACCCAAAAGCTATAGCTAAACCCATCCCTCCGAATACAAAATAAATCAATCCTAGTAGAATTCTCGCTGCCATTTGAATTTTAGATATCATAAATATTCTCCTTATTTAAATTGAGTCTCTTTACGCTTCTATTCTTTTAGCATAAAAATCTGAGGTCTGTTACTAATTTTAATTGGAAGATTATAAACCGAGTAATTCTGGAATCTTGGTGACAGGAACGATATTAATAATGATTGGAGTGAAACCAGTAAGATTATCTAAGTTAGGCAGGTTTAATTTTGATAGATCTAAAAAAGAATCACCTAAATTACCATTTTCATAAATTTTTATCTTATCAGCTTGAAAGTCAATACCACCCTTCATTGCACTGTCGGATTTCGGCATTGGATCATTGCCTCTTACCTGATCAGCCTCATCTGTAGTTTCGCAAGCTCAATTTTTCCAAAAAACCTATTGCATCCCAATCCTACTAGATATAGGATAGCAACAGTATTAACCCACACTATCTAGGTATTCAACATGAATGTCGTCATATTAAACCCTTCTTTCGGAAATAATTTCGTTAGAGTTGCTCGCTGGTCTGCCAAATCTCGCGGACGCGTTCAACGTCATCCAGAATATCTTTTAACAGCTGCACAAGTTCTCATTGATGCTGGCCATAATGTCCACTACGTCGAAGCTGCTGCCCGTAATTTTTCTGTTGAAGAATCCATTGAAACAACCTTGTCGCATCAACCAGAACTTCTGGTTATGCATGTAACCACCCCTTCAATTTACGCTGATATTGAACAAGCCCGAACCATCAAAGATAAAGCCCATTGTAAGGTTGTATTCATTGGCCAGCATGCAACCGCTGAAGTTGATAACACATTTGAAATAGGCAAAGGCGTTGTTGATTATATTCTTCCTCGTGAATACGACTATACCTTACGTGATCTAGCCAATGGCATTCCTGATGAAAAAAATCTAGGACTTTGCTGGCTTAAAGATGGGGCAGTCAGAAAAAATGTAGCTCGACCTGACATTGATGTTAATGAGCTTCCTTTCCCAGCTTGGCAATTAATTCAACCAGAATGGTACCCTGATGGTGGAAAGAAATTCCCTTTTCTCACCCTTATGACTGGTCGTGGTTGCAATAATGCTTGTACGTTCTGCCGTGATCCTCAATTAATGTATGGTTATAAATTACGTAATCGCTCGGCTGAACTTGTAGTTGCTGAAATGGAACATGATCTAAAACTACATCCTCAAATCCGTGAAATCATGTTTGAAACCGACACCTTTGCTGCTGAACGCGAACACGTCATTAAGGTTTGCAATCTCATCATTGAAAAAGGCATCAATAAACGTATTAGCTGGTCTTGTAACATGCGCGTTAACACCGACTTGGATCTTTTGCCTTTGATGCGTAAAGCGGGCTGTCGCATGCTCATGACTGGTTTTGAGTTTGGAACCGATGAAAATTTACGAGTAATCCGCAAAGGCGGCGTTTCAGTAGATATGGCCCGTAAATATTCTGATGAAGCCCATAAACATGGTTTCACCATCCATGGTTGCTTTATGATTGGTGCTCCAGGAGAAACCAAGGAAAGCGCCCGTAAAACTATTGAATTAGCTAAATCCATGCCTTTAGACACTATTCAGATCACTGGTGTTGCCTCTTATCCAGGAACTTCTCTATATAAATGGGCCAAGGAAAAGAATTATATTCTAGCGAAAGACTGGCGCGACTGGCTTACTCCCGCTGGCGAACAACGCACCTTGCTTTCCTACCCCCAATTTTCGCATAAAGACATCGATGAGCATATTGATATTGGCTTAAAAGAATTTTATATGCGCCCTAAACAGATTTGGCGCATGTTTATCACCATAAATTCAATTGGTGATTTATTAAGAAAAGTTTACGGATTTAATGCCTTTGTAAACTATTTTGCCCAGAAATTTGTACGTGTCATTAAAGGCCAAGGTCTCCATGAGAAACCTAAAACCAAATTCTTACATAGGACTATCGGCATTAAAAGAGAGTCGACAAATAGCCCTGTTGCAGTATTGACACCAGCTTCATAATGTGATAAATTTTTTTAGTTTATAACCAATACTTTAAAGGAGTAATTTATGGCTCACGTAGTTACTGAACCTTGTATTAAATGCAAATACACTGATTGTGTTACAGTTTGTCCTGTCGATTGCTTTCATGAAGATGCTGAAATGCTTGTGATTGATCCTGAAGTTTGTATTGATTGTGGTGCTTGTATTCCAGAATGCCCTGTGCAAGCCATCTATACCGATGGTGATACTCCAGAAAAATGGAAAAGCTTTGTGAGTTTAAATGCTTCAAAAGCTAAAGAATTACCAATGATTAACCAAAAGAAAACCCCTTTAGCTCCACCAAAGTCATAAATTAACATGTTTACTTAAATAATCCCTAGGCCACTTACGGTCTAGGGATTATTTTTTTATCCTATGAAACGACAACTCAAAACCAAATGGAACATTCAAAGTGATCGAGATTTCTGGCTTATCATGCTGACCTTCTCGCTTGCTGGAATGGCTATTTCTTTGGTTAGGATTGTTATATTTCCTCTGTTAGGAATATCCCATACCACCCCGTTATGGCTGGTTATTATCTGCTACATTCCTCCAGCCTTTATTTGCTACCAACTTGGTCTCTTATTTTTTGGAACAATCTTAGGACAGTTTAAATTCTTCTGGGAATGGGAAAAGAATATGCTTAGACGTCTCGGTTTAATTCGCACTAAAAACGTAAAGCATTAAATAAATTACGACTCCAGTTACTGATACGTAAACCCAGGTAGGATACAACCAGCGGGTAATACGGGTATGCTTATCGAATTGACCTTTTAAGGCATAACGAATTGACATAATAATAAACGGAACAATTAATACCGCTAAAGGCGTGTGCGTACCTAATATAAAGAAATATATTGCTCTCTTAATCCCCTGCCCTTGATAATACGTAATTCCTCTAGAAGTAAAATGATAATATAGATACGTACATAAAAATAATGCAGATGAAGCAAAAGCGCATTTCATAAACAAGGTATGCAAATTCTGGTCTTTTCGCTTAATGGCAATAAAACCCAATACCAAAAAAAGACCTGCCAAGGCATTTAAAGAAGCATTAATGGTGGGAAGCAATGGTAAATTCATAGAATATTATCGAAGAGAATGAATGCAAACAACAACGGAAGATAAAATACGGTAGAAATAAGAATCTTACGCGCATTAAGCTTAGAAGGATCTTTTTGGAATTTCCATGCATGCCAAATAAGCACCATTCCTAAAGCAAACGCACCATAGAAATATAATCTTCCTGTCATTCCAATGAATGAAGGCATAATAGAGAAACTAATCAACGCGAAGCTAAAAACCATGATCTGCGCAATAGTAAAACGACTATCAGGATAAACAACTGGAAGCATCTTAAACCCAGCTTTTTTATAATCATCCTTAAATATCCAGGCAATGGAATAAAAATGTGGATGTTGCCAGGCAAAAAGAATTAAAAATAAAATCCATGCTTCAACACCTAACTCGCCTCTAGCAGCGGCCCATCCACCCATAGCTGGAATAGCTCCAGGGATAGCGCCAATAGTTGTATTTAGCCAGCTGAGCTTTTTCATAGGCGTGTAGACAAGCACATATAAAAATGAAGTTAAGAGACTTAAGAAAGCTGTCAGTAAATTGACTCCCACACAAAGAACTGTTAGTCCAAACAAAATCAAACTAATCCCAAAACCTAAAGCATTGGCAGCAGAGATCAATCCTGAAGGAATAGGTCTATGGCGGGTTCGATCCATTAAAGCATCGACATCACGCTCTAAATAATGATTAAGCACCCCCGAACCTGCACATGTCAGACCAGCCCCTATTAAGGTTATTAACATCCGCCATGGATGATGAAAACCATCGGCCAAATAAAAACCTAAAGCCGTAGTAACAAGGATTAATCCATTGATACTGGGTTTAGTTAATTCAATATAGGCATCAATTATTTTTCGATTCATCGGGCCTTTAATTGTTTAAGAAAATCCCTCCAAGTAATCGGTGACGAACGAAGCAACAAAAGAAAACTAAGTCCCAAGACCACTGCACCGATTGTCACATGTAAAGTTGTTACGATAAATTCTTTTCTAAATAGAACCGTTGCAATCCCTAGCATAATCTGAATAGCCACGGCAATGTTTAACAAAAACAATGTTTTCATGATCCAGGGCTTATTTAAATATTTTTGATATGCTAAATAATTAATATATAACAATTTCAGCAAGATAAGCGACGCCCAAATTCGGTGCATGAAATGAATATGTACCTGCCCTATTGTAACGGGATCCATATTATTCTCAAAACGCCAGGCATTGATACGTTCTAACATAGCTTTATTCATAGTTGGGATCAATGTCCCTCCCGTGGTTGGAAAATCAGGAATAGCCAAACCTGATTCTGTATGACGCATCCAATTACCAAGAATCAATTGAATATAGACCATGCCAGTCAATATAAGAACAAATCTAATCCACTTGCCATCAGCCACCTCATCTAAATTCTTGCGATGTTGCTGCTCTAAAGATAATAGATACGCGATCAGGACAAGAATTAAAAGAAATGTTTGAGCTAAGATGCCATGCATCATAGAAAGCCAGACAGGCAAAAAGAACTTAACCGTTAGCCCTCCTAAGACACCTTGAGCGACAACGGTCAAGAAAGCAACTAATCCAAGACGTTTGAGATTTGCACTAACCTTACTTCTCCACAACCAAACACATAAGAAGAGTGTTAGAAGTCCGACGACAGAAGCCAACATTCGGTGGGTATGTTCATACTTTATTCCTCCGACCATTTGATCTAGAGGAAAAGCAAACATGAAATGGCCGTAAGTCGTTGGCCAATCAGGAACAGATAAGCCAGATTCAGTACTTTTAACCAAGCCTCCCAAGAAAATAAGACCAAGAGTCAAAAGCACAAGGAACTTAGAAAAGAACCTTAATCCAGTAAGTTTCATCGGGTCTCTTTAATAATTATTTCTTCATATACCTAAGGGCAAACCAATACAGCCCAGGTAATAAGAATAAAAGCGGAGCGATTGCAAGAATAGTAAAGAAAAATTCTTTTGGGTCGATCCCAGGATTAATCAGCTTGGCTCTTTCCACACCATTGAGATGTAAAATATAACTTTCCACATCAGCAATCTGTTCCTGAGTCATCGTATTGGAATCTCCAAAATTAGGCATATTAAGACCACCTTCTGGATTAGGTGATCCATGCTGAATAAAAATATCTATTCTATTAATAAAGGTCTGCACATCTTTACTATAAAAATTCTCTGGAATAGGATTAAGCGCAGGCACTCCCTTTTCAGCTTTAAATCCTTTGGCTTTTGGATTGCCATGAGGACCATGACACATCAAACACTGCTGATTATAAATAATTTTTCCATGTTCAAAATTACCAACGATACTGGTAGATTTTCCAACAGCCGTTCTATCGGTAGTCGCACCAGATTCTTCACCACCAGCTGGAGCAGCCTCAGGTGTTCGCGTTTCTAATGATTTTATAAATTCAACTAAAGAGTTGAGCTGTGGCTCCTGCACCCGATTAGCAAAAGAAGGCATAATACTCGTTGGATTATGAACTTGTGGTGTCATAATTTGAGTTTTAAGCCACTCTTTATCTCTTTTTTCTTTAATCATGGACGCCATTAAGTCTGGACCGGCTTTAAAGCTTTTTCTTCCTCTAATATCATGGCATTGTGCACAAGCGAGAGCATTAAAGACCTGTTGGCCTTGGGCCTCACCAGATAAAGCATTACCACTAGGATCCACCGCTGCAACAACAGCAGCAGGAGTAACTGGCTCTTGCTTAGGCGTTAAACCTTCTAAATAATTAAGAAGCAAATTGACATTCTTATCACTCAAATGAGAATAAGGCGGCATAATTGTTTTAGCATTATGTTCCTGAGGAGCAATAATTTGAGTATACATCCATGCTCTTGTACGATTATTAGCTTTAGAAGTATACAAATCTGGCCCTTGTTTGCTAGAAGTTGTTCCATTAGCCGTATGACATTCTGTACATCCGAGCGTTTTAAATAATTTCTCGCCTGTAATATTTTGATCTGCATTAGCGACTTCAACAGCTTCTTCTGCATCTTTAGGAGACATGTGCTCAACTTGTTCATAACTCTTTGTTTTATCTAATTCAGCTTGGGCTAACGGACTGACATAAATTTGTCCTAACCATGTTAGCCATAAAACAACAGCCACAAAACCAAAACCACTTAGAATCACAACCCATCTTTTAAACGGATTTCGATCTGGCCCTTTATCTAGGAATGGTAAAGATCCAAATAATAAAACAATAATAAAAGGAACACCCGCCGTACCAATCCATTCTAAATGTCCTGGTAAGTATTTAAGTAATTGATAGAGGAAAAGGAAATTCCATTCTGGCTTAGGTGTATAAAGAGTATCCTTAGGATCAGCTGCACCTGAGAATTCTGGAGGATAAAAGGCTGATAAATAAACTAACAAAAGAAAAATTAAAACTGACATCACAATGTCTTTAAAGATTTGTTCTGGCCAGAAATATCCAACCTTCTTTTGGCGTTTCTTTTCATCCCATGGACCAGCTTCACCATTTCTTCTAAAAGCAATCAAGTGAAGGACCACAAATAAAGCAATCGCCCCAGGAAGTAATGCCACATGCATGACATACATACGAAGAAGAGCCAGCTGCCCCATCTCATTACCACCTTGCATTAAGGTTTGTGTCATGGGACCTACAAGAGGAACGCTTCCTGCAATACCAATACCTACCTGCCCTGCCCAATATCCTTTTTTATCCCAAGGAAGCACTGGGCCTGAAAACATAAAAAGGGCTGTTAAAATAATCAATAAAATACCAATGAACCATACCAATTCACGAGGCTTCTTATAAGAACCCCAAATAAAAACACGCAGAGCATGAAGACCAACAGTAATCGTAAAAAGAGTACCACCCCACTTATGAAAACCATTCATCAGCCATCCAAAAGGCACTTCTCGTCGTAAATAAGCATAGCTAGAATAGGCATGATCAACGGTAGGAACATAATAAAATAGTTGCCAAATACCTGTAACAATTTGGATCATTAAAAGAAACATACAAGCGCTTCCTAATGTATAAGAAAAACGAGTTCCGCCTGGAATTTCTTCATGTAAAAAATCTGTAAAGAAAGAAACCAATCCTGTGCGTTCTTCAACCCAATTTTTCGCTTGATCCAAAATCTTCATAAATCTTATGCCTCTACTTTCTCATGAATACCGGCTTTATAATTTTTCCATTGAACATATAATTGTCCACCTTCAACCTTATGAGGCAATGTGTCTAAAGGACGTGGTGACGGCCCAGCAATACATGTACCCTTTTCATCAAACACGCTTCCGTGACAAGGACATTTAAATGTTTTATCAGACCAGGAGACTCGGCAATTTAAATGTGGGCAGACTGGAGAATAAACCGTAGCTTCAGAATCAGAATGTTTAATAACTAAAATATCATAGATTTCCGTATCTTTAATAAAAGCTTGTTCATGAACTTCATCAAAAGTCATCTTTGTAGGCACCCCAATCGGAATAGCTGGAAAATTCTGCACCTTAATAAATTTTCCTTCCTTAGTCATTGAGGAGACTGGAAGAAGAAATGAAATAAAGGGCCATGTCATAAAAATTCCCAAAAACCCAGAAAAAGAAGCTATCAAGATTTTACAAAAATCACGACGTTGTAAATCTTCCGGATCTGTTCGAGGTGTTTTTGTATGACTAGTCATGAATCCCTTTCTGCTGTTGTATCCAATCATCATATTCTGGTTTAGTTAAAACATTTAAAACAGCTCGCATACGATAATGTCCCAAACCACATAGTTGCGAACAAACGATGTCATATTGTCCTACCTTATTAGGTGTAAACCATACAAAGGTGCTCATACCTGGAATAATATCTTGTTTGACACGCATAGCTGGGATACCCAAACTATGAATAACATCCTTACTTGTCAAACGAATAAGCACAGTTTGATCAACTGGAACATAAATCTGGTTCATGGTAGTGATATCATCTTTAACGTTAGGATCTTCTGGATCAAGTCCTAAGGTATTATCTTCTAAAAATTTAGCCCCCACTCTTCCAAACTTGTTGTCTGGACCAGCATAGTGAACATTCCAGGCAAATTGTTGAGCGACCACTCTAATTTCTAATAAATTCTTACCTTCAGGGATTGCTGCGATATTAGTTGCCCAAAAAGGTATTGAAAATATAAATAATAATGAAAACTCTATCGCAACAACAATCCACTCAACAACTGAAGATACATGATGAGCCGTTGGAGAATCTTTAACTTTAGGGTGGACTGATTTTCTAAACTTAAACAAAACAACAATAAAATACAACCCCCAACCAACAAACAAAATTAAAATAAGCCCATGAATTAAATACATCAATAAATCAAGATGGGCGCCTTCATTGGATGCTAAAGGCTGCATAGGTAATAATTTATTTAAAATATCCATAATTTAATTAGTTCTATAATCACTAGGTGTTCTTGGTGAATAGCCGACATCCCAAGCTGGCCAAAATACTAGAGTCACAAAAACAATTAACGTCAAAAGTAACAATAGATGTATTGTTTTCCTTTTAGTCGTCAAATGCATAAAGAAATACGCCAATATGCTTGCCTCTGTTATGGCCACAGTTACAATCAAAAAAATACCTAAAAGTTTTAATTGAAGATGATGAATAAAGATAATGCAGCCTGTTAAGGCAAGGATACTAAAATAAATGAAAATATCTTTCTTAAAATCTGATTTTTCTGAAATATCTGACATAGGTCTTATAACAAATAAAGGGTTGAAAAAACAAAAATCCAAACCAAATCTACGAAATGCCAATAAAGCCCCGCAACTTCAATACGATTAATAAACCATTGTTTGTTTTCATTCCATAAGGCACTTCCCTTGGTCACATAAAAAACATTTACAATGATTCCACCAATAATATGCAGAGCATGCAAACCAGTAATTAAAAAATACAACGCAATAAAAACACTCTTACTTGGGAATTCATGATGTATAAAATGCTGATAATATTCATAGGCTTTAAACGACAAAAAAACGAGTGCAAAAACAATTGTTAACCACATGAATTTACGAAATTTAACAATATTATCTTCTTTTAAACCTGTCCATGCCTGAATAATAAACATACTTGATGTTAAAAGTATAACGCTATTGATAGCTCCGATGGGAATGTTCAACAATTCTGCTTGATTTGGCCATGAAAAAGAACCAACCCTAAGAAGAATATAGGCTGAAAATAAAGATCCAAACAACATAACTTCAGAAGCTAAAAATAACCAAATCCCAAACTTGGCATTATAAAGCCCTGTATCAGGACGGACTTCAACCTTATAGGGAACTAATTCATCAGTATGTGCATCGTGAGTATTCATTGAGATCAAATTTCCTTTTGTGATTGAGGAGTATAATCTTTTGGAGCCCCTTCAACAGAGTACTCATAAGGTCCCCGGTAAACCGTAATGGGTTTTGTAAAATTTCCATGCGGGGGAGGGTTTGGAGCATCCCATTCTAAAGTTGTTGCTTCCCAAGGATTATCCGACTTAACTTTTTCACCATTAAAAATACTGTTAAAAAAGTTATAAATAAAAGGAATTTGAGCGATGGCCATACCCCAAGCCGCCCAAGAAATAACTACATTCCAGAAAAGAATATCATGGAAAGACACATAGGTTGCCCCCCCATCATATAATCGACGGTTCATACCCATTAATCCTTGAATCATCATAGGAAAAAATACCAAATTCATACAAATTAAAGTTGGCCAAAAATGCAAATGCCCTAACATAGAATTCATTTGTCTACCCGTAACCTTAGGATACCAATAATAAATACCAGCAAAAAGAGCAAATATAACTCCCGGAGCAACAACGTAGTGGAAATGCCCAATAACATAATAAGTATCGTGTAAGGGAACATCTGTAGCTGCTAAACCTAATGGTAAACCAGTAAGCCCTCCGAAACCAAACATTGGTAAAAAGGCTAACGCAAACAACATCGGTAAATTAAAACGAATTGACGCACCCCAAAGGGTAATAAAAAGTGCAGTAATAATAATAACCGATGGCACTGAAACAATCATGGTCGTTGTTTGAAAAAATGCTGTGATGCTTGTTCCCATTCCTGTCATATACGTATGGTGTGACCAAACTAAAAACGAAACAAACCCTAAGAAAATGACAGAATATTTCATCGTATCAAAACCTGTTAAAGTTTTACGAGTATTATTAACAATGACTTCCGTAACAACCCCTAAGGCAGGTAAAATAATAATGTAAACTTCTGGGTGCCCCAAAAACCAGAACAAATGCTGCCACAATAAGGCGTTTCCTCCCCCACTTACTGGAGCAACTTTACCATCAATAAATAAACCACTAGGTAAAAAGAAGCTGCTACCAAAAAGACGATCAAATAGCTGCATAAAAGCAGCTCCTTCTAAAGGAGGAAAAGCTAAAAGTAAAAGAAATGCTGTAATTAATTGAGCCCAAACAAAAAATGGCAGCCGATCAAAGGTCATACCAGGAGCTCTAAGATGAAAAATAGTGACAATAAAATTCACAGAACCTAAAAGCGAAGAAATGATAAGACAAGCCATTCCAAAAAGCCATATAGTTTGGCCATCCTTAGCAATATCCGCTAACGGTGGATAGGCTGTCCATCCACTACTAGCAGCCCCCCCAGGTAGAAAGAAACTCAATAACATCAATACTCCACCTAAGAAAAATAGCCAATAGCTTGCCATGTTTAATCTAGGGAAAGCCATATCTTTGGCTCCAATTTGCAAAGGAACAATATAATTACCAAAGGCCGCAAACCCTAAAGGCACAACACCTAAAAACACCATGATGGTTCCATGCATGGCGCCTAACTGGTTATAAAAATTAGGCAACATAATGCCACCTGGCATATTTTCTGCTCCAAAAATATTACCCAATATCGGCAAGGGTTGTCCTGGATAAGCCAATTGCCATCGCATGAGCATCATTAAGCCAAAACCAAATAGAAGAAAAAATAAAGAAGTGAATCCGTACTGAAGACCTATAACTTTGTGATCTGTAGAAAAAACATACTTGCTCCAAAATGAATCGTGGTGAGCTGAATCGTGGGAACTACTCATGAAATATCTTCTCCAAAAATCTTAAAATTTAATTTGATGTTTAAACTATAACAAAAAAAAATTAAAACACGAATAGTTTTATGACTTTTTTTCTAAAGGTCTAATTAGCAACTGCTTTGGCTCTTTTACGAATACTTAAAAACAACATAGTAAAGGAACCTAAAACAAGCACGGTTACGCCTAACAATGCTAAAACAGCATAATTAAAACCTTGTGTTAAAGGCGAGGATGGATCACCAAAACAGACAGAACAAAAAACCATTTTACAAGGTCCTTATTTTTCTAATAAATTGAACACAATAAATAGTTAAGCCGGCTGCTGTTGCAAAAGAAACATAGGCCCAAATATCGTAATGATGCTTCATGGTCCACAAACCAAACAGTATAGAAAGAATAATTGAAACTAAAATAAGAACAACATGAATATGCTTAACACCCATAGGACCTCTTTCCTTTTTTCTAAATTGTAACTTTATTTAGGAGCCACAAAAGTAAAACCTATCTTTTCATTAACTCCATCAACAACATTGACCTTAATTGTTTGAACACCTAGTTTTTCGTGCCAAGCTTCAATCTCGTACGTACCAGCAGGAAGATTCTTAATTTCAAACTGGCCGTCCATCTTAGTAACTGCAAAAAATGGATGCTCTAGCACAGCCATCCATGCCAACATCCACGGATGAACATCACATCGAATCGCAAACATAGATTCAGGTCTATCAAAAACTTTTATCATCTCTGTTCTAAAATGAGGCATCGCTTCATTAAATTCACGATTAATTTTACTCTGAGCATGGACATTATGGAGCGTACCATCAGGATTAAGAACCTTGACCTTCTGCCCTGCTCTTACAACCATCACATGAGGAAAGTAGTTACAGCCTTTTTGGTCCAAGACAGCCATCTCTGTTGGCACAGGATATTTCTTGGCAGAATCAATATTCTTAACATGAACAAAAACATTGCCCAATGTACCGCCTTCTCCCAACACAAAACTTTGGGTATAAGCGAATTCTTTTCGTTTGGCTAAACAAATCGTATCAGCATCCATCCTTATTATTCTGGCTCGAGGCGCCTTGCCCTCAAATGTAACTATTCCTGAAACGGAACCATCAGCATACGCATCATTAACAGTTAAAATTAAAAAAATCAAAAACAAATTTAAAACACAACCACGATTCATATACGATGTCCTTTCAAAAAAATATCAAGACTGATTGGGCTTAATATATCGATCAGTAACATCAATGGCTGAAATATTCTTATTCCTTTGGGCCCAACGCATAGGAAAAAATTGCCTAGTTTTTTTAAAACTCACAGCAAAAATATGATCATTTTTAGGATTGATCTCAGATGCTTTTTTAGTAAACCAAGTTTGATTTAATTCCGTTGGCTCTGCGGCTCCTATATACTTCCACTCTCCATCCCAAATCTCAACCCAGGTATGATTACCACTACCATCTGGCCACATGGGTATACCAACCAAACGTGCTGGAATAGCGACTGAACGCAAAGCATCAATTAAAAGAATAGATAATCCCGTACAGGAGGCATAGTGAACCTTCATTGATTCCGAAGGTGACTGATTTGCCTTTGGACGCTTTTCTGAATTGTAACTAACTTTTAGTTCTTCAAAAACAATCTTATTTAATTTTTTAACGGCTTCCGAAATACTCGAACTATCTTTTGCAACCTGGATAAAACGTTTATAAAAATCTCCCCGCCAAAACTCTCTTGTTTCATCAACATTGGCATATGGCAACACATCATTAAGAAAAATATCCTTTGGAATTTGATCACCCCAAACAATTTGTTCTTTTGCTTGATAAGCCAACTGAATATTTTCTAAAAGAAAATTATCCGATAAATTTCTTAAATCTTTGGCTGACATATTAGCTTTTAAAAAAGCCATCGCTTCTTGTTGATTTTGAAAGGCGCTACTATAAGCATTAAATGAAAAAATAAGAAAAAAGAATAAAAAAGCAGCAACAAACTTAAACTTCGTCATATTTTCCCTTTAACGAAGCAATGATACTAGGATCAGCCAAGGTGGTCACATCACCCAAGGCCCGCCCTTCTGCAATATCTTTTAACAACCTACGCATAATCTTTCCCGAGCGGGTTTTAGGAACATCCGCTGTAAAAATAATCTGTTTAGGCTTAGCCAGAGCACCAATCTTCTGAGATACATGCTCTTTGAGAATTTCCTGAGCCTCGGTAGTAGCTTTATTGCCTTCCTTTAAGATAACAAATGCCACAATAGCCTGCCCTTTGATATCGTCCTTAACTCCCACAACAGCAGACTCGGCTACCATATGATGATCAATTAAGGCGCTTTCAACTTCTGCAGTTGAAATGTTATGCCCTGCCACCAACATAATGTCATCAACGCGACCTAAAAACCAAAAATAACCGTCCTTGTCACGCTTGGTCCCATCGCCTGCAAAGTAATTTTTTCCCTGCCACTTACTCCAATAAGTTTGTTTATAGCGTTCGGGGTCCCCCCAAATGCCACGCAACATCGATGGCCATGGAGAAGTAATTCCCAAAAAGCCACCGCCTTCTTTAATAATCTGCCCTTCTTCATTTAAAATCTCAGCATCAATGCCTGGTAAAGGCTTGGTCGCCGAGCCAGGTTTCATGGTCGTAATTCCTGGCAGAGAGGTGATCATGATCGCGCCTGTCTCAGTCTGCCACCAGGTATCCACAATAGGACAACGTTGTTGACCAATGGTTTCATAATACCAAATCCAGGCTTCAGGATTAATCGGCTCACCTACGCTTCCTAACAGACGCAAAGATGATAGGTCGCAACTTCTAGGAAATTGCTCTCCCCATTTCATAAAGGCACGAATAGCCGTTGGTGCCGTATAAAAAATAGTGACCTTGTACTTTTCAATGATCTTCCAGAAACGATTACGTTCAGGAAAATCTGGTGCCCCCTCATACATTACCTGTGTAGCTGCATTAGACATTGGCCCATAGACCATATAACTATGCCCTGTTACCCAGCCCACATCAGCCGTACACCAAAAAACATCGTTAGACTTTAAATCAAATACTCGCGCGGTGGTTGAATGCACACCTGTTAAATATCCACCTGTGCTGTGCACAATACCCTTAGGTTTTCCTGTTGTTCCAGAAGTATAAAGAATAAAAAGAAGATCTTCAGAGTCCATCGACTCTGGCTCGCAAAAGTCTTTGGCATCCTTGACCAAATCATGCCACCATTGATCCCGAGCCGCTTTCATAAGAACATTCTGACCGGTTCGTTTAACGACAATAACATTCTTAATAGTAGGCGTCTCTTCTAAAGACTTATCCGCAGTCACTTTCAACTCAACCACAGCACCTCGGCGATATCCACCATCAGCTGTAATAAGAAGCTTAGCTTGAGCATCATTAATACGATCACGCAGCGCCTCGGCAGAAAAGCCACCAAAAATAACCGTATGGATAGCACCAATACGGCTGCAAGCGAGCATGGCATAGGCTGCCTCGGGAATCATAGGTAAATAGATAGCCACCCGATCACCCTTTTTAACTCCCAGATTCTTAAAAACATTGGCCATCTTATTGACTTGGAAGTACGCTTCTTGATAACTAATGACTTTTGTATCGCCATTTTCACCTTCCCAATAAATAGCTGTCTTATTGGCCAAGCCTGATTTCACATGACGATCTAAACAGTTGTAGCTAGCATTGATTTTGCCCCCCACAAACCATTTTGCAAATGGCCGATCCCACTCTAAAACCTTATTCCATGGGGTAAACCAATCTAATGCCTTGGCAGAATCTTCCCAGAACTTCAGCCGATCTTGCTTAGCTGATTCATAGATCGAAACATCCTTAATGACAGCTTGTTTTTTAAAAGATTCGGAAGGTTCAAAAAGACGCGATTCATGCCAAAGATCATCAACTTCAGTTTTTTGATTATTTGCATTCATAGGCTTTAAGGTTTTTTAAAGTGGGCCATGACATCACGAAATTTAGAATGCCCAGCACCTTTAAGAAGTTCACAGATGATCGACTCACCAACCGTTACAATAATTCCCTCTTGGCGCATACGTGCTAAGGTCACTTCTTTATTAAGTAATGTTCTTGAAGAAGTGTCATCAGCAGCTACAAAAACTTCAAATCCATGCTGCTTTAAATCATGAGCTGTCTGATAGATACATACGTGCGTTTCAATGCCCACCAAAATAACTTGCCGGCGATTAAGAGATTTAAGAATATAAACAAATTCTTCACAGCCCCAAGCGCTAAAAGTTTGTTTGGCAATTGGTTTAACTAGAGGAAACAGCAAATCATTAATTGATGGCGCGGTAGGTCCTAATTTCTCAGGAACTTGTTCGGTGTAAATCATCGGAAGCTTAAATATTTCGGCCACCTTGATCATCTTTTCAAGATTTTTAAGCAAAGCTTGATGTTCATGGACAATATCAACAAATCTTTGTTGCACATCAATCACAACTAAAACAGAATCTTCAACATTTAACATAACAACCTCAATTATTTAATATCGCTAGCTTCAATGATTCCACAGGCAATTCTTGCCCCCGCATTACCCGTTGGCTGACTAAAATCATCTATGTTTTCATGCACAATGATCGATCTTCCTGCCACGGCATACTTTCCTTCGGTAAGACTTAAGCCTGGCAGAAATACTTTCAAAATCCCAGTTCCATCTTCACGAATAGCTAAATTTCCCATATCTCCAGCATGAGAATGCTCATGACCATCTTTCGTCAAGAGTCCATGTTCCACCTTATCGGGATTATAGTGGCTGCCAGCAGCTTGGCCCATTTCTTCACAAGAACCATTTTCATGGATATGAAAACCATGTAAACCAACAGGCGCATTAGCGATATAGGCACGAAGCATTAGCCCTCCGTTTTCTTCGGTGAGCAAGACATTGCCTTTAATCGTAGAATCGATCGCAGTACCTTTGATAATCACTTTAACTTGTGAGGCCCAAGATAGAACAGGCAAAGACAAAATAATTAAGGTAAGAAATATTTCTTTCATAAGAATCCACTCCTTACAGGACCCTGTCGGCAGGCAGGGTAATCTACTTTAACTCTATTCCCACAGGACAGTGATCTGAACCCATCACATCTTTAAGAATGAAAGCTTTTTTTAACCTGGGTAGCAAATCGGGAGTAATAAAGAAATAATCAATTCTCCAGCCCACATCGCGTTCGCGTGCTTTAGTAAAATAATCCCACCAGGTATAATGTCCGCCTTCTTTTACGAAATGCCTGAAGGTATCAATATAACCACAATTAATAAACTTACTGACCCATTCTCTTTCTTCAGGAAGAAATCCTGTATTTTTGACATTTTCCTTAGGACGAGCTAAATCAATCTCAGTATGGGCTGTATTAACATCACCACAAATAATAAGAGACTTGCCCTTTTTACGTAAACTTTCAGCTTTCTTAAGAAAGGCATCATAAAAACCCATTTTAAACGGCACTCTTTTATTACCCTGACCACCGTTAGGATAATAAATATTAAACAAAATAAAATCCCCATAATCAGCTATCAAGGTGCGTCCCTCTGAATCAAATTCTTTTACACCTATACCTTCTTCTACTGATTTGGGTTGTTTCTTAGTGTAAATGGCAACACCACTGTAACCTTTCTTTTCAGCTGATGACCAAAAAGATTTATACCCTTCAGGTTGCAAAATTTTCTCAATTAATTGGTCGGGATGGGCTTTGGTCTCTTGAAGACATAGGACATCAGGGGATTCTTGTTCCATCCACTGAAAAAAACCTTTTTTCTCAATGGCACGGATGCCATTCACATTAAAGGAAATTAATTTCATTTTTTAATTTCTGCAGGAAAAATAATGCCCATAGAAACCATGGCCTTGAGGGTCTCTTCCACTGACCAGCCCGGGTCCCTGGTTTCTTCGGGTTTTACTAATATAAGATAACCCAACAAAGGATTGTGAGTTGCTGGAATTAAAATTCTTAAGAGATCTTCTCCAGTAACTTGATCTCTAACAGAACCTGTTAAAAGACCTACCACCCATCCATTTTGTTGAATACTTTTAACCAAAAGAACTTTTTGAAAAGCTTGCTTATCAGAAGCCGTAGAAACTCCTTCTGAAAACTGTTTACCTAACTCATAAACAAATTTAATGATAGGGATTTGCTTAGTTATCTGTTCAAGGAAATGTAGGACCTGGCGACCTATTACATTACTGAAAATTAAACCAATAAGATATAAAAATACAAATAATAAAAGAATGCCTAAACCCGGAAAGTGGCGAACTTCAATAAATTGCCCTAAAAAGCTTAAAATTTTTCGATCAATAAGCTTATATAACAAAGCAACTGCTAAAAAAGACAATAAAAGAGGAATGATGGCTAGCAAGCCACGAAAGATATAAATTCTGATATGTTTTAAGATTTCTTTCATGTGGATGGTTATATTATCATCAAAAAATTTCTTTGCACATTAAAATCTTTAATATTGACATTCCCTCGATCGACATTAATATAATTTCTTATCTGTAATACCTATTCTTTAACATCTTACTTGGAAAAAGAACAATGCCAAACCGTAAACCTGTTGATATTAATTTAAATACACCCAAAGAAGCCTTTTGCAAAGAAGAGCTTAATAAGCTGGCCAGTAGTGGTTTTTCTGGCAATCTTAAGGGTGATTTTCGTGATGCAAGCCGGGCTGATTTAGCCTGGGAATCAGAAGCTTTAGCTAAATCTCATGGAATTTATCTGGAATTTAATCGAGCCAAAACTGGTGAAGAAAAAGAATGGATTTATATGATCCGTATCTCTATTCCTGGTGGCGGGCCTTTAAATCGCCAGCAATGGAATACGATTGATCAATTAACTGAACGATTCACCAAGGACAGCGATGGCGTTCCCTCTATTCGCCTAACTAATCGTCAAAACATTCAATTTCACTGGATAAAGAAAGAAAATGTTGTGGAACTCATTAAAACCTTGGCTGAGTCAGGCCTTAACACCCTTAATGGCTGCGGGGACAATACCCGAAACGTCATGGGTTGCCCTATTTCACGTTTCTCTAAAATTTACAATGCCAATGCCATGGCTCAGCAGGCTGGCGCTTATTTCCAATTGCCCATTGAACCTTTTATTCAAATTTGGGAAATTGACCCTAAGTACATCCGAAAACCCAATGAATCTTTTGCTTACGGTCCTAATCTATTAAACCGTAAATTTAAAATTGCCTTTTCTGGTATCCATGAAAACGCCAACGGCCAATTAACTGTTGATAATTGCGTGGAAGCCCTCACCAATGATATGAGCGTTGTTCCGGTGATCAAAAATAATAAGCTCGTTAAATTCCAAATTTATATTGGTGGTGGTCAGGGTGAACGTAATGGAAAACCTTCGATGGCTACTCTGGGCAAAGCTTTATGCCAGGTCGAACAAAAAGATGTCCTTAAAACCATGGATGCAGCCCTTAAGGTCCACCAACAATGGGGTGACCGTCAAAATCGAATTTGGGCTCGTGTTAAATTTGTGGTCAAAAAAATGGGCATTGATTGGTATCGTGAGCAAACCGAGCAGGTTCTAGGTAAAAAGCTCGATCTGCCTGATCCTAATCTTGATATTGGGGCTCGCCACATGCATCATGGCTGGATCAAACAAGAAACCAATGGCCTATGGGCTTATGGAGCTTTTATTGAAAATGGTCGTCTTTCTGATAAAGGACCTAATGGCCGACTCAAAAGTATGTGCCGCCATTTAATGAATAAATACCCTGTTGAATTTTTAATTACACCTAATCAAGATGCTCTTTTTGTAAACATTCCTGAAGCTTCTAAAGCAGATTTTGAAGCTGATATGCTTTCCTTTGGCTTTGGCAAACGTAATGGTAAGGCTTACTCAAAGCTTCGCCTGCTTTCAGGTGCTTGCGTTGGTCGCGATACCTGCCGTTTAACCTATACTGATTCAGAGAAATTTGAACCTTTTCTTGTAGATGAACTCGAAGACATGGGCTGGGGCGATATTCACGAGTCTATTGGAATTACTGGTTGCGAACGTCAATGTTTTAGACCTGCTACCAAAACCATTGGATTGGTCGGTTCAGGTTTAAACCGTTACCAACTCAAACTTATGGGTACAGAAGATGGCCGGCACCAGGGACTTCCCCTACTTTCTGCAGATGGTGATCATATTTACCTAAAATCTATCCCACGCGAACAAGTCGCCAAGGTCATTGATGTCTTATTGAAACATTGGAAAGCCAATGCTAAACCTGGTGAAGGATTAGGTTACTTTAACCGCCGCATAGGCACTGAAGCAATTATTGAATTATTTAAGAATAATCCTATTACAAGTGAACTTATGGCAAGGACCCTCTCTGCAGATTGTGTAGTGGATCAATAAGCTAAAATTTATTCTTTAAACACTCCGTGGACTTCGCTGAAAGCTTTAACTACAGCTTCCAAAAGTTCAATAGGCTGACTGTACTCACAAAGCACTTTAACCCCTGTTTTATGGCTAAAGCCTTCCATAATAATTTTTTCATGCTGAAAATTCTTACGAACATATAAGATATATTTAATGTGCCTGGTTTGGGCTTTTTCTTGAAGCTTAAGAATGACCAAATCTCCTGGAAGGTCTTGCAAACTAAGACTTACAACAGCCAGGTCTGGCGGGTTAATACTAATCTTATCGATCCCCGCATAGCCACTATTAATGACTGTTGTAACATAGCCCACTTCTGAAAACATCTTAGCAATCTTATCTGAAGACTCTTTGTCATCATCAATAATCACAATTTTCTTATGATCAGCTTCTTGTTTCATAGTCATGTAGTGATTTAAAATAATTTCAATCTCGTGCAGAAGAGTTTTAGGAGCAAACGGCTTACTTAAGATCCCATCAACTTGAAAATTCTTAAAAACTTCAGCTAAATCCAGCCTGGCTGTTAAAACCAGTACGGGATAACGCGGAAGTCCGTTTAACCCCTTAATATATTTATAGAATTCTATACCATCCATATTAGGCATAGATAAATCCAAAAGAATAATATCAGGCTTTATTTTCTTAAGACAGTCAAGCCCCTCATTACCATCATGGGCTACAACCACCTTATACCCATGGGTTGTCAAAAACTTGCTGTACAGATTGGCTACTTCGCGTTCATCTTCCAGAATCAATATCGTCTTTTCCATAAGAACCATACTCCTTACAGTACCACTATTAACAGTATGACACACTGTCAAGCTAAAAACAGTGCTTTTAGGCTAAAACGAGAAAGCGCTATCTATTGATTAATTGGAGATTATTACGAATATAAGGCAGGTTATTTCTAGTACATAAACTGTTGGTAATAAATAAGAAACCCCACTTTCATTCAAGCGGGGTTCTATATTTATAATGGCCAAATGAATGGCCTAAAGGTTAGAGAAGGACATTAGCCTCATCCCAAGTAAACGTAGATTCGTCTTCTTGTTGACCTTTTTGATCTGATTCTTGATTGTGTGGACCTAACATAGGACAATACCTCCTTAAATCTTGCTTGCCCAAAGGTTTTTAACCCTGCGACATGAAATAAATATACCCTATTTTTCCTAAAAATCAATAGATTTTTTATAGGCAGGATTGATATAGTAAAATTTTAATAAGAGACAATTTTCAGACTTCTCGATGTGATTTTTTGAGATTTGTAAGGCTAATAATCAATAAAAATCTTGGCTTTAATTCTTTTTAGACTCTTGCTCTTCCATCCTTAATCGTCCAATGTGCATTAATTGCCCCATAAATGGACCTAACAAGAAACCCAAGGCAGCCACTCCCGCTCCAACAGAAATAAAAGACATAAGAGCTATAAAAATTTTACCTGAAACAGTCACTGGAGTATAAAAAGGCCCCTGACCAGTTGCAATCATACTCATAAAGTAAAATGCATCCAAATAATCCATATTTTCTAAGATATGTACCCCCACCGTACCAATCAACATAATAGTGGTGATAACGATCAAAGAATAAAACGCTCTTTTATACGTAGAATGGAAAGGATGTTTTGTCATGACTGTGCGCAGTTGACTTAAGAAATGGCTGACAACATGCCTGTAATACGGACAAATTTCTCGCGAGGCTTTTCTAAAGGGACACCTCGTTGAACTTCTGCTGCGTCAATCTTCTTCCAGTCCGCAAAAGAAACCACCCGTACTTCGCGGTCTTTAAGAAGCTTTAAAACCGCTTCGGTATTAGGAGTTTCACAGGGATTTAGATGTTCTAAATCCATCAAAAGGTGCCTGACAGTCTCTTCAGAGTCTGGTTTATTGGTCCCTATTATACCTGAAGCTCCCCTTTTGATCCAACCTGCCGCATACCAACCTGTGTAAATATGTTCAGAATCGGTCACACGCCCCCCTTGGTTGGGGATAACACCACTTTGAGAAGAAAATGGCAAACCTTTAATAGGAATTCCTAAATAACCCACACTTCTAAAAACTATACCGCAGTCAATTTCCTCAAATTTACCTGTGCCTCTGACCTTTTGATGATTAGGCTCTCCCACCAGTTTATTGATTTCAAAACGAATTTTCTGTACCCGTCCCTTACCAATGATTTCAACTGGTGAACGTTTGAAATGCAGAACAAACTTTCGTTTACGATTATTAGCCTGGATATCTTTAAAATGGGTCAAAATTTCAAAATTCTTCTTTTTAGCGGCATTAGCTACCTCAGACAATTCTTGCAAACTTGCTTCATTGAGTTCTAAATCAGCTGGATCAACAACAGGATAAGCATCAGACAATTCTCCCATTTCTTTGATTTCAGGAGAAGTAAAGGCAGCCTGCATCGGCCCCCTACGCCCATAAACATGTACTTCCTTAATCTTACTTTCAGCCAAAATCTCTAAGGCATGTTGACTGATATCGGTTTTCTTAAGCTCATCTGGAGTTTTACAAAGAATACGAGAAACATCCATAGCCACATTTCCCTGACCAATAATTACAGCTACTTCTTGAGAAAAATCAAAATGATGGTCTTGAAAATCTGGATGGCCGTTATACCAGGCCACAAACTCGGTCGCAGTATAACTTCCCACTAAATCTTCTCCATTGATCCCCAAATGACGATCAGCCTCTGCTCCAAAAGCAAAGATAATAGCATCATAAAATTTCTGTAATTCAAAAACACTAATATTTTTGCCTACAGTCACGTTACCTAAAAAAGTAAAATTAGGATTTTCAGCGGTCTTTTCAAACACCTTAACAACATTCTTAATTTTGGCATGGTCAGGCGCAACGCCATAACGCACTAATCCAAACGGTACCGGAAGTTTCTCAAACATATCGACCTTAACATTGATCTTCTGTTTTAGAAGTTCATCAGCAGCATAAAATCCGCTAGGACCACTACCGATAATAGCTACACGTAAAGGACGCTCTGAAGTGCCAAAAGGATGCATAAAAAACCTTTCTAATTTTAAATTCTTATTTTTTAACCTGAGTAGCGAGAATTAAATGCTTAATGCCAACTCTGGACGCTGTATCAACAACCTGGACGACAAAATCATATTTAACACTTCGATCCCCGCTAATAATAATCGATGGATCTTTATATTTCTTAGCCAATGATTGCAATTTGAATTTAAAAAGATTCATATCTAAACGTAAACTATAACGCTGATTCTCTAGATAGACATCTCCGCTAGCTGTGATAGTCACGTTAATATCCTTGTTCTCCATAGGACCCTCATTATGAGAAACCTGAGGTAAGGCAATTTTAATGCTAGAACGATAAATAAACGGGGTTGTTACCATGAAGATAATTAAAAGCACCAAAATAACATCCGTAAAAGGAGCTATGTTGATGTCAGCAATCAATTTAGAATTTCTTTCTCGTCGTTTCATCGTGATTTCTTACCCACCGTTAAATCTAAAAGTTCAGAGGCTGTTAATTCCATCTCTAAAACAAAGATGTCAATCTTACGAACAAAGTAGTTATAGCTCACAACCGCGGGTATAGCCACAACCAACCCTGCAGCCGTACAGATTAAAGCTTCCGAGATACCTGCTGTCACAACATCCATGCCGCCTGATGCGGTATGGGCCACATCATGAAAGGCCCTGATAATACCAAGCACCGTTCCAAACAAACCAATATAAACCGCAGTCCCTCCGATTGTACCAACGATACTAGTAAAACGCTCAAGTTTGATGGTTTCAATGGTGATTTCACGTTCCATGGCATTAGCAATTACTTTTTCATCATGACCATGAAGGTGCAGTCCAGCCAAAGCCACTCGAGCAAAAGGAGTGTCAATGTTACGGCAATAATCTAAGGCACTATTGATTTTATTATTAGTTGTTTCTTTACGGATCTGTTCCATTAACTGCAGGCGACCAACGGAAGTACGACGTTTAAAATACCATAAGCGTTCAATAATGACCGCGATGGATAATATCGAACATATAATCAATACATACATGGTGAAACCACCTGTATTGATGATTTCAAAAATATTTTTATCTTGAAACATTTGCGCCTCCCTTAATTCATAATCTCATTTAAATTTTAGGAAGATTGTAATGTATTTTCATTTGCACGTCAAAATCTTTATGGTAATATATGGGCTATTTATTTAGGAGGATTTATGACGAAAAAATCATTAAAAACAACACCCGCAGCCCCTTTGAATGGTGCTGGAGCTCTCATTAAATGTTTAGAGAACTTTGGTGTTGAGTACATTTTTGGACTTTCTGGTGGCGCTGCCATCCCAATCTTTGACGCCCTAGTCGGTTCTAAAATCAAATTAATCCTGGTGCGCCACGAACAAGGCGCGACCCACATGGCCGATGGCTATGCCCGCGCTACTGGAAAACCTGGCGTAGTGCTTGTGACCTCTGGTCCAGGAGCTACCAACACAGTTACTGGCATTTTAACTGCTCTAATGGATTCCGTGCCCATGATTGTACTGTGCGGACAAACCATCTCCTCCATGCTTGGTAAGGATGCTTTCCAAGAAGCTGATATTTCTGGCATTACCATGCCCATCGTTAAACATAGTTATTTAGTCAAAGAAACAAATAGTATTCCTCGTGTTATTAAAGAAGCCTGGCATCTTTGCCAAACCGGCAGACCTGGTCCAGTACTTTTGGATCTTCCTAAAGATGTGACTTCAGCTAACTTTACAGGATCAAGCCTAGACCCTGAAATGGATATCCCTGGCTACAAAACTCCAGCAAAACCCAATAAAGCTGATGTGCTCAAAATGGCTAAAATGTTTAAAGGTTCCAAAAAACCTTTACTCCTTATTGGTCATGGCGCAGTTATTTCAAGAGCCTCAGATGCTGTGAAAAAATTAGCTGAAAAATTAGGCGCACCTGTAACCAATACTTTATTAGGTAAAGGCTCCTTCCCTGAAACCCATCGCCTTTCTTTAGGGATGCTGGGAATGCACGGAACAGCTTACGCTAATAAAGCTCTCATCAATTGCGATTTGATCTTATCGATCGGTTCCCGTTGGGATGATCGAATCAATGGAAACAACAATGAATTTTGCGTGAATGCCAAAAAGCTTCACATTGATATTGATTTTGCTGAAATCAATAAAATCGTTAAACCAGATGCTTGGGTAGTTGGTAATGCCAAGGATGTGGTTGAAGAATTAATTAAACATGTTGAACCATTAGACACCAAAGAATGGCTCAAAGAATTAGATTATTACAAAAAAGAATTTCCTTTGAAATATTCTAATGACAAAGGTCTAACCGCTCAATACGTTATTGATTGCTGCTATAAAGCAACCAAAGGTAATGCTATTGTGACCACAGACGTAGGTCAACATCAGATGTGGGCTGCCCAATTTTATTTAACTAATCATGGTAATGATTGGTTATCTTCAGGTGGCGCGGGAACTATGGGATTTGGCTTCCCCTCTGCCATCGGAGCCCAATTTGGCAGACCCAATGATTTAGTTATTGCTATTGTAGGCGATGGTGGTTTTCAAATGACCCTTTGCGAATTATCGACCGTATTCGTTAACAAACTTCCAGTCAAAGTGCTTATTATTGACAATAAGTATCTTGGCATGGTGCGTCAGTGGCAGGAATTATTCTTTGATAATCGTCTTTCAGGGGTGGATTTAGAAGGTAATCCTGATTTTATCAAATTGGCTGAAGCCTATGGAATCAAAGCCTTCCATATTAATAAAGCTGACCACTGTTTTGATGTGATGAAACAAGCCATGGAATATAAAGGCCCTTGTGTTATCCATGCGGAAGTTATCAAAGAAGACAATGTGTTTCCAATGGTTCCAGCAGGTAAAAGTGCTTTCCATATGATTATTGAAGCACCAACTCATAAATTAGAAAAACCAACAGGTTCAACTTAATTAAGAATAGAGTCCCTATGAATAAACCTAATACTCATACAATCAGCGTTTTAGTGGCTAACAAACCAGGTGTGTTAGTGCGTATCGCATTGGTCTTTGCACGCCGAGCTTACAATATTGATTCTCTAGTGGTTTCTCCTACCGTAAATCCTAAATACTCCCGTATGACGATAACAGCTCAAGGAGATCCCGTGACTCTGGATCAAATTATTAAAAATGTGGATAAATTAGTAGATGTTATTCATTGCAGTGAACATGATCTGACTCATTCTATCGAAAAAGAATTGGCCTTATTTAAAATTAAAGCTTCTGCTTCAGCCAAAACATTCCTCTCTAAGAACAGCCGTAAATTCCATGTAAAAGTGGATGATTCTACCGAAGGCATTCTTGTGATTGAACAAACTGGAACAACCTCTGAGCTTGATGAGTTTGAAACCTTACTAAAAAAGTATGATTTGATAGAAATGGTTCGTACTGGTAAGGTACTGATGGCTAAGGGGAAGGAATCGACTTAGCACTCGAGCAAGAAACGATCTTGGGTAATTCTGCAGGTGGCAGCACAATTAAGGCAACCTCAATAGCATCTAAGGAGTGTTGAATAGAAGTAATTTTGCAACGCTCTGCATCATAAGCCCCCTCTTTTCCTAGATACTGCGAAATAGCTGCTTTCAAAGCCGCTAATTCCAAATACATAATAAACTGACGTTCTTGATCTTCATTCAACCCTAAAACTGAAACCAGCATTGGGAAATCAAGATCAAGGATTTCATCTAAAGATTTATTCTTCAAAAATGCTGATAAGCCTGTATTAGCAGTAATCTCACTAGAACAAGTCACCTTAGCAAATTCAAACCCCAAAAATTTCTCCTGGGCATCTAAACGAAAATTAAGTCCTGAGGAACTATCGGAACAAGGCATGTCTCAAAAGTAACATGAAAAATAGGTATTGGCAAGACTTCTATACTAACGCAAGATATTGTTTAAGACATTGTTGATAAGTTTTTTGGAAGATTCTTCTTGAGTAGTCTGAGGATCCGAAGTGTTGGATTGAGGCATTTCTGATTGACTTTCCTTGCCTCCTCCTAAAACAGCATTTAAAATATTCTTAACCTCAGGATTTTTATCTAAAACTTTCTCTAACTGATTAACACCTTCGGCCACAGCAACTTTACGGGTTATATAATCGACATGGGGTCTGTACTGAATGGCTGGCACCTTACCTGAAACTTTACCAGGAATATATAAACGATTTTGCCCATCTAACATACCTTGCAATTGCCTTACAGACTTAACTAAATCCTCAGAGACATCAGGGGCTAAATAAGCATCAACAGCAATACTTGTTACTAAATTAAAATCTACAGTTCCCTTAGCAGCTACAGAAAAGAGTTGTGATTCAACCTGGGCATCATTAATAGAAACCACCTTATTAAGCACATTGATATTAGATTGAACCTTATCTAAAACAGTCGTCTCACTCGAAAGTTTGGCTTTAACTTTCTCGGATAAATTAGATTCGATCTGGTTCGAAAGGCCAGGAATGAAACTCAATTTATCCAAAATGGTTTTAAAAAGATTAAATTTCTCAATCTTCGCCCCTGTCAGAGCTATACGTCCATTACCTTTAAGATTATTCATCATTAATTCCGGCTCAAAACCTTCGCCTGTACCTGTAAAATCCACCGCTATGAGCCCCAATAATTGAGCGGGCCAGGCGGTTTCATCCAATAAATCTTGTATCTTTAAAGCCTTTGTCTGCAATTGAAAATCATATTTAGGTACGGCCAATAAAGATTTTACTTGGGCTTTCAAATCTATTTCTCCTGTTCCTACCTGCGCATGAAAATTCTTGACCAATAAATTATTCAAATCAGCATTGGCCTGAATATTTATGTGATCCACCGCATTGAGAAGCTCTTTAAACTTAAGATAACCCTCATTTAACGTTATATCGATAGATAAACCTTCTAAACCTTTCGAAGAAACATTAACTGTTGGCGCATTAACAACAATATTACCTTTAATCTCTTGAGGCCACATAGGAATGTTCTTGAACGCTGGCGTAACAGTCTTTAATTTATTCCAATCCCATTGGCTAAGATCTGTCTTAATTTGAAAACTTGTGACATCAGCACCTAATCGATTTAAATCCAAATTACAACCACCGGTCATATGAATATTAGTTTCTTTTTTGCTCCAAAGATTAATATCAATCACAAAATCAAAAGCATCACTTAAGGAGAAATTATTAATTCTTGCTTGAATATCTTCAATAATCACCTTGATCGGCATCTTTGGATTCTGATCTTCAAAAGACAGGCTAGCATGTTCTACAGAAATTAATTTAACCTTTACAACCGGAAGATCTATCTTATCTTTCTGCACAGGCTCTGATACGGCAGGTGCTTGAGTTACGCCTTCTTGAGGCGATGCTACAGAAGAAATAGTCTCGTTTTTATTTTGTATAGAGGAGTTTTGAATCACAGAAATCTTGGGAGATACTACAATCACATCAACAACACGGATTTCTTTGTGCAATAAAGGCAAAAGTTCCAAATGTAGTTTAACTAAACCTACGGCTAAACGCAGATCTTGCGAAGCTTCCCCTAGACTCACATCTTTTAATTTTAAAGATAGGCCTTTGAAAAGATTAAGATCCAAATCAGCATGGCTGATTTGCACCTTACGTTTGGCCACTTGACTTATTTGTTGTGTAATTGTTGGTAGGTACTTATTAACATCGAAAGTTTTAATAAAAATATAAAGCCCTAAAGCACCGACAAGAATTAAACCCAGAATTGAGAATACAACAATCTTTAGAATTTTCATGAAAATTAATCACCTATTTCTTTGATCCCTTAGTCTTTGCATTTGATCTTTAAGACGTTCATTGAGCTCTCTAACATCTTCCTTTGTATCTCTTATTTTCTCAGAATCCATCATTCTATCCCGCCTTAAATCCTTCATTGTGCCTTTATAAGTATCTTCATTTTCACTGACACCTGATGATTTAAAAAACATCCCAAACCAAGAACCTTCACCTTGGGCCAGTTTACCAAAAATAGCAGCCAAAAGAGCAACTATAAATATACCTATAAATATAATACGCACAAAACCTCCTGTTTATTACAGCAACTGTTTCTCTAATATCTCTAGACTCTCTGTAGGTTGCTGACAGACATTGCCTTGACAAACATATGCCTTACTTTTTCCTTTAGATAAATGAAACATTATCGATTTATTAGGAATATAGTGTTTATACACTACTCTTTTCATTTGATCAAGCCTTGAATCGTTAATAGAGCCTTCCAATGTAATATTTAAAGTAGGTCCATAATAAAAATCCAACATAGATAAAATAAAGGTATAGGCTGAAGGGCTTTTTTCAATCAAAGAAGAGAATATTTTCATAATACCTTCAAAAGATTTAATCCATCGAGGGTCAGAATCAATGTGATGCAATCTCATCACAACAGCAGCTGCTACTGAATTTCCTGAAGGAATAGCTCCATCGTAAATATCTTTAGGATTCGCAATAAGCTTCTTTGAATCTTGAGGCGTCAAATAAAATCCTCCTTTTTCTGTATCCTCAAACAAGTCGAGCATTCGCTTAGCCAAGCCTTTTGCATGGTTTAAATATTTCTCATCAAAACTTGCTTCATAAAGATCTAGCAAGCCATTGATCAAAAATGCATAATCATCAAGCATACCTTCAATCCCTGCCTCGCTCTCGCGCCAGCGATGGTAAAGCTTATCTGAGGATTGTAGATGATTGAGAATAAAATCCGCAGCTTTTCGAGCGACTGTTATGTAGGATGCTTCATTAAGAACACAACCTGCTAGCGCGAAAGCCCCTATCATTAAACCATTCCAGTCGGTTAAAATTTTATCATCAAGATGAGGACGCACCCGCGTATTACGCAGATCAAAAAGCTGTTGCTTAGCCTTCTCTAACATTTGCTCTATGGAAAGAGGATCTTGATTAAACTCTTGAGATGCTTCTTCGATCGTATGAGCTTGGTATAAAATATTCTTATTTATAAACTCCCCGTGAGGATCAGAACGAGCATTCCCTTGAGGCTTGACTCCATAAACATAGTTAAAAATCTTGGCAGTCTCTTGACCCAAAACCTGCTTAATCTCATCTTCTGACCAAATGTAAAATGCCCCTTCACTTTTATGATCTGACCCTGCAACCAAACTATCAGCATCTTCGGCGCTATAAAACCCTCCCTGAGCATCTTGCATATCCCTTACAACATAATCCAAAGTATTTTTAGCAATCCAAGCGTATTCTTTATTACCTGTTACCTGATACGCTTCTAAGTAAGCTTTAATCAATAAAGCCTGATCATAAAGCATTTTCTCAAAATGTGGAACGTGCCAATAAGCATCCGTAGAATAACGATGAAAACCGCCACCTATCAAATCATTAATACCACCCCTGGACATGGCCATCAAACTAGCTTCAGCCATGGCTAAAGAACCTTGATCTTTGTAACGTTGATGACATCGTAATAAAAATGATATTTGATGACCCATAGGAAATTTAGGAGCACTACCAAATCCCCCATTATTACGATCAAACTGCATGGATATCTGTTGCTGTGTTCTTTGCAATAATCCAACATCAGGCACTTGGGATGCCACCACTGCTTTTTGGGCTTGCTCATTTAATAATTGTGTAATTTGATCACTTGAAGAAAGAATATTCTCTCTTTGCTGTTCCCATCCTTGGGCTACGGAATTAAGTACATCAACAAAGCCCGGTGAACCCCATTTAGCATACGGAGGAAAATATGTTCCTGCATAAAAAGGCTTAGCCTCAGGGGTCAGAAAAACAGTCATTGGCCATCCACCCTGACCTGTCAACATAGTCGTCACAGACATATAAATATGATCCAAGTCAGGTCGCTCTTCTCTGTCTACTTTGATTGCTACAAAATGTTGGTTAATAATTTTAGCAATATCGACATCTTCAAAACTTTCATGGGCCATGACATGACACCAGTGACAAGTCGAATACCCTATGGAAAGTAAAACAGGCTTTTGTTGGGTTTTAGCTTTCTGAAAAGCTTCTTCACCCCATGGATACCAATCTACAGGATTATTCAGATGCTGAAGCAGATAGGGGCTTTTTTGGCCAACTAGGTGATTAGAAGACATCTATTTAGAGGTGGAATCAAACAGGTCCAAAGTTTTTGCTACTTGGTCTTTTCGATCAGGCGTTGAAACCTTCGAAGAATCTACAGCCGTAGAAGATAAATTCTTTTTCATAACTAAAGAATTTTGAGCTAATTGATCAATCTTGACCTTTAATTTATTCAAATAGTCATCTGTCTTTTTATAATTAGGCATTAAATCTGCAACATCAGAGAATTTTTGGGCTGCGGCTGGATAATGACCAGATTTATAAAGTTTAACAGCCTGGGCATACATATCCTCAACACCATTGGCCAGCTGTTGACGAATTGCTTTTCGTTCATTTTCAAGATTTTGTTGACGCTCTTTGACTACCTTTGCCATTTCAATGCGTTCTTTTTCATGTTGTTCAACTAATTTATCAGACTTCATACGCTCTAAACGTTGTTTTTCTTTTTCCTCGGCTTCTTGCCGTCTGCGTTCCATTTCCTTAAGACGTTCTTGCTCTTTTTGTTTGCGTAACTCTTCAAATCGCTTATCTTCTTTTTCTCTTTGTTCTTCTAATTCTTTCCTAATCTTTTCTTGCTCTTGCTCTTTTTGCTTATTTAATTCTTCCAAATGTTTATTTTCTTTCTCTTTTTGTTCTTCCAAGGCTTGTTTTTGTTTTGCCTTTTCCTCTTCTTTTTGTTTACGTAAATCTTCTATTCTTTTATGCTCTTGCTCTTTTTTCTCTTCAATAGCTTGACGACGCTTAGCTCGTTCTTCTTCTTTTTGTTTACGTAAATCTTCAATCCTCTTACGTTCTGCTTCTTTTTTTTCTTGTGCAGTTTGTTTTTGTTTCTCTTTTTCCTGCTCTTTTTGTTTTTGTAAATCTTCTTTAGGAGGTTCTATAGGAGTAGGCTTTACTAATGGGGTTTCTTGAGTTAAAGGATTCTCAGGAATATGTTTTATATTAACTTTCGGATCAACCTGAGCAGCAGCACGTTCCTGCTGAGCTTGCTCTTCTGAGACAGGCTTTACCTTCCTAAAATGATATACTTGATCTTTTTGACGGGCTTGTTCTTCAGCCTGACGGCGTTTATTTTCGATACGTTGATGTCGTCTTTCTTCCAATCTCAAAGATTCGGACCTACGACGTTCTTCTTGTTGCTGTTGCTCTAACAAAAGCCGTTGTCTTTCTAACCCTTGGGTTAAATTTCTTTGCCGTTGTTGTTCTTTGACCCCCAGAACATCAGAAAGGCGTTGCTGGCGTAATCTTTCAGCCAAATAATTCTTACGTTCACGCTCATCTTCCTTCTTGGCCTTTACAAAGCTTTCTTCGATAAGTCGATCGATCTTTCGTAAATATCCTAATGCTCTATCGTCACCTTGAGAGGCTAACTCTCCAAATATAATCTTTGCTTGATCATATTTCTTAGAATCATACAAATCAACAGCTTGTTGAAAAACACGTTCTTTTTGCTGTCTTAATTCCTTATCTTTGGAAGCTTGAACTTGCTTATCCATGATAGATTTTTGTTTTTGACGCTCTTTAATAACTTTGGCACTGTCATCGATAGTCCTGGCCTGTGAGCGTTTTTCATTTAAAATTTTCTGAGCTTCTTGTTTAATAATTCTTTGTTCATCTTTTTGGGAGTTTAACAAGGCTTCTTGTCCCCGCTCATGAGCAAGCTTTTCTTTAACAACCTTTAAATCACTCAAAATACTCTCAAGATCTTTAAATTTATCTTTAGCAGCAAGATAGTTCTTAGCTTTTGTTAAGTTTAAAATTTCATCATTAACATTTGTTGCTTGCTGGGCCAAACTCATCAAGCGCTCTTGCAATTGGGCAATTCGTTCTTTTTTCTGATTCTCTTGTTGTTCTCTAAGTTTTCTTTCTTCCTCAATAGCTCTTTCTTTCTTAGCATCTTCTTCAACCCTTCGCTGATCTTCATCAATATGGGCCAAATAATTCGAGGTAGACTTATACCCTGGTTGATTATTTTCTATCTCCAAAAATCTCTTTTTAGCTCCTTGAAAATCTTTATTCTTTAACATATTTAATGCTTCTTCATATGTTTGCTGAAGATACCCTAACCTTACTCTTTCTTTTTCTTTTAAGGCCTCTTGTTGACGACGACGTTCTTCTTCTTTAATTTGTCGCAAAACGTATTCTTTTTCCTTACGTAAATTATTTAAAATACCATCAACCTTAGCTAATTTGTTTTTGGCTGCAATGGTATCTTTATCATCGGCTAAGGTAGTGATTTCTTGATATAATTTTGAAGATTTTTCTGCTAATTCGCTTAAAAGCTGCGCTTCATTTATTTGTTCTTCTCTAGATAAATTTGACTGTATTGGTGTCGCTGCAACAACCTCTGCAGGTTTAGGCTGAGGCTCAGCCTTATGTTGCTCTAATTGTTTTTGTTTGGACAATACTTCTTGTCTTTGAACTTCTTCTTGGCGCCTTTTGACCTCTTGTTCACGTTTCTGCTGTTGCTCCAATGCTTTTTGTTTTTCCCGTTCTTCGGCTTTCTTTTGTAATTCTTCTTTTCTTTTAGATTCTTCATCTTTTTTGCGTTGCAACTCAGCAGCTTTCTTTTGAGCTAGTTCTTCTTGCTTTTTAACTATTTCTTGCCGTCTCTTGGCTTCTTGCTCTTGTTTTTGTTGGCGCTCTAAAGCTTTTTGCTTTTCTCGTTCTTCAGCTTGTTTTTGCTTTTCTTCATTTAACTTCTTTGCTTCTTCTTGTTTACGTTGCTGATCTTGCTCGCGTTGTTTAACCAATTCTTCGCTTTTCTTTTGAAGTGCTTCATCGCGGTCTATTCTTTCTAAATAATAATTAACCGATTTGTAGCCTGTTAACTGGCGATCCACTGATTGAAATTTTTCGCGAGCTTGAACGTATTGCTTATCCTTAAATAAACTTAATGCCATACTATAGTCCGCCTCGACTCTAGCTAAAAATTCCTTTTTTTCTTGCTGTTGTTTACGGATTTCTTCTTGTTTTTGAACTTCAAATTGTTTTCTTCGTTCAAAATCAGCCTGTCGCTGTTGACGTTTTAATTCTTCGGTGCGAAGCCTAGATTCAAAAGCTTCTCTTTCGGCAATCTGTTGGTCAATGGCATTAAGAAAGGTATGCGTCAACCTATAATTATCTGCCACTTTCTCAAGATTAAGAAACTCATCTCTTGCTTCGGCATATTTCTTCTGACGGAATAACGCTAGGGCTTTTTTGTAGATTTCTTCAGCGGAAGGATTGTCTTGTTTTAAAACAGTTATATTTTCTTGATTCTGCGCTTCATCTAATTTAATTTTGCGTTCTAATTCCTGCTGGATTTTAGCATCTTGCTGTTGTTGAAAGGCTAATTTCTGTTCTCTATCAGCCTTTTCTTCTTTGAGTTGACGCTCCAAAGCCTTTTGGTTCTCTATATCTTGTATTTTTTGAGATCGTTCTTGTTGCTTTTGTAAGTCTTCTTGTTGTTTTCTAAATTGTTCTTCCTGCTTGTTTATATCCTCTTGTTGCTTCTTTCTTGCTTCTTGTTGGGCACGCTCTTGTTCTAACTGCTTTTTTAAAGCTAAATTTTCTTCTCTGAGCTGCTCTTGCTTTTGGAGCATTTTTTGCTTTTCTAACATCTGGGCTTCTTGAGCAAGGGCTTTATCAATAAGAACAAAATAATTAGAGGTGGATTTGTAATCGCCCACCAAATCTTCTATGTTTTTAAATAATTCTCTGGATTCAACAAATTTTCTTGCTTTATATAGTTCAACGGCTTTTTGATATTTTTTGTCTAATTCCTTTTGAAGGCCTTTCTGAATATTTTGTTCTTCAATTTGCTGTCTCTCTTTTTCTTTCTTTAAAGCAAGCTCTTGCTTTCTTAATCGTTCTTGAGATTTCTTGATGTTTTCCAGTAATTCGGAGCGTTCGGAAATACTAACAGCCTTATCAAAATAATATCGAGCTTGATCAAACTTTCCTTGGTCAGCCAAACGCAACCCCATATCGTAATATTCGTTAGCACGATCTTCTCTTATTTCCTGCTTTTTAGCCATTGAATCAGCCCTGATCTTATCATTTAGTTTTTTGATATTATCTTTGGATTCATTGATAAGACTTTTTAAAGTTTCTTGATAAGTGCTGCTGGGAGGTTCTTCGTAATCCGAACCATCTAACTGGTCAGAAGTTGCATCATAAGTAATAACAAAAGAAGAAGAAATAAATATTAGTGAAGTGATTAAAAAAAGTGGAAGAATTTTTCGCATTGGATAAATAAATCTTTAAATTTTTAATATTCTAGCATAGCTTAACCGAGCTCTTACACAAAATTTCATAAATTTATGCGCTCAAGAAGCTGCGTGAGGATTTTTATTTTGATCATAAATAACTTGGATATCTTTTTCTATATCACAAAACGCATCTGCCACTTTGGGATTAAAATTCTTACCACTACAATTCCTAATTTCAGTCATAGCTTCTTGCATACTCCAAGCTTTCTTGTAAGGTCTAACGGATGTTAAAGCGTCAAAAACATCTGCCACAGAACAAATCTGCCCGATCAATGGAATATCTTCTCCCTTGAGTCCATGAGGATATCCTTTGCCATCATAGCGTTCATGATGGGTCAAAGCAATTTCTTCAGCCATTTTCATAAACGGCGAATTACTACCTGAAAGGATTTTAGCTCCAATGGTAGTGTGCGTCTTGATTACTTCAAATTCACTGGGTTCAAGCTTGCCTGGTTTAAGCAAAATAGAATCTGGAATAGCGATCTTTCCAATATCATGTAAAGGTGATGTGTTTAAAATCATATCGGCCTGAGCTGGCGTAAAGCCAACCGCCAACGCAAGTTTTTGACTATAAAGACTCATACGGATAATGTGATCTCCCGTATCAGTATCTCGTAATTCTGCTGTATTAGCTAAACGACGGATGACATCTAGACGTGTTTGTTTTAATTCCGTTGTTCTTTCTTCAACTTGGGCTTCTAAAGACAAATTTTGACTTTTTATTTGCTTATACAAAAGTCTAACCTCAATGATGTTGCGACTACGTAAAACAACTTCGCTAGACTGATATGGTTTATGCAAAAAATCTTTAGCACCACAAGCTAAAGCTTTCAAGCGCGCGCTTTCTTCTTCAGCAGAAAGGATAAGAATTGGCAAATAATCATCCGCCGTGTTCTCGGCATTTAATTGGGCCATAACATCAAAACCCGTTACCCCAGGCATATTGATATCCAACAATAGCAGGTCAGGTTTCATTTCGTAATACATGTCTTTGGCTTTGGAAGATTCGGTGGTTATCGTGATATCAACAAAACCAGCTGAGGAAAGAATTTTTTTGAGCATTTGCAAACTAAGGAAATTATCATCAACAGCTAATATCTTGGCACTTAGAATTTTTTCTTCTGAAAGCACTCTTGGCCTCCTTATTTTAATTTCCACTGACGAAGTTGATTTAAAAAAACTTCGTCGGTTAAATTGCAATGCACAGGAGTTACTGTAACATATCCATTCTTTAATGCATAGGTATCAATTGAATTATTATTTACATGCAATGGATTCTTTGCTGACATCCAATAATAAGGTTTATCGTGAGGACTTACTCTTTTTTGGAATATTCCATGAATAGGATCTATACCCTGTTCGGTAGCCAAAATTCCTTTAATCTTTCCCTGAGGCACGTTGACGTTTAGAAATGTCCCTTTGGTCAATTTGTTTTTATAAACAAGTTTAGCTAATTTAGCACCCACTTTGGCTGCTTGGGTAAAATTGGGATTATCAAAAGAATCTAACGATATGGCTATAGAATCAATACCATTAAGTGTTCCTTCTCTAGCACCTGCCACCGTGCCAGAATAAAAAACACTACAACCATCGTTATTTCCAAAATTAATTCCAGAAACCACTAAATCAGGTTTCTTCTTTTTATAAATGACATCTACAGCAAATTTAACACAATCGGCAGGCTTACCGCTAACAGCAAATCCGTGGAATTTATTTTGAGGGGAAACTTTATGAACAAAAAGAGGATTAAAAAGAGTAATTCCATGCCCTACTGAACTTTGCTCATCTTTTGGAGCAACAACGGTCACATCCGCAAATTTCGAGAGCTCTTTATAAATAGCATGCAGTCCAGGAGCAAAGATGCCATCATCATTAGTTAGAAGAATTTTCATAAGAGCCATTAAATACTATATTCAGGGTCTAACACAACCGCCTTAACCAAAAGGTCTACGATTTTTTTGACCGCAGCTTCGGAGTCTTCATTCTCTATAAGATTCAAATCTATACTGCTTTCTAAAAACCGATTGTCCCCAACATTGACTACAAAGGTCCTATTAGGACTATTTAATTTCTTAAGCATATCTAACTCATACTGGTCAATATCGGTGATGCTCGTCAGCATAATTAGCCCCGCATCAGTCATGATATGCGCCAATTCTCCTAATTGTTCTAAAGCTTCATACTTACCTAATGTTTTATCTTTAGAATCATGGGTGGCCAGTGCTAATCGATTTGAAATTCCAAGAAAATAAACATTCTTATCCAAATTAAACAGTTGTTCTTCGAGAGCCTTAGCAATACGTTGTTTACCAGTATCAATCTTACCTGTAATAATGATAAAAGCAGATTTGTGTTGGTATTTGGAAGCCCGGATATCTGGAGTAATATGACTTCTTTCCCATCCATATTCACGTTTCTTAATCTGGTTATCTAGTAAACTGGCACTATCAAAAACAGGAGCTAAAATAATACCTCCTCCTGCAATCTCATAGTTATCTACTAAAACAAAACGTCCTGTCTCAGCAATATCAGCTACTAAATCAAAGGCAACAGGCTTTAATGTTTCAAAAATGACTTCTCCTACTTCATGACGATCTACATGTGGTTTACGGCTGGCTGCCAACTCTGCCGCATTAAGGACTTGAGTAATTTCAGAAACAATTACAGGAACTTGCTGGGTAGCAATCTTTAATTTGTATGTTTTAGACTTCACCAAAGGTTGTTTACCCATCCAAAAAACATTGGCCTTGAATTTGGTAGCCACCTGAGGATTCTTCTGGGTAGGCTTTACCATCACTTCCCCGGGACGAATATAAATCTCAGTCTCCATAGTAAATCCTGAACTTTGGCCAGCCGAAGCCTCTTTACGTATTGGACCATTGAAATACTCAATCGTCTTAATTCGATTCTTCTTACCCGAAGGTAGAAAAAGAATCTCATCTCCCACTTTCACTGTTCCAGTTTCAATACGACCAGCCACAATACGTCGCTCATCACCCTCTTCTGTAAATTTATAGATATCCTGAACCGGCATACGAAAAACTTGGTTTTCTTTAGGAGCAGCCTTTTCGAAACTATCTAAGACTCCTAAGATGGGTTCACCTTTATACCAAGGCATATTCTTGGACGGACCAATCATGTTATCCCCATGAAAAGCAGCAATGGGAATAAAACATTTAGGCTTCAGATCTATTTCATTGAGAAATTTAGTGTAGTCAGCTTTAATCTGCTCAAAAACTTGCTTGTCATAACCAACCAAATCCATTTTATTAACGCAAACAGCAATATTTTTAATCCCTAAGAAACGCATCATATAACCATGGCGTTTGGAATTTTCTTTGATTCCTTCATGAGCATCAATCAATAACAAGGCTGCCTCGGCCCGCGCAGCTCCTGAAATCATATTCTTCAAAAATTCGATATGTCCAGGGGCATCAATGATGATGTAATCACGTTTAGCTGATTTAAAAAAACTTCTCGCTGTATCAATGGTGATCCCCTGAGACTGCTCATCTTTTAGAGCATCAAGCAAGAAAGCATATTCAAAAGGTTTAGCATTACGAACACAGTTGGCTTTGACAGCTTCAAGTTTGCCTTCGGGTAATGAACCTGTGTCTGCCAATAGGCGTCCTACCAAGGTGCTTTTCCCGTGGTCAACATGCCCCACAATAACCACATTCATTTGTTCACGCTGTTCCATTACATGTATCCTTCTTTTCGTAACGTCTCAAGACCGCCACCATCTTCTTTATCCTGTGCACGTCCTGAACGCTCAGCAATATTCTTAAATTTACCTTCTCTAAGTTCTTTGACAATATCTGCCACATTCTTGGCTGTTGATTGAACTGGAGTGGTGCAAGGATAGCAGCCTAAAGATCTATAACGCTGCCCCTTACCCTGATCAAAATACAAATTAGTAATAGGAATATTCTCACGTTGAATATACTCCCAGATATTTAACTCTGTCCAATCAAGCAAGGGATGAATGCGAATATGAGTACCAGGGGCAAAATCAGTTTTAAACTGATTCCAAAGTTCTGGCGGCTGATCACCAACATCCCAGTCACTATTTCTATCTCTAGGAGAAAAGTAACGCTCTTTAGAACGACTACCTTCCTCATCAGCACGCGCACCTACAATCACCCCAATATAGGGCTCAGTATTCGTATCAACATCATATTTTCCTGTCTTATGGTTTAACCGCCAGCGTGGCCATTCCCCTGAAAGCGTCTTTTTTAATGCTTCAGTTTTAAGCGCCTTACAACAAGAAATACGATCAATAGCCCCATCAGGAAAAGTCTTCTTATCTTTTAATGCTTGAGTATTTTGGCCAACAACCATGTTTAACTTAAAATCCATGGCGAGCTTGTCTCGATACTGGATCATTTCAGGGATCTTATAACTCGTATCAATATGAACAAGCGGAATAGGCACGTGACCAAAAAAAGCTTTGCGAGCCAGCCACAATAATACAGTCTAATCCTTACCAATCGACCACAGCATGACAAGTGACTTAAATTCGCGATAAGCTTCTCTTAATATATAAACGCTTTGTGATTCTAATTGATCTAATTTGTCCATAGCCCTATTTCTTATTTCCCTTCCAATTTGGATTATTGTGCAATCCACATTCTTTTTGTTCTGGATTCTCCCACCACCAACGCCCCGCACGAATATCTTCCCCAGGCTTAACAGCTCTGGTACAAGGAGCACAACCAATAGAAATAAATCCTTGAGCATGCAAAGGATTTACATCAATATTGTTTTCTTTAATATATTTGTGAACATCCTCCAAAGACCAATCTACCAAAGGATTCACCTTCACCTTGCCATTAGCTTCATCCCACTCAAATATTTCAAGATTAGCTCGAGTCAAAGCTTGTTGACGTCTAAGTCCAACAATCCAAGCATCTACATAAGACAGCGCTCTTTGCAATGGCTCAACCTTACGCACATGGCAACACAACTTACGATTCTCAATACTTTCATAAAATAAATTAATACCTTTATCCTGGACCATTTTCTCAACCACTTGGGTATTAGGAGAATAGACCCTAAACCTTAAATTAGAATATCTTTTCTGGTTCTTAGCAAGAAGATCATACGTTTCTTGAAATAATCGACCGGTATCTAAAGTGAAGATTTCAATATATGGCGCTACCTTAGAAATAATATCAGTAATGACCTGATCTTCCTCTCCCAGGCTGGTTGCAAAATTGCTCTTATTGCCAAATTCTTGATAGGTCAGCTTAATAATCCCAGCCGCATCTAAACCTTTGGCTCTTTCATTGAGTTGTGGAATCTTTTCTTTATTCATAAATTTTCCTTAAATATCGTAACTAATGGCTTTGATCTGTTGACGCTGACGGTTACAAAGATCTTCTAGTGTAACTTTCTTTAAAGTTTCTACAATACTTTTATCAATATCCCGCCACAAAAGACTGATAGCATCATCCTTCTTGTTCTTACGACGTTCTTCATCAAATGTGCCAAGACCACCTAGCTCCTTAACTAAGTTAGACAAATTGATCTGACTAGGCGCCTTAGCTAGGGTGTACCCACCGGCCTTACCACGAATACTATGTACATAGCCTAAACCTTTTAAGGCAATCAAAATATGGATCAAGAATTTTTGCGATACGCCTGCTTTGCGGCTCAGCCCACTAATCTGGGTTGGCGTGGTGTCTGGCCAATGAAGCCCAAGCTCCAAAAGCGCTCTGACTGCATAATCCATTCTTGCTGAAACTTTCATAAATGAGTCCTTGACTTACGGAGCCACAGGCGACGTCAAGTCAACCTGGACGAATTTATACCGTTTTGACTGCGACCTAGCAGGCAAAATCGGTATTTCCTTATTAAATATCAAATTCATAGAAAGTCACCTGTCTTAATGAAACAAAAACCTGATCTTGTTTCTTTAATTTTAAAGCACGAAATTCTTCCTGAGTTATTTCTGCTTGAATAGGATTACCTTCTACAGTTACCAAATCAACTTTAACCACGGATCCTGCAGGATTTAAATATTCTACTGTTGCTTTTAAAGAGGTCCCATCTTTAGAATTTCTGGTAATCTCAAACTGATGAGGCCTGACAAATACATTGGCGGTTTTACTTTCTTTATTAACATTAGGTAAATCAATGGCTGTCCCACCTACGTAGGCTTTTCCATCTTCCACACGAGCATGGAATAAATTCACATTACCTAAAAAATTCAATACAAATTTATTGGCAGGCTTGTGATAAACCTCCTCAGGCGTTCCAGCTTGCTCTACCTTGCCTTTATTCATGACAACAATCCTGTCAGCAACTTCCAATGCCTCTTCCTGATCATGGGTGACAAATAAGGTTGTAATGTGAAGCTGATCATGAAAACGTCTGAGCCACTGGCGTAACTCTTTACGCACCTGAGCATCCAATGATCCAAAAGGTTCATCGAGCAAAAGGACCTTTGGTTCAATGGCCAAAGCCCGAGCCAGAGCAATACGTTGGCGCTGGCCCCCGGAAAGCTGCCAAGGATAACGATTACCGACCCAGTCTAATTGAATCAATTTCAAAAGCTCATTGACCTTAAGCTTGATCTTTTCTTCCGAAGGTCGAATTTTCTTAGGCTTCACACGAAGACCAAAAGCAATATTATCGTAAACCGTCATATGACGAAATAAAGCATAATGCTGGAACACAAAACCAACGCCCCGATCTTTTATTTTCTGATCCTTAGTATCTGCACCTTGAAAATAAATCTCTCCTTGTTCTGCTGTTTCTAACCCAGCAATGATACGCAGCAAGGTCGTCTTTCCCGATCCTGACGGACCCAAAAGAGCAATTAATTCACCTGTTTGGATATTCAGATTGATATTATCCAAGGCCTTAAAGGCTCCAAAATTTTTGGTAATTGATTTAACTTCAATACTCATAATTAATGCGCTCCTTGCCGCGCAAATCTTAATTCATGTTGAAACTTGAACTCCACAATACTTTTAAGGATCAGGGTCACTAATGCCAACATGGCCAATAAAGAAGCTACTGCAAAAGCAGCAGTAAATTGATACTCATTATAAAGAATTTCAATATGCAAAGGCAAGGTGTTGGTCAATCCTCGAATATGCCCTGAGACAACTGACACGGCGCCAAACTCACCCATGGCCCTGGCATTACATAAAATCACTCCATACAACAAGCCCCATTTGATATTCGGTAGTGTGACATACCAGAAAGTTTTAAATCCACTGGCACCTAAGGTAATAGCAGCCTCTTCTTCCTCATTACCCTGAGTCTTCATTAAAGGAATGAGTTCCCGAGCCACCATTGGAAAGGTTACAAAGATAGTTGCCAAAATAATGGCTGGCGGAGCGAAAATAACTTTTATATCATGCGCCCCTAACCATGGTCCGAAAAGACCCTGAGCTCCAAACATCAGCACATAGATCAACCCTGAAATCACTGGTGATACTGACAAAGGCAAATCAATTAAGGTTAATAAGAAATTCTTCCCATAAAAGTCAAACTTTGCGATTGCCCAGGAAGCAGCCACACCAAACACTAAATTCAAAGGGACGGCAACGGCAGCTGTTAACAAAGTTAATCGGATAGCTGCCAAAGTATTTGGCTCCGTGATAGATTGCCAATAAAAACCCAGCCCCTTATTTAATCCTGTAATTAACACAAGGGCCAAAGGTAATATTAAAAATAAACCTATAAAAGACAAAGCAATCCCTATTAAGGTCCATTTAATATAGGCTGGTTCTTTGCGCACGTTTGACATCAATTCATTCCTATCTTCTTAGATGTGTACCACTGTAAAAAGTTTGTAAAAGCTAAGATCGCAAAAGAAATTAAAAGCATCACTACAGCAATAGCTGTTGCACCTGTGTAATCATATTGCTCCAACTTGGTAATAATGAGCAATGGAGCCACTTCTGTTTTACCAGGCATATTACCTGCAATAAACACAACCGAGCCATACTCTCCAATACAACGGGCAAAAGCCAGGCTAAAACCAGTTAAGATTGCTGGTAAAAGCACAGGAAAAATAACCTTTATAAATGTCTGCCAGCGATTAGCACCAAGGCTCGTAGCTGCCTCCTCTAACTCTGGATCCAGATCTTGCAAAATAGGCTCAATGGTTCGAACAATAAATGGCAAACCAATAAAAATTAAAGCTAACGTAATGCCTAAAGGTGTATAGGCGGATTGAATTCCTATTTTATACAAGTATTGGCCCATCCATCCGTTGGAAGAATATAAGGTTGTTAAGGCAATGCCAGCCACGGCAGTAGGTAAAGCAAATGGCAAATCGATTAAAGCATCAACAATTTTTTTGCCTGGAAACTTATATCGAGCCAGAACCCAGGCTATTAAAAACCCAAATACAACATTCACACAGGATGCCACAAAAGCAGCCCCAAAGCTTAAACGATACGCAGCCAAGGTTCTTTTAGATAAAATCACTTCCCAAAAATCGTGCCATCCCATGGTGGAAGTCTTAAAAAACAATAAGGATAGCGGAATTAACACAATTAAACTGAGGTAAAAAACAGTATAACCTAAGCTTAAATTTAATCCTGGTAAGGTTGTACGTGATTTTAGTAAAAACATAATAAATGAGGAGGACAACCCATAAAGGTTGTCCTCAGATAATTTTTAACATGATTAAATTACTAATAAAGTAAGATTTTAGCAATCTAATTTTTTAATATCATCATGATCTAAAATCTGCAAAAAGATCTGTTGATAGATATCTCTCCCCAGTTGAAGGAATAATGGTTACAATAAGCTTTCCTTTATTCTCTGGACGGGAAGCTATTTTTAAAGCTGCAGCTACATTCCCGCCAGAAGAAATACCACAAAGAATACCTTCTTCACGTATAAGTCTTTTAGCGGTTGCGAATGATTCATCATTTGTAACCTGAATTATTTCATCAACAATCTTAGTATCTAAAATTGAAGGAACAAAACCTGCTCCAATTCCTTGAATTTTATGCGGACCAGCCTGTCCACCTGAAAGAACCGGCGAAGCTGATGGTTCAACTGCAATGGCTTTAAAGGACGGTTTACGCTCTTTAATAACTTGAGAGACTCCGGTAATAGTACCGCCAGTTCCTACTCCAGCAACAATAAAATCAACCTTGCCATCAGTATCTCTCCATATTTCTTCAGCAGTTGTTAAACGATGAATTTCAACATTCGCCTGATTATCAAACTGTTGAGGCATAAAATACTTTTCAGGATCTGAATCATAGATCTCTTTAGCTTTCTTAACAGCTCCCTTCATTCCCTCTGGACCTGGAGTTAGAATCAATTCAGCGCCTAATGCTTTTAACAAGGCTCGCCTTTCTAAGCTCATGGTTTCTGGCATAGTTAAAAGTAATTTATACCCTCTAACTGCCGCCACAAAAGCTAACGCAATACCGGTATTCCCAGAAGTGGGCTCTACGATTACAGTATTAGCCTTAATTTTTCCAGCCTTCTCAGCTGATTTGATCATATTAAATCCAATACGATCTTTAACAGAATGTAGCGGATTGAAAAACTCAAGCTTAGCAACAACCGTTGCTTCTAGCCCCTTAGTTAACTTATTCAAACGAACCAAAGGCGTATTGCCTATCAATTCAGTTATATCATTTGCAATTTTCATATTCCTGCTCCATCTGTAAGTATTAACGATACTTTATCTATTGTTTTTTGCTCATCTTCTCCTGCTGCAGTAACCTTCAAAACTGAATTCTTTTCTGCTGCTAAAATCAGCAGATCTAGAATAGAAGCAGCATCAGCAGACTGACCGTTTTCATTAAAGAAAGTGACTTTAGAACTAGAGTTTTGAGTTTCTTTTACAATCTGAGCTGCAACTCGTAAATGCAAACCTTGTGGTGATTTAATTTCAATTTCTTTTGTTAACATAAAGTGCCCTTTCTAGAAATAGTTAATTGAAATAAAATAATCTTATTTTCAACAACATATTTCCATAGACACAAAAAAGTGCATCTTCATATTAATTACCATAAATCTGATCAAAGATTCCCTTATCTGCAAAATGTTTCTTTTGTGCAACTTTCCAACCACCAAAATCATTAATCGTAATTAAATTAACAGGTTTAAATTGTGAAGAATACTTTTGAGCAACAGTATCTAATCGAGGACGGTAGTAATGTTTAGCAGCAATTTCTTGTCCTTCTTCACTATAAAGATATTTTAAATATTCCTCAGCAATTTTTTTCGTACCATGTTTTTCAGCTACACGATCCACTACAGCAACTGGTGGCTCTGCTAAGATACTTAAGGACGGGACAACAATATCAAATTGATCTGGTCCTAATTGATTAACAGCTAAATATGCTTCGTTCTCCCAGGCTAATAAAACATCACCAATTTTTCTTTCAACAAATGTAGTCGTTGAACCTCTAGCTCCTGAATCCAAAACTGGAACGTTTTTAAACAACAAGCCAATAAATTCTTTTACTTTAGATTCATCACCATCAAATTTTTTCAAAGCATAACCCCAAGCAGCTAAATAATTCCATCGTGCGCCGCCAGAAGTTTTTGGATTTGGAGTAATGACTGAAACTCCAGGTTTAACTAAATCATCCCAATCATGAATGTTTTTTGGGTTTCCTTTGCGAACCAAAAATACAATAGTTGATGTATATGGAGTACTATTATTATCTAGCTTGGATTGCCAATTTCTTGATAATAAGTCGCTTTTCTCAGCAATATTATCAATATCATACGATAAAGCCAAGGTTACTACATCCGCATCTAATCCATCAATAACTGATCGGGCTTGTTTACCACTACCTCCATGAGATTGATTGACCACCACATCATCTCCGGTTAAAGATTTCCAGTGTGCTGCAAAAGCTTTGTTATAACTTTCATACAGCTCTCGCGTTGGATCATACGAAACATTTAAAAGTGTAATTTGTTTGGCCCACACAGAACCTGTGAGAAGTAGAACTGCGAACAATGTTAAAAAAATATTGCGTGTTTTCATTTTGAATTTCTCCTTGTATGTCATTCCCGAAAGTTTTAATCGGGAATCTAGTGTCTTGATCCCCGATAGAAACATTCGGGGATGACAATTATTTAATATTGTAACTGAAACCGACTCATGACTAAATTCTCAGTTTTACGATTTAAATCTGCTGCTGAAGCTCCACCTTTAAATCTGGTTTGTTCATAATCTAACGATAATTTAAAGTTTTTATGTGGGTACCAATTTAAGCCACTTCCCCAAGCATCAGCCTGACTAATACTTGATGTACGAGAAGCAAACCCACTATCAAAAGCATTATTATCAATATTAAGATGACCATAACGACCAACTACTTCAAAAGCACCCCAAGTACCTTTTGACCAATCAAAATTCGTACGCGGTGTTATACCTTTATAAGAGGCTACCTCACCCGTTAATACATAATTAGAACTGACTCCCCATGCCGTATTACTAAACTGTTCTCTGACAGGTACTGATGCGGTTGTTTTCTGAACTTTTTGTTTAGAAACAGCATATTCACCAATTACGCCAAAGGCACCATTGTAATAGTACGCTTGTGGACTTATTCTTATATGAGGCCCATCAGCTGTTACACCCGAACTGTAGCTGAAAATATTAACCTGACCAGTAGATTTGTAAGTTGGTATAGTTGCTCCTTCCTTATGACCATAGGATCCACCGACACCAACGCCTAATCCTTTTAATTTTTCAGGACCGGCATTTTTAAATGGCTGAACAAATACACGAGCAACTACATCTTTGTCACTATTACCATCTGTGTCCTGATTCGTTGAAGAAGCTAAATCTGCTGAGCCATTAAATATACCTGCAGCATAATTGACTGAATCACCAAACAGATCTCCACCTAATTGAAAACCAACTTCACGGTTAGGTAATAAGTTAGAAGTTAAACCAACTTCTACAAAGTTAGAAACAGCATCAGATTGTAATCGTTCTAATCCTAGTGGTGCTTTAAATTTACCACCACGTAATTTTAATGTAGGATCGAATTTAAACTCACCATAGCCATCCACTAGAGTTGATGCACCACTACCAAAGTCTGGCATAAGGTAATAATCAAAATTCTTACCTACTGTTCCACTAAATATCAAACGGGCACGTCTGACAGTGAAAGTATCTGTTGTACTATTATCTTTCTGATTATCTTGAAAGAAACGACCATCAGCTTGAACCAATCCTCCAATCTTTAATTTAAAGCTTTCATCAGGACTTTTAATACTAAAACCATCCTTAGTATTGGCTGTAATTATTGGAACATCTGGAGCTTTCTTTGCAGCTTCTTCCTTATCAACTTCGATTTGACGCTTCAAAATAGCTACCTGTTGTTCTAGATCATTTAATCTTTGTTCTAAAGCCGTTGTATCCGCAAACACTGGACTTACGCTTGAAAATGGTAGTAACACAGTTAAACCTAAAACTCCTAATTTACGCCGAAAAGACTTCATATTATTAACTCCTGTTTATTTTTTTGTTTCTACTTAACTTATCCTGTGGAACGAAAGAAAATGATGAACCGAGCCTTAACAACAAGGCTGGCAAGAAGCGCGGGATTGGTGATTTATAATCATTACTAAATTAATCATGTAAGTAAGTATATTAGATAAAAATTTTTTGTCAAATTATTTTTCAAACAATTTTTCTACTATCTTAGCACTGCCGGAAGGCATGGGGTAGCGATGGAAATCAGCCTTGCGAACCCATCGTCGTGAAACGGTCTCTTGGGGCTCATTTTGAAGATGACATTGAAACACCGATAAATTGACCCTAAACTCAGTATAAAAATGTTTAACCTCAAATAAATGCTGCGCTTGTTTTAACTCAACACCCAATTCTTCCTTCAATTCACGAGCCAGAGCCTCCTCCTTAGTCTCTTTAGGTTCAATCTTACCTCCTGGAAATTCCCATAGATCTGCCAGCAACCCCTTTGAAGGACGCTTCTGGATTAAATATTTACCATCTTTCTCTACAATGGCAATGACAGCATGGACGTCTTTGATGGTCTTTTTCTTAGGTGTGGGAATAATCTCCTGCACACCTTGCTCGAAAGCGAGGCAGCGGTCTTTTAAAGGACAAATATTGCACAAAGGTTCCTTATTACGGCAAACCAAAGCGCCCATTTCCATTAAAGCCTGGTTAAAATCTCCGGCCCTTTTTTGAGGAATAACCTTGGTCAAATACTCTTCAATACGTTTATCTTGCTTGGTATCCGCATGAGCCTGGATCGCTAAAAGCCTCATGACCAATCGGCGCACATTAGCATCAATAATCACCAGCGGCTGATCAAAAGCAATACTTAATACAGAAGCGGTTGTGTATGGCCCAAATCCAGGCAATTCCCTGACTCGCTCACGGTCCCGAGGCAGACTTCCCTTATATTGAGCAACCACAACGCCCACTGCCTTATGCAAATTCCTGGCTCGGTTGTAATACCCCAAACCTTGCCATGACTTCAATACCTGCTGTATGGGAGTCTTTGCTAATTTAAAAATTGTTGGGTAGGTTTTAATCCAGCGTTCATAATACGGGATCACCGCATTAACCGTAGTCTGCTGAAGCATGATTTCAGAAACCCAAATATGGTAGGGATCCTTGGTATGGCGCCAGGGCAGGTCACGCTTGTTTTTGTCGTACCAAGTTAGGAGTTCTTGGGAGAATGTTTTAGGCATTATTTATCAGATCAACAAAAAGATCAGCAATACGTTCGTGCTGCCCCACAGGCTGGGAGATCGAAAATTCCACATCAGGATACTTCGCTTTAGCCTCTTGAACAATTGCTGGAATATCGTTGTTCACATGGCGGCCAGAATTTAAGAAGTTGAGCAACACAACAATCTGTTTTGCTCCTTTTTGGACACATATTTCAAGACCTTCGGGGATACTTGGACTCTCAATTTCTAAGAAGGCAAATTCAAAGACATCCACACCTGTCTTAAATTTTAAGACCTTAACTAATTCAATGACTTCTTCCTTGGTTTTAGAAGAACGACTGCCATGACTGACTAAAAGAACAGCTTTCATGACCAAACAACCTTTAAAGGATGAGTAGAACGGCGGATACTGGCCTTGGTACCAAAAGAAAATGGCAGGCACACATGTGAACCATCAACAAAGATAACCCCTTCTCGCATTAGAGAAGTCACCGACATGGTTTGGGTAGAATTTAATACTGCTCCTTTTAACTTATAGGTGACCCCATGTCCACGGAACAACTCGCGAGGCAAGTATTGAAATTTCTTGCTTTGCTCCGGAAGGATCTTTCCTCCTGCTGAATAAATCCCCGCTGAAGAACCCGCAGCTGTTGATACCCAAACTCCTGATGAACGTTGCTCCTCTTTTAAATTCTTAATCTTCAAATAATAACGACTAATCGCACCAGGATTTTGATGGCAAATAAGCACATCGTTAAGCGCATGCATGCTTTGAACTCCATTATTAAAATCTAACTGGATACGACTAAAGATTTTGGATGCAAATCTATTCTCTAAAACCTTCTCCAACATGCTCTCAAAATTCTTAGGATTACCTGAACAAAAACGACCCACTGACCAAGTTGGGTCTGAATTGACTCCCCAAATAAGCTGTTTTTCAACATTACGAGCAGCCTCAAGAAAGGTACCATCGCCACCAAAGGTCATAATCAAATCATACTTATTAAAATTAACATGCGTGCCACGGCAAATCTTAGTATATTTTAAATTCTTACTCTTTAATACGGCCTCTACATAGGAAAGGGCCCAAAAATGATTCTCATGCGTTTTACGGAATCTTTTGATTTCTTCAGAATTAAACAATCCTTTGAGCTGATGAGAACGCCGGCGCGTATTAAGAAAATACCCTGCATAGGTACTATTTTTATAAAGAAGTAGGATTTTAGAATTTAATTTCATCTTTAAGGTCCTGATACGATTCTACAATCACATCTGCCTGCTTTAGATGTTTCTTAGGCAAAGAGGTTTCAATAGCAATACATTTTAACCCAGCAGCCTTGGCCGAAGCAATACCAAAAGGCGCATTTTCAATCACAATCGCTTGAGAAGCTTTGAGCCTCAATTTCTTTAAAGCTTTTATATACGGCTCGGGGTGGGGCTTTCCATTTTGAACATCACAGCCACACACCGTCACTTCAAAAGTGTCCCATAAATCCTTGGGTAACAATTCCATAGCTTCATGGCGGGACGTTCCTGTAACCAGGGCCAGGCGATAGTTCTTGGCTGATAATAACTTAATTAAGGAACGACTGCCTTGGATAAAACGTCGTTTAAATATCTTTTTAAAAAAATGCTCTTTTTCTTTAAGAAGATTGTGAGCAATCGAGGAACTGAAAACCACCTTATTTTCATTAAATATTTCTTGGACACTGTTGATACCCTTTTGACCTTCTCGCTTGTAGATATCTTCATGACTTACCTTAATACCCTGACTCGCAAAAATAGTTTTCCAGGCTTTAAAGTGATAAGGCATTGTATCTGTAATAACCCCATCCATATCAAAAATAACTGCTTTAAAATTATTATTCATGGGAAGAATTATCTAGGAGAGGTGGATTTTCTTTGCAATTGTTGGAGGGTTCGTTCTTGATCTCGGACCATGAGATCAAGATTTCGCTTTCTTTGATTAAAATTTCTATCCTCGTCTATCTCTTCGCGGGCTAAAGCTTTTAATCTAATAGATTCTTTTTTGCGTTGCTCTAACTGTGCCTTTTGTTTCTCGCGCGCCAAACGAGCCTCTTCTTTGTTTGCAATCTTAGTCTTTTTTTCATCAGCCATCAATTTGCGATGCCAATCGGTTAGAAAAGTTTTACGCTCAGCATAAGAGGATGCAGTCCAGTCTTTACCATATGTCTTAGAGAAATTATACCGGACTAAAAAAGTAGCTCTTGTCAGATCTTGGCCGTGTTCGGATAAATTAATTTTCTCGTAGGCAAGACCAAGACTCGAAACCATAAGAAACAAGAAAAGAAAAATAAATTTCTTCATACTGAAATTATATCATATCTTGAGGCAAAAACACAGAAAAGGCAGACCCTTTACCTAACATGCTTGAGACGCTAATTCGACCTCCATGAAGCTCCACAATATGCTTCACAATGGAAAGCCCCAAGCCTGTCCCACCGGTTGCCTGGCTACGAGATTTATCAACTCTAAAAAATCGCTCAAAAATACGGTTCAAATATTCAGAAGAAATTCCCACCCCATTATCAATCACATCGATCCTGAAATATTGGTCTTCTGGTGTGACCTTTATTTCAATCTTCCCTCCTGGCGGGGTAAATTTAATAGCATTATCCAGCAAATTGATAAACACCTGCTCCATCCTTTGAGAGTCCATCTTAATCAAAGGCAGATTCGAAGGCATGGTCAAATTTAAAGTATGGTTAAAATCATCTATTTGTTTCTTCTTCATTACAACAATAGACTGAATCAAAGCAACCAAATCCCCCTTAACAAAATTCATTTTTATACCTTTAGACTCCAAAGAAGAAAGAACCAAAAGATCATTAACAAGATTCTCCAAACGCTGGGTTTGCTTAAAAATGATTTCTAAAAACCTTCTACCTTGGACCTTATCATCTATGGCCCCATTATGTAGGGTTTCCACAAATCCCCTGATAGATGTCAAAGGCGTTTTTAACTCATGAGACACATTAGCTACAAATTCCGAACGCAAACGTTCAAATTTCTTTAATTCTGTTACATCATGAAACACAGCCACTAGACTGACTAATCCACCGTTGGAGTCTATGACAGGTGAGATTTGCATATTGAAAAACATTTCTTGAAGACGAACAAGGGTAATTTCTTTAGATAAAATTTTCTTATTATTAAGGACCTCTCTAATGGAAGCATTAATATCCTGGTTAGTGATTATTTCCCAATAAAACTTATTCTGCCACTTCTCTGAACGCGTCTCAAACATACTTTTAAAGCTAGGACTTAAATGAATTAAACGAGAATCCGCACCAATCACTAAAACCCCCTCAGCCATATTCGAAAGAATGGCTTGGAGTTTATCTTTTTCATTGGTTAATTCTTGAAGACGCGTTTGTGTACCTTTGGCTAGATCATTGATATTACGAACCACATCTCCAATCCTATCAGAAAAAGACAGCCCCATTCGTGAAGAATAGTCCCCCTCATTCATGGCATTAATAACGCGACGAATTTCTTCAAGACGGCGAGTTTGAGAAACACATTGGATACTTAAGAAAACGATAATAATGAGAAGAATTACAAATAAGGCAGGAACAAAAATCATTCAACATCCTTAAAACGGTATCCAATACCACGGACCGTTTCAACGTAATCTTGCGCTGGACCTAGTTTTTTACGTAAACCACGAACGTGAACATCCACAGCCCGATCAACTATAAACTTACCTTCTTTCCAAACCCCATCAAGGATTTGCTCGCGGCTAAAAACTCTACCTGGTGATCTTGAAATAAACTCCAAAATACCAAACTCAATGGTCGTTAATTCGATAGGATTATTTCTAAAAGTAACCTTATGTTTAGGAATATCCAAAATTAGCGCCCCCCATTGTCGACTTTCTTGAACAGCCACCTCTTCCTGAGAACCATCTGACCTGCGAAAGACAGCTTTGATACGGGCCAAAAGTACTCCTGGACTAAAAGGCTTTGGCAAATAATCATCAGCCCCTAAAGAAAGACCAATGACGATATCGGCCTCTGTTCCTTTAGCCGTGATCATAATAATAGGGATTTTCTTTGTTTTGGAATCTTCTTTGAGTTGACGGCAAACCTCTAGACCATCACACTGCGGCAGCATAAGGTCTAGCAATACTAAATCTGGCTTTCGACTGGAAGCCATATCAAAAACCTGCTCTCCATCAAATAAGGAAAGCACTTCAAATCCTTCGCGTTCGAGATTATAACGGATTAACTCATTAATATCTTTATCGTCTTCTACAACCAATATTCTTTTTTTAGCCATTGATGCTCTCCTTTGATCTAAAGTTTAGTCTATTTGGATCAAAGAATGGTTAAAATTTAGTTAAGATTTGGTTAAGTTAACTCTGCAAGCCAATATCCCAACGCGACCGCCCCAATCCCGCACACTAATTGCAAAAATATGTTTAAAAAAGCTAGGCTCCACTGAGAAGTTCGAAGGAGATAAAAGGTTTCCATACCAAAGGCAGAAAATGTGGTAAAGCCACCTAAAACACCGGTAAACAAAAACAATCGTCCTGGTTCAGCTAATAATTGTTTATGGGTTCCCAACCCGCCTAGAAACCCAATAATAAAACATCCAACCACATTAACAAGCAACGTTGTGTAAGGAAAAGTAGCTATGGGATAAACACGAGCGACACCTAATATACATAGATAACGACCAACTGAACCTAATAATCCACCAACTCCAACTAATAAAATATCCTTTAACATGATTTTAATTATACCTTATCTTTGGCTATCAAGTCTTTTAATTTGGGCCAGTGTTCTTCAGCCATAATATAGCCGACACAATGCTTTGATGTACACCGACATGGGTGGTCTTTATACTCATCAAAATCATCATAACCATAATTATAAAAGAGCTCTTCTCCTTTAAGGATGTCTTTTATAGCAATGATCCAAATATGGCCCCTGATAATATCTACCTCACAATTGGGACTACAAGAATGGTTAATGTATTTCGCTATATTGTAAGAAACATGGCCATCAATGTCATAACGCTTATTAAGTTCAAACAAATATACAGCCCCCAACTCTTTATGCTGTTTAGCATATTTAACAAGCTCGGGCCCCCGCCTATCTGATTCAGCCTTGGTTATTTTCTCTCCAACATACTCCACGATCCTTGTGTCCTTAGGGATAAACTTTTTAGCATAAATACCCATTCCATGAATGGTTGATTTCTTTTTAACAATATAAGGATTTGATTTCATACGAATTAAAATATTTGTGGACGAATATTCTTAAAGAACACTTTGTCCTTAGGGTGGGTTAAAAGGGCTTCAACATCATCAGGATGAACCCAGCGAGCTTCTGGGTGATTAGGGTCTTTAGGCTCAAGCTTCAATTCATCAGTCTGAAAAAGAAACATATGGATCTTTTTAAGCTCTCTTGTATCATCACGACCATCTAAACCTATTTTGTATCGCACATAAGAACCTAATTCTTTAACAAATGTAAGTCTAAGAATTCCGGTTTCTTCTTCAATTTCACGGATAGCCGCTGTTTTGGCATCTTCGCCTGGTTCAATATGACCTTTAGGTAAGGACCACGAATCCCCACGTTGGTTAACTACTAGCACCTTTTTCTTCTTGCTAATAACTACCCCACCAGCTGTTTCAGTTTTTTTCTGTTCCATAATACTTCTGCCCCATCTCAATACGTTCTTTGCCTTTTGAAATACGATAGAGATTGGTATCTCTTAATGAATATACGCATCCACAATATTCCTGCTGGTAGAAGTTCTCTCGCTTGGAGATTTCATACATCCTCTGCGATCCACCTTCTTTTCTCCAATTGTAAGTCCAATAGGCCATACCTTCATAACGTTCAGCAGCCCTTAAGCCGCAGCCATTGATTTGATTCATATCCTTCCATCGAGAGATCCCTAAGGAAGATGTGATCACCTTAAAGCCATGCTCATGAGCGTATAGAGCTGTTCTTTCAAAACGCATATCAAAACAAGCTGTGCAACGAATCCCACGCTCGGGCTCCATCTCTAAACCCTTAACCCGCCCAAACCAATTGCTAGTGTCATAATCAGCATCCACAAAAGGAATATTCATTTTCTGGGCAAATTTAATGTTCTCATTCTTACGAATTTCATATTCTACTCTAGGATGGATATTAGGATTGTAGAAAAAAATGGTCAAATTAATTCCAGAAGCAATCATCGCTTCCATTAATTCGCCAGCACAAGGAGCACAGCAGGAATGAAGAAGCACGTCTTTATGTCCTTGAGGAACTTCTAAAATTGTTCTTTGAGTTAAGCTCATAAACAAAAAAACCCTTGGGAATACACAAGGATTTCTCTATTAAAAATCGTGATTAAATTGAAAGGCCCGGTCTTAAACCGGGCCTGAGAGATCTTACGCTTTAGTTACGTTAATGGCTTGTTCGCCTTTTGGTCCTTGCTGAATTTCGAATTCTACAGCTTGACCTTCTTCTAAGGTTCTGTAACCTTCGCTTTTGATTGCGGTATGATGTACAAACACATCTTTACCATTTTCTGGTGTAATAAATCCATAACCTTTTTGATTATTAAACCACTTTACTTTACCTTTTGCCATTACTACTTCCTCCTGTTTTATTGCCCTCTGGTAAATAGCGTGCAAAACTTTAATTGCACATCAACTATTTACCTCTTTCGACTGAAAAGTATGCCCTAGTTTTCGTTTTTTGTCAAATATTTTAACACCAAAACTAAGGGTTTTATTGCCCAACATTTTCGGTTTGAGCTGTCGGATTAGCAACTTCCGTTGTTTCATTTAAATGTGCTGAAAGAGCCTTCCATGTTCTTGGTCCAACCTTACCATCGGCTTTTAAACCGTTTTGAGCTTGAAATTCTTCAATGGCTTTCTTGGTCTTAGGACCAATTGTTCCATCAACTTTTCCTTTATAAACCCCAGCATTCTTTAAAGCCTGTTGGATTTGTTTTGGAGTTGGTTTATCACCAACAGCTTGAGCAACAACACCAGCAGCCATATCTCCTGAGGTTTGAGGAAGAGCTTCAGCATTATCCACAATCACTGGAATAGCGCTCGCATCCATTTTACCTTCTGCGGTTAAGTCTGTCATAGAAACGACATTCTCGGAAACCACACCATTACTCATATTATCTAAAGCGGCATCTTCAGATTTCTTCTTCTTTGAACAGCCGATTAAAGTTGTTACCATGAAAACCGCAACCAAAACTAATACAAATTTTCTCATAAAAATTTCCTCAAATAATTTAAAAACGTTAATAAAATCTTTATCTTTTTTTATCTTACGCTTGATTTATGCATTGTCAATTTTCTTTATAAAAAATTTTCAACTTAAAATCTTTTACGAATCTCTTAAAAAATCTGCACTAAGGCCAAAAAGATACCATAAATTTGCCGCAATATGAACTTTCTGTTTTTCTAACATAAATATCAATTCTTTAGCCTTTGTAGGATGAACCAGGATCACTTCAATATCCTCCCCTGCTTCTAAAGCTTGTTTAGGGTTAACATTTTCTGCAGCGTGTTCATCAACTTCGACACACACAATCAAAGCATTGTCATCAATCAAAGAAGCGCCTGTCTTAAGGACAGGGCTTACATCCACAATCTTTCCTGTATAACCGGTTTCTTCTTTTAATTCGACCAAGGCCTGCTGCGGATCATTAAACCCAAGTCCTGCCGGAAATGATAAAATATAACCCTCGATAGCTGGACGATACTGCTTGATTAAAATGACTTGTTTTGAATGGATCAATTTAGCTACTACAATCACGCCCACTGATGAGCGTTTTCTGCGGATACTTTCCCAAACTGTCGCTCTGCCATCCTTGGCTTCATAAATAGACTCATAAACAGAAAGCCATTTTCCCTCATAAACAATTTTCTCTGAAATCTTTTTCATAGGATTAGTATAGTCAAAAAATTGATGATCACATTATTTTTTACAATAAAAAAACCCTGTACCGTGTGGTACAGGGTTAAATGAGACTGATAATATAAAAATTAAATACGAAATTTCTTAAAAACTATTCTCTCTGCCTCTAGCCAATCTTGTACATCGTTACCATGGCTGTAACCACGCTCAACATATAACTCGTAGGCTTTAAGACGTATTGCTTCTTGGATATCTGGAGAATCTTTACGAGCAGCCATACCATTTTCTTTTTCATGGCTATCTATGGCTTGGGCAACTGCTTTTCTAACGGTAGATTTAGGCTTGCTGATATTTTTTTCGTTTTTCATACCCATCTCCTTGGTTTGATTAGAACGAACTAATTATCCTACCTTTTATAAGGGTGTCAATGATCTTTTTATACCCACCCTACTTGGAACCATCCTCTACATAATCCAAATCTTTGCCGTGAGTTTCAGCCAAGCCCGCCAAGGCCCATAAGGCAATAATGACACAAAACAAAGCTAAAATCCACCCCGCATTGATAATGCCATAGGAGCCCTTTAGGGATTGAAAGCTTAACGTCAGCGGAACTACCGAACCTCTCACAAAATTAGGAACAGTGGTGGCTACTGTTGAGCGAATATTGGTCCCAAACTGCTCAGCTGCAATCGTGACAAATACAGCCCAATAGCCGCTAGCAATCCCTAGACCCATACAATACAAATAAAAAACCCCTAAACTTTGCGTAGGACAAAATAAATAAAGCCCCATAAATATGGCATTTAACACCATAAATAAAGCCACGGCTTTTTTACGACTGGCCCAAACTTGCGAAAGCGAGCCACTGATTAACCCACCCAAAGACAATCCTATATAAGAAAACATGACTGCTTTAGATGCTTGCGGCAGCTGCGTCATATGTAAGGCTTTACCAAACTCTGGTGAAAATGTAACCAAAATCCCAACCACAAACCACAAAGGAATACCGATCAAAATACAGCGCAAATACTTCAGGATATTAGCTGATGATTTAAAAATTAATAACAGATTGCCTCTCTGGACAGTCGTAGACTTAACCTGATGGAACATTCCTGACTCGCTAGCCTTAATACGCAAAAGCAATAAACCAATCCCCAGGGCCCCACCTATAAAATAAGCCATTCTCCAATCAAACAAGTCACCAATGAGAGCCGCTACCACTGCCCCAAGAATTCCTACCACAGAAACAATCATCGTTCCATAAGCCCTAGTTTCTTTAGGCATAACTTCTGCGACCAATGTAATACCTGCTCCTAATTCACCCGCTAAACCAACACCCGCAATAAACCGTAAAATAGCATAGGTATCTACACTATTTACAAAACCATTTGCAATATTAGCTAGTGAGTACAGCCCGATCGATCCGAGCAACACCGAAAGTCTGCCTCGCTTATCTCCTAATATTCCCCAAAGAATTCCTCCTAGGAGCATACCGCCCATTTGCATATTCAAAAGAAGCACACCTTGGGACAGCAATTCTTCCTCAGGCACCCCAATAGCTTTGAGACTTTTGACACGCACAATACTAAAAAGAATCAAATCGTAAATGTCTACGAAATACCCTAAGGCCGCTAATAAAATGGCAGGAAAAACTATTTTATTTTTCATAAGGCAATAATTTAATCATGCTTCCTGTTATTCTTCAATCAAAACCTTGGTTCCAATAGGAATATAATTATACAGCTCTTCAATATCCTTATTTTTCATACGCACACAGCCTCCTGAGACGGATTGACCGATTAATTCAGGATAAATAGTGCCATGAATCCCATATTGCGGAATATTAAAACCCAACCAACGCGTGCCTAGAAAGTTCTTAGGACTGCCTGCTGGGACAATGTCGCCGTGATGAAACCAAATAGGATTGGGATATCGACTGCGAATTTCAAACTCACCTAATGGAGTTGTTGTTTCTGCCTTACCCGTAGAAACCGGATAGACCTTGATGAGGCGTCCACCAAGCTTAACTTTCAATTGATTTAAATGCTTACTAATATAAATTTGAAATGGTTTGGTCAAAAGAAGTAAATACTTATCCTCTCTAATTATATTACTTTTTAAGGAATTCTTTTTTTTGATTAACTCAACGGTGGTCCCATGGGCCTTGGCAATTTTAGCTAAAGTGTCGCCGGGTTTGACGCGATAATAAGCCGCCACCTCAGAAGGCTCATCCGAATAGACCAAGGCCAACCCATCAGCTGGAACTGAAGGCTCAGCCTGTTGCGCATAGGCCAAAGGACTAAATAGTAAGATGAATAAGAAGCTTATTAAATTCATCATAATGATATTCTATAACTAAACGAACAGGGATTTCTATAACTGATAAGATTATTTTACAGTGATATGAATTTCTGAGTTAAAAAAATTCGTGATGAGCATGGAGGTCGCCTTACCGGGGTGATGCTTTAAGTATTCGCTTGAGTGAGCTTGGATCCAATCTCTCGCAGCCTTTTCAAACCCTATATCGAATCCACTCTTCTCGCTTTGAAGCCATTTAAATTTATTGATCTCATTAACGACATCAGGATCTCGAAGAAACTCTCTTTGGTGAATGAACTTCATTTTATTCCTTTATAAATTTAGGTTGTAGAAAATTATTGATAATTTATACCTTAAGAAAGATCAAAGGTAAACAGGAAAACAAAATAATTAATATTTCTTAGCACGATAGGTTACAATGCCTTTAGCTTCATTTACTCATTGGCTCTTACTGATATTTAACTGAAAGTAATTTTGTAACCCCTAGTTCATCTCGATAAAGAAAAACGACAGCCAATATAAAAAGCAATACCCCAAACGCCACTAAGGCACTAATTCCCTTGGATGGCGGTGTGGGTAGCATGATCTTTTCTTCCTTTTCATTTAAATAATCAGAATAAATATGACAAGAAGAAATAATGTAAATTGGTCTTAAAAATAATTGAATAATTCCAACAGCTATAAAGATAGGAAAACCAATCCAGAAATAAATCGAATAAATAACTACATTGGTTCCAGCTTGAGGAGGCATAAAATTCAAAGCAATATAAAAAAAGGAATATGTTCCAATATAGGCCGAAATTCCTACAATCCAACACAGCACAGAATAAGCAATACGGAGTTTCATAATCTCTTTGAATTTACAACGTACCACTTCTACAGATTGGCGACAAGATTCTACTAAGCCTCTGCCTGTAATTAAACTCGGAAGAATACCAATGGTCCCAATTTTCCAAGCGAAATAAAGCGCTTCACTTAAGACGCTATTTCTTACCCCTCTCTTCTTAGGCAAACGTTTTAAAATTTGCATAACGGTAATCCAGCTATCTATCCATATAAAAATCCATACCGGCCAGACTCTAGGCAAAACCATTCTTAAACATTCAGCGATCGATGAAGGTCGGCCTTGGCGATTGATAAAATGCACTGCCCCCATACACGAACTAAGAATACTCAAGGGGTACGCTACTATTCCCACACAAAGAAAAGACCACAACAAAAACACTATATCTACCACAGAACCTTTAGTAGAGTGTTTGATACTCTCCCATACCTCAGAAGGAATCCACTCTAGAATGTGAATCCAAAGATAATACCCTGCGCCAATTACAGCCCATTGCAATAAAGCAAAGGTCAAAATTTCTTTTTCCTTCCATATAAGTTTTATAGAGTACGCCGTATAAGAGAAAAATCCTTTCAATGACTCCGCTTTAGAAGGCTTTTCCTGACCTTTATCAAGAATATAAATTTGCTCCTGCATCTGTGCAAATTGTTTATTAATGGATATAAGATTCCATTGTTCTTGAGGATAAGAACCCTCCATCAGCTGAGCTTTCTTCTCAGGCAAAAAGTGAGGATCAATAGCGTGGTCATTCCATAGAGGCTCTTTACTAGAGGCAAACAAATAAATGACGACTACAACTCCAACGAACACTACAAAAAGAAATATAATCAAAATAGTGTCCATAAAATCCTATATCTTTTGAATAATACGCCTCCAGAGGAACATCTCATTGACTGGCTCGCCATTGGGAGGAATTTGATCTTTAGGGGTATAATGTCTGGTTTGCTTGACAATAAAATCGCAGGGAATTTTATTGATAATTTTCATTAAATCTTTTTTATTCACACGATCAATTTTCTCAATCACTTCAGATTTTGTAGTGTTTTCTGTAAAAATATAACTTTTCTTAAGATCATCTGGCAACTGCTTATAGACGATGAAAAACTTCAGATAGTATTTCTGAAACTTATCCTCTCTCATATTAGCGATCTTTGTCTTATATTTGGCTTTTAATTTTGGCAGATTAGTGGTTTTAACATAGATTTTGGCTAAATTTTTGATGGTTCCACCAATCAACAAGTCAAAGAATGAGGCATGACTAGTCGAGGGATAAGCAAAAAGCAAGATAAAAAATACTAATTTCAAGCGCATGATTGATATTATTTTAGCAGTCCGAGGAGCACTCTCAAGCTAATTTATCATATCCTTGGCCATACCAAATTCTATAAATAGCCCCGGCATAGTCATCGGAAACCAGCATTGAACCATCGGGCATGACCAAAATATCAACGGGCCTTCCCCAAACCTTATCACCTTCTTGCAGCCAACCACTGGCAAAAACTTCATACTCCATAGCTTTATTGCCCTTTAATTTAACTCGCATAATACGATAACCATTCTTTTTTGAACGGTTCCATGAACCATGTTCAGCAATAAAAATTTGGTTACGATACTCTTTTGGAAAAACTTGCTTGTTATAAAATTTCATACCTAATCCAGCCACGTGTGCCCCCAATGTTTGAGCCGGGTTTTTCATGGATGCACAGTTCTTATCTTTTCCAAAATCCGGATCAGCAATATCCTGACCATGGCAATAAGGAAAACCAAAATGTTCACCTTGCTTAGAGGCATTATTTAATTCATCGGGTGGAATATCATCGCCCATCATGTCTCGGCCATTGTCCGTAAACCATATTTCTTTAGTAGACGGATGCCAATCAAATCCAACCGTATTTCTGACACCTCTGGCAAAAACCTCGCCAGCACTGCCATCCGGCTTGATCCTATAAATACTAGAATAAGGATCAGGCTTATCACATACATTACATGGTGCCCCTACGCCAAAATAGAGCCAACCATCTGGGCCAAAAGCCAAATATTTCCATCCATGATGCCCCTCACTAGGCAGCTGATCATAAACAATCTTAGGAGGCAAAGGTGCAGACAAATTTTTTTCAATATTATCGAAACGCAAAATACGGTTAACTTCAGCCACATACAAAGACCCGTCACGAAAAGCAACCCCATTGGGCATGTTTAAACCTTGAGCAATCGTATACTTCTTATCAATTTTGTTATCAGCGTTTTCATCAACCAAAGCATAGACCTTTCCCTCTGTGCGGGTTCCCACAAATAAAACTCCACTCGAAGAAAGAGCCATGGAACGCGCATTCGCTATGTCGGAAGCATACAAATCAACATGAAATCCAGGGGGAAGTTTGATCAAATCAATCGGTAAGTCTCTGGCATATGTAATGGATGAAAAAACAAATAAAAAAAGAATTAAAAACATTGTGGCCCCCTTCGCTAGATTAACGGTGTGAGCAACCAGGCCAACAGCATGGCCTGCGTTTTCCCTCTTTAAGGTTCGAGCAACCCCATTCAATCCGCTTAGCTCTAGTTTCTTGTTTTTTTGCTGATAGGATCCAGCATATCCACTCATTGCGTGCCAGTGGCGTAATGCTCTCCCATGTCTCTAAAGCTTCCAAGTTATGAGTCAATGCTTTCTTAAAATCTATGGGCAGCTCATGAATTGTTCCACCGGAAATTTTTTTATTGCCCATCTGATTTGTCTTTCTTAAAGAAAAGAAAATAAATAGTTGGAATCCCAATGAATAAGAAAAGAACTGCGCCAGCAATCATAATTTTAAAAGAAAACAAATCCTGTATGCTTTCCACCTCCGCTAATTTCCCACCCAGGAATGCTATCACAATAGCGCCAGGTATCATGCCTAAGATAGTCCCCAGAAAGAAGTCTCGAAATTTAATGGTGGAAATACCACAAATATAATTAAGAATTTCATATTGAATAACAGGAACTAATCGTAAACAAAAAACCGTCACAAATCCTTTTTTAGCAAGCTTTTGAGCAATATCTTCCCATCTTCCTTTGATATATTTATCTACAAATTTTCTTCCTAGAGATCGGGCGATCCAGAACGCCACACTGGTGGATAACGCAATTGATACCATAATCGTCACAAATCCCCAAAGAGGACCAAACAACAGACCAGCTGATAAGGAAATTGGAGCATTGGGCGGAAAGATGAGAATGGTATTAGCAATATAGACTGCTATATAAACAACGAAAGCCCAATTTCCAAAAGCACCTATTTTTTCTTTAATATATGCAGGTGTTAAGAATTTAAAACTAATGCTCTCAGAATGAAAAATCCACCAGACGACTAATAGCAGTCCTATAAAAATAAGGATGAATTGCAGTTTGCGATTATTCATTAAACTTTCATATTATTGTCTTAACTTTTCAAGCTCGTTTTTACTGCTCTCACGTCATTCTCCCCTTTAATTCTCCCAACGCTGAGGCACCTTGCGAACCTTAGTTATGTCATATCCTTGCTCTGCGAGCATACTCAGTAAGCGCTGATAATCTTCATCGGGGATTTGAGGAGTACGCGCCTGGATCCAAAAATAGTCCCGCTTATTGCGACCAATGATGGTTTGATTATAATCAGGGCTAAGGTAGGTAATAAGGAATTGTGCTTTAAACGGCCAAATAAAACGCATGCCCCACGTGGAATTATTGATCTTGTCTACAATAAAACCCCTTGGATTGAATTTCTTTTTGGGTCCATCAAAATTACCTTCATTGAAAGTAAAAATCGTATTAACTGAACCATCTGCAAGAAGCTGGTATTCTTCAATGGCATTGTAGGCCTTCTTTTCAATAAAAGTTGGAATGCAAGCAATGACATACCAAGGCCCCATATAACGTTTAAGATCCACCTGATCAACTGTCTTCAATGGTGGCAGTGAAGTAGCACATCCAGCCACTGACAACGATAACAAAATCACCATCAATTTCTTAATTATTAAATTGTTAGAGTTTTTGAACATTGTGTTCTTTCTTTGCTTAATTTAAACTTCTTTTTAGCAATGCATCTCTCCCTAGTTATTATTTACTATAACGAGCCATGCCACCGAAACGCTCATCACAATCTTTACGAACCTCATTAATGTATTTAAGATTCAGCTGCTGGATCTCTTTTTGTTCGTTTTCATTTAACCAAGACAAATAACGTTGTGGCTCCTTGGGATCAGGATCAATAACCTTATCAGTCTTGATCGCTGCTGTGACTGAAGCAATATCTTCCTTAAGCATTTTCTTATCTTCCTCGGACAATTCCTGGTCCGTCTGTAATCGTTGATTGAGATTGTTCGCCACCAAACGGTAAAAATACCCTTTAGACTGATGTGTGCAATTCATAATGTTGTCCATACCGTTTTGACAAGTTGCTGAATTGGCACCGGCACATGTCACCTGCGTCCCCCATTCACCTTTAATTGGATTACTAGTTGGGGTTAATTCAAAATTGCCAGTGTTCTCATTGGACAGAATAGATCCATCCTTGGATCTTGATCCTGACTTAGGCAAAGATGATGCCATTCCATCCATCTGTTGCTTAGCGCGTTTGACCTGTTCGGTTTTTTGGTTTGCCTCATTGATTTTACCTGTAGCTTGATTGACCACATCCCAAAGACCCGCATGCGCAGGAATTGAGGATAAACATATACACAACATCAACACGGCCCTCATAAAAAATCTCATATTTAATCTCCTTTTATAAACCAGATGGTTTGCTATTACATTCCTTGATAATCTTATTACTAAAATCTAAATGCTGCTTATTAATAGCGGCACGCTCGGCATTGCTTACGTAATCGTACCAGCGGTATGGATTATTAGGATCTGGTGATTCAGGACTGTCCTTACCTTGCGCTTGAGCAGCACGCCATGCAGCAATATCCTCTTGCCACTCCTTACGTTTCTGATCAGAAACTCCCGAGGCAGCTTTCAATTTATTTTCAAGAGTGTCAGCAGTAACCTTCGCCAAATGACCTTTAAGCGCATCAGCACACCCTTTATCACGGCGCAAAGCCAACAGGTTAGTTGATCCTCCACGACCTTTATTTAAATCGTCATAATTCTTATCAGTATTAACCGGCTTAGCCCTCTTATTAGCCGGAGATTTAGATCTATCTACCAATCCCCCACTCTTAGGCGTATTTCTTGTAGGTCCGGTCTTTTGACATTCAGCAATCGCCGCCTGACTTTGTTTAGAATATTCCGTATTGAGCGCCATCTGTTCATCCGTAGTCAAACGCATCAATGCTCTCGTAGGATTACTCGGATCAATGGCTTTTGGCATCATAGCGCCTGATGTAGGCAATTCGCGGATAGAAGCAATGTCTGCTTCCCAATCCGCACGTTCTTTGGCCGATAGGTTCGCAGCATTCATCTTCTTCTCCATCATATCCGCCATGATTGTAAAACGAAGAGTGCTAATACCTTTCAGACAGTCAAACGGCTTTACTTCGTTTGCTCTCTTCTCACGGAGCTGGGCAATAGCTTGCTCACATGTAAGCGTCTCTTGATCCTGCATCATCTCTGTACGCTTGCCGGTTCCCATATGATCCGCACCCATACATTTGTTATAAATCTTTTTATAAAAGGCCCCATAATCAGCATTAATGCAAACCTGATCTTCCTCAGTTAAACCTGAAACATTCTGGTTATCAGATTTCTTTTTCTCAGATTCCCTGACCATAGCCAACTCTTCTTCAATTTTCTTGCGCTTGCGATCAGTTAATTGTTCTGTCTTTAATTTCTTCTCAAGCAAATCACCCGTCAATTTCATACGATAACCCTTAAGTGGTTCCATACAATGGTCAGCTAATTCCATGTAATCCATACAAGTAGCGCTGCGCTTGCCTTCGCAACTTCCTGTTTTGTCATGGTCTTCTAAATGTAAAGGACGGTCAGGATCCTCTGCAGCCTTGCCTTTTCCCTTGGTGACATTCTTAACATCTTGGGCAGCTGCCTTAATTTGATCAAATAAACCAGCCTGCGTTTGCGTTGCAGGAAGGGTTAAACAAAACATCGCCAACATAACGGGAATTAAATATTTCATTCTTGTTCTCCTTGATTTAAAAAAACTGGATAGTTGTGCTGAGGCTAGCCAGCCTACTAAGATTCTAGACAATATTACATAGCCCTGACAGCCATCACCTGAATAGATGCTTGTGGAATTTGTAAGTGAGGATGATTTTCGAAAGCTTTAACAGCTGCCTCATGCGATTCTGCTTCGATCATAGAATATAAACAGATATCATTCCTACTATCTGATATGCCCTGAGCAGTTGCCTGCTTAGTTTTGCCGCAAACCTCGGTAACCTTAATCATCTTGGCATGCTCGCTCATCCATTTTTGCCACTCTGCTTTCATTTTTTCTTCAGCAGCCTTTCTAGTATTTGGATCAGTCTTACCCCAATCTGACATTACAGCAGCTGGTATTTGATAAAAAACCATAAACTTATTCAATTTTGATTCATTCATAGCTTCTTCCTTTCCACTATTTTTTCTTCTTAGCAACTGTCTTTTTCTTAACCGTTGTCTTTTTAGCCGCAGATTTCTTCATGTCAGTTTTCTTGGCAACTTTGGCAGGCGCTGGAGCTGGCACGGTCTGAGAAACAACGGGTTTTATAGAGGTATCAACTTTAGGCGTTTGACCGCCTCTTCGACGCGCGAAACATTCTTTGCAATATACCGGACGATCTGCCGTTGGCTTAAAAGGAATCGAGCACGCTTTCTTGCAGTCTGCGCAGATCACTTGAAAAAGATTCTTGGAAGGCTGTTGAAAAACAGGTTTATGGACAACAGGTGTCTGGGGCGCTGGCCTGGATGATTGTCCACTATTAGAAAGTTTATTTAAAATCATATCCACTTTACGATTTAAAGAATTTAACTGTTCTTGGATCTTAGAAATGGAAATTAATGTGTCGGATGGTTTTAATGTTTGTTGGTCCATAGTCTCCTTTTTAAGTGTTCAAATGAAGATGCATTGCCACATGACGCTGTAAATCTAAAACGCCAATTTTTTTAAATGAGCTTACCCAGAAAACTTCTCTATCACCCACCCCAAGAGCCTTTAAGATCTCGTCTTTTCTTGTCTCGAGCTTCGGGACAGCAATCTTATCAATCTTATGCACAACAAAACTATACACAAAGCCAGAATGTTGAAGCCAGTCAATCATCATCCGATCGAGATTGGTTGGGCCAGCTACCGCATCAACAACCACATAGATCATCTGAAGACTTTGCCTGTCTTTAAGATAGCTTTCAACGATGCCGCCTAACTCGTCTTGTGCTTTGGGACCACCGACCGCAAAACCATAACCCGGAAGATCCACAAGCCAACGGCCAGCAGATACTTCATAAATATTGATGGTGCGTGTCTTGCCGGGCATTTGAGAGACCTGCGCCATATTCTTTTTTTGGCACAGCGTATTGATAAGGGTACTTTTCCCTACATTCGAACGTCCCAGAAAGCAAACTTCAGCCTTGCTTCGTTCAATCCTTTGGACCTCAACTTCGGTTTTAAAATACTTTGTGTTGTGTAAAAAATTCATCGCTCCATCCTACTGTCCCTCTAACGTATGGTCAATGAATTACTCCAAGATAAAATAATAAAGCCCATCTTTTGGATGGGCTTTATTATTCATATTGGCTCCCCCTAGGAGACGAGTTTATGAACTTTCTAGGATCAATTGATCATCAAATATTGATGGCTTTAATTAATGCAACCAATACCAAAACCATTTAACTTATCTTCTTAGAAACATGTAAATGAACTGGATCTAAAAGTTCTTTAAATTCAACCGTGTTAAGATATTGACTTATAGGCTGCTTATTTGCTAACGCTTCATAGATGATTTTAATAACTCCCTGTTCCTTGCTTTCAACGCCTTTTAGTAATTGCTTGGCAGAATCCAGATAGAAACCTTCCAATTCATCAGAAAGAATGAACAAGCGTGCGCTAGATCTCAATTCATTTAAAAGAACTCTCACTTCGGGCGCTAACTTTTTATCAATCTGATTTATATTCTTATATTTACCTGAAATGTTAATCTTTGATTTCAAAGAATTAACGGAATCCTTGAGTTCTTTCTTAAATTCTAAACTTGTAAGATACTCTGATAAACCTTCTCTTAGAAAATCAAAATCACTTAAAACGCAATGAGGGATTGACACTTCTTTTAACTTTTTCGCATACTTCCAGAATTCCATCTTACCGCCACAATTAATAATTGAAATATTATATTCATCTAACCAACCTTCTCCCCACCCTTTCTCAACACCACACTCCTTTGCAATTTCTTCCAAAATATACTTATCTCCCCCTTCAACTAAAATAACAAGATCAGCAAAAAACATCTCAGTATTCTGTGATTTTAACAATATTTGTCTTTCTTTAACTTCTGAAAAACTAGTATTAGTTGCTACCGTTCCTTTGTTGAGATCTTTTCGAACAACAATAACATTAAGATTATTCTTTGTAGTCGCAATAAATTCTGAAGAATGTGTAGTAAGAATAACTTGATTTTTACCCTCATCCAGAAAATGGTCCAATCGCTCTGATATGACTCTTCGCCCATGTGGATGTAAATATAACTCTGGTTCTTCAATTGCCAACAAGGAACTCCCCCCAGAATTATCAACTTCTTTAGTATAAAAATCAAAAAGGCCGATTATAACAGCACTTTGAAGCCCAGCCCCTTTATCTTGTAATTGACTATTAAACCCATCATCAACATATATCAAAGCACTCTTATATATATCTTGCTTTTTATCTGGATTTAATTGAATGGAAATTTTAGTATTAGGGAAAGCAACTTGCACCTTACTATTATTAATTTTAGTTTCTAAATTCTTAAAAACTTCTGTAGATGCTTTCTTTACTTCGTTAAATGCAGTTTGTAACTTCGTATTTCCAGAATCAATTGTTTTTCTTAACAACTTACCATACCAACTGTAATTACTAATACGTAGTTGTGCTTGTGGATCCCTAAAAGACGGGATTATTGCACTTTTAATTAATTCATTTCTAATTGTTGCTTTAAAAGCAAGAACCCAAGAAGAAGAAACATTCTCTCTATATAAGAATCTAATATCTTTTTTAATCCCTTTATCTGTCTTTTGAGCCAAAAAACAATACGCAAAATGATACTTATCTTCAAGTTGGCTTTTAAAAGTTGTTTGATTCCATAATTTTGGATTTATATATTCAGAATCATAATTAATATTTTCTTCATCAAAATTAAAAAGAGCTATTAAATCATCAGGGATTTTATTAACCGAATGTCTTATTGCTTCTCTAGTTTTTGGCTTCTTATTCTCCCATTCTGTTACCTTGGAATGAATTTTATAACCATAACAAGTATGAATTTCTTCATAATTTAGTTTTTCATGAACAGATCTTGTAAGTTCAGCAAAAATCAATAATCGTTTTGACTGGTCACCATTATAGAAATCATTATCTGTAATATTTTCAAATTTTTCATAAGTTGGGGTACTATCACCTAAAATTAAATCAATTGCCTTTAAAATATTACTCTTCCCAGAATTATTTCTACCAACAATTACATTCTTGCCCTGAGTAAATTTTAAATCCAACTCTTTAATCGAACGGTAATTCTGGATATAAACCCTTGATAAATACATTTCTAACCTTTCAGATTTATAAAACGCTCATAAACCTGTCTTAGTAAAAATACAGCATAATCAACGTCTTTAATATTCGATAAGAAATAATCGCTAATATGTTGATTGTAATACTCGAAACTCTTTTCTCTGTAGATAACTTTATTCTCAGGATCTTTTAAATCTTTTGGCTGAGTTCTTCCAAACCATAAAATAATCTTAGATTTTTGAATATGAACTCCACACATCACAGAATTATCTATTTTAAACCCCACATAAGCTCTTTGAGGACTTTCATAAAGCCTACTATCTAACTCTAGTATTCTATCTCTTAACTTTTGATAAACTTCTTTTGTAATGGGCCAATTAGATTTGAAATGATCTTCAACCGAATATTTTTTGACCTCCTTAGCAACCTTTTCTAAAGAAGAACCCAATTTAGATACAGTCTTAATCGACTCAGCACCATCAAAAGAAACCAGTTCATTTAGAGACACCGATCCATCCTCATATTTCTTGATCTCCCATAACTCCATAGGAAGATCTTTAAAATTTGTTGCTTGTCTCTGATAATTAGTAAAAGAAGGCGAAACGAATATGACTCTGGACTGCGTCCAATCAACCTGATCTTTCTTAAGATGATTCTTTTGACGCTCGTTATATTCCAAAATAAAATCGGCTTTATTATTCAAAAGCAAAGCTAAATATGCAAACCCTTGATCAATTACTGAAAAGTTCTTATTTTGCTTATATTCAATAATAACGAAAGATTTCGTCTCCAGATCAAAAGCTAGTGTATCAACCCGTAAGCCATGAAGTTGGAACTCAGAACGCACATACTCAAGCCCAAAGAACAGCTCTACATTACTTTCAATCAAATCTTTGATCTCATTCTCTGAAAGAAAGGGTTTTTCGGAAAGTTTCTTTATCTTACTTTTATCAAAAACATAGTGAGCCATTAAAACCTCCTTTTGGATGATTTAGCATATCATAAAGGTTACAATTTAGGATGGTTTTTAGCCCTACAGTATTTCTTTCCTAACGTAACGTTCGTTGATATACTTTCCGCATGGGAAAAGCCAAAGAAAACCAATACAAAACGAGTAACGAAGCCCTCGAAGCTTCTATTTCAAGGGGAAGATGAAGAACGTTTCTAAATATCCCTATACACTGCAATGGTTTCCGACAGAACTTTACCCATTCTCCTCATTTCTTTTTATTTAATGTAAATCATTATTAACTACAACGGCTCTCTCACCATTCAAAAAAATACTCTTCCCATCTAAATGATTGTCAGCAATGTAACTATACTTACCGTTATCTAAAATTCCCCTAGGGTCATTAGAGCTACTCTGACCTTTATTTTCTTGAACCTGCTCCTCCTTGAATGTTGCAAATTGTTCACCTTTTTTTCCAGAAAAACCTTTAATCCACCCCACAATTCCCATTAAAGAAGCAACAAGAATTATTATAATGAAACCATTCTTAGGATTTCTTTTAAAATCTTTAAACATTTTCTTAAATTCTGCATAAGACCACATAATACCCCCCTTATGTTTGCTAATACCATAATTGGATTAATAGTACTTAACCAAAATTCCTTGTCAAACAATTTGAATTCCTAACCATTTAAGAATACAAGACCGGTTGACATCTAATAATAATTTAGTATAATTCTCGCCTAGTCAAAAGTCTTATTCCCCTGTAGCTCAGTTAGGTAGAGCAGCGCGCTGTTAACGCGCTTGTCCGAGGTTCGAGCCCTCGCGGGGGAGTTTATATAACAAAAAACCCTATTCTTGTAATTTAAGAATAGGGTTTTTTTGTTGCTTCCAATTTTTCTTAAGACTCTCTTAAAACTCTCTGCGGGAATTCAGCGACATAGTAAGCGTAGACAAATCCACGTACTCAACCGCTGATCCAACAGGAATCCCTAGGCCAATACGACTAACCTTAACCCCTGTTGGTTTAAGTATCTTTCCTAAATACAAGGCTGTGATCTCACCTTCGGTATCTGGGTCGGTTGCAATCACCACTTCTAAAATTCCTTCTTCCCCAATCCTGCTTAATAATTTACCCACATTTAAATCTTCCGGACCACGCCCTTCAGTCGGAGAAATATTGCCCAAAAGCACATAATAAACACCTTTAAAGCTGCCGGTGCGTTCAATCGCCAAAAGATCCTTAGGACTTTCCACAACACAGATCATCTTACGATCACGACCTGGATCTGAACACACCAAACAAAGCTCATGCTCAGTTAAATGATTACATTGTTTGCAAAAGCGCAAACCTTCTTTTAATTGGATAATCGAGTCAGCCAAGGCTTTAACATCCTCAGTTTTCTGAGCCAACATCCAATAGACAATGCGTTCCGCACTTCGGCGTCCCACACCAGGCAATTTGCTTAAATTCTCTAATAAATTTTCGATTAATTTAGGATACATAATATATGTGTACGGGCTGGGTTACCCAGCCCACTACGAAGCAGGATTTCCTCTTATTCGTTATGCCACTCTTTAACCACCTTGCCACCAAAAAGATTCAAGGCATCTTCTACAATGGGTTGAGATTCTTTAGGAATGGATTCATCGATGGATTTAAAAACAAGATGAATGGATTGTCCTAACTTCTCTGTAAAAATCTTTTCAACGATCGATTGATTGTCTTTCATCGATAATGTCTCTTTGCCAAAACGGTGTTCTTTTAAGAAACCTAAGGTCAAAAACCCATCCTTAAACGCACTGGGATTAGCCTCTTGCAAATAAGTAGCCAAAGACATTTTTCGACGCGACACCTCATGGGTCAAAGAATTCCAATTTTGTTGAATAAAATCCAAGGATACCCCGCCTGCTGTATCTAATTTCTCTACCTTGATGGCTGGCTCGCTCACAGCAGCTTTGACCGCAGGTTTCGCTGCAGACACCGCTGGTTTGGCCACAGGCACAGCCACTGAAGCTGCTACAGATGATATCGCTGCTTTGGGCGCCGCGGCAGCTGCTGCGGGTGCTGTGCCGCTTGTCCCCGCAGAAGGTTGACTCAAAATAATCTTGGCCAAGGCCAGCTCCAAAGGCATACGCATGGTTTCCATAATTCTGGATGTCTCCTGCGCCTCGATAAACAACTCAATGGCCTTTAAAATTCCTGCTATAGAAATCCTTTGAGCCTGGCTCGATAAGCGTTCCTTAACATTCTTAGGGTAATCGATGAGATTGTTGAGCGCAGGCCCACCAATCTTGGCAATCATCATATGACGAAAATGTTCAGTCAAATCTTTGCAAAGCTGCTTTAAATCTTTACCTGCCTCGATAATCTGGTTTAAAACCGTCATGGCCTTAGGCGCATCGCGATCCACCAGGGCATCGGTCAATTCAAAAAGGTATTCCATCTCCACAATGCCTAGCATGGAAAACACATCGGACGATTCAACACCCTTTTGTCCTAAAGCACTTAGCTGATCGAGAATCCCTAAAGCATCGCGCATACTGCCACCCGCGGCCTTAGCAATGGCAAAAAGGGCTTCATCGGCGATTTTAATCGATTCTTGTTTGCTGATTTCTTTTAAGTTATTGCTGATTGTTTCTAAAGGTATGCGTTTAAAATCAAAACGCTGGCAACGTGAAAGAATAGTTGCTGGGACCTTATTGGCTTCGGTCGTTGCAAAAATAAAGATCACATGTTCAGGAGGTTCTTCTAAGGTCTTTAAAAGCGCATTAAAGGCTTCCGCTGTCAGCATGTGGACTTCATCGACAATGTAAATCTTATAACGGCCATAGCTTGGTGCAAATTTAACATTCTCACGTAAGGCGCGGATTTCATCAATACCACGGTTGGAAGCTCCATCGATTTCAATCACATCAAAGCTGTTGCCCTTGGCAATTTCCTGGCAGGCAAAACATTCACCACAAGGTTTAAGTGTAGGCCCATTTTGGCAATTTAAAGATTTAGCTAGAATACGCGCGCTCGAGGTCTTTCCAATTCCACGCGGACCACAAAACAAAAAGGCATGAGCAATGCGCTTGGTCTCTACGGATTGTTTGAGGATCTTGATGATATGGTCTTGGCCCTGAAGTTCATCAAAGCTTTGAGGACGGTATTTGCGGGCTAAAACGAGATACGACATTATAAACTTTTCCTTAATGCTTGTTCCAAGTTGGGATATTTAAACTGATAACCTGCATCTAAAAGCGCCTGGGGCATCACATGCGCTCCTTCAAGCAACAATTCCTTACCCATTTGTCCAAACAAAGAATGAATCACAAATGCTGGAACAGGAAGTATGGTTGGCCTAAAAAGAACCTTGCCTAATGTTTTAGTAAACTGTTTATTGGTAACAGGATTCGGTGCCACAAAGTTCACCGGACCGCTAATTTGGTCATGATCGATAATATAATCAATGATTCCAGGTATTTCATCAAGTGCAATCCAACTCATTTTCTGGCGACCTGAACCTAAACGTCCACCTAATCCAAAATAAAAAAGCGGCAACATTTTAGTCAGCGCCCCACCTCTATTGCTCAACACTACCCCAAAACGCATATGGATCAGGCGAACTCCATAGAGGATCAAATCTGCTGAGGCATTTTCCCATTCCTGACAAACCTGAGCCAAGAATCCGTGACCCCCTCCACTATGTTCATTGATCGGCACCTCGGGGTCATGGTTGCCATAAAAACCAATGGCTGAGGCTACAAAAACGATCTTGGGACGTCGATTTAAATCTTTAACTGCATGCACCAAAAGCTTAGTGCTATTAATACGGCTCTTTAAAATTTCTTTCTTATATGCTTTAGTCCACTGATGCGCACTAATATTCGCTCCAGCCAAATGGACAATGACATCATGATCTTCCAAGGCCGCTGCATCAACAGTTTGTTCTTCTAAATTCCAGACAATCGTATTCTTATTAAATAATTTCCTATGGCGAGAAATCTCATTGACCTCATGCTTCTGGGCCAAGAAATGCTCTTTTAAAAACCTACCCACCAATCCTGATGCCCCGGAGATAGCAATCCTCATAGAAAAACATTATCCTGTAGAAATTAAAAATCGTAAAGGGGTTTTCTTTGATTCGGGGTGTTTAAACTGAAATTGGAGTTATTTTTTGCTCCCTTAGCCTGCACTTTGGATGGAGCTTCAGTCTTGCCTGAAGAACTCTGAGGGTCCTTAGGCTTAGAACGCATAGATAATGATATTCTTTTTCTGCTTAAATCAACTTCAACTACCGTGACCTGTACCTTTTGTCCAACTTTTAACACCTCGGCTGGGTCAGACACATACTTATCTGAAATTTCACTGATATGGACTAGACCATCTTGATGAACGCCAATATCGACAAAAGCCCCAAACTTAGTGACGTTGGTCACAATGCCAGGCAATTTCATTCCTGGAGTTAAATCTTCCATGGTTTGCACATCTTCTTTGAATTGAACTGGGTCAAATTGCGCGCGCGGGTCTCGACCAGGCTTGGCCAATTCTTTAACAATATCCATAAGCGTGGGTAAACCTATTTTGTCACTGACGTATTTGGCTGGCTGGATCTTCTTTGTTAAACTCTCATCACTAATAAAATCCCCAACCTTACATCCCAAATCCTTGGCCATCTGATCAACCACCCAATAGCTTTCCGGGTGAACAGCGCTAGCATCGAGCGGGTATGGGGCATTGCGGATACGTAAAAACCCGGCTGCCTGCTCAAAAACCTTGCCTGAAAGTCTGGAAACCTTTTTGAAATCTTCGCGTGAAGCAAAAGCTCCGTGTTCGTTACGATATTCCACAATCGACTTAGCTAAGGCCGGACCTAAACCTGAGACATACATTAACAGCTCTTTACTGGCGGTATTGATCTCCACGCCGACCTGGTTCACGCAACTGATGACCACATCATCCAAGCTCTTCTTAAGCAAGGTCTGATCAACATCATGCTGATACTGACCGACCCCGATCGATTTAGGATCAATCTTAACCAACTCGGCTAAAGGATCTTGAAGACGCCGGCCGATTGAGACAGCTCCTCGCACCGTTACATCATGATCAGGAAATTCTTCCCGAGCCACATCCGAGGCAGAGTAGATCGAGGCCCCGCTTTCATTGACCATGACCACCTGAATATTAGGCAGCTTCAAAGAACGAACAAACGAGTCTGTCTCGCGCGAGGCAGTACCATTACCGATGGCAATACATTCAATGTTAAAAATCTGAGATAATTTCTTAATAACCGAGGCAGCCTGCTCTTTTTGATCATCGGATTGGCTTATATAGACAACTGTATTATTTAACAGTTTACCTTGAGCATCAAGGCAGACAACCTTCGAGCCAGTCCTAAATCCTGGATCGATCGCTAACACATTTTTCTGTCCCAAGGGTGAAGCCATCAACAACTGGCGCAGATTGTCCACGAAAACCTTGATCGCTTCCGCGTCAGCCTTTTGTTTGGTCAGCATCCTTATTTCAGTCTCAATAGACAACGACAGCAAGCGCTTAAAAGCATCTTCGAGCGCCATCTGCACCTGAGCGCTGCAAGCATTATTACCTTTGATAAAGATATCTTTTAAAAGATCCAAAGCCTGGGTTTCTTCTACCCTGACTCGCAAAGTCGTAAACTCTTCCTTTTCACCCCGGCGCATGGCCAACACACGATGCGAAGCTGCTGATTTCACAGGCTCTTGCCAATCAAAGTAATCCTTGAATTTACTGCCCTCTTCTTCCTTACCCTTAATGACCTTGGATTCAAAAACCCCTTGGTCCAAATATAGTTGTCTGATCCGGGCGCGAGCCGGTGCGTCTTCATTGATCCACTCAGCCATGATGTCCCTGGCTCCAGCCAAAGCCTCTTCAAAGGCCTTAACCTGCTTCGGCTCATCAATGTACTTGTGAGCTTCAGCTCTAGGATCCACTCCATCTCGCTGTTCAAAAAGCAGCAAGGCGAGAGGCTCTAAGCCTTTTTCCTTGGCAATAGTGGCTCGGGTGCGCTTCTTAGGCTTATAAGGCAGATACAAGTCTTCTAAAACTGTCATGGTGGCAGCTGCCTCGATCTTAGCTTTAAGCTCCTCGGTCAGCTTACCTTGCTTATTAATCGACTCTAAAATAGCCCCTCGGCGCTCATCTAATTCATGCAATTGTTGCAGGCGGTCACGAATCTGGGTAATGGCAACCTCATCTAAATCTCCGGTTGCTTCTTTGCGATATCTAGAAATGAATGGTACGGTGCTGCCTTCAGCTAAAAGGGCTGCTACGGCAATGACTTGTTTTTCTCGGAGTTTTAACTCTTGAGTGACTTTGACTATATGCAGAGGATTCATAATTTGGTGTGTATCATAGTATAAAAATTAGTGCCTGGCACTAATTTTCAGTACTAATTTCCATAAAAAGCGTTCCCTCGATTGGCACATCCATCATCTACATGCTATATTATCAATAGTAACATCGTTCTTTTCTGAAAAAGGCATACCATCTCGAAAGAGTGGGACGCAAAACCGTGAGTCTAAAGGCAATTTAAAACGCCAATGACTGTCTGGCTACCAAAGGGAACGTATATGAAAAAAATACTCGCAATTGCCGTAACCCTATATGCTCTAACAGTTTGCAACACAGCCTGGTCTGATACAAAAACCTTTCAATTAAGCGTTACCATTCCACCACATGTCACGTTAGTTACAGCTCAAAATAATCAACGCGTCTCTAGCGAACAAATGGTCCAAAAAGATCAAATGATGCGCGATCACCGCATGCAATTAGTAAGCTCTATGGTTGTTCCTTAGAAACGTCTTGGTCTTCGGTCTTGATTTTAAGCGGAATATGGAAAAGATAGGTTGTTCCCTCTACCACCTTAACTTCATTCTTTAACTTCACCTGCGGAATCATATTGATGGGTAGACTATTAATATCGATCGTCAACACATGCTCGCCAGCTGCAATATCTCTAAAATAAAAAGCTCCTTGAGCATCGCTCACAGAACTTTGTTTCTTATCTACAATAATCCGAGCCCCCTTGACAAATTGATCGGTCTCATCAGGCACATTGTTCTCATTTTTGTCAACAAACACCAGACCATAAATCCCGGTTTGACTATTTAAACCAAAATCCACCTTGGTATTTCGCCATTGTTTAACATTGATCTCCTGGCCAGTGGCTGTAGAAAATACCGTACCAGCTGGGATGGTATCGCTTTGAGGAGCTACTAAAACACTCTTGGCCTTTACATCCATGGTGTAATAACCATTCTCATCTGTTGTTGCATGATTATCACCTACCTTAACTTTCACATTCTTAATACCCTGCTCGCTTGGGTTATAGAGACCATCACCATTTTTATCTTTATACACATATCCGCTAATTTTGCCATGCGGATTCCAACCACGTCTTAATACATCAAAACTCATGCGCATCCCTAAGCGTACATCCAAATCGTTATAAGGCAAATTACCTTCAATCTGTGGCCACACCTTACGAGCTCGGCCGTCTAAAAAGAAACTGACATCATTGGCAGGATTATAAGATAGCCCTGCCGATACTCCTGCACTGTCTTCACCAGCCAAATAACTAGACGTACCAGCCACACCATTTTCTTTACGATAAGACGCATCAAAATTTCCAGAAAGATGCTCTGTGAATTGTCGATTATAATAAAAGCCGGTGTTTAAAACAGCTGGGTTTAAATCATTTTCTGAAGCCAGCTCATGGACCCAAGAATACTCATAATTGGCATACATGGACAATCTATTAGTCAAAGGAACCTGAATACCAGTTAACACGGAATTACGGTCATACTCTGAAAGCGAAGAAAATTCATACCTATTTCTTTGCATGGCACCCCCAAAGTAGGCATAAACATTCTTAAATCTTAAGAAATTAAAAGTCTTAGAAATCCTTTCATCTAATCCAACATTACGCCGAGGTGAAATCTCCCCTGGTGTATGCACATAAAAAAGACTGGTATCTGAGAAGAAATCTTTGATTAAAGGAATACGCACACGCCCCGATGCATCCAGGTTTAAGGCATTCGGATTGTTAGGATTAAAAAATAAATACTGACGATAGACATCCAAGGTTGTTTCTTCTGAAGCCCGGGCCCATTGCGTACTGGTGGTCCACATCGTCCCTATTTCGCCTTGATTCGAAGGCACTGCAGAAACCGTTGTAAAATTTTTATTAATTTGTCGAAAATTAAGTGCGGTCGTAAAATTTCCTTTTTTCCAACGCGCCCCTGCCAAAGAAGCCTCATGCCCATCGCCTCTGGCATATTCCCCGTTCAAATAGGTATTGAAGATCTTCTTTCTGGCTTCCACGGAATAAACCTTCTTCACTAAATTTTCTTCATGCTGGGAACCAAAACCTTCAGCGGCATTGATCGAAATTTGATTATCATAATCTTTGGGAAACAGAGTCAATTTATAAGCATTGATATAGGAATTTAATTGTGATGAACTGCTTTGATTTAAAAGAATCGAATAAGGTCTTTTCTGCCCGTAATCATAAGATAACCCTACAAGATCATGAAACAGATCAACATCCGCAAATACACCGCGCAGTGTCGTACTTGACATGGTTAAAGGTGAGGTTGTTCTATTAGAATCAAAAGCCCGCAAATTAAAATTGCTGGTTCCATCAACAGGAATCTGGTTCAACCCCAGGGTGTATGAAGTAATCAAAGATCTGCCATTGGTGGTCTCTTCGCTCATGGATGTATCTAAAAATCCATAGGGCGTTTGACCTTCTAAGCCAAAGTTTTGTAAGAAACTATAGCTTCTTTTCTTAAAATCTTCTCCCTTTGCCCCGTAATAGTACGTGTTCCAATCATTAGAATAGAAGAAACGAAATGGGTCTTCATATTTTTGTGCCGCTTGCTCAGCCCTATCCTTCGCTTCATCGGGATTTGGGGGGAAAACCACCCCCACATAGATAGTACGTCTCCCCGCATCATCCCAAATATTTAGAAATGTGCCTCCATACTTAAGCGCATCCACCTTAATTTGATTATGATCAAGTTTTTGGACATTGATAAAGCCTTCATCCATAACTAAAAAACGCTGAATATTTTTAACCTGAATAATGACCGACGTTCGATAGATCAAACGTATGGAAGGTTTTCCTGGTGAAGAGCTTATAATTTCATCAATGGATATAACCTTAATTTCATTAGGCTCTTGCGCCACAGCACTGCTGCTCGTTTTAGTAACAGCGCTTTGGGACAAATCTAAAGCAGCTTCATCCAAAGATTTCTCTATAAGCTTCGTACGTCGTGAATCCTTACTTTTACTTACGTCAGGCGTTTGAGGAAGGCGTGCTGGTATTTCTACAGGCATGACTGGCCTTACAATCGTGCGTGGAACAAAATAAAAATATTCTCTAGGCAAATTTTCTGCCCATGCAGGACACCCATAGCTAAAGAATATTGCTAAAGCCAATATGGAACATATGAATTTTCTAAATAACATACATCATGGTTAATCCTTGGTTTGTTCCAAGCTTAACTGACCCGAGACCCCTTTCGTTAAACTTAATTCTTTCGTTAGAACATTTTCATCAGATAAATCTATGTTCATGACGATCGAATATCGACCAGGACTTAGGTTTGAAGGTAGTGGCAATTCCCATGAAACGCTTGCAGCTGCAGGGACATACAATTTCTTTAATTCTCCACGGTCCTTAACCAACCCCCCTTCATCGGTAATGTAATACACCATGCGCGGCAGGATGGTTAGGGCACTAGTATTGGTAAAATCTCCGACAATATTCTCACCTTTAATCGTAACATTATCTACTGAAGCTCGTCTTGGGGCATTTTTAGGCTCAAAAAAGAACAAACATCCCACCCGTACGATAATGTCCAAACCGGAAACATCTTTCACGTTCTGACCGGATCGCTCAAAAAACAAAACACCATAGTGGCCGCTGTTAATTCCTTGCGGAACACTAATGCTGTAATCTATTTTTTGTTTAGCAAAGGCAGGTAAGGTGAATTCTTGAGGCGTATAACTAACCCAAGAGCTAGCCGAGGCAGGCCCTACCCCCGCTGGAAGAAATTTCTTGGTTCCTTCAAAAGGGGCTTCATACTGAAAATCTTCCCAATATACCTTTACACGAATAGATTCGGCAGAAGTATTGGAAATAAGAAGAGATTTATTGATGTGATCTCCTCCTTCAACAGCTAAAACGACCTTGCCTTCTTCTAGGAAAAGCTGGGCGTTAGCTGTTGAAGAAAGAAACACAATCAAACAAAAAACAAGGTTTAAGGTAAACCTATGCATTATTAACTCACCGTAGCTGTCACAACCAGCGAACCTGTATAACTACCTACTCGATCAGCAGCTGAAAACACTTCAGCGCCTGCGGGTTCTCCTGTGGCTGCAGGATTTAATTCGATACCGGTATACATACGGAAAGTACCTGTACCTAATTCTGCAGGAGTAATATGCTCTGCAGTTAAATCCTTTAATAATTTCTTAGGTCCATGGGCAGCCAGATTCGTTTCTGTTGTTCCGCTAACCTTAACAAAGGTAGCCACTGTTTTCCATCCTAAACCATGCCCACCTACAGCAGTATTAGGATTAGCTCCTTCTGTATAAGATACGGTAACATCTGTTGAACCAGCACCAGCAATAGGACCTGCATTAATCACAAAGTAATGATCTGGTCTGTAGATTTGATTGGTCAAATCATATGTCATGGGATCAAAATTTAAAGCTGTTCCTGTGACTAATGTCCAAACATTGGTTGCAGCATTCACACTATGTGCTGTAAGACTGACACCTGATGGTGGTGGAATCGTAGCAGAAACTGTAAACGTCCTTGTATCTGCCATTAATGATCCTGTGGATCCTAGAAGAAATCCACTTATTAGTACTAACCTCAGTATTTTCTCCATTCTTTCCCCCTTTGTTGATGGTTTAGTTTTGATTTAATGAAATTCTAACCGGGGCTACAAAATCACCCGTTGGCATACCTAAATAACCTTGTAACTGAAAAACAACAACAAATTCAACTGGCCCACCTTGAGCATCCGAAGCATAGATGGGATACTCGCCAGTTTCAACACTTGCAAAATCTTTGTAGCGGGTACGTCCTTTCTGATCAGGGTTCTTAAAAACGACTTTAAAATTAAAATGGCTCTTATCAAATTGTTGGCCTTGCTTGTTGGTCAAAAGTGACGGTACATTTTGAAGGACTTGATAGGGTTTACGCAAATTAGAATGGACCACTACTCTCACCTCTTTTTCCTGGCCGGGCGAGGCAGCTAATACATGTCCGAAACTTACCCCCTCTGGTGGCAAGCCGACATCTATAGTAAAGATGGGTTTTACTTCACAATCAATGTCTAAGATAAACTCTTGAGTTGCAGCTGAGGTCTCTATGGTGTATTTGACCTTCCCCACATATTTACCGGCATCAGCAACTTGAAGCTTCTGGGGATCTACTAAGAAATAAACAACCAGGTCATCAGCATCTGCAATCCCTGAATAAATCAAGGTTCTTTTGCGAGATAAGGCATCAACAGATCTTACATTGCCACTATTAGTACCTTCAATAGAAATTCTTAGCGCATCCAAAGGCAACTCATTATTAAGCTCGTTAAACATAGAGCTAAATTCCTGATAAATTTTGATATCCCCACTACCATTATTTGAAAATGAGATCCTAGAAAAATCAGCCTTCTCCTGGCTGCGATCATTGGGTTCAACATGAATTCTTTTTAAATCCCGACCTCCACTAACCGAAACTTGTAGATGAGAGGAACCTTCCAGAAATAGATCAACTACCGATTCACTCTGACCACCAGCGCCCATAGCACGAACTGTAAATACCACCCTGCCTCGGTAATTACCACTGCCACCCACCAATTGAGGAACCACGTTATAGGCGACCATAAAAGAATCACTTTCACCTTTTTGGCCAGAAGTGTACAAAAGCTGTTCACTGTAGCTTAACCTGTCAGCATTTTGCATATAAAGTGTTCCTGAAGAATTGGAGCTTACCAAAGAGACTGTTTGGATTGCAGACAAATTCAACGGCTGTCCTTTATCATTAATCACAGGACCATCGACCCGCTGAAAGACTTGATATTTTGTTCCATCATTTGAATTGATTCTAACTTGAACTTGTCGGGTGTTTTTGAGACCAGGCAGCACTCGCTCAAATCTAATACCGTTACCACCTTCAATAGGATTAACACTTAAAAGTAGGCCTGCATAGACTGGCGTAGATAGGATTCCAATCAAAAAAAATAGTGCAAAAACATATAGTTTTAGTAAAGGTAGACGCATAATTCTCTTTTCAGATTATGATTTTATCTTGAAAAACAACTGCCAAAAAGAGCTGCAATAATTGGGTATAAACAACGCAGGCACTGGATAAATTATCTCACATTATATCTAGAATAGCAAATTTCGAAAATAAGCGCCCTGAAACCTCGATTTTAGGTAAAATACTGCCCAATGAAACATAACCCTATCTCTATAGATGTCGTCATTGTGGGTGCTGGAGCTGCCGGGCTTATGTGCGCCATTGAGGCGGCCAAACGTGGCAAATCCGTTGTAGTCTTGGAACACAATAACGCTGTGGGGAAGAAAATCAGAATTTCAGGTGGCGGCCGCTGTAATTTTACCAATATCCATGCCACTGATAAGAACTTCTTATCCCAGAATATGCATTTTGCCAAGTCTGCCCTGGCTCGCTTTACCCCCCAGGACTTTATCAAATTAGTTCAAGCATACAAAATTCCTTACCATGAAAAGAAGCTCGGACAGCTTTTCTGCGACAAAAGTGCCCAAGATATTATCGAATTGCTTAAAAAAGAATGCCGTCAATATAAAGCTGAGATCATCCTAGAGACAAAGATTGAATCGATTGCTAAAAATGATCATTTTATAGTGTCTACCAACAAAGGTTTGTTCGAATCTAAGAGTTTGGTTATAGCGACAGGAGCTTTATCAGTTCCCACCCTTGGAGCCACTGATTTCGGCTATCGTATAGCCAGGCAATTTGATATCAAGGTTAACCCTTATTTTCCTGGTTTAGTACCTTTGACTTTTGGACCTAAGGACCTTCAAACGTTCCAAGAATTAGCAGGAGTTTCTTTGGATACCATTGTCAGCTTTAAAGATACCAAATTCCGAGAGAATATTCTCTTTACCCATAAAGGATTAAGCGGGCCAGCCATTTTGCAGATTTCTTCTTATTGGCAACCTAAACTGACTATTCACATCAATCTGGTTCCTGACCGAGATATGGTTGAAATTCTTAAATCCCAACAACGACAAAAAAGTGTACTAAAGACTTTCTTAAAAGAATACCTGCCCTCTCGCTTGGTGGACATTCTCTGCGCTCGATTCTTTGAAAATAAACCTTTAAATACCTATTCCCTGCAACAGTTGCAGACTATTGGTAAATTTTTAAACGGCTGGGAAATCGTTCCTGCTGGAACCGAAGGCTATGCCAAGGCCGAAGTGACAGTCGGTGGCATTGATACCAATGAGTTGTCTTCTAAAACCATGGAAGCCAAAAAAGTGCCGGGGTTATATTTTATTGGTGAGGTCGTGGATGTCACTGGTCACTTAGGAGGATTTAATTTTCAGTGGGCTTGGGCTTCAGGATTTGCGGCTGGTCAATATGTCTAAAATTGTCATCCCCGAAAGCTTTCCAGCCTGAGGCTAGTCCGCCTTTGGCGGATATCGGGGATCCAGCACACTAGATTCCCGATTAAAACATTCGGAAATGACATTCTTAATATTGATAATCTACTAGCTTACTGAAATGTTCTGGTGTTGTAGCAGTAAAGGTAAGGCGTTTTTTATTAAATGGATGCGTGATAATCAGCGACTGAGAATGTAATGCTAAAAAAGGATACTTTTGGAATTGAGGACCGTATTTATCATCTCCCACAACTGGACATCCTTGATCAGCCATATGCACCCGGATTTGATTCTTTCTTCCTGTCAGTAAATTAATTTTAACCAAACTATATTTTTGATTCTCTTTAAGGACGCTATATTCTGTCTGGGCCAGTCTTCCTTTTTTCTTATCGGTCGTTGAATGCATCACGTAATCTTCATCTTCTTCCAGATAACTCGTAATAATTCCTGACTTAGATTTTAACTTGCCATGAACAATGGCGTAATACGTCTTAACCATATCCTTCCAATGATCTTTTAAGAAATCCTTCACCTTCTCTGATTTGGCAAAGATCAAAACCCCTGAGGTAGCTTGATCGAGCCTGTGAACCACATGAATACGATTCGGAGATTTAACCTGCCCCTTTCGTACATATTGAATAAGCGCATAATGAATCGTATTAATTCGATCAAATTTGGCAGCCACGGTCAGAAACCCCGCAGCTTTATTACCAACAATAATGTCTCGATCCTCATAAAGGATCTCGAAGCCTTTAGGATGGTATTTCTTAGGAATTTTTGTGAAATCTGTCATGCGATGAGTTTATTCTTTGGAAAATAAAGATTCTATCTTTTCTTGGATGGCAGGAGTTAAATAAACGCTACTTCCCCAAAATGATATCCAGACAATTCGGTATTGATCGTCTTTTAAAACAAGGGTCAGATCGCAATTAATAGTCGCATTGTCAAATTTAACTTCATAGGTATATCTTTTAATATTTTCTTCTGAAACACCTAAGGGAATAAAATCTGCTTCACCTTGTCGTTTATGAAAGGGTAGTACAACCGTTTGTTCATCTACAATACTTCCCCACTGCTCAGTCATAGTGGAAATTAACTCATCAAATTGACTATACGAAACATTTTGGGACAACCCTTTAGCAAACAAGTCATAAGCAGCTTGATGATCTGATCTGTGTAGATTACTAAAGAATTCCTGGGCCACAATATCCGAATCAGGCGCAATCCGCCCTTGAATGGTTGTGCAGGCACTTGTCATTGTTGTAACGACTATAAGTAGAGCTAAGAATTTAGATTTAAACATAAAGATCCTTTATGAACAATGTGCACAGCATAACATAATTTTACTCATGTACGCCTAAAAACAATCTTAAATTAGACATAAACTCAATATTCAAGATAGTGGGTATAAAACCTTGAACATTTTGAAGTTTTTGAAAAAAGGATGGGTCGAAAGCGAGGTTTTGGTTTGATACAGATAACTGATTCTGACTTTGCAACTTTATATTCAAAAGTGTAAGATCCACCCCTCCTGTTTTTGTTTGATCAACAGTAGGTTCATCAATAGTTAAGATAGCTGAACGACTTAAGAGGACATCATCAATAGCTTTTTCTAAAATTTGAAAAGCTTCATCAAGAGTTGATCGTTTGGTATCAAAACAAGGCAAAATACGGATGGTGCGCACACCTGCTACATTTACAATTAATCCCCTACGCCAAGCCCTATCCACCACCTGATCTCTAAAATTTTCGTCTGGAAAATCTAAAGCTAAAACCAATCCCCAACCCCGTGTATTTAAATTTAATGAAAGATGTCTTGATTCAATAGATCTTAATTGTCCCAAAGCATAATTTCCTAAATCTTTAATATGATCTTGTAATTTATTTCTACGAATTATCTCTTCATAAATGACTGCACGTATAATTCCACCTTCAGAGCCTGCCCATGTTGAATCTAATCTTCCAGATTCTTGGACATAATATTTTGAGTTAACATACATTCCACCCATTTGGGCTTTTTTAGAAAATGTAACAATATCCGCAGCGATAGGCAAATTAAAGGCCTCATGCGCCCATGTATGGCCAGTTACAAAGAATCCACTTTGCACTTCATCAAAAATAAGAGGCACATCAAAAAGAGCTGTAAGACATCGTAAACGTTGAAAAAAACGTGCAGAGGCAAATTTCATACCTCCTTCACCTTGAAATGGTTCTGCAATAAAACCCGTAACGTTTTCAGCCTCTTGAAACAACTCAGGAGGCAATTTAGCTCTCAAATCAACAATAGCTTGTTGAACATCTTTTTCATAAATTTCTAAATGATGATACCGATTAATCAATTCATCTAATTTTGCTAAAACATCCGCAAATATCTCTGGCTGCAAAATGACTAGTGATTCGCCTTTCCCTCTAGTTTTTCCTCTAACCATTAATGTCCAGGCTTGAGCCAAAGATACCTTCTCTCTTTCATCCAAGGATTTATCGTCTTCATTTCTATTTTTCTCTGGAAAATTAATCCATGACCAAGGAAATTTAAACAATCCTTTTCGAGCCTTGGTTTTAGCAGTTACGGATAGCGCCCCTGGAGTACGGCCGTGATAAGCCCCTTCAAAAGAAATAATAAACTGTGATTTAGGCCTGGCTAACTTAAGAGCCTTAAAAGCATTTTCATTGGCTTCAGCACCAGTATTCGCAATAAAAATATGATCTAAGCTTTTGGGAGCAATTCGCATCATCATTTTGATATAGGCCACATAAGATTTGGTAATAAAATCAGAGTAAGCCACACGATTAGCAATCTCATGAATTCCTCGTTTAACAGCATTACCAACTTCAGGCCTGTTATAACCTAAAACTCTAATGGCATATTCATTGAAATTGATAAAATAAAATGGCTTGCCATTAGAATCCGTATCAATTGTAGCCACATGATCGCCTTTGCTTTTCTTTAAATTAATCACAAATGGATTACGATCACCCAAAATATGTTGAAAAACACCCCCCTCTTCAGCATGCAATTTTTTTCTAGATTTTGGAAAAAGCGTTGTTACGTCTCTGGCAATCTGTAAACCTTCGGGCAAATGAATCTTAGGTTCTTCTGAATTCATAGCGGCATCAGGATTACCTGAAATCTTAAAATCCGGACTTATTTCCACAGAAACCTTCATAACAGCATTTTTTAATAATGCTCCTATTGGCAATCTAGTTGTTTGAGTTAATACAAGATGAGAAAAGTTATCAAAATTGAATCCACCTGAGAAGTATTTGCGAGGAGTTGTCTGTTGGGTTAAAGGATCAGTTTCTTCTTTGATATAGTTGTAAACACCTTTCTTGAAGGCTTGGAGGTAGTGTTGGTAAATGGATTCAACGTCCGTAGGGGCAGGCCCCTGTGCCTGCCCTGCTTGTGGGCGACCACGGGGGGTCGCCCCTACATATTCAATCCCTTTTACCTTATTCTTATCCGCATACACCTGTGCCAAAATACTGTCCTT
>CAZOXU010000005.1:0-116236 GCA_964583975.1 uncultured Planctomycetales bacterium
CCCGACCTGCTGATTACAAATCAGCTGCTCTACCAACTGAGCTAAGCCAGCAAAAGTTTATTTCTCGCTTCAAACACTTCAAGAAATGGTCCGACTCTTTTGCTGTAAAACGAAAGGTTTTTATACCAGATTTATTTCTTACTGTAAAGAAGGATTTCGTTTTAAAAGCAGAATACTACCCTCTTGAGCAACCAATCGCCACTGGTGATTATCTAAGAAATTCCTCACCCGAGTATTGGTTACCTCATAATTGATGCTCAACTCCTGCTGCAGCCAAGGATCTTGCAAATCAATCAAAGCCCAACGCACATGATCAGGTAAAATAAAATTTTGTGACAAATTTAATTCACTTCGTCTGATTTTCTTAGGATTTTGATAATAATCATTATAGATTTTATGAAAAGCATAAAGATTATCCCTTAAGGATAATGGAGCTAAATAATCAAAGGTAGCAATAACAGATTCCCCTGGCGGAATCGCTTGAATAAACGCCCATCTCACGGATTCTAGATTATCTTTATGATACGCGAGTGTCGTATTAAATCGCTGCGCATAGGTATTTAAATGAAAGACGCAAAGTACGACCAATAAAACCAACAAGCCCTTAGTGATCGTTAAATTAAACCTATTACGACAAAAAACAAATGTTTGAAGAGTAGCCAAGAATATAAACGGCGTGATCGTTGCGCCATAGTGGTAGTAAATACTATGTTCTGCAGATGCTGTGGAAAGCAAATGTTGAAGCAGGATCGGAAAAACAAAAAACATTAAATGAACACTAAACAACGCAGGAATTAAAAGCGGACCAAATAAATCATAAATAAATTGACCATTATATTTAGTTAAAAGCCCACCTAAAACCTTATCTGGCCTGGTTAATACATTGGTCAATATCTCCCCTACATTATGTCCTAAATATTCATAGCGAACCACGAAAGGATGGTACGGCAAATTACGAAAGTGTGGAATGACGTACAAGGCCAGAATTAAGAAAATTGCAGCACTTAATAACACAATAATTCCAGCTGTCTTTTTAGGATAATTCTTATTTAAAAGACCATAGCCCCCAAAAGCACCAACAATCAAAGCCATATTTTCTTTAATCAGCATTAACAAACCAGCCGCCACAAAGAAACTTCGCCAACGCTTATCTTCAAAAGCCATAAACATCCAAAACAATAAGGGTGGCGCCAGACTTTCAGGATTAAATTCGTAAAGTAAGGAAAAGACATTAGCAGGAAACAAGAAATACAAAACCATAAAAACTAAGGCGACCGCCTCTCCCGCCTTTTTATACGCTATCTTGTATAATAAAAAGGCTGAGATGACAAAAGCCACAATTTTTAAGCAAATCAAAGTTACGGGGCTTGAAGCAATAGCAAAAAAAGGCAGGATCAGCAGCGTAATAAAATAAGAATGGTCTCCGAAATAATTAATCCCAACCATCGACGTGTACTGGGAACCATGCAGCAGTTGCCAGCAAGCTTGAGTGTAAAAAGCAAGATCCCAATCGTAATAGCCCAAATGTAAATATTTATATTCCAGTAAACCCACCCATCCCAAAAGAAATGTCAAACATATCAAAATTGGGATTTTATGAATCTTAAATAAAGTATTTATAAACATACAATCTCCAAATAAGCTGATCCAAAGCCCTCACTCCTAGACACCTATCATCGCCCCTTCGGCTTTTCTCCAATGAGTCGTAAATAATCAGAATATACAATCTTATCTAAATCAGGACGTGTGCTATAAAAACAATTTAAATATAAATGATTTTTGCGAAACTCATGCAGAGTAAGCGGATTGATTAACATTAAAGACAAGAAACAGATAAACAAATAATAAAAAGCCGAATTGTTGATGAGCTTAAATCCTTTTTCTATTTTCTCTTGTGACAATTGCACATAATATGGCTTTGCTATATTGCTCCTCTTACGCAAAAAAAGCACCACCACCGTAATCGAAAAAATAAGAACTACAATAGCAATAAGCCCATAAATAAAAATTCCAGGCGGATGATAAACCAGGCTTAAGCTATGCTTTCCTGCCGGCAAAACCACACCTTTAAAGGCCAAGCCAGCTCGATAAATTTTAACAACCTTCCCATCCATCAGAGCCTGCCAGTCATTGGTAAAATTGTCCGTATAAACCAAAAACTTAGGATGATCAAGATCGATAATTAAATCAATACGATTAACATCAAAATGTTTAACTTTTAATTGAACAGATGAAGCATCGATAATCTGCGCTTGATTCACCCCTCCTTCTTGCTCCATACGCATCTGTTTAATGTTATTTCTGGGCAACTGATCATCAAAGGCGTATGTTGCATCACTGTGATCAATCATTCGTTGCTCTAAATCTTTTAATATCTCCTTGTCTTCCTTATTGTAAAAATCAACCTTATTATATAAGTAAAACTTATGTCGAATAAACTGATCCATGGTTCCTGATTTCATATACAAAACACCCAAAAGAAACCACCGTGAAATAGCCCCGGGTGGTCGTATAAATGCGTCATAAGAATCCTTCATCTTCAACAGGGCTTCGAAATTAAAGTCCCGAAACATATAGTCATATTTTTTAATTTTCTCAGGCCGATCAAATGTAAAGACCGGTACCGTGTGACTAGAAGCAACCAAAGGCTTCCCAGCAGCTGCATGGGACTGATATGCCAAATAAACTTCTAGAGGTTGAATTACAATCAAAATCAAAAGTGAGATGAAATAAAAAGGTGTTAATTCTTTACGACGAAAGAAAACAAAGAATATGAACAAAAGCCCCGCTAATGCCAATGTTAGGTAGGATGAACCAAGATTAGGACCTTGTAACTGTGCGATACTTGCCAAGATCAACAATAAACCAATAACAATAATTACTGTCCTCATACCAAAATTAGCCAAATGTTCCACAAGAACCTTCAATTGCATCATGGAAAACAGGATTATCATGGGAATTAAGAAGGCCATGAAAAAGAAAAAATTTCTGAAATACTTAAAATAGAAACCGTGCTTAAAAAGAAAACTTTCAACAGGCGTTGTGACCCCCATAGCAACAATAAAGACAGCAAACCCAGAAAACAAAAACACCTTAGCAGCTCGTGAAAGAGGCAAAAACAACGAAATAAAAATAACTGCCAAGCAAAAAATGGGCACAAAAAAAACACTATCATCTATTATGTTTATCTTATCCAAATGAGAAAAAAGCGAAGAAAATGAAACACGTTCAGCCAAAGATCCGGGCACAACATCGAGTAATTTCAATTGTGAATTCTCGAAACAAGGCCCAACATTATTCTTCAAATTACAATCAAAATGACGCGATGGCGCGATGATTTCACCTGCCGCATCTTTAAATTTGTACATAATTAGCGGCATTGCTGTAATCATTAAACCCGTCAAACAAACAACCACTACTATCTTATGTTTATGACAAAAACTCCAAATATTACGGCAAATAATCTTAAAATTAACGAAATTATAAAGCACATAAAACAAAGTGACGGCTAAAAATACTGTCAAAAGATAAAAAGGATAGTAAGAAATCTCCATAATCATCAAACTAAAAAATATTCCAAAAAAATCTGCTACACGATATTCCCTGACAAAACGCATTAAAAAGAAGAAAAACCAGACTGAAGGCACAAAAATTAACAAAATATAATATTGATTAAAAATCATCAACCCCATTCCTGAGAACAAAAGGGCCACAGACGACAAAGTAGCATATGCAGAGTCTTTAAGAAGCAGCCGAGAAAGAAAAAAGAAACCTAGAACACCTAAGAAATAATTAAGCAAGATAAAACAAAGAAACGCTTGATAATAAGAAAAACCCAGGAAAACAGTCAAAAAACTAATATGCATCAAAGGATGCAACATTGCCTGGTTAAGCAATCCCAAAAAAGGACGTCCAGCAAAAACAAAAGGTTCCCAATGTGGCACCACCCCATTAAAAACATTATTCATAAAATATTTCATAAAAACATACAGGGACATGGTATCCATATTGATAGATGTCTTGCCAGTAACAAAATCCTGGCACACCCAAAGGTAAAAAACAAAAGCGGATAACAATGCCCCAATCCATATAAAACGAGGGAAAATAGTTCTATTCATTAATATCCTTTTAGAATTAAAAATTATTTCAAACGCGCGTACACCCACAAAACATTATTGGGCATTAAAACATCTAAAGGAGCACTCCCAGCACTGACAATACCTTGGGGGTTAAAAATTTCACATAACTTTTGCGGGAAATTCTTCAAAGAAAGATAGCGATACAAATTGCTGACCAAATTGGGAATTGTATAGTATCCACTAGAGATAATCGAAAGACCCTGTTCTTCCAAAAACTGTTTTAAGATTGGCTTTTTAAAGAACCACAAATGCATTGGCGGATCATAAAAGAAATAATATTGACCAAATAAGCGGTCTTGTAAATTGCCGTGATTAGGCACAACAATATAGAAATCGGTTATCCCATAAGAAATCAATTTTTGGATAAACAACCGTGGTGAATAGATATGTTCCAAGACATGCCTTAAAATAACAACTCCTCTATTCATAGGATTCATCCCTTGAATGCTATAGTTGGAATAATCAAACTGGAAATAATCGATGGCTTTGATATCCTTAACCATGACTGGCCTTTCAAGGGTTGAATCCGAAGCCCTCACCTTAAATCCCTGATCGTAAATCGTTTTGACAAAATCTCCTGTTCCACAGCCAATATCCAAAAATTCACGTTGAGGACCACAAAAATTAACAATCCTATCTAATTCTTTTTTAAGCAAAAATTGTTTTAAGAAAACATATAGCTTATTATTGGGCTTTCGCATATGTGTATCGATATAATATTTGGATAAATCTTTAGGAGGATTCAACACCTTACGAACCCCACATGCGACACATTCCCCTATTTGAAAAATCTCTTTAGTTTGTCTGGAAGGAGTCTCAAAAACGAAATTGCTTTTAGCCTGTTGATTACAAAGATTACAAATCATTACACAAGTCCTGTAATTGAAGATTTTTTACACAAATGTAAGACTCGTTACAAGTTGGCACGGTATAGCCAAAACGAGTGCAGGGTGAACACGATACCTGTTCAGTAATAACTTTATGCTTCTCTCCCTTAGGCTGCCATTTAAACAAATTCCCTGGTCCGAACGCAGCAATGACCGGTGTCCCTACTGCACAAGCCAAATGCATAAGGCCAGAATCAGGACCGATAAACTTTTCACTTCTTTGGATGAGCGCAGCACTCTCCATAAGGGAAATCTTTCCCACAAAATTCAAAACTCTAAAATCTTTCATTAAATCTACTAATTCTTGAGGGATCTCTTGGACATCTTTACCCCCCAAAAGCACAGCATTATATCCAGCCCCCAACACCTTCTTGATAAAAAACCGTAACTGTTGTTCTGAAAAACGCCTTAACTGAATACTGCCTCCTAGAAAAATAGTAACACTCTTCTGTTGAAGCTGTTGTACAGCCCATTGCTGGACTGCAGAAGAGACTTCAAAACAATCATTGATATCCACAGGTCGTATAGATGGCGGCACAAAATCCTCTAATAGACGAACAAAGTTATCTAATGCATAACCATTTTCATCATAAGAAACTGATTTATGAAAAAGTTTTAACCGCAAAGGACGAGTCCCAAACCCAATTTTATAAGCGGCTTTTGACCAATAACAAACTAAAGCGCTTAAGTAATGCCATTGCTCTGTGTCAATGACAACATCGTACTCCTGTTTCATGACAGACCAAAAATCTACCTGATTATGATACAAAAAAACCGGATACCCTTGCGACGAAAACACCTGAACATTCCTGTCCTCACAAAGCACATCTATCGCAATGCATTGAGACTTCAAGACTCTGAGAATTGGCAATAAGAATATTGCGTCTCCCATTCCACCAGGTCGAATAACAAGAATCCTTTTTACTTTACCCTCCCAAGAAGAAGCCTTAATTGGAGGAACAAAAAGACTTATCATTGAACCTAAGAAATAATCAATAAGCTTCACACATTTTGAATGGAGATTTCCTTGGGAAAAAAAGATATCAAAAAGTGTAACTCGAGGAGGCATAATTTAAAAAGCTAAGAAATAAATGACTGTAGTAACAAAGACAATCCACAGCACTATATTAATCATCAAGGGACGGTCCGATAAAAGTATTTCCGTAGGATCATCTCCTCCATGACGCATGTAAATCAAATACAAGTAACGAAAAATACCATAAATAACAAAACCAACCGAATACAAAATATCGTATCTTCCGTGTAATCGGTTCAAAATATCAGGTGATATTGAGTATAAACTATAAAAGACTATAGCCAATGTAGAACAGATAACAATGATATGGTCCAAAAAATATGCCGAATAGTGATGCAACACTTCGCGGTGTTCAAAAGCATCTTTCTTTAAAGCAATTAATTCATACCTACGCTTTGTAAAACCAAGAAATAAAGCCAGTACCAACACACAGATTTGCAGCCATACCGATGGCAACACTCCAATAGCAACAGAGCCTGCCCAAATACGAATTTGAAAGCCAAAACTAATGGTTAACACATCGAGAAGAACCAATTTCTTAGTTCTTAAATTATATAGAAACTGTAGCAAAACGTAAGCAAACGCTAGAAACAAAACTTCTGTAGAAACAGCAAGACAAGCTAACAACCCACTGATCAGCAACGCCAAGGCTATAACAAGGGCAGGAACAACCGCAATTCTGCCACTAGCTAGAGGTCTCTTGGATTTACGCGGATGAAGTCGATCTTGTCGTAGATCTAAATAGTCGTTGATAACATACATACTGCTGGTTACAAGACAAAATCCAGCCACTGTAGCAAGACACATTTTCCATAATGATAGATGCACGAAAAGCCCTGAGAAAATCAGAGGAAAGACTATAAAGATATTTTTGGTCCATTGTTTGACTCTTAAAAGCTCTATCAAGGTATGCATATGGTTTAGTATAATTTCTTAACTCTTAAAAAACCATTGATTTTAGGGCAATTTTGATATCTAATCCCAACATGCATCTTGCTATTTTTGATTTCGATGGAACCATTACTCACAAAGACAGTTTGTTTGATTTCATTGCTTACGCAGTAAAGCCACCGGTCTACTACGCTGGGCTTTTTTGTTTAATCCCTGTTTTAATTGCTTATAAATTAAAAATATTAGCCAACAACAAAACTAAAGAAGCTGTCCTGAGCCAATTCTTTAAGGATTGGGAATTACAACGGTTCGAATGTACGGCCAAAGCCTATAGTGACCGCATCCCTTCTATTGTTCGCAAAGCTGCTTTAGAAAGAATCCACTGGCATTTAAATCAAGGACATACCGTTGTCATTGCTAGCGCTTCTCTGGAGAATTATTTAAAAGACTGGTGCGCGAAATTACAGGTAGGATTAGTTGGCTCACACATAGAATTTATTAATGAAAAATGTACTGGCCGGCTCGTGGGAGCCAATTGCTATGGTCAGGAAAAAGTCCGCCGTCTTCAAGAAAAATATAATCTAAAGAATTTTGATCGTATTTACGCTTATGGCGATTCTCCTTCCGATTACGCCCTTAAAAACATAGCCCATGAATTCTATTATAAATATTTTTGAAATAAAGCCCCAAAATTACATATTCACAAAAAGATATGCTTTTGTTAGTATAAAATCCTATGTTGAACCAGCTTAATATCAGCAATTTCGGACTCATCGACAAACTTTCCATCGAATGGGTCGACCGACTTAATATCCTCACTGGTGAAACTGGTGCGGGAAAATCAATCCTCATTGATGCCTTACGTTCAGTGCTTGGAGAACGTTTTGATACATCTTCTATCAGAGATCCCAAGCTTCCCTGCGTCATTGAAGCTGTTTTTGAACTCAATTCTTCTATTAAAAGCAATGAAATTTTCCAAGACTTTCTAACTGATGGGGAATCCCAGTTAATTATTCAACGTACTATTACAGCGGATGGAAAAAACAAAATCAAAATTAATGGATTAAATGTGACCGTTGGCCAATTAAAAAGTATTGGCAATTATCTGGTTGATTTTCATGGACCTCATGATCACCAAATGCTTCTTTCAGAAGAAGAACATTTAAAAATGTTAGATAAGTTGATTGATTTTAAAACCCTCAAAAAAGACTACTCTAGCATCTATCAAAACTATATTGATCTCCAACATAAGCTTAAAACTCTCACCGAGCTCGCTCAAACACGTCAACGCGACCTTGATTTGCTAAGTCATCAAGCCAAAGAATTAGAAACCGTCCCGTTAATTGAAGAAAAATACGAGCAAGTGTCTCAAGAAATTGTCAAAATTAATAACGCTCAGAAATTGTATGAACATATTCAGAACTTGCTTAACATTTTAGAAGATGAAGATGGTGGTGTTAATCAGCAACTTCGTAAAGCGTTTAATCCTCTTAGAAATCTTAATCAAATTGATGAAAAAACTACTCCTCTTTTAGACCAATTAAGCTCTATTCAAGAAAATACGAATGATCTGATCAGCCAGTTAAATGATTATGCCCAAAGCCTTAATTTTGATCAATCCGAAGCCCAAGAAATCAATAAACTTTACGATACCTATCAAGACATTCGACGTAAATATGGTCCTTCCCTGACCGAAGCGGCTGCCTTTTTTGCAGAAATAAAAGAGAAGCTCGAGCTTATTAAGAATTTCGAACACAATGATCATCAATTACGTCAAAACATTGCGGATCAAGAAAAAGAATTAACCAAGATTGCTAATAAAATCACTAAAGCCCGCCAGTTGGCAGCTGCTGATCTTAACAAAACCATTGAAAAAGAACTTAAAGAACTAGGGATCAATCATGTCCGTTTTGAAGTGCGTTTTGAAAAAACAGACTTTGGACCTAATGGCAATGATCATGTCGTCTTTTATATCAGCCCTAATGCGGGTGAAGATTTAAAACCATTAGCTCAAATTGTTTCTTCTGGAGAAGCTGCTCGGGTCATGCTGGCTCTTAAAAAAGCTTTAATTAAGGTAGATCCGATTCCTGTACTGATCTTTGATGAAATTGATGCTCAGATTGGCGGCCGACTAGGGACCGTGACTGGTAAGAAGTTGACTGAACTTGCTCGACACAGACAGGTCATTTTAATCACCCATCTCCCTCAAATCGCCTCTTTTGCTGATAGGCATTTTAAAGTCGTCAAGTCAGTCAAATCATCCAGGGCGACTACTCAAATCAACCTCCTGGAGAATAAAGCTAGGGTTGAAGAAATCGCCCAAATGATGAGCGGCCATGACACTAATCGTATTTCTCTAGAGCATGCCCAAGACATGCTTCTATCTGCTCAAAAAGCTTAACTACATTGATTTATACCCTAGTTTATGGTATTTTACTGCCTTCCATTTGTTATTAACCTCATTAATAAGCAAGGAGTTTTTTAATGAAACGCATTGGTATTATCACTTCAGGCGGAGATTGTGGCGGTCTTAATGGTGTTATTAAAGGTGCAGCTTCTATGGCTCGCGCTCATGGTGTCGCTTCTTTCGTCATTCCCAACGGCTATGCCGGTCTTTACAATTTAATTAATTTTGATCATTTAACCGAATTAACTCAAGAACGTTTAGATAAAATCAATACGAACCTAGCTGGTTCGGAAGCTGGCCACTCTAGAGTTAACATCAAAAAGATCGATGATCCTAATAAATATCAACAGATCAAAAAAGGTATGGAGAAATTCAAACTCGATGGCCTTATTATCTCTGGCGGTGATGATTCGGGCAGTGTTATGGTGGATTTAATTGAGCATGGTATTAAATGTGTCCACGCACCTAAAACCATGGATTTGGATCTGCAAACCTATTCCGTAGGCGCTGACTCAACCATCAATCGCATTGCAACTTTCCTGGAAGACTTAAAAACTACAGCAGCAACCCATAACCGTATCTTGGTCATGGAAGTATTTGGACGCTATGCTGGACACACTGCCTTTCGTGGTGGCGTGGCTGCAGATATTGATGCCATTATCATCCCTGAAATCCCCTGCGATTTCGATATTCTCTATAAACATATGAAAGAACGTTATTTTAAACGTATTAAAGAAGATGATGTGCATGCTGGAACCTACATGATTGTGGTTGCTGAAGGTATTAAGGATGCTTCTGGAGCTGATATTGTAGATGAAAATGCACCTGTGGATGCTTTTGGACACAAACGTTTGGCTGGTGCGGGAAATTATGTCTGCCAACAGCTGACCAAACGCCTCAAAGCTGATAAAGAGATCACCGCCCTCATGCAATCGTCTAACATGTATGTTAAAGGAATCAATGAGATCCCCGAAGTACGTGCTGTCACCCCTGGCCATTTAGTACGCTGTGGTCACTCTAGCGCTTATGATGTTAACTTTGGTAAAGAAGTTGGGGCTGGCGCCTTTATTCTTCTGAATCAAGGCATTACAGGCGTAACTGTTGCTGGTATTAACGAGGGCACGGTTCGCTATATGGATACCAAGGAAGCCATCCAACAACGCTTTGTAGATGTCAATCAAGTCGCTATTTATGAAGCTATGGGAATGTGTTTTGGACGTATAGCCCCAAAGGCTCAAACCAAGACTGAAAAACTCAGTGGTAAAACTGAACGACATTTCTAATTCTTAGAACAGACTGTAATTAAGGATTGTCCCCACATAGGTTTAAGTATGGTTTCTATTTTCTCAAAAATAGGAACCATACGATCTAATTGCCCCGCAGATCTATGGTCAAATGATTGGTATTTTAAAATACGACCCGCTACAAACCAAGAAACGATCCCAAATAAATTCATATAAAACTGATGTTGGATCATAAAACCACTGGCTTCTAAAATAGAATTTAATCTTGTCTTTGTGTAGCGTCGATGATGCCCTACCAACCTATCTAGTGTTCCATAAATACTAGGTATAGCTGGAACCATTAAGACCACCCTTCCATGGGGTTTTAATAATCGACGAATATTGTCTAGCGCTTCCTGCTCATTCTCGATATGTTCCAACACATTAATACAAGTGACACAGTCACCAAAACTGTATAGTTTCTGAGGGATTGTTTGTCGGTCGGCAATATCCATAGGAACAATACGGTAAAAAGGATCTGTGCCGAATCTTTCTCTTAAGGGGATAAGAGTCTCTTTGTGACTATCTGTTAAGACCACCTGGGCAATAGTTTTATGCTCTTTGTAATATTTGGTTATATCCCCTATCCCGCTACCCACATCCACTACCGCACCAGATAAATAAGGTTGAATATTACGAAAAATCCAAGAATTATAATTATGGAAGGCGCTAATGATGTTTAAAGCTTTTAAAAGATCCGTAGCCATTAGGGAAACAATCTGGGTATTTGTTCGATGATATCACTGGCAATTAAAGAAGTTTTTGATCCTTGTCGAACGGCTAAATCCCCTGCCTTGCCATGGTCGTAAACACCCCACCGAGCTGCTTCGAAAGCTTCTATTCCCTGCGCCAAGAACGCAGCAATCATTCCTGTTAGAACATCACCGCTTCCTGCGGTGGCCATACCGACATTCCCGGTTGGATTGATGATAATTTTAGAAGGCGCTGCAATGATCGTATGGTGTCCTTTAAGGACAAGCACACAATGATACTGATGCGTAAATTCCCGAGCCACTGTCTTACGGTTTTCTTCAATATATTTAGCACTCTTGCCTATAAGTCGAGACATTTCTCCAACATGAGGAGTTAATATCCGTGGCCCTTTAGCTTTAGCTAAACACCTGAGATTGGCAGCCAAGGTATTTAAGGCATCGGCATCAATGACCATCGGGCCAGGATAATGTTCTACTATCTTATAAACAAAAGCACAGGTACTATGATTTAGCCCTAACCCAGGACCAAGAGCTATAGCATTAAATTTCGAATAGATTCTTTTTAAAACATCAAAAGCTTTAAGAGAAATGGTCCCCTGAGTCGTCTCTGGCAAGCTTACAGTCATTACAACATTAGAGATTTTCTTTTGTAGGGTAAGATTAAGGCTTCGAGCCACGCCAGCACTCACCATGCCTGCCCCGCAACGCATTGCAGATAAAGAACACAAGGCTGCAGCACCGAGCATATTGGGTGAACCAGCTATGACCAAAACATGGCCAAAGTCTTTTTTATTTAAACGAGGATTACGGCGTGACAATACAGAAGGCCGTGGCATAGTCTTTAGAATGGGAAATGGAAATTAAAATTTGATTTTTAAAACTCTTGAGTCGGTGTCGGCAAACTGGTTTGCCATGTTTGTCATTTACAATACTCACATCCTGAAATGACAATTTAGGATCACCCACTGCTTTAAAAATAGCCTCTTTGGCAGCAAAGCGCCCTGCGTAATGGGCAAACGGATAACGATAACGCTTGGCATTGAGAATCTCTTCGCGGGTCAGAATGTGCTTTAAGAAATCTTCACCCCAACGCTCAACCGCTTTTTTAATGCGATCAATTTCAACAATATCCGTACCAATGCCTAGAATCATCGCTTAATAAGTCCTAACATTTCTCTGACAGCCTGCTTTAAACCTACAAATACTGCTCTGGAAATAATCGAATGACCTATATTTAATTCCTGCATTCCAGGGATGGCAGCAATCTTCGAAACATTGTGATAATTCAATCCATGTCCTGCATGAACGATCAATCCCAATTTTTGAGCATAGGCAGCCATGGTCTTCATTCGAACTAGCTCTTTGGCGTCTCTACGATTCTCAAAAGCTTTGGCATACGCACCTGTATGTAATTCAATCATCGGCACGCCAAGGCCTTTGGCTGCATCAATCTGGCGTTTATCGGGTGCAATAAAAAGACTGACATCAATACCCTTATTTTGGAAACCATCACACACAGGGCCTAATTGTCTGCGCAAAGCCACCACATCCAAGCCACCTTCGGTGGTGATTTCCTGACGTCTTTCGGGTACCAAGGTCACCTGGTCTGGCTTGACCCCTAAAGCCACCTTAACCACATCCTTAGCGATCGACATTTCTAAATTAAATCTGGTTTTGACGGATTTGCGAAGCATAACCACATCCACATCTTGAATATGGCGACGATCTTCTCTTAAATGAGCGACTATGCTATGAACCTTCTGTTGTTCGCAAATACGAGCTGCAAGGATGGGATCTGGATCGGTTTCTCTTCGAGCTTGACGCAAAGTTGCTACATGATCTATGTTAACTCCGAGCTTAGGCATCTTATCCATTCTTGACGTATAACCATGTAATCACAGCCAGCGCCAGAGCAACCAATTTATAAAGCAAATTAGAGTTAAACCATGTTTTCATATGTTATGCTTTCGCAGATGGATTAAAGAATTCTTCCAGTAAGGTCACAAAATGTTTCTGGTCCTCAATCTTGATTAAGCGACCTTCAAAAACAATACTGATATCAGAAGTTTCCTCCGAAACCAAGGCAATCACTGCATCGGTATGTTCACTTAAGCCCAAGGCTGCACGATGTCTTGTGCCAACCGTTTTACTCACTGTTGGATTTTCAGAAAGTGGGAACAAACAAGATGAGGCTGCTATGCGTTCACCCCGCACAACTACCCCCCCATCATGTAAAGGAGACTGGATCATAAAAATACTCTGTAAAAGTGCTGAAGAAATCTTTGAATCAAGGGGTACGCCACTTTCAATATACATGTTTAATTTCATTTCACGTTCGATAGCAATCAAACAGCCAGTCTTACGGCTAGAAAGCTTAAAGACGGCATCAGCAATCTCATCAATCAAAGCTTTTAATTCAATCTCTCCTAAAGAAACGCTAAACAAATGTTGTTGTCCCAGCCGAGCTAGCCCAGAACGTAATTCATGCTGAAAGATAACTACAATGACAATAATCCAAATCGAAAAGAAATTTCTTAAAAGCCAATTAAGGACTTGAAAATCAAAAATCTGCGACAATAAAAGGGCAATAATTAAATAAGCAATCCCCTTAAGCACCTGAAAAGCACGTGTTCCTTGAAAGAATAATAAAATACGGTAGAAAACAAACCAAAGGATGGCAATTTCAAGAACAGGTTTAACAAATTCTATAAAAGGGAGATTCGACATATGGCCAATTGTAGCGCGACTATGGATTTTTTTCTAGAAAATTAGTCATATCTTTAGCTAATAAAGCTTTAACATTTATCATTTTTCCTGTCACAGGATGTGGCCAACTTAATTCTTGAGCATGTAGCGCTGTTCGTTTAAACCTTAAAGCAAAGTCTTTACGAAAAGCGTACTTATCTTCCCCCACCAAGGGATGACCTATCTTGGCCAAATGAATACGAATCTGATTTGTACGACCGGTAATAGGATTAACTTCTAGAATACTGAATTCTTTACGCCCTTCTAGGACCTTATATAGAGTCAAGGCTGACAGTGCTGGGATATTTTTCTGAAATTTCTTTTGGTGAAAATCTTTAATTGGCAAACTAATTTTCCCCTGAGATTCTTTAAGCCTGCCATGAACAAAGGCTATGTAGGTTTTCTTAACCTTCTTGGCTTTAAAAGCATCCATCAAAATCTGCTGATTGTCCTTACCCTTGGCGAATAAAATCACTCCAGAGGTATCTCGATCCAGACGATGCGCGGGAAACAACTTAAGCCCACTCTTGCTTTGCTGATTAACAATAGACACAACAGTCCATTGTTCATTTTTATCGGTAGGAATGACTAAAAGACCTGCTGGCTTATAAAACGCCACACAATCTTTATCTTCATATAAAACTTCGATGGTTCGACTAGGCTCACCTTGAGCGCTAGTTGTTACATCTCTACCTGGGTGAGGATCCATGCGATATTATTGTGTAATCCACAAATTCGTGAAGGATTTGACTATCTCGTGGAGAAATATCATTAAAAAAGATGGCTGTCTGAAAAGCATCTTGGTCAACTGCAGCCTCTGAACGAACCACTACCCCTTCGCAGCTGATACGCTTATTAACCACCTTATTATTACGTTTAATAGGTACCAGAAAATGAAGTTTGAGCTTAGTCATCGGCGTAATAAATTTGCTAACCAAACACAAGGCTCCCGAACCACTGAGGTTTTTTGTCTCAGTCACAATATCTACATCATTACTCGAAATCTTAAGAGCTATGGGATGTTCAAGACGCGGAGCTCTGCGTCTTTCCGAAGCTTTTGATCCATGTGATGACATGATTCTTACCCTTTGTTTTCTTCAGAAGAGGCTTTAGCAGCTTTAGCTGCAGCGTTAGCTTTCTTAAAACAATTGTTATTGCAATAATACGAACCGTTACGATAAAAACGTCTGGACCTCTTAAGAGGTTTCTTACAGGAAGGACAATTCTTGATTTCTTCAACTACGGGTGCCTGTGGGGTTGCTGTTTCTTTTGCCATAAAACGTAATACTCCTTTCAAACATTAATAAAATAAAACATTAAAATGTGTTGGGAAATTTAAGTGTTTTCCAAACGCAGAAATTTAATATAATTCTCTAATTCTGAAGAAAGAGTGCCGTCATCTATTAATTGCAGACCCACCTGCCAAGCTTCAAGGCGTTGGGCATGTTCTCTAATCCAGACAACCTTAGCAGTCATAAAAGCCATTTGAACCTGACCCGGCAGATGAACTTGTAGCTCAAGAGTGGTATTAACTGGGATAAACTCATTAACATTGAGCTTTAATCCCATACGGCTTATATCTTCAGACAAAGAACCTACAAGGGGCATTTCTTCACTTTTCTGATATCCTACAGACTCAGAAAATGGAAACCGTTGATGCTGTCTTTTATCGTTCATTGAAGTCCCCTTGATCTTAATTTCTATAAATACTATACCATATGATCCGAGGAACTGACAATAAATAAACTTCTAAAAGGACGAACCCTGCCAGGCCTTTTCAGACCCAGCAGGGCCGTTTGTGGATGCCACCCTGCCCCATTTTCAGAGTGGCTGAGGGATCTCTTTTTAATGCTTGAGCAGCTTATTTAAATAATGAGAAGCATGCTCACGTCCGCCTATACCAAAGGCTAAACCTAAGGCCAAGGCTAAAGCAGCAACCATCAAGGTTAAAGCTGTTCCAGTAAACAAGAAGCCAAGACCAATCTTATCTACGAAAGAGATAAAGGCCGTGGCTACTACAGCCCATTTACTGAAAGTAGCAATTAAGTCAGGCTGAGGCATGTTGCAATTAGCAGCTACCATGCGCACAAAGACGCCAATGATGTGTGCCAAGATAATACCGACAGTCAAGGCTACCGCAGCTGTGGTAACAGTGGGTATATAACCTGTGAGATGATCGGTCATCCCAAGCACATTGATGCCTGTAATGCCTAAGGCGATTACAAAGGTTGTGATCATAAGAACCCAACTAATCACACAACCTACAGCATCAGAGATGGAGCGTCTAACTCCGCCTGTGACTAAAACGCGATCTAAACCAACCGTGTGGCTTAATTTGTCTGCGTGAATGTCCTTGAGGGCACCAGCCACCAGCTTCCCTAAGCTGCGAGACAATAAGGTACCAATCACCAAGACAGCCAACACTGCAACGGTTATGGGGATATAGCTATACACTAGTCCTACTACTGCTTTGAGTGGATCCAAGATGAAGTTAAGAGTATTCATATGGACCCTCCTTTCCGTTCCGACAGTTTTGTCTGCGGAACTCGAAGGCCCTGAAGGACCTTCTAATGCAAGGATAGCACCTGTCAAGTCAAAATCAAGACCTCCAGCCCTATTTTGAGAAAACGGTTTCTTAAGGCTATAATAAAAACCCCCGTCGATACATCTGACAGGGGCTTTATTTATATAATAATCTCAAATAAAATTATTTATTAGCAACTTCTTGTTTACCTGCTTCTGCACTAATATTAACTACTATATCATTAGACACAGCCAAGCCTCCTTGATCTAAAACCTTATTAAAGCTAATTCCATAATCTTGACGATTAAGAGTAAAGCTACCTGTAATACCAATAGCCATACCCATAGGAGTTTTAACCGGTCCAGCAATAGTAGCTGGGATGGTCACTTCCTTAGTGACACCTCTCATAGTCAGGTCTCCTACAATTTCTGTAGGTGTGATTTTCTTGCTGACAAAGGTTATGGTTGGGAATTTGGCTGCATCAAAGAAATCAGCACTTCGTAAATGCTCATCTCTTTTTTCATTACGTGTATCAATACTACCAGTATCGATCGTTACATCGATTTTAGAATTGGCCAAATCTTTAGGATCATAGCTGATCTGTCCTTCAAATTTATTAAACTGTCCACTTACATTACTAATCATCATATGTTTAGCACTAAATCCTAATGTGGTATGTGAAGCATCAATTTTGTATGTATCTGCAGCCCACACGGATCCCAACAAACCAACTGTGAATAATAAACTTAAGAAAATCTTACGCATACATCCTCCTTTTTATTCTTATAAACTGCGTTAGCACAATTGCTCACGAGTTAATTCTTAATTCCTATACCCTTTTTCAACAACCAAATATTAGTACACCAAAGCACTACCGTTAAAATAATCAAAAATATAGCGCTAAAAATTACGCTAACATCAGAAAAGCCAAAAAATCCGTAACGAAAACCATCAACCATGTATAAAAGAGGATTTAACTTAGAAGCATGCTGCCAAAACTCAGGTAATTTTAAAATTGAATAAAATACTCCCCCTAAATAAATAAGCGGAACGAGGATAAAGTTCTGAAAGATGGCCACCTCATCAAAATTTCTAGCAAAAATTCCATTAATCATGCCTGCCAACGAAAAGACTGTGGCTGAAAGAAACATAAAAAGAAAAACTGTTCCAATTTGATAAACCGTTGGATGAGTAAAGAAACACGATACCAAAAACACCAAGAATCCAACAGCCACCCCTCTGAGCACACCTGCAATGGTATAACCCGCTACCACAACCCATTCTTGCATGGGAGCAACGAGCATTTCCTCAATATTACGTTGAAATTTAGCACCAAAGAACGAACTGACGACATTACTGTAGGAACTATTAATCACCGCCATCATGACCAAACCTGGCACAATAAAAGACATGTAACTGACTCCATTAATTGGGCCTACTTGTGATCCAATAAATTTCCCAAAAATAATAAAATAAAGACTCTGAGTCACCAAAGGCGGCAACAGCGTCTGTGTCCAAATCCTAAGGATCCGACTAATTTCTTTTCGAACTAATGTCTGTAAGGCAATCCATTGTTGTTTCATATGAGTGACAAAAATAATTTCTCTAAACGTTGTTCTTTAGGATGGACCTCGGTAATATCAAAACCATTTTTAATAAGATTAATTAATAGATCGTTAAGTTGTGCATCGCGATTCAGATTAACCTCTAAAGTATGCTCATCAACAATTACAGGCTTATAAACAGCAATACCCTCTATCGCTTTCATTGTTTTTACGCTAATGACATAGGTTTCTTCTTGAATCAATTTATTTAAATTCTTTACACTGTCCCTACGCACAATCTCACCATCTTTAATAATGGCCGCTTCACGACACATTTGCTGAACTTCTTCTAGATAATGAGTAGTCAAAAGAATCGTCACGCCCTGAGCATTCAATTCTCGCAAATAATCCCACATCCCTACACGCAACTGAACATCTACCCCTGCTGTTGGTTCATCAAGGATTAATATCTTAGGCCTATGTACCAAGGCTCGGGCAATCATCAATCTTCTTTTCATACCTCCTGAAAGAGTACGAGACATACTATTGCGTTTCTCCCAAAGCCCTACCTTTTTTAAAACTTCTTCTGTGTTTTTTAAAGCTGTTTCCCGATCAATACCAAAGAATCCAGCTTGGATGGAAACAATATCTTCGACCTTTTCAAACATATTAAAATTAAATTCTTGTGGCACAACTCCAATGAGCCGTTTGGCTTTATCAAATTCCTTATCGATATCGTGATCAAAAATTTTAATAGTTCCTGAAGTTTTATTAACTAAACCAATGAGAATACTAATAATCGTTGTCTTGCCTGCCCCATTAGCTCCTAATAAAGCAAAGAAATCTCCTTGAGCAACAGCTAAATTAACCCCCTTAACAGCCTTGGTTCCTGTTTTGTAAGTTTTTACTAAATTTTTAATTTCTATCGCAAGCATCGATACTATTTCCACTTAAATTAACTATCTACTTTTTATAACAATAACTTCTTCAATCTGTGCCAAATCAACGACGGGATCAACAAAACATTCAGCTGTATGGCTATTTTCGCTAGCCCTAACATCTTGAACCTGACCAATCAATATTCCTTCTGGAAAAACCGAAGATAATTTTGAAGTAATGACAAGATCCCCCACCTTCACATCAGCCTTATCTGTCAAATAATCTAACCGGCATATTCCTTCTAAAGATCCTGTTAAAAGACCACTTTCACGGGTTCTTTGCACAATAGCAGCTACACTAAAACTAGGATCCGAAACTAAAATAACCTTGGCAGTCTTATTACCAACTTCAAAAATCCTTCCTACAACTCCTAAGATAGAAACTACCGGCATCCCAACCCGCAATCCATCTTTTTGCCCTTTATTAATAATTAAGGAGGCATTCCAATTGGAAGGGTCCCGTCCAATCACATGAGCTACTATAGAAACATAGCTTTGAGTACGACGGAATTCAGATATTTTCCCATATTGTTTATCTTGTTCAACTGTTTCTTGTAAATAAACGATGCGGGCTTTAAGAGCCTGTACTTGCTTATTTAACTTGAAATATTCGTCATAGGTTTCTCGATAAAAAAATAGTTTCTTAAATTCTAAAATAGGCGCCTCAAACCACTGAATGGGCTTAGCAGTTAAATCTAATAAAAAAGTCGGCCTGGATTGCTTAGGATGTAAAAAAAGAATCAAAAGCGGAACGGCGAGAATAGCAATATAAATGATGTTTTTGGCGTATTTACGAAACACATTAGTCTTTTATTAGAAGTCTAATTTAGTATGTTGAGTGAAACGTCGACGCATGGCAGGACTCATGTTGAGCGTCTCTCCGGTTCCATTAACGACCGCTGTTAAAGGATCATCAGCCACATGCACAGGCAATCCAGTTTCTTCAGCAATACGTTTATCTAGACCACGAAGTAATGAACCTCCACCTGCCATCACAATGCCACGGTCAATTAAATCGGCGGCTAGTTCTGGAGGCGTATGTTCCAAGGTTGATTTAGATGCATCCACAATCGCCTGGACAGGATCAGCTAAAGCTTCACGAATTTCCACAGAACTGATATTAATCGTCTTAGGAAGACCAGCAATCAGATCACGTCCACGAACATCCATATTTAATTCTTCATCCAACGGATACGCAGAACCCAAACGGATTTTGATTTCTTCAGCTGTACGTTCACCAATCATCAAATTATAAGTTTTACGTAAATATTCAATAATGGCCATATCCATCTCATCACCAGCAATACGAATGGATTTGGCATACACTAGACCACCTAAAGAAATGACAGCAAATTCAGTAGTACCACCACCGATATCAATGATCATATTACCTGCAGGTTCATGTACTGGAAGCCCGACTCCAATAGCTGCAGCCTTAGGCTCTTCAATTAAAATAACATGCCTAGCTCCAGCATGTTCTGCAGAATCAATAACAGCTCTTTTTTCAACTTCAGTAATTCCTGAAGGAATTGCAATAACAATAGTTGGACGAAATGAAAATTTACTAGGTTGGACTTTTTGGATGAAATACTTAAGCATGGCTTCAGTGACTTCAAAATCTGAGATAACGCCATCTTTCATTGGACGGATCGCCACAATGCTTCCTGGGGTACGACCCAACATGCGTTTGGCTTCTTCACCTACAGCCACCACACGGTTTGTATCTTTTTCAATAGCTACTACAGAAGGCTCACACAAAACAACCCCTTCACCCTTAACGTATACCAGGGTTGTTGCTGTTCCTAAATCGATACCCATGTCTTTGGAGAATAAACCTGAAATGTAGTCGGAAATTTTTTCGGAAAATTTCTTTATCTGGTTAATCATAATAGCCCACATATTAACCAAAAGCATCTATAGTGTCAATCGATTATTACGCGACTTCCCTGCCGGCAGGCAGGTTAAGCCTAATGATTTCATATCTTTAACAAAATCTGGGTAGGATTTACGACAGGATTCTATGCCTCTAATTTGACAGCCAATTTTCATCCCTAAAACACTCCACGCCATGGCTAAGCGATGATCATGGTGACTGTCTAATATCTGATTGGCCTTATAAATATTCTTAGGATTAATAATTAAGGCATTCGATGTTTCTTTAATATCTGCCCCCACCTTAAGAAGCTCCTGACGCACGCTGCTAATACGATCAGACTCTTTAATACGCGCATGAAAGACATCTATAATCTTAGTAGGCCCTTTGGCAAACAATCCTAATACGGCCATAATAGGAACAAGATCGGGGCAATTCTTAAGCGAGAATGTCCCTCCCTGGAGTGTAAAAGGACCTTTGATCGAAATAGCTGTATCAGTCTTTTTATACAAAACTCCCATCCGTTTAAGAAATTCCATAATATGTCCGTCAGACTGGATCAAATCATTTTTCAAATGACCTTTTAAAACAATATTAGATTTAAGCAAACTAGCAGCAGCCATAGAAAAAGCAGCCAATCCATAATCTGAAGGGACCACAAAATTCTTTAGGCCTTTAAATGCTTGATTACCTTTGACGAAATATTTTCGGGGAGCTAATTGCTTAATACGAATCCCTGCTCGAGCCAGAATCTGATTAGTCATGACAATATAATCAGCTGAGACCATTTCTTTACCCGTGATGATAATATGACTATCTTCTTCAAGTCGAGGCAAAGCAATCAATAAGGCAGAGATAAATTGAGAACTTAAAGAACCATCAATCTTAATTACCCCTCCCTTTAACTTGCCTCCTTGGTACACCATAGGTACTGACTCTTTGGCTCCCTCACCTTGAATATCCATCCCTTGATGACGCAATGCTGCACACAAATGATGATTAGGCCTTCCAATTAAGGTTCCCTTTCCTTTAATCGTAGCTCGGGAGGTATGAAAAGGTAACAAGGGCAATAAAAAGCGTAGACTAGTGCCTGATTCACCAACATTAAAAAATTTGGATCGTCGCTTTAAGGCTTTAGAAATATTTTGGGCAACGATGGCATCTTCGCAATTGGAAGGATGAATGATCTTCGATCTGCCTCCACAAGCGGCAATAATTAAAGCCCTTATGGAGTAAGACTTTGAAGCTGGCAGACGGATCTGGCCTTTTAATAATTTTACAGGGGAAACATTTAAAATCATGATTGTTTGAGTACTACAATATCATTCTTACGGACATTTCGGCTGGAAAGTGGTGCAACAAAATCTGCAGCAGACATCTCATCTTGGATACGAGAAATCTTTAAGTCTCCTAAATATTGATCCTCCCTATATACAGACAAAAGATCTCCTAACCTAACCCCCTTAGTCGATCCTAAATTACAAATAACAAATTCAGACTCGCGATCCACACTTAATATTCGTCCCTTATCAAGATTATCTCCAACAACAATTTTCTCTAACTCCAACTTATTCTTGTTTTGTGCCGGAGCTGGAACTTCTGAATTATTCGACTTGGCGCGTTCAAGATTTGATTGATCAATAGTACTGATTCTTGCTTGTAATTCTTTTGCTTTATCCAATTGGGCTTTCAACATCTCTTGGCTTTCTTGAAATTTCTTAACTCTATCATCTAGATCAGCCTTGATCGCCTCTTTTTCTTTTTTAACAGTCTCTATAGCTTCTTTCAAAGTAGCATTTTCTTTCTTCAATGCAGTGCGAAGCCCATCACTAAGCTCCATCTCATCCATCAGACTGTTAATCTTATTATCAGCTTCTTTATTTTTATCTTGTAATAAGACTAATTGTTTCCTGGTATCCTTAAGATCGGCTGTTAATTTGTCTTGCGCTTGTCGACTTTCTTCTAATTGTGCTTCAAGGTTTTTACGCATTTGGTTTTCTTTTTGAAACATAAAAAACCCTATGGCTGTTGAGGAAATCAACAGGAGCCCAATAAGAATGATAAAAATCGTTGAAGTTCTTCCTTTGGAGTTATTCATCTTATTTATTATAAAAAAATCTTCTTGAGAGTAAAGGTTTAATTACCCTAATTTTGGTATCCGCCAAAGGCGAATCAGCCTTTGAATGTTAAAAATTCAGGCGGCAATGGGCAAGAGAATTCTATTAACTCCTTGGTAATAGGATGGTTAAAGCAAATGCTCTGAGCATGTAATGCTAGCCTTGAAAAAGACTCTTTGCGGCCATACTTCTCATCCCCCAAAATCGGATGTCCTAAATGTTTCATATGCACCCTTAACTGATGGGTTCGCCCTGTTTGTGGAAAAAGAGCCACCAAGGTCGAAGACTTAAAACGTTTCAAAACTTGATAAAGCGTACTAGCTTCTTTTCCTTCACCTTCTTCTACAATGCTGCGCTGATCATGATATTTATAATGGCGACCTATCTCCGCGTTAATGACTCCTTGGTCAAACTGAACAACCCCCTGCACAATAGCCACATAACGTTTGATGACAGTGTGTTTTTCAAATTGTCGAGCCAGACGCGCATGGGCCAGATTGGTTTTAGCAACAATAATAAGACCTGATGTATCTTTATCCAGACGATGGATAATACCAGGCCGGACAGGACCATTGACATCTGAAAGTTCTTCAAATTTTCCAAGCAAAGCATTCACAAGCGTACCTGTCTGGTCCCCGCTCGCTGGATGAACAGTTAATCCAGAAGGTTTATTAATCACAATAATATCCGGATCTTCATAAAAAACATCCAACGCCATTTTCTGGGCTGGCAAATCTTTAGGACCAAAGGCGGAAGAATCAATATCAACCTCTACCTTGTCTCCTAGAGCAACCTTATACTTGGTCTTCTGAGGTTTGCCATTAACCAAAACTTGATCTGAATCGATAAACTTTTTGATAAAAGTACGCGATGGAAGATTTTCAATCACATGGGTGAGATAAATATCTAGACGTAAATCCTGATGGGCTTCTTCAACCGTAAATTTGTGTTTCATCGCTTAAATTTCCAGAACAAAAAACCACCAATGATGATCATGGCTAAAGAGATATACTGAAACAAACTCAAACCTCCCCACAGAACATCATGGTCAGCCCGATAAAATTCCACAATAAAACGTTCGAGAGCAGCTAGCCATAAATACAGAACAAAAATCATTCCCGTACGATGAGGCTGGCGTTGAGCATATTTAAGAATGAAAAAAGCTAAAAAAAGCCCCCCGGTTTCATAAAGTTGAGTTGGAATAAGCTTAGCATGGTGGACCGGAAAATAAAGCCCCCAAGCCACTGGTTTTCCATAACAACATCCATTAAAAAAACAACCTAACCGCCCAATCGCTTGTCCCAGAGCAATGTACGGAGCTACTAGATCTATAAAAGTTCTTAACTTTAATTTTTTAAATTTTACAAACCATACGCCTGCTAAACACCCTCCCAACAATCCTCCCTGCCAAGCTAAACCACCATGCATAATCATGATTATTTCTAATGGATTTTCACTGAAATAATCCCACAGTAAAAATACATAAAAGATCCTGGCTCCAATAATACCCCAGGCCACTACCCAAAACATTAAATCATAAATAACTTCAGGAAGAATTTTATAAACTTTAGCATCTCGGCTTAATAAGAAAGCACATACAACCGCAGCTATAGCGATCATCGCGCCATAGGAATAAACAGTGATGGGGCCTATTTGGAAGAGGATGGGATGCATTTTAATAAAATAATGGCTGCACCAATGGTGATAGCACTATCAGCTACATTAAACACCGGCCAAATGCGAAAATCAATAAAATCTATGACATACCCTAAAGAAATGCGGTCAATCAAATTACCGATAGCCCCGCCTAAAATCAAAGAAAAAGCTGTAATATAAATTCGGCTTAATTGTTGGGCGTGCTGATAGTAATAAATATTATAGATGAGCAGTCCTGTTAAGACGACTGGGATAACAAAAAAGACAAAACCGCAATCTTTAAAAAGACCAAAGGCAATCCCTGTATTATGAACCAGAGTAAAATGAAAAATATTCTTAAAAATAATCAGAGAATCATTAACGTCTAAAAGATTGGAAAAGAAGATTTTGCTAAATCTATCTAGGACAATAGTACCTAATACGCCAGAAATAAAAATAGCAATATCTATTTTAGAACGCTTAAGATCATTCATGAGAACTTATTTTCGACGAGATTCAAGCTTTTCCTGACACTTCAGACATGTCTGAGCATGTGGCAAAGCTTTTAAACGCGTAGCAGCAATAGGTTTCTTACAATCAACACAAGTTCCATAGGTGCCATCTTCAATCCGTTTCATCGCATCATTAATACGCACCAATAATTCTCTATCATTAGCGGCAAGACCCATTGCAAATTCACGATCATACATATCGGTCGCCACATCAGCCATATGCAAGGCATGGCCTGACACATCGCCACCACCATCATTAGCAGAACCTGCATTATCATCAGAAAGATTTCTGATATCTCCAGAAATTTGATCCTTGATCTTGATGAGTAATTTTCTGTAAACTTCTAATTTAGGATTGATTTTAACTCTTCTTCTTTTAATGGGAGGCATTAATGATCTCCTACTTTAGATTTTCCACTACTTGCGCACAATTCCCGCACAAGCTTGGATGATTGTTATTTTTTCCTATATCCACCCGATAATTCCAACAACGAGAACATTTCTGACCATCAGCATTGTGAACTTCTATAGATGTTTGAGCAAAATATTCGTTTAATCCTTGGCTTACTTGAGCGACCTTTTCAATCTTTACTTGCGAAACAATAAAATAAGCGGCTAACTGAGATTCAAAACTGCTTAAATAATCAAAATCACGAGCGCTGGCTGTCTTAATAAGCACCTTGGCTTGTAATCCACTGCCAATGACCCCCTGTTTTCTTTGTTCATCTAAGGCTTTAAGAACAAAAGGCCGAAAATCAATGAGCACCTTAAATTTATTTTCGATCTGTGTACTAAACCATTGTGGATCAATCACAGGCCAGCTTAACAAATGTACACTAGAGTCTGATGAAGTCTTTTGACTTGAAGGAGTTATGGCAAATATCTCCTCTGAAGTCACCACCATAATCGGAGCAATCAAACGCGTTAAATTATTTAAAATATGATAAAGAACGCTCTGTGCTGACTTCCTTTCGAGCGATAAAGCGGGGCAAGTATACAAGCGGTCCTTAAGGATGTCAAGATAAATGCTCGAAAGATCTTCATTACAAAAGCTATGAATTGTTTTGTAAACCTTTACAAAATCATAAGCTTCATAAGCACCATCAACTTCTTTAATAACACAAGCCAGCCGATTTAAGGCCCATCGATCCAGATCCAAAAGCTTGTCATAACTCAATAAATCATTATCAGGAGTAAAATCACTCAAATTGCCTAAAAGATAGCGAACTGTGTTACGAATTTTACGGTAAGAATCCACCAAACGATCCACGATTTCTTTAGAAATGCGCACATCATCATTATAAGAACTTGAAGCGACCCACAAGCGCAGGATCTCTGCTCCATGGTCCTTAATCATATCTTGAGGTGAAACCACATTTCCAAGAGATTTGGACATCTTTCTTCCCTGCCCATCCACCACAAAACCATGGGTCAAGACCTGGCGATATGGCGCCTTACCATCAATCGCCACTGATGGGATCAAGGATGATTGGAACCATCCGCGATGTTGATCAGAACCTTCTAGATAAAGATCTGCAGGCAAAGGTGAATTAATCAAGGTATGAAACACCGCTTGATGTGAAACACCCGAATCAAACCAGACATCCAGGATATCATGGGTCTTTTCAAACGTATTGCCTCCACAATTGGGGCATTTAAATCCTGGTGGTAGCAGATCTTTCACATCCTTTTCAAACCACACATCCGACCCTTGAGTTTTCACAAGTTGGGCTAAGTAGACAATGACATCAACAAATAATTTATGTTCTCCCTTACATCCAGCACAAGCCAAAGCTGGGATAGGAACACCCCAAAGCCGCTGGCGAGACAAACACCAATCGGGACGGGTTGTTACCATCGCTGAAATACGCTCACGGCCTGCTGGCGGAACCCATTGCACTTCATTCTCAATAGCACTTTTTAACTTCTCTCTTAGATTATTATGAGAGACATTCAAAAACCACTGTTCGGTGGCTCGAAAGATCACAGGATTCTTGCATCGCCAGCAATGTGGATACGAGTGTTGAATATTTTCGGTGACGAATAATTCTCCGCGCTTCTTGAGCTCTTCAATGATCACATCATTGGCTTTAAAAACATGCTGCCCTGTAAATGGTGCACCATCTTCGTTAAATACACCCTTACTGTTGACTGGCATCAAAATCGGCAATTTGTACTTCAGCCCTGTTTGATAATCTTCCTGACCGTGGCCCGGAGCTGTATGCACCAAACCAGTACCATCTTCCTTGGTCACATAATCGACATTTACCACAGGACAATCTTTTAATTTATCAAACGGATGGTGGTAGGTAAGCTTGATTAGATCCTTACCCTTCACTTCCTTAACAATTTTCGCGGTGATATTATTCTTAGCAAAGATAGTCTCAGACAAATTTTTCTCAACAATGACAATCTCTTGTCCTAGATCAGCTAAGACATAGGTAAAATCAGCATGAGTAGCCACAGCCACGTTAGCCAATAAGGTCCAAGGAGTAGTTGTCCAAATAAGTAAGGATACAGGTTTAACAAAAGTCTGCCCCAGCGCTTGTGAGTTATTAACCTTAAATTTCACATAGACTGTTGGTGAGGAGTGATCTTCATACTCAACCTCTGCCTCGGCAAGCGCGGTCTCGCATGAAAAGCACCAGTTTACTGGCTTTAAGCTACGATAAACATACCCTTTATCCACCAAGGTGGCCAAAGATTTCAGGATCCAATATTCATATTCGGGGGCTAAGGTCAAATAAGGATTATCCCATTGTCCCCAAATCCCCAGCCGCTTAAACTCTTCGCGTTGAATTCCCACAAACTTCATCGCATACTCATGAGCTTTCTTACGAAAGACAACTGTATCAAAATCACCCTTCTTAGCCTTTAAGTCCTTAAGCAACTGGTGCTCAATAGGTAGTCCATGACAGTCCCAGCCAGGCACATACAAAGCATCAAAACCCTTCATGCTCTTGTAACGAACAATAATATCTTTCAAAACCTTATTAAGGGCATGGCCGATGTGGATATGTCCATTGGCATACGGTGGGCCATCATGCAAAATAAAAGGCTTACGGCCTTTAGATCTAGCACGCAAAGACTGATAAATCTTATCATTTTCCCACTTAGCCAGAAACTGTGGTTCTCTTTGCGCCAGATTTGCTTTCATCGCAAAGTCAGTTTTAGGCAGATTCAGTGTTTTTTGATAATCAGTGTTACTGGATGTATTTTCCGATGATGACATCTAATTCCTTTTTCTTTTTTGCAGTAATCTTATCACGAGAGGTAATGATAGCAAATTTCAACGCCTCTGCCGCAGAGAACTTCTTTAATTTTCCTACCCTTGGAATAGCTGCTCTTAAAATCTTCTTGGCATTACCCACATTTTGATGCAAATTATGAATAATCATTTCCACAGTCACAGAATCATGATCTGGATGCCAGCAATCATAATCGGTCACGGCAGCCAAGGTCGCATAAGAAATCTCTGCCTCGCGAGCCAGCTTTGCTTCTGTAAGATTGGTCATGCCAATAATATCCATGCCCCAGCTGCGATACAAATTAGATTCGGCTTTTGTTGAAAACTGCGGACCTTCCATATTCACATAGGTCCCGCCCCGATGCGCCTTAATTTTTAGGGATTTAGCTGTAGAATCAATAATGTCGGCAATCTCAGGACTAATCGGATCAGCAAATGCCACGTGCGCCACAATGCCACCACTAAAAAACGTATCGATTCTTCCCTTACGGGTTCGATCCAAAAACTGATCTGGAATCACAAAATCCATAGGTCTATATTCTTTTTTCAAACTTCCACAGGCAGAAACAGAAATGATCCCCTCAACCCCGAGCTTCTTCATTCCATAAATATTGGCACGAAAATTAATCTCAGAAGGAGAAATGGCATGACCGCGACCGTGCCGAGGCAGGAACACTACCTTCGTATTATCAATCTCGCCAGTGACATACGCATCCGATGGATCACCAAAAGGAGTCTTTAACTTAACTTCCTTAACCTTGTTAATCCCTTCCATCTGGTAAAGTCCGCTACCACCGATTACACCGACAATGGCCATATCCTATCCTTTATTTAGCTAATTCTCTGGCTCGGTTTTTAGCAGCTGATAAAGCATTTTTCATCAACTGATCCAATCGACCTTTAGAAAAAACATCCATCGCTGCTTGTGTTGTGCCCCCTTTAGAGGTAACCTTGGCACGCAAAGTAGCTGCATCGAACTCGCTTTGTTCTAATAAATGTGCGCTTCCTAAAAGAGTTTGATAAACCAATTGCCGAGCTTGGGTGGCATCGAATCCTAATTGCCTAGCAGCTGCGATCCATTGCTCGACAAACAAAAACACATAAGCAGGACCACTACCTGAAACGGCCGTGACGGCATCAATCATGGATTCTTTCACCACAACTGTCGCACCTATGGTCTGTAAAATCTTCTGTGCTGTTTTAATATCTGCAGATGTTGCATATTTACCAGCACAAATGGCTGTAATGCCTTGGGCGATCAATGCTGGCATATTAGGCATGGTACGAATGATTCGTGCGTTTGGACTTGTCTTGGAATTTAAATGCTTCTCAAAAAACGTTGTAGTTAAACCAGCAGCAATAGAGATAATTAATTTCTCTTTTTTCGAGAACTCTTTCTCTACTCTCACATAAGAAAGAACCGCATGCATATCCTGAGGCTTTACAGCCAAGATGAGAACATTAGCTTGATGAATGGTTTCATCAATGTCTTCTATGCTCAGGCGGTATTTCTTCTTTAAGAATGCGGCTCTTTTAGTATCTGCTTCAGTGACATATAAAATATGGCTAGAATGCAGACCTTTAATCAAGGCCTCACCCATGTTCCCACCACCAATAATCCCAATTTTCAATTTAGGCATTTTGCATTACCTCTTTAAAGATAGCACTACCCACACGAATCATGGTGGACCCCTCTTGAATAGCTATTTTGTAATCTCCACTCATACCCATCGATAAAATACTTGTTTCAATTCTTGGATGTGATGAAAAATTGGTTTTGATTCGGTCTCTAATGGTGCGTAAATCTGCAAAAGTTTTTCGAATGATCCCCTGATCTTCAGTGTAAGGCGCCATGCACATGAAACCTTTGATCGCTACGTGTTCTAATTTGGCGATCGCTTCAATAAGAACCAAAGCTTCCTCAGCTTGAGCACCGAACTTCTGTTCCTCACGTGCTGTATTAAATTGGACGAGAATTTCAGCTACTTGATTGAGCTTAGCAGCTTGCTTTTCAATCTCTCCCGCTAACTTCAAACTATCTACCGATTGGATTAAAGAGCAAACTTTAATGGCGTCCTTGGCCTTATTGGATTGCAAATGGCCAATAATGTGGGAACGTACCTGAGGATTCTTAACTAATAAAGGAGGAAATTTTTTCTCAGCCTCCTGAACTCGATTTTCAGCAATATGGATGATTCCAGCATCAATGGAATCTTGAATAGCTTCTAAAGGAGCATATTTGGTAACAGCAACCAAGAGGACTTCTTGAGGATTACGGCCTGCCTGGCGGCAAGCTTCTTGAAGCTGGGATTGGACTTTTTGGACGTTTTCTTTGACTGACATAGGTTGATAAACTAACACAAAAGCCAGACAGCGTCAACCCTTGGAACCGCTCTTTGATATCGCAATTTGCGACATCAAACTTGAGGTCGCAAATTGAGGCCTCAAGTTTTCAATTAGCGCCAAAATCTTATAAGAATATACGAACCCACAATCCCAATACTATCAATCATAACATCATAAATCGAACTTGTACGGGAAGGGACAAAACTTTGATGGTATTCATCCAAGAGGGCGTATATTACAGAAAATACGACAGAACAAAGAAAAAGCTTCTTTGGATCTAGCTTAAACGAACCTTTAAGAGCCCTGTAGAATAAAATGTTAAGCATAAAGTATTCAAAAACATGAACGCATTTTCTTAAAGCTAAATCCACCAAGCCAGCTTCCACCTCTTCTAATCCTGAACCGATCCTTGGTTGATTAGAAAAGTAAAAAATCATTCCAGCCCAAAAAATAACAGGCCCCCAAAGTTTAAGTATTTTCATAGTTCCTTTATAAAAATGACAGGCTTACGATTACGATCAAGCCAGTTAAGAATTTTAAAAACATTATCCTCAGATAATGCTACACAACCGCTGGTAGCTTTATCAAAACTTCGCCAGATATGCAAAAAGATTGCACTTCCCTTGCCAGCTACAACAGGATTTTCATTATATTTGATAACCACCCCTGCTTTGTATAAATCATCACTTCTTTTCATTATTTCAAAAGACTTAGCATCGCCTTTTTTCTTCAAATAACTCCATCGATTATATTGTGCTGATTGGGGATCATCAATCCAGATATCTTCAGCCTTAAGAACCCGATAATCCATCTTGGTTGAGACCTTGCGTAAGTAGCCAAAACTGGTGCCAAGATTAAAGACTCCTGCAGGAGTAAACCCATCCCCCTCACGTTTTTCTTGGGCCGAAATCACACCGCTTCTTCCAACAACAGCATCGAGAGACACGAAGACAGGTTTCCATCCATTCCATCTTCTCTCCCAGACATTGACCTTGGCTTTAAAAAGACTTCCGGGTACAACTTCAACCACCAAGGCTTGGGTAATATGCCTCGATAATGGCTTAAAAATTTCAGGAGTAGACGTTTGAGCTCGAGCATCTTGAGAGTTTAGAAAAAGCAATACAACACAGATAAAGAATAATTTGAGGAATTGTAACAAAATTTATACTCCGAGAATTTCTTGGACTTTTTCTACAATTTCTTGGAGTTTGAGAGGTTTTAAAAGGTAGGATTTAATTCCATGGCGTTTAAAAACAGGCTCCATCTCTCCATAAGCGGTCAGGACTACAACGGGGATCTTGGCAAATTCAGGATTCTTGTCTTTCTCCATAACAAAAGTGTAGCCATTCATATTAGGCATTTGGACATCCAATAAAATCAAATCTGGAACTCTTTGTTTAAGCATTTCCAAAGCTTGATCTCCATCACCCGCTGTCATCACCTCATAACCATGCTCAAGGAGTTTGCGTTTTGAGATTTCGACTATGACTTCTTCGTCATCTACCACCATGACACATTTTGCCATTCACTTAATCCCTTTCAATTGTAATAAATTAATTTTATATAATTTAACGGCTTTAGCAAGGCTTTACCAGAGATATTTAACGATCAATCTCTCTGATTTCTTTGTGGGTCATCCACAAAAGGAATTTGTGGATCCAATATTTCCTCCAAAATAAAGCCCAGCGACCGAAGACCTGCATCAATAGCTTGCTTAGAATCTTCCAAGCTATAACCTTTGATAAATTTCTCAATCTTGTTGGTCTTTAAATGGTAAAGGGCGGCATTAATAGGTACATTTGGGTAAACTCCCTGTAAATAATAAAGATACAAAGGCATCTGGAAAGACAATAACTGGTCTCGGATAATTTCTCGACTTAAATGACCTTCAAGCAGTTCATCAAAACTCTTAGGGATTAATTCTTGTCCTCCCGTCTTATAATCCAAAACCAAAATACTACCATCCGTCATCTGGTCAACCCTATCCATACGATATGTCAATCGCACCTGCTTATCTCCTAAAAAGGTTACATGATCAAACCTTCTTTCTAGGGCTAGGATAGTGGCCACCTCCTTATGGCAACGCAAAGCTTCAACATCTAAAAAACGCTGCAATCTGGTTTCTAATACACTCTTAATTAAAAAGGCATCACTTCTTTGCCTACGGCCAAAGATTTCTTCAAATTTCCGGCGACTAACATTTAGAAAATATTTTCTAAACTCTTCATCCAAAATAGGTTTTTTGTTAATAAATGACTTAAAGGTATCTTCCAAAAGTTCATGCACAAAGTTTCCAATATGCCTGGCTTCTGGCTCATCTAATAAATTATCTTGTTCCCTTAAACCCAAAACATAATTCTCATAAAATTCATAAGGGTTACGCAAATAGGTATTAAGACTAGAGGCTGAAAAACTCATAGTCTTTAAGAAATCAACCATGGCCTGCGTTTTGGGAATAATTTTTTGAGTAGAATTTAATTTGACCTGAAAACGACCTGATTCGACCGTAACCACATCGAGCTTCTGCGCCTTCTTCTCCTCTTCCCAAATCAATTCTTCAATAAAACGACTACGTTGTTTATCTGCCCGTTCCTGGTAAATCAAATGTACGTTTCGAGCAGAAGAAATCAAACGCATGAATCCATAACGTTGGATTTCTTCTTCAAGCTCAAGGCGATCCAAATTCAACTTAATCATGATGTCTCTAGGGATTAAAGGCTCGTAGATATTGAGATTTGGCAAAATACCTTCATTCACATCCACCACAATGACATTTTCAAAACTTAAAGCACGCGTTTCAAAAAGACCCAAAATTTGCAAGCCTCGTAAAGGCGAGCCAGTAAAAGCTACCATTTGATTACTCAAAGTATCTTCTAGAATTCGAAACATTTCATGAGGTAAGAAAGACTGCTTAGCAAATTCACTGGCTGCAAGTTCTTGAGATAAGTTTTCCAGACTCAAAGCGATCCGATCATTAAAAGGATACTTTGACATAGAACCACCTTGTCTCATTAAAGACGTAAAATCACCCAATACTTGCGCTAAATCTCCAAAGCTAGCAGCCTTCTGCCATTGATAAAAAAGGTTCTGATGTAGAAATTTCAATGTTTCTTTTAAATTCTGTGGTGTTATATCAATATCTATAGCTTTAAGAGCAACCAAGCTTCGCTCAATCAATTTTTCTTCTTGAGCAAAAGCCTCAAGGTTTAGAAAAATCTGTCCGGAATATTGCGATTCAACCTGACCGGTTAAAATCTCTTCAATTGTATGGACCAATACCCTGACAACTTGAGCCCCTCCTTTTTCTAAATTCTGAACCAAAGGATGGCGCAGTACTCTTAAATAATCACGTGTATAATACAAATTTTTCTGCAGAGATTTCTGGGCCGCAAAGATCTTTTCTAAAAGAGCATACAATGCGCTTCGTTTTAATGGATAACCCATTGAAATATTAAATTCTTTAACCTGGTCTGATAACAATGACAACAGTGGAAGAATAAAATCGGTTTGAGGCAAAACAATGACAGTTCGCTCAGGCTGTGAAACTTTCTCTAAAATATTCTTAACCATAGCTGCTTGGGAATGAATATCAAAAGCTTTATGGATTTTTAACTTAAAATCCCCTTCAATAACCTTAGGCCCCTCTAAGATCTCTCCACCTAGCACAGACGAAATACGTTTAAGCGCGGGCCATCGGCGTTGATCACCTTGCATCATCAGCGTTGTGTTGGCATGCTTGTAACAATACTCAATAGTTTTCATCTCACTACGGTGCAAATAAAAGAAATTGCAAAACAAAATTTCCTGCCAGCCACTTAAATCACAAGATGCAACCAATTGACTAGCTTTGGAATATTGGAAGCCTCTGGAAGTGATATTTTGTTGCTCCAACAATTGATGATACTCTCTTCTTAAAACAAACAAACTTTCAAGCAAACGACTAATATCTTTAGGAATATCAAAACCAATCTGTGCCTGAGCTTGTAAATTTTTAAGAATGTTCTGAGAAGTCAATTCTAAATCCAACTGCTCAATAAGCGCATGGATCTCCTTGGCCCATGGGAGAAAAGAACAGAAACGCTCTCTTCCTTTTAGAAGTTCGGGAGTATGTTTTAAAGCTAATTGATAAATCAGATAATAATGATCTAGTCCAGAAAGTGGTTGGGTTTCCTTCTGGCTCGCAACAATATGCGCCATCCATTCATCGATAGTAAAAAAGGTTGGTGGGTAGAAAACTTTTTTTGACCTCGCAGCTAAAGCACGTTTTAGAAAAAGCGCAGGCCTTCGACCGCCAAAAATAACAGCCAGCTTGCGCAAATCTATCCCCTTCAAAATATAATTTTGATGGATATAGTCTGCCAAGTGATCAATAAAATCTTCTGTGAATGGGACAGTAATTATTTTACTCATGTAAATAGACTAAAAATCCTTCCACCTTTAATTTAGGATAAAGCTGACCAATTAATTGTTGATATTCCTTCATTTGGCTTTGATGCATCTGCTCTTCTATTCGACTGGTTTTAAAATCTACAATCCAAATCTTATCTTTAAAAACCATAACTCTATCTAAGCGTCGGGTGTCACCAAAGCGATTGACAATTTCTTGTTCACAAAGCACCCCAACATCCGAGCTTATTTCAAATAATGGACACACATCAGACCTTACCAAAAATGTTGATAATTGCTTCGTATAAAAACCCTCATCCAAACGGCCAAACTTTAACCTTGCTTCATCTACAACCTTTGCGACTACAGCCTCTATCTTCCCTTCAATACGAACAATCTTAGATAAGCAGTAGTGTAAGATCACACCCTGCTGGCGAATCTTAGCCTGCTGTGAACTTTCTTGAGCTAGCTCTTCTGTCAACTCAGCTACCCATCTTCGATCAACAGCCGTAGCTAGAACTGGCAAAGTCACTGCTGATTCAGGTTCTTTCTTATGAGCTATTTTTTGACCTAAAGAAAAGGAGGCTTCCTGAAACAAAAAGCCTGCCGGATTGATACTATTAGCACTCCTTTGAGGAACCATGACATAAAGCTCACTAATGGCTCTGGTGAGGGCCACATAGACATTATTCAATTCAATAGCTAACGAAGCTTTATATTCATCTTCATAACGCTTTTTTAGAATTTCACTAAATCGGCCGTAGGTTTTCTTCAACCGAAGCATTCTTAAGCCCTCATCATCGACATCCAACACATAGGCGAGCGCCTTATCAGAACTCTTAGATGTTTGTACGGTCATTTCTAAAAATGGAATAATCACAACTTCAAATTCCAATCCCTTGGCTTTATGAAGGGTCATGACCTTGATAGCTTCCTGAGAAGCAACGCTCACAAACCTTTCTTCCGTAGGTAAATTATCAAAATAATCAATAAAGCCTTCTAAGTCGCAACTCGATTCTTCACGGCGCTTAATTAGTTCTAAAAAATGCATCAAGAAACCTTGAGCATCATGAAACTCATGCAAACGAAATTGGGCATAGATGCTGACAACCAATTCATAAATAGGATAGATGCCCACCTGATTAAAGAAATCTTCCAGGCAATCTTTCCACACTTGCGAATAGCGTTCTTGAAATTGTTTATAAAGATACGCCTGTGCGTGGGTCCGTCTCTTAGCGCGACATTCAAACAGAAAATCTCTTAATTGCTCTTGAGATAAACCACTGGCTTTAGGGAAGATCTCGCCTAATAAAAATCGAGCGAAGTTTACATTATCAACGGGCGCGTTTAAAAAACGTAAGAACTCAACGATCTCATTGATCAAAGGATGGTTCTTAATATCACAACTTCTTTCAGACTGCGCATGGATCCCCTGACTTAAAAGCCAACCAGTCACCTCCTCTACCTGTCCATTGGTGCGTGTTAAAACAGCAATATCCTTTAAAGCATAACGCTTTTGAACATCAGCAATGGTTTTAAGCAATTGCTGTCTAACAGACTCCTGACGTTCTTGTCGCCTTTTTCCTTCTATGAGATGGACCTGTACAAAACCTCCTGACATGTCTTCTCTAATTTCTTGCTTCGAATGTTCAAAGGTCTTTTGGATCTCTTGAATATTTTCCTGATTAAAATAAACCTCTTCACCAGATTTGTCTTTTTCCGAGTAATGCTCCTGGCGTCTTACAAAGAAATCTTCTATATTTTTAGGACTAAACAAATAATTATTAAATTCCACAACAGCCTTACGACTACGCCAATTCTTCAATAAAAAATCCCTGTTTAAAGGAGCGCTAGGGAACTGCTGCGGTAATTCATCAAATAAACGACTTTCGCCACCACGAAAAGAATAAATTGCTTGTTTCTTATCGCCAACCACAAACAAAGATCCTTGAATAGAAAGAGCTTCTTGAATCATTAAAAATAGATTCTTCCACTGTGAGTCACTGGTATCTTGAAATTCATCAATTAAATAATGGTGAAAACGGACAGCCAAGCGATAGTAAAGCTCACTGACACTAATTCCTTCCTCGATCAAGGCTGAAGCTTTCTTATTGAGTTCTTGTAAGAATAAAATGTCATCTTGGGCACAAAGCCTGGCAAAGACCTCATTGACCTTTTGAAAAATCATGACATAAGGATTAAAAACTCCATAGCTTTCTGCCAAACACAAATTTTTAATACATTCCCTGGCCTTAGCCCATTGCTGTTCTAAATCCTTAGAAATTTCTACCCCTTTATTGGCAGGAAACTGCTCGTAGGAGAAATACCGGCTCACATCATCTAAGTCAAACGATACAGGATGAGCTTCAAGGAATTTAGCGAGACCCTCTGTAAACTTCTTATTCATCGAAGGATCAGATAATGCTTGTATATTTTTGGCTATATCCAGAAATTCTTTTTTAGCTAGGTATAAATCCCTGCTATCAGCAGGAAAGATAATAAAAGACTTTTGGTAAGTGTTATATTCTCCAAAAAGCATGGTGAGGGTATCCATAAGGTCTTCCTTAGGAAACCATCCGCTTCTATTCTCCAAAAACAAATACTGATGTACAAAATCGTCTAATAAGGCGCGGACCTTGGGATCATCCTGACTTAAAGCAATCCATTGGTCCAAGCTCTGTTGTAAATAATCCTGGCTGTTACGTTGAATCTTAAAACGGGCTGATAGATTAATTTTAAACGCACAACCGGCCAGTAAAGTATTGATAAAACTATCAATGGTTTTGATGGAAAAGAAATGATAGTGGCGGATCAAAGAATCCATAAGGCTAAAACTCAAGGTAGAAGCCTCGTGAGCTGAAATACCCAATGGATCAAGAAAAGCCTGCTTTTCTTGTGAATTAAGTCGATTGAGTGCAATCTTCTTTAAAAACTGCAGCACCCTGGTTTTCATTTCAAAAGAAGCTTTATTAGTGAAGGTAATGGCAAGAATATTCTTAAAGCTTTGTGGATTGTCCTTGGCTGTTTTAAGCAATAACTGGACATACCTCAAGGCCAGCGCATAGGTTTTGCCGCTACCAGCAGAAGCTTCGGTAATGCAAATCTCGGGAAAGTCAAACAATTGGGACATGAAATGCTATTTGTGAGCTTTGAAAATAGGATCTTCTAGAACTTCACGGATGATGGCAATTGAGGCATCCAAGGTGCTTTGCCCTGGCTTAACTCCCCAATCGGTAACATCTTTACCATATACTTCTAAATCTTCTAATAATTTGCTGCGTTGCTTTTCCGTGATGGCTAAAAGCTTACCTTTATCATTTGCATTATCTTGACTTAAAAGAACCTTGGTCATCAACGCTGAGGCCTTAATAACAGACTTATCTATTTCCTTACGTTGAAGCTCCAATTGACGCAAGGAGTTACTAAACTCCTTCTCTTCAGCTACTTTAGGTTTTGCCTTAGTTTTATATTCCAGCCAATTCTGCCACAGATCTTTAGCTTTATCATTTAAGACTATTTCCTTATCACAAGCAATGATCACTAAATCAGACACTTTCCGCATCAATTGATTGGAAGATGTTAAATATTTATTCAGATAACCTTTAATAATTCTCAGATTAGCATTATCTAAAACATAGTATTCGATATTACCTCGAATCATCTTTAATTCATCTTTGGGGAACTTTTTCTTAGGGGGATTTTGACTCCATCGATTCTCAATGGTTCGAAAATAACTGAGAGCCGAAATATAACTGCGGGCAAATTCATACTTATTACCATCAGGATTGTTCTTTTTAAATTCATTCTCTGCAGCCAAAACATTGGAAGCACCAATGAATATTAAAAATCCAATAAGAACATTCAAAATGATTTTATTCATGTGTGCTATTGTAACGTCCACAAAGGTCTTGGGCAATTAAATCTTTGCTAATGCTTGCGCTTCTTTACTGATTCCAAGTAATGGAAATGGGCTTAGGATGGGTGCGATATCGATAATGACAGGTGAAAAACCTTGAAACTCTCCTTGAAGCAATTCATCGAGTTGGGCTGGATCAAAATCAACCTTAATCGTCTTGCCAGTACGATTAATATTAATTTGATTTAAATCAATACCACCTAGATCTTGTGATTTATTAGATCGGTTAAGCATTGCTTGATCATTTCCTTCATATAGTTGAGATTCTTCGCCATAACGAATACCCCTTAAAGCATCTTCATACATTTGCTTACGTCTTAACCATTCTAAAGCCCCACTTGCTCGATTATGAGCTTCAACTAAATCCATTTCGGGCGTTGATTTACTTAAGAACATAATATCAATCAACTCTTTAGCCTTGATTACCTCATTAGAATTAAATGATTGCAAAAACCAAACAAGCGCCTTGACCAACATTTCTTCCCTAATATTGTGAGCCACCCTACGTTCATTTAAATCATCTATTGTCAAACTTTTCGAATTACCAATAAGATCCCGTGCAAACATTATGGTATCTGCCATTTGAGCTATCTCCCTAGCAGTTGCTTTGGAAGGCAATAACGACTTAGCTACTTCAAAATCCGAGACATCATTAGAAGACATCGCCCTGTCATCCCCCATTGCACTATTAAGCTTATTAAATACTTTTTGCGCTTTAATATAGGCAATATTAATAGCTGTATAAATATCATTGTTAGATCTCCTATATCCATAAATCAAATAAATAATTTCTATGGCCTTTAAAACTTCATCATTAATCTTTGAATCCAAAAACCTAAGAAGAGCTTTTACTAAATAAGTTTCATTTGTATCATAAACTTCTAATTTAGATTCTATGTCTTTCACGGATATAATTTGATCTTTAGAGTCTACCCATTCTCGGGCAAGTCTTAAGGCATTTCCAAACCTGTAAATATTCTGTGGATTATTTTCTAGAGGTAAAAAATCTTTAGCATAATCATAAAAAGCACCTAATGCATCATTCAAAGAGGGAATCTGGCCCAATTTCTTAATACGCAATGATTTAGTATCCCAAGGAACTATTTTCGAAGGCTCCCCCTCAACAGAAGAATCAATAGCTCTAGAAGCTTTCTGGTACATTGACCTTAATAATGCACTGCGCTCATCTTTCTTTGTTTCTAAATAAATGCCATAAATTAAAGATATGGCTCGTGATTTTTCATCATCATTTCCAAATCTTAAAAACCAATCCAAAGCAATGATTAACAAATTACGATCAAACTTTGAAGCTTTAATATCTGAATCTATTTCTTCAATTGAAAAGTTTTTTTGTTCTCTAATATATCTGTGCGCCAGATTTAAAGCGTCTCCTAATTGAGTTAATGGTATCTCTTTATACTTGTTATCTTGCTCTTGGATCTTTTGAGCTAACTCATAACCATTGAAAACTGTTGGAGATGTTGAATCTGATTTAGAATTCATAGCTTGATCTGCAGGCACGGTGGGCTCGCTGTCCCATATACGAATTGTTTCATCAACCTTACTCTGATCAATCCATCGATCCCACTTGCAGCTCATAAGCGCTTGGCGAATGGCCCCATCTCGATCTAATGGTTTTAATCTTAAAACATATTCTTGAATAATCAAACGAGCTTGTTCTCGTACTCGATTAATTCTTTCATTTTGAGGATTCATGGAAGCAATCAAATAGGGTACCGATCTTTCTAACTCCACAACTGACATTGTTTTTAAACTCAACATGCGAACATGGTCATTTTGCTCAACACCATTAAATCCATGATTATTTCTTTCATCCATATAGGCATGTTGTTCCAACAATTTCCAAAATTCTCCTTTATCAAGCAAGTCTTGTCGCAATGATAATATTAACAATGCCCCTTGTCGGGCTTTCGAATAATCTCTTCCTGTCGTAGATAGTATTTCTAACAAAGCTTGAACATTCAAATCCCTATTCACTAAAGCTCTTGCCTTGTCTCTAATATTATTATTAGCATATTCATCAGGAAATTCTTGTGCCAGCTCTTTAGCTTCCGATGATAAAGCACCCTCTTTTATAATATCCTTAGCAACTCCTTTGTCTATACCTGCACCTGACTTCCCATCCCACAAACCTATAAATCTTCGAATCCTATCTTTATCAATTTTAAAATCATCTACTAGCGCGCTACCAAACGCACTTCTAAAACGTCCCTGCCTATCTAATTCTCTAATTTCTGCAATATATTGAATGGCTATATCTATAACTACATTTCTCACCTCTACTGACAACTCACTCTTCCAATAAAATGATTCAACCAAATAAGGAATTGCTCTACGTAAATCTAAAGCGGCCATGGTTCTTAAACTTTGAACCCTTACAAAATTATTTCGTTCAATGCCTTTAATCCTCATTGAATTATATTGATTTTCATACGCATGTTGCACCAAGTAAGGCCAAAGATCATCCTTTTTGATTAAATCTTTACGTAATGTAAAAATAAACAAAACTGCTTCTCGAGCCGGAGCATATTTTCGATCTGTCGTTGCTAAAACCTCCAACAATACCTTTAACTCTAGCGTTCCTTGCACAATCTCCCGCGCCTTACTATAAATTTGCTCTCCTTTCCAATGACTTAGAAACTCATCGGCAAATGCTTGCGCTTCTAGTGACAAGACTGGCTTGGAATCTGGCTGGGAAGTCATAGCATGATCTGAAACATCTGGCATTGTTGCAGAAATATTAGCCCATCGATTTACTAATTCTAAGACCCTATCTTTATCTATCCATTGATCATATTTATAGGACAATCTTAATTGTTTCAATAATTCACCTTCTGAATCTAATCTTATTATCCAATTAAGCTTACCAGATATAATTCTCAATATTCTTGCACGAACATCTACTATTCTTTCATTTCTAGGGTTTAATGAATGAATTAAATACGGAATTGACCTTTTTAAATCCAGCTCAGCCATTGTTCTTATACTTTGTAATCGAACATAATTATTCTGTTCAATACCTGGAATTCTTTTATCATTTGTATCATCACGATAGGCATGTTCTTCAAGCAATGGCCACAAGATTTTATTCGGAATTAAATTCTTTCGAATAGATAAAATGATTAAAACCGCCTGTCTAGCCCTAGAACATCTTGCTGTTCTTGTTGCTAAAACTTCCAACAAAAGATCTTTCTCATAATACCTTTGAGATATATCTTGTGCCTTTTTAATAACATCTTGGACTAAAAAGCTTACTGGAAACTCCTCTACAAATTTTCTAGCTCCTTCAGATAAATAATCATCTTCGTTTAACTGGGAAGTCATGGCGGAATCTTGTGATAGTTCTTGAGCAATTTGGAGAATTCGAGGTAAATTTCGTTCTAATTTAAGTTGAATTTCTAAGACTTTCTCGGCCATTTCTTGAGTAAAACCACCATCAATTATAAATTTAGCCGCATCCCAAAGATTCACTAATCCAGCATTATTATCTTCTAATTTAGGTCTATTTGGCATTCGTTGAATAATTTTATGCGCCCAATCTAATAAATTTCTTAATTTAGAATAATTACTAAACTGATCTAAAACATTTCTTAATGTTTCTGCACCTTGATCTATATTAACTTTTTTATCTGTAATTTCTGAAATCTGAAGAAAAGCCAATTCAAAGCTTACAATTGGTTCAATAATTAAATGATTAATCCCTGTAGAATTTAAATTAGCTTTTGATTGTAAATAGCCAAACAAGCCCTTGTGATAGACGTCTTTTATTTCTTCTATTAATTTCACACCCTCTTTCTGTAAATTATCTCTCTTTGCTTTAGAAATCATTGCTACATCTGTTGCAAAATTATTTACTAATTTCACCTGCAAAGACATCATCGCCCCATCTGCTTTAATATCAGCCTGTCTTCCATTTCTTTCTACAGGAATCTTCATCAACGTCAGTCCACCAGAGAAATACTTCCGTGGTCCTGCTGATGCTGCACCAGATCCAACGTCAGTTGGATCTGGGTCCTTAATGTAATTAAACACACCCTTTTTATAGGCTTGCAGATAGCGCTCGTATATCTGTTGTTTTATCGCAGGGTCGTTAAGATTAACACCTGCCACCTTGTTCTTATTGGTATACACTGCATCTAAAAGACCATTTTGAATGGTTTCCTTGTACCATTTAGCTAAGATCAATGCATCGTAGATTTGACGAAGTGGGGCAAAGTTCTTTCCCTGATTGACTTCTTTGGTGATTTCGGGAATGACAATCTCACGGATGATTTGGCTTCCGATTTGATTGGATTCGCGTACGGGCGGGGTTTCCTCGCCCTTATTAGGGCTGGGTGACCCAGCCCGTACATTATTCTTTGACATCGCCAAATAATCCTCATCCAACATGACCTTCAAGGTTGATTTGGTCACGTAGGCCGCTGGTGGAACATTTCCGCCAGAGGCGGATCGACCTGCGGCCGACTCATACACCTGCGCTTGATCTGGTAGAATCCATACCTTGTTAAAAGTATTGACTGGAACATCCGTGGTGCCAAATTGCTCTTGGGCTTTTTTGTAGACTCTACTCCAAAACTCCTTGCCTAAATCCTTCTCTGGGTAAATCAGCGAGGCAGTCAATTGCTTAAGGATATAGTCTTGGGCTAATAGATCACGACCTAGCTCGGTTTCACCTAAAGACTGGGTAGTCATGCGGTCTTTTTCATAAGGTGAAAGATTGACCCATAAATCACCTTCTGGGATGGTTAGGCCAGCTAAGAAGTACTTCACTAATCTTTCTGCCTCTTCTTGATTAGGGCTGCTAGCTGCCCCTACCGAGCCAGTGTCTACGATAAATTGAAATTCCAGAGGTTTCTGGGGATTAACAATAATACCTTTTAAAGCTAGGGGTGTAAAAGCTGCTGATGGCCCTACCATGACTCCTGGCTCGGGCAGCTGTAGTAGGGGCACGGCATGCCGTGCTCCTACATCCGCATAGGAATACTGTAAGTTGCTGCAAATAAATGACATGCAGACTATAGAAGAAATCAAACGTTTGAACATTTAGAAAAGTATGCCATATATTTATATATATGGCAAATGGACTTCACTTAAGATTTACACTGGCAGGATCTACTCTTCGAGAATGGTTTCCATCATGGCTTCGAGTTTGCCGAAACGCTCTTTGTAATCAATACGTGAACGACGGATGACTTCAATCGCCTCTTCACGCCCATAAACATGCGTAATTTCACAGGCACGCTCTTCAGATCCAGGAAGATCTTTGTAGGTTAAAAAGTAGTGCTTGAGCCTATCAATAAATGCGCGAGGACAATCTTCAATATTATTCCAAGCACTATAAAGACCGTCACCTTGCATCACCGCAATGATTTTATCGTCAGCCTGGCCTCCATCGATCATGCGAAACCCTCCGATGGGAATTGCTCGAATAATAATATCGCCATGGCTAATGACCTTCTCGGTTAGGATACAAATGTCTAATGGATCATCATCCCCAATTATACCTTCTCGATTGGTACGTTCCGAACAAAGTTCTGCTACTTTTTGAGAACAGTAGGTTTGAGGAATAAACCCATAAAGCGTTGGACAAATGCTAGAATATTTCTGTGGCCTATCGACCTTCAAAAAACCACTTTTTTTATCAATTTCATACTTAACTGTATCAGAAGGAACGGTCTCAACGTAGGTATTGACGATTTGAGGAGCATCTTCCCCAATAGGCACACCATGCCAGGGATGGGAACGCAACAAAAGCGCCATGGATTGCCAGATATCTTTTAAATCATCAGTCATAATAAAGTCCTTACAAATAAAAGGGTTACACGTTTAAAGACGCTTTAGTATAGCCAAGTTCAAAAGAATTTCAAGAGTATATTATTCTTGCCTTTAACGGCCCATAGTTTATACTATCTATATGATTAAAAACACATCCATTCATACATTTCACGTTCCAGTCATGGGAACAGCCTTCACCATTGATAGCCCTGTTAAGGTGGCTAAATATGGGATCCATTCTGTCATATCCCTGGTGGACGATCATTTAATTGAAGAAATGCGTAAGTTTTATTGCACCAAATACGTCCAAGACTATACACCCATTACTAAATACGATGAAGATTACCGAGCCAGACGTATTACAGCCTATCTTGATCTCCTTGACTGGATTGTCCAGAAAGAATTTAATGCTGTCAAAAACTCCCAGTTTGTGCCAGGAAGCGAAATCACCAAATATTTCGAACTACTTCCTGATGATTCTGTACTAAAAGCAGCCTATCACCACATGCTCGAATGCCAAGATGAAAAAGTCAAAGAAGGCCTCCAAAAGAACCTGCGCGAAGCGATGAAACCTGGCGATATTAACGTAAACATTATGACCAAGTTAGATCGTGATAATTATGACTCTAAGGGCAATCTCTTGGCTCCTGAATTTTCTGATGGGCTCTCAGCCTTACGTGGTTATGCCCAAAGCCGCTTAAAATCCTGTATCATCTTCTCAGCTGGTTTTAACCGTCGTCTTTATGGTTATATTGAAAACTTCAAAGATTTCTATGCAGATGCCACGGGTGAGATCAAAAAGAAAATCATTTTAAAGGTCAGCGATTTTCGCTCCACCCTGATTCAAGGCAAATTCTTGGCCAAAAAAGGCCTGTGGGTTTCTGAGTATCGCATTGAATCTGGTCTTAATTGTGGCGGACACGCCTTTGCAACCGATGGTTATCTCATGGGCCCTATCATGGAAGAATTTAAAACCAAACGCCAAACGCTTATTGATGATCTGCACAAAATTTGTAATGAAGCCTTGAAAATTAAAAACCGTTTAACAACCATCCAGCCTCATAGCGTTAGAATCACCGCTCAAGGTGGTATTGGTAATTACAAAGAAGATTCATTTCTTCGTAAACATTACAATCTTGATGGTACAGGTTGGGGCACTCCTTTCTTGCTGTGCCCAGAAGTCACCAACGTTGATCCGGTGACCATGGAAAAACTATCAAAAGCAACCGAGAAAGATGTATATTTGAGCCCCGTTTCTCCTCTTGGCGTGCCTTTTAATAATTTGCGTGATTCTTTAAGTGATCTCGAGCGTGATATGCGCGTCATGCGCGGCCGTCCAGGCAGTGCTTGCCCTAAAAGCTATTTAGTTTCAAATACCGAATTTACTCAGCAACCTATTTGTACAGCCAGCCGTCAATATCAAAAATTGAAATTAGAACAGTTAGCTTCTTTAAATCTCGAGCAACAAGAATACAAAAAACAATTTGAGAAGATTATTGTGAAATCTTGCATTTGTAATGATCTTGGTGAATCTGTATTAATGAATAATAAGGTCCCTACTCCTATCAATCGCTTTCCGGCTGTTTGCCCAGGGCCAAATATTGCCTACTTTTCTAAAATTGTATCGCTCAAAGAAATGGCTGACCATATCTATGGACGTATTAATATCCTAAATAACACCTATAGACCGCATATGTTCATCAAAGAATTACGTATGTATGTGGATTATCTGCGTAGTGACGTCGTCAAATCACTTGACTCATTAAGCGATCAGAAAACTAAATATTTCGGAGAGTTTAGAAATAATCTGCTAGAGGGAATTGAATACTACCGCAAACTATTTCCACAAATGACTGATGAGAGCGTAGAATTTCGTAGTAAGATGATTAATGAACTCGAAGAGTGCAGAACAAATCTTTTAAATCTTTGCCAAGAACACGCCACAGCCTTCTCACCTGCTCTAGCGCAAGTCTAAAACTGATTAACCTAAAAATCCTCTGGCTGAACCTGCACGTGTAATAAGGTCAGTTAAATGAACGCCAAAATTCTTCTTTTGAACATTCTCGATAAGTTCACTCGAAACCTCTAGATGCTCCTTATTGGTCTCAAATTCATATCTTTTAACCACAGATTGCAGTTGTTTTCTTAAGCTTGCAGGGACCAAACTTAACACTTCAGGGTTCCATAGGCTTAAAGTATCTTGAAGATTGTCTTCAAATTGAGCATAGGTGCGTTGAATAAATTGAAAATCCTCATCACTCAGAGCGTTTAAACCAATAATATCGGGTGGAAGACCTAAACTGTATAAAACGGCGCAAAATGAAATAACGCGCGGCAGGGTCACTCCCTTTTTCAATTCACGAGAATATCCAAACAATCCTGTATGTAATTTTCTCATACGGCGAGCTGGGACAAATTTAGAGACCTCGTTGATTAGCGGAGCCAAGATTTGAATTTGGCGTTGGTATTCTTTAGACACCTTCTCAATAATCTTAAGTGCACGCTTTTCATCTTCAATACGAACTGGCGGCTGGGCTGAAGTCTGATTGATCATGGCAATTGCCTTTTGGACTTCTTGAACAGAAAAATCATACTTAAAGGCCGATTGAATCGTAAAAGTCGCCACACTAGGATATTTATTTAAAACATTTTGAACCGTTCGCGGGTTTAAATGTCCACGAAAAGGAGCGCTACCTGCCCCTAAAATAGGATAAATAGCTACCCCGGTTTCTTCTTGTAGATCATAAAGCCTTTGCAAAGCAATTTGCAAAGCCAAAATAACAGCCACGGAAGAATGGTTCATGGCTGGATCGGAACGAGCCAAGAAAACGCGCTGATGCTTGGCCTTGTTTTGTTTTAAGAATACTCTGAGCGTTTGATCAGCTGATAACATCGAAGAGACATCTTCAAACAACGGAATTACATTGATAGTCTTAGGATTAAAATCTCCGATCCACTGCCCTACCGTCAATCGCTTGTGATCCATAAAATTATGGTTTTCTTTACCAATGACAACGTTCTTATAGTAATAGTAAATCTTTTCAATGATCTTGGCATCAGCCATAGGAACAATGACTTCAAAAATTGGAGGATTTTTACCATCGCCATAAAAAGCACGAGCCGTATCATAAGAACGAGGAATACTTTCTAAAGTCTCTAAAAGGATCTTAGCTTCAGCTTTTTCATAATCTGGATTAGGAACACGAATGGTAATAAACACATCCTTGCCCATGCGTTTCTCTTGGAAGAAGTTCTTATGTTCGGTGATTAATTTACGAATAACAAAATCGTCAGCCTCTTTGCCTTCAGAATCCCACATAATTTCTTCAACGCCAAGGTTGGAGAATGCATAAAAAGCCTCCTTGATTTCATCATCACCACGTAACACAGAATGATTAGCAAAAAATGGAATGGTGACGTTATCAGGATGCTGTGTGGACATGGTTCGAGGTATTTTGATATTCATTATTTGCTTTCCTAAGTTATGGATTATAAATAAATTTGTCCGCCGGTAGAGCGAAATTCCTTAGCCTTCTCTTGAAGACCTTTTTCGGCGTATTCGCGCACATCTTGGGTAATTTTCATCGAGCAGAAATGCGGACCGCACATGGAACAAAAATGAGCCACCTTGGCCCCCTCTGATGGCAAGGTTTCATCATGAAACTCCTGGGCCGTTTCAGGGTCGAGCGATAAATGAAATTGGTCTTTCCATCGAAATTCAAACCTAGCCTTAGAGAGAGCATTGTCCCAAAGGTTGACACCAGGATGCCCTTTAGCTAAATCAGCTGCATGGGCTGCAATTTTATAAGCAATAATACCATCTTTAACATCTTTTTTATTTGGTAAGCCCAAATGTTCTTTGGGGGTCACATAACACAGCATTGCTGTACCAAACCACCCAATCATGGCCGCACCTATGGCTGAGGTGATGTGATCATAACCAGGCGCAACATCGGTGGTCAAAGGTCCTAACGTATAAAATGGCGCTTCGTGACAGATGGTCAATTGCTTTTCCATGTTCTCTTTGATTTGATGCATTGGCACATGGCCAGGCCCTTCGATCATCACCTGGACATCATGCTTCCAAGCAATCTTGGTCAATTCACCTAAGGTCTCAAGCTCTCCAAACTGAGCTTCATCATTGGCATCAGCAATACTTCCTGGGCGAAGACCATCGCCTAAAGAAAATGAAACATCGTATTGTTTCATGATCTCACAAATTTCTTCAAAATGAGTGTAGAGAAAACTTACTTTATGATGAGCCAAACACCATTTGGCCATGATTGACCCACCTCGAGAAACAATACCTGTTGTACGTTTAGCGGTTAAAGGAATATAACGTAATAATACGCCAGCATGGACCGTAAAATAATCTACCCCCTGCTCTGCTTGTTCAATCAAGGTGTCGCGATAAATCTCCCACGTTAAATCTTCAGCTTTGCCATTCACCTTTTCTAAGGCTTGATAAATGGGTACTGTGCCTATAGGAACTGGGGAGTTACGCAAAATCCACTCGCGTGTCTCATGGATATTCTTGCCTGTAGATAAATCCATGACCGTATCTCCACCCCAACGGATAGACCAGGTCATTTTCTCAACTTCTTCAGCAATGCTCGATGAAATCGCCGAATTACCAATATTGGCATTGATCTTAACCAAGAAATTACGACCAATAATCATTGGTTCAGATTCAGGATGATTGATATTAGCTGGAATAATAGCCCTGCCTCGAGCCACTTCATCACGCACAAATTCTGGCGCGCAATTCTCACGAACGGCAATGTATTCCATTTCAGGAGTAATCATACCTTTACGGGCATAATGCATTTGAGTAACATTAGCGCCACTCTTGGCTCGCAAAGGCTTTTTAATTGAAGGAAATCGAATCGAGGCTACGTTTAAATCATTCTCCCGCTCGCGTCTGTATTCGGAGGTCGATTCAGATAAATAAACCACATCTTCACGACTGGTGATCCAGGGTAATCTAAGAGCAGGCAAACCTTGGGTAATATCAACCTTCGCATTTGGATCAGTGTAAAGACCTGAGGTGTCATAAAGAAAAATTGGATCATTGGGCGTTACCTTCCCATTAATCCCTGTTGTATCACTTAATTCAATCTTACGAAAAGGAACCTGAAGATCTTTATAGATATTGCCACTCTTATAAACCTTCTTCGAACCTGGCAGTGGTTGATAACTTAAATGCAACGAATCCGGCAAGGTTTCTTTTTTAGAAGCTAATGTTTGGGGAGTCATGTTTCCTTTATGAATAGTTTAACTAAACGAGGTGCCGCAACCGCAGCTTGATTTAGCATTGGGGTTTTTATATTTAAAACCACTCTCTTTTAAAGTGTCTACGTAATCGACTTCAATACCTTTTAAAAACTCTAAGCTTTCTTGATTCACAATCACGGTCAAACCCTTATGTTGATAGACAATATCATTATCGTAAGGGTTTTTCTGAAATTTCATCTCATAGGATAAACCAGCACATCCGCCTGTGGTAACCCCCAGGCGTAAAGCATAGCCATCCTTGCCTTCTTTTTTCATCATAGAAAGGATTTTTTCGACGGCTGAATCAGTTAATGTGGCAACAGGTGTTGTTGTACTCATATTAAAATCATATCATACTAAACTTTTTTTAGCAATGCTCGTTCCCGGCGGAGTAAGAACCCTACAAACCCGCAATATTTCTTAGCTTTTTCTGCTTGGCCTCATCCAAAGGACCGATCAGACTCACATTTAAACGACGCTCGGAAAGCACTTCTTGAGCTACTCTTCTTATATCTCCCAAGCTAACGGCCTTAATCTTCTTAACAACAGCGGCTAATGTTCTGGTCTTATCGCGACTAATCAATCCTGCTCCTAACCAAATCATATGATCCAAAGTATCTTCCAGGCCTAGGAGGAATTGGCCTATAAAATATTCTTTGGCACGGCCCAACTCATCGGCCGTCACACCATCCTTTGTGATCTTACGCAATACCTTTAGAATTAATTCAAGCGCATCGACAATCTTCTCGTTATCAACCCCTGCGCGAATTAAAAACATGCCCGTATCATCCAGTGTCTTTAAGGAGCTGCCAATTGAATAGGCCAGACCTCTGTCTTCACGCACTTCATTAAAAAGCCGGCTCGACATATTACCGCCTAAAATGATACTCAATAGCGCCAGCACATAGTAATCCTTATGATTGGTTTCATAAGCCAAGTAACCTAAGGCCAAATGCATCTGTTCAGTATTTTTCTGATAGAACTTAACCGATGGTTTATCCTGATGACTGCGGGCAGGAACATATTGATCCTGGCTTTCACCCTTAAGCTTTCCTAGCTTTTTATCAACAACTTTAACAACAGCCTCATGATCGATATCTCCACACACCGAGACAACGATATTATCGGGCACATAAAACCGACGTTGAAAATCTCTCAAATCAACATCACTTAAAGCCGAGACCGTTCGGCTATCGCCTGCCAAACCTTGCCCCAAAGGATGCTCTGGCCACAATAATTCCTGCAAAAGCTCCATGACATAATATTGTGGCAGATCATGGTACATCTTGATTTCTTCTAAGATAACCGAACGTTCTTTTTCTAAATCAGTCTTATTGATAATCGGAAAAAGGCTGATATCCGCTAAAATATCAAAGGTGCGATTTAAATGTTTGCCTGGGACCTTGGCGTAATAACAAGTCTCTTCTTCACCCGTAAAGGCATTCAGATTTCCCCCAACCCCTTCAATGAGCTGCTTGATCGCCTGGCAAGAATAATTGCGACTGCCTTTAAAAGCCATGTGCTCCATAAAATGAGCAACTCCCTTATTTTGAGAGTTCTCATATCGACCACCCACTCCAAACCAAACACCTACCGCTGTGCTGTCACGGTCTTTTAGATGTTGAGTGATGATGCGAAGCTTATTATTGAGAGTTGTTAACTTTTGCATAACGATTTTACGAAACGAGATATCTTAGGCGCTAGATTTTTGTCCTTAGCATACCGGTTGATTTGTTTAACAATGGCGCTGCCGACAATCACCCCATCAGCCACCTTAGACATACTTTTAACTTGAGCCGCATTGGAAATCCCAAAACCTACACACACAGGTTTATTGGTGAATTTCTTAATACGCTTGATATCAGCACCTACCGTGGCAGGCAAGGCTTCTCTGGCGCCAGTCACCCCGGTTAATGAAACATAATAAATAAATCCACTGCTAGCCTGAGCAATTGGTTTGATACGATCATTACTGGTTGTAGGAGCAATAAAAAACACCGTAGCTAAATTTGCTTTAGAAGCATACTTTCTTAAAGACCCTGCCTCGGTGACTGGCAGATCCGGAATAATAACCCCATCCACCCCACAAGACACTGCCTCGCGAACAAATCGCTCTTCACCGTGAGCAAAAATAATATTGTAATAGGTCATCAGACACAAAGGGATCTGTGTCTTTAATCGCAACTGTTTGACCAAATTTAGAACTTTATTTAAACTCGCGCCTTTTTGTAAAGCTCTCATGGAAGACGCTTGTATGGTTGGTCCATCAGCCATGGGATCAGAAAACGGAACACCCAGCTCGATAATATCAGCCCCTGCCTTTTCTAAAGCCAGCACCAAATCATAGGTAGCTTTAAGATTAGGATCGCCTGCCGTGATAAAAGCAATGAAGGCTTTCTTCTTTTGCTGACGTAATTTCTTAAATGTGAGATCAATTCTATTCATAGGATTAAACAAACTGTGAAATCTGATTCATATCCTTATCCCCACGGCCAGAGAGACAGACAATGACCGAGGCCTTTCCCTTAACGCGCCGAGCCAGGGTCTCCAAATAAGCAATCGCATGCGAAGTTTCCAACGCTGGGATAATCCCTTCTGTGCGAGCCAGTAACTTAAGTCCTGCTATCGCCTGCTTATCATCGACCGACACATATTGGGCGCGACCGCTATCCTTGTAAAAAGAATGCTCTGGTCCGACGCCTGGATAATCTAACCCTGCTGCAATCGAATGTGCAATTTGAACTTGTCCATCCTTGTCTTGCAAAAGCATGCTCTTAGAGCCATGCAAAACCCCAACCTTGCCCTTGGTCAAGGTGGCTGAGTGAGCGTGCGAGTTTAGTCCATGCCCAGCTGCCTCGACACCAATAATCTTTACTGTCTTATCATTATAAAATGGATGGAAAAGCCCCATGGCATTGCTGCCTCCACCCACACAAGCCAGCAAATAATTAGGCAGACGGCCTTCTTTAGCTAAAAACTGACGGCGAGCTTCCTGACCAATCACAGACTGAAAATGTCGCACCATGACAGGATACGGATGAAAGCCTGCAACTGAACCAATGATATAAAATGTATCTCTGACATTGGTGACCCAGTCACGCACAGCTTCGTTCATTGCATCTTTAAGAGTCTTCGAGCCGCTCTCAACTGGAATAACTTCTGCCCCCATAAGCTTCATACGCACCACATTAAGCGACTGACGTTTCACATCTTCGGCACCCATATAGATCACACATTTTAGCCCAAACAAGGCTGCCACGGTGGCAGTGGCTACTCCATGCTGCCCTGCCCCGGTCTCAGCAATAATACGGGTTTTACCCATGCGGCGAGCCACTATGATTTGGCCTAAGGTGTTGTTGATCTTATGCGCACCTGTGTGCAGAAGATCTTCACGTTTGAGATAAACCTTCAGATTCTTGAGATGCGCACTGAGGCGCTTGGCGAAATATAAATTGGTAGGACGACCTGCATACTCTTTAAGATAGAACTCAAACTCTCGCTTAAAAGCAGCATCCTTCTTGACCTTTTGAAATTCTTTTTCCAGATCCAACAAAAGTCCCATTAAGGTCTCTGGTGCATAGCAGCCACCAAATTGACCAAAATGTCCAGTACTGTTGGGTAATTGTATCGTCTTTTTCATGATTATTCCTTCATCACCATGGCTGTGTTACCAAAACCCACGGCTCCTGATATACGAACGGGCAACTTCTTACTCGATGTTTCAAACCATATCTTGTATTTCGAAGGCTTGCTTTGCATATAAAGCACATCATAGGTCTTATCGCCTATGGTCAATGTATCTTTTTTCACCAACACAATCTTGATATCCTTGGTGGGCAAATTAATCGAAAGAGTTTCATTGATTTGAAACTTGCCAGACTGACGATAACGATAAATAAACGCATAAATATTATCCATCCAGCCTGCTTTGTCAATAACTTGCTCAGTCGTCTTGTTACCGACCGTTTTTACAATCTTTAACTTTCCTTGAGAATAAAACTCAACAATCTTTTCTTTCTTACCAAAGATGTTCAAGTCGCGTTCTACAATTAAAGGCTTCAGTCTCTGTGGGTCTAGATAAATCTTCTCATGGTCTTGGAAATTCATTCCCTGAGCTACAAAATCAATATAGATCGTTTCCTGGTCCTTAATCTTGACCTTGCCGTTAAAGGTTAAGGTGGCCTCTCCTGCTTTAATGCCCATCTGGGTCAAATTATAATGAATCTGCTCACCTACTTCCTGACCCCAGGCAGACTGCCAAGCTGATCCGATCAATAACCCACAAAGAAGAATAATTGTTCTCACTTAGAATCGTATTCTTTCAGATAGGCTTCAAGTGCTTGAGCACCATTGTAGAGTGTTTTAATGACAGCATACTCATCATTAGCATGAATAACCCCATGCGATCCCCAGCCTGTAGAAAAGGCGGGAATACCATAATCTTGGAAGAATGTAATGACGGTCGCTCCCTGACTGCCTAGGTACTTTGCATCAAAACCCATTTTCTGACACACATCCACATAGGTTTTCACAAAAGGATGTTTGGGATCAAGTTCATAGGGTTTCTGGCTGTCATCAATAATCACCTTAAATTTCTTGGCTTCTTTGGCCACAATGCTTTTGACTTCCTTTAAGACGCCCGCGGCAGTCATTCCTGGCATAAAACGAATATCTAAGGCAAACTCACAGAAATCAGCCACCATGTTGACCTTATCGCCACCACGGATTGTGCCAATATTCTTGGTTGGCGGTACCAGCAAAGGATGTTTCTTATATTTGAATTGATGCTCTTTTAAACGATTGATCACGCGAGCGGCAATCTCGATTGCACTTACTCCTCTCCAGTTATAAGCCCCATGCGCTTTCTTACCAAAGATCTGTACGCGACAATGAAACAAACCTTTCTGGGCAACGATGCAATCAAACTCTTCTGAATCAGTAATTAAAGCGACTTTAGGACGCAAGACGCCTTTTTCAAGCAAAGGTCTGATGCCTTGATGCGAGCCAGTCTCTTCATCCACTGTAGCAGCGTAAATAATATCGCGGTTAAGTTTAACCCCATCTTCAACCAAGGATCTCAAGACTTCCATGCCAACGGCAGTATTGCCTTTATCATCACTGGCTCCGCGACCATAAATCTTTCCTGCATGGATAGTTCCGCCAGTAGGGTCAAATTTCCAGCCTGAACCAAAGGGTACTGTATCAATATGTGGGGTAATTAAAATAGCTTCCGAGGCAGCCTTTTTACGCGGCCATGTTCCTTTAAGCGTTGCAATGACATTCGGTCGATTTTTAGCATAAGAAACGGTTTTAACATCAAGCCCTAAGGACTTTAAATCTTTTTCTATAAAACGTGAAACTTCCAGTTCATTACCTGGAGGGTTAACGGAGTTAAATTGCAATAATTTCTGGGTTAATTTTACCAAACGATTTTTATTAATCATTTATCCTAATATCTCCTTGGCCTTGAGCTCCCCTTCAATTTTCTTAAAATCATCGTAATCAATAAAAACTATCTCAGGCCTTTCATGCGCTATGCGCTGCATTTTTGGCAAATGGTCTTTAATGTTAATAAAACCTATGTATTTAAAAGTATTTTTGCACGAAGGGCAAGCAGTAGCATCTAGTTTGATATCTAAGGTCTTGCAATGGCTACAACTTCCAGAAAGCGCCCCATACAAAAGCGTGTGTGACTTAACTTCATCAAAGTAAAATTTCTTATAAATACGCAGAAAACGTTCTGTGGACATGAGGGAAATTATATATCAAATTTAAAATAAAATGCGAAATTTCCTAGTTATCAAACAAGACTAACTTTTAAATGCTTGTCTAATGCCAAAGCTACTTTATACAAGGTGGATAATTTGATATCTTCAGCATGATTTTCAATTCTGGAAATAGCTGTTCTTTTAGTACTTATCTTGCGCGCCACCTCTTCCTGGCTTAAACCAGCCTTTTCCCGAGCTTCCCTTAACATAACACCTACCTTAAATTCTTCAAAACCCTCATCAAAACCCTGGGCAAATTTAGGATCTTTCTTTTTACGCTTTGAGATATATTTATTTAAATCGTCCATTTAAAACTCCTTAACTAAATAGTCATTATCAATTACCTTCTTTACAAAGGTAACATGCGTGTTACGTATTGTCAACCCTCTTAGTTAACCAATAGTCTTTCTGATACGATTTTGCTCGTTCTATTTCTAAATACGGCGTCTTTTGGGATTTCTTAACAAATCCATGCGTTAAAATAATTTTATTAGCATCCCAGAATGCAAAAATACGATAAATGTTAGATCCTAACTTGATTCTACACTCCCAAAGATCCTCCTGCCCTTGCAATTTACAAAAATACCGGGTTGGAACCCTATTTAATTGAACAGTAAGCTGTAATACCCAAACGACTTTCTGGGCCGCCTTGGGAGGTAAACAGTCCAAGAAATACTCAACTGGACATTGGTCATTAGCTGTTCTATAAAAAATAATCTTTTTTTCCACAGAAACCCTCCTTCAATAAAGAATGTAAGAAATATTGGGGGAATTTATAGAAAAAAAGACCGATTGAGGATATCGGGTGGAATTAGGCTTAAAAATGTAAGCCGGATGGTCATCTATCTTTTATCTTTGTCTAGTGCGCCCCTCACAAATCTGACGGGCCTTAAGACGAATGATGACGAAACCGGCTTATCTACTAGGAATATAGCACCAGCCTTTTAAGAAATCAAGTTTTAAATTCGACAATCACCGACGACGATTTGCTATTTTTGACTTAATTTGGAAATAATTTACACGAGAGGAAATGAGTTGGTATTCTTTTAATTCCCAAGGCTTAGGTGTCACATTAAAACTCTTCAAATCCATTGCTTCGAGTACTTTTCCAGTCTTAACCGAACGAAATTCCATACCTGCTTTTTGAATAATAGGCCAACTGCCAGCAAAGTCCCACAAATTACATCTTAAAAAACTTCCTATACCCCGGCCTATGGCGGGCCAGCATAAATTAACTACGGCACAGGCGTTGATCATGATGTGAAAATCCTTGTCAGACCAGGCAAATCGATCAAAGAAGGTATCATTACAAAAGAACAGGGATTTGGGTGAAAGCTTTTCATTAATGGGCTTAATGCGCGTCTTCTTTTGAGCTTTGCTAAAGGCGTTTTCAACAAAATAGGCATGCTTGCCATCGCAATAAAATAATTCCTTAAGGGCTGGGAAATATACGACTCCGAGCCAGGGTTTTAGACATTTAAGTAAACCTAAAGAAATTCCATACATAGGCATGCCATTGGCATAAAGTCGGGTGCCATCAATAGGATCTACAGCCCAGAGAAACCGAGTTGCATCTAATTTTTTTTGAGTTAAGTATTCTGCGATATGAGGATCTTCCTCATCCAGCAGTAAATGTGAAGGATCTTTGAGGTATTTTTGCAGCGATTTGCGGCAATATGCAGATATTGCTTTATCTGCCTTGGTAATGACGCTGGCATCTTTTTTAAGGGTTGGTGAGCTTCGATTCTGATGTCGTAAAGCGATCTGGCCTGCGCCCCGAGCCACACTCAACATTGTATTAAGATATTCAAGGGCGTTACTTTGCATAAAATAAAGCCATACTATTGGTAAAACCATGTAAAAAGTTGATCCCACCCACCGGCCCAATCTCACCTGCACAGAAAAAGCCTGCTGCGGGCATAGGACCCAAATGCTGCTGGATAATCTTTATATCATGATTGTGTTCTTTAAAAAGCCCTAAACCTCGCCCATTGCAAGAAAATACTAAAGCTCCCTGAGGCACTTGCTCGGTCTTTTTCTTCTGCAAGGTTAAAAGTTCATGTAGGTCTTCATTGGCTGTTTTCGCATCACGTAGATGAAATTGTACGGTTTGACCAACATTGATGTAATCCCCAATCGCTCCTGCCCCATTGGCTGGGTCGACCGCCATCAAAGGCCTGATCAAAAAATCACCACGCTTTAATTCTTGCTTGTATTCATTAATCGCAATGCCCACAAAAATAGCCTCCCGAGCCAGATGACGATCATATTCCGTACCTTCCTTTAAAATGTTCTCTAGCACCTTATAAAAAGGCTGGCCCGCTAACTCATAAATGAGATTGTCTTTGGCCTTAGTCACGATAAAACTCTGGCCAAAGGGGCGACATCCTTGAGAAACTACAGTCTCGACCTTCAAAGGCCCGCTCAAAACAATCCCCATCAGTCCTTCGTTATAAATCTGACCATTCATAATTAAAGTATTCTCTTGAGGACCAGACGCTGCTGAAGCAAGCCCTCCAATAATCGCTGATCCTTTATAGGCATTGTTAAGAGATTTTAAGAAACGATTCGTATCAACGGCATACGGATCTGGCAATATCAGGAAATTAGGATTTTCATTGGGGTATATTTCAAAAAAATTATACAATGCCTCAGGAGTTTGCAAACCTTCTAATTCGACTTGGTTGATATAGAAAGGATTAATAGCGACAGCTGGTAATCGTGCTAAAAGCAATGATGCGGCAGGCCTTCCTTCTATTTCCCTTTCACTGCCAATAATGCCGGCGCAAGTACAACAAAGGAAATGACGAATGCCAATCTTGTTTTTGAGCGCGTTGTAAAGCTCATGCGGTTCATATGGACGCCAGGGAGCGATAAATAAAATACCAAGATCAAAAGCTCCTCTTACGTCTTCGGTAAGGTCTTTAATAATCTGTTCTTGATCTAAAGCTTCAGTAATGCGGCTTAAAAATTGCATGAATGCATTATAACAAATTAGGGACAGCTCCCTATTTTTTATTAAAGAAAAATAAGGCGCTGTCCCTAATTTTATTTACTTGAACGAATCATGAGGATTGGGATATCGGTGTTGTGCCTTAAGGTGTCTGCCACAGAACCTAAAATAACATCTTTCACAAAACCATGACCGTGGGTCGCCATAGCAATCAAATCACAGCCTTCTTTGTTAGCAGCTTCTAAGATAGCCTCAGCAGGCTCTTTGCCCTGTAGAAGCATCGACTTAACTTTAAAACCTTCTTTGGCGAAACGCTGATCAACTTTGTCTAGATATTGCTGATCTTTTTTGATTTCCTCAGAATCAGCTAAATTAAGCTCATTTTGTAAACGTGCACCAAAACCATCAGCCACATGTACCAAAATAAGCTCAGCTTTGCTTAACTTAGCCAAAGGACGTATATGCTCTAAGATCGTTTCATCGGTTAAAGAGTTATCCAAAGGTATTAATATCTTTTTATACATCCTAGCCCCCTAACCATGAACGAATAGTTTGAAATAATAAATAAGCATTTAATCCACCAATAATGACCGTAATAGTCCAAGCCAACACCTTGAGCCAAGTAGGATTAACAAATTGATCCATCTTGAGTCGATCAGACGTAAACAATACCAACGGTACTACTGCAAAACTTAATTGTAAAGACAAAACCACCTGACTTAAAACCAAAAGGCTTCCTACCCCTTTTTCACCATACATGGCAGCCACAATAACAGCTGGCACGATCGCTACCGAGCGGGTCAAGATACGGCGCATCCAGGGACGTAAACGAATGTTTAAAAATCCTTCCATGACAATTTGACCGGCTAAGGTACCTGTGAGGGTCGAATTTTGGCCTGAAGCGAGCAAGGCCACGGCAAACAAGGTACTGGCAAATGTAGCTCCAAGTACAGGAGTCAGAAGTTTATAAGCATCGTTAATATCAGCCACATCTTGATGTCCTGTACCATGAAAGGCTGCTGCGCTTAAGATTAAAATAGCTGCATTGATAAAAAAGGCGCACAGCAAAGCTGCAGTTGAATCAATAGTGGCAAAACGGATCGCCATTTTCTTACCTGCATCATTGCGTTCATAAGCTCGTGTTTGCACAATGCTAGAGTGCAAATACAAATTGTGGGGCATGACCGTGGCTCCCAAAATACCGATAGCGATATATAACATTTGGGGATTGGTGACAATCTCAGGCTTGGGGATAAGCCCTGTTAAAACATCCGGTAAAAACGGATGCGAGATAGCCATTTCATAAGCAAAGCAACCACCAATGAGCACAATTAAACCCGCTACCAAGCATTCCAAAACGCGAAAACCCTTATGCTGCAAAAATAGGATGATCATAACATCAGTAGCCGTAATCAAAATACCAACCACCAGGGGAATACCAAACAGTAAATTTAAGGCAATGGCTGAACCGATAACTTCAGCTAAATCGCATGCTGCAATAGCAATTTCACAAAGAACCCATAAAAACATCGACACAGGTTTAGAATAATGATCGCGGCAAGCCTGGGCAAGGTCGCGGCCAGTTACAATCCCTAGTTTTAAAGCTAAATGCTGCAGAATAATGGCCATAAAATTAGAAATTAAGATGACTGATAATAAAGTGTATCCAAATTGAGCACCACCTGCTAAATCGGTCGCCCAATTACCTGGATCCATGTAACCAACAGCCACCATCAATCCAGGACCAACAAAAGCCATCATCTTACGCCAAAATGTAGCTGTTACAGGCACATGCACTGAAGCATGAACTTCGGGCAAACTTAGTTGTATGGCGTCACGCCGCCAAGGCTTTCTCATAAACTCTCCTGACATTGACTACAAATTCCATAAAAATGCATTTCATGACCAATAATTTTAAATCCTTCTTTCTCCAGAAGCGGACGATACCGACTCTCCTCATCTAAATCAGGAAACTCGATAAACTTCTGGCAGCGGATGCATTTGGCATGATGATGCTTTTGTTCATCATAAAGATGCTCATAATGCTGATGCTTATCTCCAAAGGCTGTACCTCGAATAACTCCCGACTCAAGAATTTCATGCAAGGTGCGATAAACGGTTGCTCTGGACACTGCTGGTTTTAATCGGCTGCAAATCTTGGCCAATTCCTCAGCTGTAAAATGACCATGCTTATTCATGACCTGGTCAAACACCACCTGCCGGCCACGACTCAAACGCAAACCCTCTTCTTTCAAATAAGCCTCATACTTGAGCCTTTCGCCCTGAATTGTTTTCTTCATAATGAGACCGTGTATCCTTATAAAATTAAAAAGCAAGGGGTTAATTTTATTAACCCCTTAAAAGTACGGGCTGGGTTACCCAGCCCCTACAATCACGCTCTCCACTTGATTGAACAACCCATCGAAGGCTTTTGCTGAGCATCAATAGGCCGACCTGCCGCCATATTGTTCATAGCTTCTTTAAGCTCTTCACGCGTGACCTTTGCTTCTTCTTTCCAATTATCATCGATACGGCCATGATAAACCAATTTACCTTCTTTATTAAAAAGATAGATATCCGGTGTGCACTGAGCTTTAAAGGCATCCGCGGTCTTTTGCGTCTCATCAACTAAATAAGGAAATTCAATACCCAACTCTTTGATTTTCACGATCATTTTATCAGGAGCATCATCAGGAAAATCTGGATTGATATTAGGATTAATGGCAACGGTATTAACTCTCATCCCTAAGCCATACTTGGCTAGCGCAATGACACGCGGCCACACGGCAATGGCATAAGGACAGTGATTGCAAGTGAATACCACCAATAGTCCTCTTTCACCAAAAAGCTCTTTTCCTTTATAAGCCCTGCCAAATGGATCTTGAAGTTCAAAATCTGGCATCGATGTGCCCAAAGGAATTTTGATAGACTCTAATAAAGCCATTTGATTACCTCCCAATTGTAATGTAATATCTGTTTGTCATTCCCGAATGTTTTTATCGGGAATCTAGTACCTGGATCCCCGATAAAAACATTCGAGGAAGACCCTCATTATAAAAGGATGCATACCTATGTCAAGCAAGTCTCTCGTCATTAAACAATACGAAATCGGTCCTTTAAATAATTTTCTCTACCTTTTAGGAGATCCAGCTACCAAGGAAATGGCCGTGGTCGATCCAGCTTGGGATGCCACCTTCTTATGCCGTGAAGCCCAAAATATGGGTTATAAAATCACCAAAGTCTTTTTAACCCATGCGCATCCTGATCACGTCAATGGCCTTGATGAACTTTTACGACAACACGATGTGCCCGTTTACATATCCCGACACGAAGCCGCTTTCTTACGCAAAAACCTCAAGAATCTCGTAGATGTGTCTGATAAAGAGAAACTCACTCTAGGCCAAATATCTTTTGATTGTATTCATACACCAGGACACACTCCAGGCTGCCAATGTTTCCTATCTCAAGGACAGCTTATTTCTGGAGATACTCTCTTTATTGATGGATGTGGTCGATGCGATCTGCCTGGCGGGGATGCTAGAATCATGTATAACAGTCTTAATATTATTAAAAAGCTTCCTGATGACATAATTGTCTGGCCTGGTCACAACTACGGCCCCACCGTTACAGACACCATTGGTCATCAAAAACTTACCAATCCCTACTTACAGGCTTCTAGCATTGAAGAATTTTTGGGCGAACGAATGGGCTAAACTTTAGCAGTAGATTCTTGCAATTGTGAGAACATTGGCAGGCTTACAGCAGGTTTGATATCAATAATAATAGGCACCAGACCTTCGATGTGAATGTTTTCTAAATCTTGCTGACTAATAGGCAATGGCACGCCTGCCCCATCACGCTTAATCTGTAAATTCAAATTCGCTGCGTTAAAATCAATACCACCCTTATTAAAATTCTGATCAGCCACCCTCATAGCACCATCTGGATTCTGATTTGTATTTTGATTATATCTACTAACCGCCTCTGCAATATTAGAAGGAATTTGCTGACCATCTATTGGATATAATTTATTACTTTTTACAAAATAAAATACCGATTGAGGTCCTTTGTCCGGATTGTCAATTCTACCTAAATTAAAAATCATTCCCTCTTCTGAAAGATAATCAAGCCGTATATATTTTCCAGATATTCTTGACAAATTCATTAAATCAAAAATTTGACGATGATTATAGTTAATAACTTTTTGTGAATCTTGCTCCACATGACGCATAACAATAAAAACATTCTTTGTCACATCTTGAAGTCGAAAGGTTATATTTAAAGTATTATCTTTATTTTTTAGAGCCCACAACTGAATAAGAAACCGACTCATCTGGGCAAGCCCTTCAATTCTTGTTTCAATTACAACCTTTGAATCTTTTTTAGTAAAACCAATTGTACTAATATCACCTATTGCAATCTCTCCTAATTCTTTTAGGTTCGAATCTAATAATACCAATTGTCCTTTTGCATTAGTATGAAGACCCAATGTGAATGTACCAATTCTTAAGATAATCGGATCATTTTGATATAAAACTGTAGCAGCTCCGCCCATATCCCCATCATCTCGAATTGCTATAGAATGATATTGCGTGTACTGCAGACCATGTTCAACAGATTGAAGCTTTTCAAATTCATTTAGTATTTCTTCATATTTCCTTGTTTCCTCAATGGCGCGCTCATTTGCCCCTCCAAAAACGCTCCAAACCTTAATTCGAGCTCTTAACACATCAAAATTTCTAACATCCTCAGCTTGAATATCTAGCTGATTATCGGGAATCTCTCGTGTTAAGTATTGCACGTCATCCCTAGCAACAGATAACAATAAACGTACGGCTCGGATTAATTTATCTTTCGATGCTAAATCATCTTTATTGCTTATAACCCTCTTATTTAATCCTTTAACAAATGACATTATCTTTATTTCCCAATTTTCCCGCGTCTCTCCACCGTTCATAGCAGAATCAGCGTTTGATGCCGGCTCCACTGGAATAGACCCACTCGTTGAAGCTATCTCAGACATACTTTTTTCTAAATAGTTACTAAGAGCATCGGTGAATAATTTAACATTACTAGGTGTCAGTAGACTAACACTAATTCCCTTTTTATCAGAACTAACCCTTGCAATAGGAACTCCAAACCAGAGAAACTGATCATTTTCAAATTTTAATTCTGAATTCAACTGAGCAAGCATATTTATTTGATAGTTATCATATAAATATGCATATACAAAATGAGCTATTGAGGCCATAAACTCTTCTGGAGTATTTAACTGGCGCTCTATTTCTTCTAGAAGAGCATCTGTAACTTTACCCTCAAAGTCTTTTTTATTTGAATCGCGTAAATCTTCTATTGCCTGTCTCATCGCTTTAGCTGTTTCACCACTCGACATTGCTGCATCACCTCTTAAATATGCATCTATTCTATCTCTTACATTTAATAAATCTGCTTTGATAGACACCCTTGTAATTCCAGATGCCTCAAAATTATTCATAGCTCGTAATTGGCTAACCAAAACTATCTCCCTATTTTTCAACCTAAGCAATTCATTAGCTAAAGTAACTTGAAAAACATTGGAATCAATCTCGCTTATCATTTTCTGTAACTCTTCATCTTCTTGAAGAAAATCACGAAATCTTTTCTTAAACGTTCCTGCTTGTGGCCCAACGTCAGAGAACATAGATAATATTTGCATTGAATATTCATCCAAAAGTTTTCTGGTTAAAACCGGATATTCTTTTAATTTCCTAACAATTTCTTGGAAAGATTCTAGCTTATCTTTGGAAATATACATCTTCACGTAATCTTTAGCGACCAACTCATTCAATAGAACATCAATTGCACCTCTATTTTTATTTACCCAAATACGCACCTGTTTAGGCAAAGATTTTACTTCTAAATTAGATGACAAATTATCTAGCCTACTCACTGCTGTTGCCATTGCCATGTCACTGAAGAACACTCTAGTCAAATAATCTGCCAATGCATTAGCAAATTCTTCTTTACTATAATCTTCCACCTTAACCAACCCTACATTAATACTAGCCACACGAATTCCTAAAAATCTAATGACATCTCTCTCTATTTTTATATTTTCAGGTTTAAATTTAAAAAAACCTAAATCTAACGTATTTAATAAGAATGTATTAATTCTTTCAGCAAACTTTTTTTGGAAATCATCTGAGTCAATAAAATCTCCTTTATACAAAATGAGCCTTAAACTCCCTATAGAACTTTTCATAGAATCTTCCATCTGACGTAAGGACTGAACGGCTTCCAATACTTGACTCTTTACTTTCTCATTCCATACAAATCCAACATCCTTATCAGAGACATAATAAGCACCACCATCTCTTAGTAAGATCAATTTATCATCTTCCTCTCTAACTAATTCGATATTATCAAACTCAATGGAAATCGTATCAAGAATATTACTAGCCTTAATAAAGCTATCCCTCACCTGCAAATCTTGAGCACTAGCAAAAATCTTTGTATTTAAACCTTTCAATATAACCCTATTCTTTTTATTCTCTAACTCTACTTTGCTACCTAAGTTTGGAATCTTAACGCTATAGATACCTTCTTCTTCAAGAACCAACTTATCATTCGCTCTAACAACCATCGCCGCATCAGCCTCAGACTTCTCTGCCAATACAGCTTCAGCAGCATCTAGCTTTCCTGCCTCGGTGATCATAATAGGTCTTGCCATGGCAGAATCTGTTGTTGTGCGCATTGCTTTTCCGTATTCATTCTTGGTCCCACCCGAAAAATACTTCCTTGGCATTGGCTGATGCGTGAATTTATCGGTGTCTTCTTTAATATAGTTAAATACACCCTTCTTATAAGCTTTGAGGTATTGCTGATAGATCGCTTCGTTGTTCTTTGGGTCTTGGTTAATTCCATTAACCTTGGCTTTATCTGCATAAATCTTCCCTAATAAAGATTCTTTCAAAGCACGTTTATACCAGGCTGCTAAAATCATTCCGCTATACACCTGACGAAGCATGGCAAAATTCTTGCCTTCATTGACTTCTTTTTCAAGGGCTGGAAGAACGATTTCACGGACGATTTGGGAGCCGATTTGATTGGTTTCCGTAGGGGCAGGCCCCTGTGCCTGCCCTTCTTGAGGGCGACCACGGGGGGTCGCCCCTACAGCATTTTTATTCATGGCCATATAATCCGCCTCCAACATCACCTTCAAGTGATTCTTCAACACATACGCTGTATTGCCTGATTCATACACGGTTGCATCATCTGGCACAATCCATACCTTATTAAAGGTATTGACTGGAATCTCTGTGCTGCCAAATTGCTGCTGAGCTTGGGTATACACCTTATCCCAGAACTTCTTACCTAACTCATCTTCAGGGTATATTAAAGAAGCAGTGATTTGCTTTAATAGGTAGTCTTGAGCTAATAAATCCCGGCCCATCTCAGTCTTACCAAAGTCTTCTTCTACGATACGGTTCTTTTCATAGGGTGATAGGTTGACCCATTGATTCTCATCAGGCACGGCTAAAGAAGCCATAAAGTACTTAATTAAATTCTTATAAGCGATTTGTTTATCTTGATCAGATAGACTTTCATCACCTTTATAAATGATGAAATCGAATTTGAGGGGGTTTTCAGGGTGAATAACTAAACCTTTAAGGTGTGCGGGGGTGAATTCAGGGCTTAAACCTACTCTAACACCAGGCGCAGGCAAACGTAGAGACGCAAAATTTTGCGTCTCTACCGCATAAGCTGGCGTTTGAATAGAAGTAGCCATAAACGCCATTAAAACGACAATGGCGATGCATTTACGAATATACATAAATATTGATCGGTTAATGTTCAAAGATTTTGGGGCCATACACTCTCCTCATTTCCACGTTACAAGTATGCCATATGAGGAGACGCTGTCAAGGTCTAGAGACTACTACATAGAAAACGTTTTCTACTTAAATTCGAAGGATTTGACCATGCGATTCATGGTTGGAAGAAGCTCATTGTATTGATCCATTCTACACATATAGGTAAAAATATAAGCTGATGAACCTTTAAGGACCCAAATAAAAACAGCTTTGAGCTGCTGCGGCTTAGGGGCCTCTACAATCAGCCGATGGCCAAGGCGATTGCCAAAGCTAAAGTCCTTATCTTCAATAATATTCATATTCTTGTCAAAAACAGCAGTCATTTGCTTGGTAATCACTGCAGAAAAACTGCTCAGAGTAGCTATCTGATCCGGAACCTCTTGAACAGTAACGTTAGCATTAGGTTCAAAAAGAGAAAGGGCTGTTTGTTTACGACGGGCAAAGGTTACCACTGTTCCGGCATATCCTTCTTGCTTCAACCAGTCTTTAGGGTACGTAATTGAAAAGTGATGTTGGCGGCTTTCGAAGGTTTTAAATTCAAGCAAATAATAAACAAACCATGCGATAGCTGCTAAAAGTACAACAGCCATGGTTCCCCAAATCGCCATTAAGATTAATTTCTTAGTCTCTGGCTTCATTTTAACTGTGGAATTTCTTACCCTTGGCCTTCAGCTCTAAAATATAAGCAGCTGGCTTAAAGCGGCCATCTTTAAAGCGATTTTCCATGCTTTCTAAATTAGCCACTAGTTGATCAATGCCTAAAGAGTCTGCATAACGCAAAAGTCCCCCACGAAATGGTGGAAATCCGGTTCCCATAATCATACCTATATCTACCGTATCAGCACTGTCAACAATGCCTTCTTGTAAAATAAGAGCTGCTTCATTGATCATTATGTGGGTCATACGCATCAAAGCTTCTTCATCCGTGGTACGGCTACTAGCCTTCACCATGGCTTGAACCTCAGAATTCACCTGACGTTCCTTACCAGTATGAATATAAAAGCCTTTGCCGGTTTTCTTACCCAATAATTTTTGATTCAACACTTCATCAAACATAGCGCTCGATTTAAAACGTTTACCCAAACCAGCTTCAAGAATATGAAGAACCTTGACCCCTACATCCAAACCAACTTCATCAGATAATAAAAATGGCCCCATAGGCATACCAAAATCAGTCGCAATCTTATCAATAGCCTCAATACTTCCACACCCCTCTTCTAATAAACGACCAGCTTCATTGATGTAAGCCAAAAGAATACGATTTACCAAAAATCCTGGTGCGTCTTTCACAATGATTGGCGTTTTGCCCAAACGTTTAGCAAACTCTAAAGTTGATACAAGAGTCTCTTGAGATGTTTTATTGGTGGTGATAATTTCAATCAATGGCATCCGATGAACTGGATTAAAAAAATGAAACCCGATTGTTTTAGAAGGATCTTTAACATTGACCATCATTTCGGCTACAGATAACGAAGAAGTATTGGTTGCTAAAATGGTTTTAGCTGGAACATTTTGACTTAATTCAGCAAAAACCTTCTTTTTAACATCCATATTCTCAACAACTGCTTCAATCACAATATCAGCATTGGAAAACCCACTATAATCCAAGGTGCCGGAGATCATGCCCATTTTATTGGCCATATCAGTTGGTTTCATACGTCGACGTTTTACAGCCTGCATATAAACATCAGCGGCTGCCTTAAGACCTTTAGCGATCGCATCATAATTAATATCTTTCAAGCGTACCCAAACACCACGATTACTCAATAATTGGGCAATGCCGCCTCCCATAATCCCTGCTCCGATCGTGGCAGCCTTAGCAATAGGCATAGGCTTAACATTTTCAGCACCAGGAACAGATAACTTCTTATATTTTTCTGAAAGATAAAACACTTTAACCAAATTCTTAGAAATAGCACCGATAGCTAACTCTGCAAAAGCACTCGATTCTATGTCTAATGCTTCGCGTCGAGACAACGAGATAGTTCTTTTAATGACTTCTAACGCTCGTTCTGGCGCTGGATAGAAACCCTTAGTTGCTTTCAATACATTTTTCTTTGACTGGCTAAAAACAAGTTCGTGCCCAAGAAATGAATTTTCTAGAAAAGCATTTAAACCAACAGGAGCGATGGTAGGGTATTTCTTTTTCTTAGGTTTGGCACTGATTTCATTAACAAAATCCAAAACACTTTTTGATAAACCATTTTGCGGATAAAGACGATCTACCAAACCCATTTTAAAAGCTGCTTTTGAATCAACCGAAGATCCGGCTAAGATAATCTTTAAAGCTCCCTGCAAACCGAGAAGCCTTGGCAATCGATAGGTACCACCAAAACCTGGAACAAATCCAAGATTAACCTCTGGCAAACCAATACGAATCTTTTCATTGAAGGTTGCAATACGATAGCGGCAAGCAATGGCTAGTTCACATCCACCTCCCAATGCAGCTCCATCAATAACAGCGATCGTGGGAGTTGGTAAATCTTCCAATTTATTAAAAATACGCTGACCTGCCTCGGCCTTTATTTTTCCATCAGCCACTTCCGTTATATTCTCAATTTCCTTAATATCAGCTCCCGCAATAAATATATCTTTCTTAGCACTTTGAATCACAACAGCTTTAAGCGAACTTGTATTTTTAAATTGGTCGAGGATTTTTTCAAACTCAGCAAGGACAGCAGAACTTAAGACGTTGACTTTAGAATCAGGTTGATCGAAGGTGATATAAGCAATATTATTTTCTTCTTTGTATGTAATGGCCATTTGGCATCCCCCTATGTTTTGAAATCTATTCTCCTTCGCAAAAGTAATTATAAAATTACTTTTGCTTCGAAGCAATTATTCTTCCAGAGAATATTGCTGCGAAGCCAAACGTGAAAGCCTTTTGGCAAAGCAGAATATTATCAACCCTGCGCACCGTCAACGCAACAGCATATTCAAAAATCTTGACCCTAAATTATTCCCTGTGACCGCATACGACCAAGCAATTCACGGGTGATTTCAACAGCATAGGATGAAGAAACACCATTTTCTAAAAATACACAAAAAGCTAAATTTGCTTTTGGCGAACGCAAATACCCAACGAACCACGCATGATTGGCTTTAGCTCCTGCTTGGGCTGTTCCTGTTTTTCCAAAAATGGTCATGTCTGGTAAATCATTAAGTAAATGAGCTGTTCCTTCATTGTCAGTTACTACCGAGCGCATCCCTTCTTGAATCAAACGCCATGTATTAGTGTGCAAACGAACCTTGGGTAATCGCGCCCTCTCGGGTTGTTCTAAATCTTTGTGGTCCACAACTTGAACTATATGAGGACGAAGCAAAATGCCGTCGTTAGCTACTGCAGCTGATAACACGGTCAATTGTAAAGGTGTTGAAAGCGTCTCTCCCTGTCCGATTGAAAAGTTTAATGTATTCCCCGTATACCAACGATGCCCGCTCTTTGCATGACCTATCACTTGACCTGCTGCTTCAAAAGGCAGATCAACTCCAGTAACCCGCCCTAATCCAAAAGCTTTAGCATATTGTTCTATGACACGAGCTGTGATTAACTGTCCTACATGATAAAAATAAACGTTACACGAGTGAGCTATGGCTTGGTTAAGATTCTCACTATTGTGTACGTGAGCACAACCAAATCTTGCTCCTCCTAGCATATAAAAACCAGGACAATCATAACTGTCTTGCGGGGTAACTTTCTTTAACTGGATGGCTGCTAAGGCCACAGGTATTTTAAATACAGAACCTGGTGGGTATTGCCCTGATAAGGCCCTATCCAATAAAGGAGCTCGAGAATCACGGATATAAGCGAGCATTTGGTTTTGCTGATCTTTCTTGATAAACGCATTTGGATCAAAAGTCGGTGAAGAAACAAGCCCTAAAATCTCTCCATTATCCATATCCATGACCACAATCGCCCCTGGCCTTTCGACCAGAAGCTCATTAGCTGCTGACTGGATACGTTGGTCAATCGTCAGCTGAAGCTCTTGACCAGGCAACGGTTCTTTAAAACCAAGAAGTCTTACTTGCTGGCCACGCGCATTGACTTCAATTTGACGCCCTCCTACCTGTGCACGCAAAACCGAATCGTAAATTTTCTCAACCCCCGTTTTTCCTACTTCCGTAGAGGGGTTATATCCATAATCTTCTAGTACAGCAGCCTCTTGAGGATCTATTTTTCCTACATAGCCCACTGCATGGGCATTGGTCTGGGCAAAAGGATAAAATCGTTGATAGGTTTTCTCTATCACAAGCCCAGGAAAATGAAAACGCCCCTCTTCAATAGACATGATGGTCTTTTGATCAATGTCCCTCGCTAAGATAACTGGCGTAAAAGGGTTTTTATGTGTGGCGGTAAATTTCTTTTTAAAATAACTAGGTTCCTTTTTTAAAATGCCCCCTAAATAATTGAACAATGAATCGACATCATCAATGTCCTGTGAAATAACCGCCACATGATAGGCTATTTGATTGTCTGCTAAAATTACACCATTGCGGTCTAAAATTCTGCCTCGAGGCCCTTCCATAGGGACTACCCGGATACGGTTATTAAAACTTAAATCATAATAATTCTTCCCCTTAATCAACTGCATATAGACCAAAGCAAGACAAATCAGGCCAAGAAAAAAGAAAATGACGTTTTCAACAATTTTTAAACGCATATTTTATATTTTTAACCAACCGGCCAGATTACGTAATCGATGAAACACAAAGGTCACCACCACCATGGTTGCAACTAACTGCGGAAGAAAAATATCGAAGAATAACTCTCCCCATCTGGCTTCATAGTTCATTTGATAAATCATGGCTTGAATGATAAGAGTGGCTAATAAAACAAAGAAAGCAACCACGGCCCGAGAAAAGCGTGAACCTGGCTGGTAAAGATTTTGACGGACGATGGTGGTTAAATACGCGGCTGCTATAAAAACAAATAAGTATGTCCCAAATGGCAAAATACTATACGAATCTTTGATTAATCCCCCAAAAGTAGCGGCAATGATACTGTAACGAATACCAGAATAAAGCCCCCAAAATACCACAAGCAATAAAAGCAATTGCGGTTTAACCCATACACCAAAGGTATCATTAAGCACAACTTCCACAATAAAAAATAGGTAGGATAAAAAAGCAATAATTCCTATGCGTTTAGTCATAATATTTGACCAAGCAATTGCTGTTCTTTAAGCCTCATAACATCTCTGTCTCTAGGAGCATGATCATCATATCCTGCCAAATGCAAAATCCCGTGAATCACATACAAAAGGATTTCTTTCGTAAGACTTTGACCATAATCACGAGCATTTTTAAAAGCCACCATGGGACAAATGATAATTTCAGCAGCCTCTTGCAAATCAAAGGTAATCACATCAGTCACATAATCATGCCCTAAATACTTTTTATTAATGCTTTGCATGCGTCTGGCACCAACAAAAACAATCGATATTTCTTTATATTTTGTTAAACGAAGCGATTTACAGGCCTGCTTGATAGTAGGTGTAATTTTTGAATTGGGAATAGAAAATTTAGTTTGAAGATTTTTGATCGCGATGTTCATCAGTGCTTTCAGGATACTTCACACGACCATGATACATAGCTGTGAGCACTCTAACAAAAGTCGATGCAATCGTATCAATTTCTCTGAGGGTCAGATTACATGCATCCAATTGGCCATCGATAAACTTATTATTAATAACCTTACGCACTACATCTTCTATCCTCTGAGGCGTATGTTCATCCAAAGAACGTGTAGCACCTTCGACAGAATCAGCCAATAAAACAATGGCAGTTTCCTTGGTCTTTGGCTTTGGGCCAGGATAACGATAATCAGACTCCCCGACCTCTTGCGCATCGGCCTCGGTTAGAGCCTTCTGATAGAAATAATGAATAAGACTAGTCCCATGATGCTCAGGAATAAAATCTGCAATACGTTGATTTAACTTATATTCCTTGGCCAACTCCAGCCCTTCTTTGACATGATTTAGAATGACCAAACGACTCATCGAAGGTTCCAGCTGATCATGCTTATTACCGGCAATCATTTGATTCTCGGTAAAATACTCAGGTTTGACCATCTTACCAATATCATGATAGTAAGCTCCTACCCGAGTTAATAAAGAGTGCGCTCCAATTGCATCGGCCGCAGACTCAGCTAGATTACTCACAATCAAACTATGATGATAGGTGCCAGGAGCCTCCACCACCAATCGTTTCAAAAGAGGTTGGGACGAATCGGATAATTCCAGAAGAGTAAAATTGGTAATCTCACCAAAGACAATTTCAAACACTACGTAAGAAGCCGCCACTAAAGCCGAACAAATGATCCCATTTAGAAACAATGGTGATAATACCGTTTTGATATGTTCTGGACTTAAATTAAAATTAATTAAAAGTGAACATGTTAGCTGGACCAAGCCAACTAAAATACCCGCTTTAATAAAGACATCTCTGGTACGCGCATCCTTAACTACATAAGCTCCAACGACGCTACCTAAGAAAAACGTGACCGTCTCTGACAAGCTAAAGCCAAATATCAAACCTATCAAGGAACTCGACATAAATGACAGTGCAAAAGCTAGTTGGACATCATTGTAAAGAAGTGTAGTAATCATGGCCACACAAGCCACCGGAATATAAAACAAAGAAAAAACAGCATAAGATTTCAGAAGATGACCAATACCTATCAAAAGCACCAACAGCAAAGTCATATGTAAAAAAACCTGCCACTTGGTGTTGCGTACATAAAACATGTGCAAACCAAAGAAGAAAAACAATAAAGGTATTAGAAGAGGAAGTTCGGTGAAATAACAGAAAATCATGCTAGCTAAAAGTGTAACTGCCAACATGATGATTTGATCTTTAGAAATTGTTGAAGATTTAGCGATGGCCATTGGGTGATTTGCTATATGCCTCAATAATCTTTTGTACTAGTTCGTGGCGAACTGTATCTTCGCTTGTTAGATGAATAAATTTAATTTCAGGCACTTGTCCTAAAACTCTGTGAGCCTCGGAAAGACCATTATATTCTCCACCAGGCAAATCACTTTGGGTCACATCACCAATAACAACGACTTTTGAGTCAAAACCCATACGTGTCAAAAACATTTTCATTTGATCAGGTCGGGAGTTTTGGGCTTCATCAAGGATAACAAAAGCTTCATTTAAAGTTCTACCACGCATAAAGGCTAAGGGAGCAATTTCAATAATCCCCTGCTCGGTATATTGCTCTACCGTGTCTGCTTCCATCATGTCATAAAGAGCATCATACAACGGCCTTAAATACGGCAAGACCTTCTCAACCATGTCGCCTGGTAAAAACCCTAGGTTCTCTCCCGCCTCAACAGCAGGACGGGTCAAGATAATACGACGCACCAATCCTTTTTTAAGAGCATTGACCGCCATGGCAATAGCTAGATAAGTCTTACCTGTTCCGGCAGGACCGATACAAAAAACCAGGTCATGATTTTTAATCGCTTCAATGTATTCAATCTGACCCTTGGTTTTAGGTGTAATCAAACCACCTTTCACCGAAACTTCAATTTTCTCTTTAGCCAGCCTCTTAAAATCAATGCTTTCTTCTTTTTCAACCAACCTTAAGGCATAAACAATATCCGCCTTCTTAACATCCTTACCCTTATCAACAAAGGTCATAAGGTAATGAAAAAGCTCTTTAGCCTTATTGATTTGAGGATCAGGACCGGTAATCTTTAAACCTTCGGGAGTACGGTTAATTCTAATTCCCAATTCTTTTTCAATAATCTTTAAGTTTTGGTCGTACCTGCCAAAAAGTTGCTGCAGATCACGATTATTTTCAAATTCGATCTGAATTTCCATCGACTAATTGACCGCCGGAATCGTAATAACTGTACCGGATCTTAAGAGGTTAGGATTTTTTATTTTTTCTTTGTTTGCAGTATAGATCTTATACCAGGCTCCATAAGAACCATAAAATTTCTTAGCAATCTTTTGCAAGGTGTCATCTTTTTGAACAGTGTACGTAGTTGCTTCGCTTGGTCCGGTCAGTGTTGGCTTTTCGGCTGCTGGCGTGGCTGGCTGGGAATCTTCCAGAGAAGGAATCACGATACGATTGACATTGCCATGATTAGCAGCTACTGCTGGCTCGGGAGCTTCTTCTTGAGCAGCTGGTGGAACAATGGTTTCAACCTTGGTCGAACTTGTGGTTGAGACCTCATGTTCAATTTTCTTAACTTCACCTTCTGGCAAAGCCTTGGTTACTTCTAAAATATATACTTTACGAGTCTTTTTGACGGGCTCGTCATACTTAGGCGTTCCCATTAAATAACCAGCATTTCCAGCTCCTTGCTGAATATCTACCCTGGGCTTAGTCATCACATATGTTTCAGCCTTAATATTTTTAAGACCACAACCAGCCGCAAAAATCACAAATATGACGCTCAATAGTCTTAACAACATAAATATCTCCTTATTTTTTTCCGCCCAGGCGGATCTCAGCCATTTGGCTGATCAGCCGTTGCTGAAGCCTTTTTTAATATCGTAACTATACCTAATTCTTTTAATTGTTTATCATCAACTTCCGAAGGGGCCTCTGTCATCAAACATGTTCCCTTTTGAGTCTTAGGAAACGCGATGCAGTCGCGAATAGATTCATTACCAGTGATGATGGTGACAATACGGTCAATACCGTAAGCTACTCCCGCGTGTGGTGGGGCACCATATTCGAAGGCACGTAATAAAAATCCAAATCGCTTTAAGGCTTCCTCTGGAGCGATGCCTATAATGTCAAAAATCTTTTGTTGTAATTCACGTCGGTGGATACGGACCGAGCCACTGCCGATTTCATTTCCGTTAAGCACTAAATCGTAACAACGGCCACGGACTTTTTCATACTGCCCTGACTCTAATGACCCAACATCTTCAGGGTTGATGCCGGTGAACGGATGATGTTCACTTTCCCAACGTTTTTCATCCTGATTATACTTCAATAATGGAAAATCTACAACCCACAAAAATGCAAATTCTTTTGCATTAGTTTTATCTTTACGAATATCTGGCTTATCACTCTGATGTTTGGCCATGGCCTCGGCATGAGTCATGCGAGGAAACGGAATTGGTAGATCAATATTGAGCACTTCTTTGAAAACCTGTTTGTACATGCGCTCTGTCAGATCAAAAATGAAATCCTGATCAACAAAAGACATCTCCATATCCAGCTGAGTAAACTCCGGCTGTCTGTCAGCACGCAAATCCTCATCTCTAAAACATTTGACGATTTGATAATATCGGTCCATCCCAGAAACCATCAGGATCTGCTTAAATAACTGGGGCGACTGAGGAAGCGCATAGAACGAACCAGGATTCATACGCGAAGGAACAAGAAAATCACGAGCACCTTCAGGGGTTGACTTGGTCAATACAGGCGTTTCGATTTCCACAAAATCCTGAACATTTAAAAATGAACGAATGCTGTTACATAATTTATGACGTAAAAGCAACGACTCACGAACCTTAGTTCGACGAATATCCAAATAACGATAGGTCAATCTCAAATCTTCCGATGCTTCCACCCTATCTTCAATCTCAAATACCGGCACCTTAGCCACATTTAATATTTCCAATTCCTTGGCTAATAATTCAATGCCACCTGTAGGCAAATCATGATTCACATTTTTATCAGGCCGGACATTAACCGTTCCTTTAATTTTGATCACAAACTCTGGACCCAATTTCTGTGCTTCGCCATGAGCTTGCGGAGAAACCGATGGTACAAAGACAACCTGGGTGATGCCATAACGATCTCTAATATCGATAAAAATCAACTTTCCTAAATCACGACGGCGATGCACCCAACCGCACAACGTCACTTCCTGGTCTTTATGAGTTTTATTCAATCCACCACATGTATGTGTTCGCATTACTTAAGCCTTTCTACAACCTGATCCCAAGTGACAGTCTCTTGGGTACTTGTTTGCATATTTTTAATAGTTACTGTTCGATTTTTCATCTCTTCTTCGCCTAATATCAATGCAAAGCGAGCATTAGATTTATTAGCTTTATTCATTTGAGACTTCATAGAGCCGCCTGAAAAATTAAGATCTGCAGATAAACCCGAATGTCGCAATTGTTGGGTCAATAAAAAAGCCTGGGATTGGTTAGCCTCATCCATGGCAATCACGTAGGCATCTAATGGAGCACTAGAGGCTGTGCCAGTAGTAGCTAATAAAATCCGTTCAATTCCTAACGCAAAGCCAATAGCTCCGTACTCAACTCTTTCGTTACCACCTAATTCATGCACCAATCCACTATATCTACCGCCTGCTCCAACCGCATCTTGACTACCTAAACCTTCAGCTGTAATTTCAAAAACTGTATGTACATAATAATCCAGACCACGTACTAAATGATGAGCTACTTCAAAATCAATTCCTGCACTTTTTAAGGCTGCTTGGACTGCTTCAAAATAAGTTTTACTCTTCTCAGGCAATGGTAAAGCCTTCACCACTGAAGATGCAATACGTCGGCAAGATTCATTCTTGCAATCTAAAACCCTAAACACATTACGTTCAAAACGATTCTGACATTCTTCGCATAAATCTTTCTTATGTTTGCCTAATTCCTGGCGCAACCAGGCAGAAATCTGTTCTTTATCTTCTTTAGAACCAAGTGAATTAATTTTAAGTTTGGGATTCTTAACTCCGAAAGCATTGAGTAAATGAATAGCTAGAGCGATGACTTCAGCATCCAAATAGGGTGATGAGGAATTTGGCCCAATGGCTTCCACACCAATTTGATGGAACTGACGTAAGCGCCCCTTTTGTGGTCGCTCGCCTCTAAACATAGGACCGATATAAAAAAGCTTGGATAAAGCTTCCTTGCTATCCATAGAATTCTCAATATAGGAACGAACTACTGAAGCCGTGCCTTCTGGACGTAAGGCATACCCTTCATCCTCTTTGGCATTCGCCAACTCTAATAATTGCTTATTAACAACATCGGAAGTCTGTCCTAAAGAACGCTTAAATAAAGCCACCTCTTCATAAATAGGGGTGCGGATTTCTTTATAACCATAAGATTTACAAATCTTGCGGGCTTGAGATTCCAATTGTTCCCATAAAGGAATTTGATCAGGAAGAATATCTGTTGTTCCGCGAGGAACGGATAAATTTTTTTTCATTAATGCGGGTTTACTTTACCTTATGCTTCATTTCCAAACCAGATTTGAAAACAACCACTTTACGAGGCGGGACAGGAACACTTTGTCCTGTACGAGGATTGCGACCAAAGCGGGCGCGACGTTCTTTGATTTTAAAGACCCCGAAGTTGCGAAGCTCAACCTTATCGCCCTTCATTAAAGAATCAACAATAACATCAAAAGTCTTTTGGACGATTTTTTTCACGTCAACCTGTTTAATACCTGTAGCATCGGTGATTTTTAAGACAATATCTTTTTTTGTCATGATGAGTATCTCCTAAAAGTTCTACGGTAAAAATCGTAAGTATAGTATCAACAAGGACTTATGGTGTCAATGGAAAATCTTATACTTGAAACTGTGTTTCATACAGACGACGATACAGCGGACAAGTAAAAAGAAGCTCGTCATGTTTCCCAAGTCCCACAATACGACCAGCTTCCAACACTACAATTTTATCAGCTCGCATAATGGTGGAAAGCCTATGAGCAATGGCCACAACCGTGCGCCCCTTCATTAAAGAATCAAGCGCATCTTGAACAAATTTCTCTGACTCAGAATCTAAGGCAGAAGTAGCCTCATCTAATATCAAAATGGGTGGATTTTTCAATATAGCCCGAGCTATGGTGAGCCTTTGCTTCTCTCCTCCTGACAGTCTAAAGCCACGGTCTCCTACCATTGTGTCATACCCCGAAGGCATTTTCTCAATAAAATGATTCGCAAAAGCCATTTGAGCTGCCTGAGCAATTTGTTCTGTAGAAGCATCAAAGGTTCCATAGGCAATATTATTGCGGACTGTATCATTAAATAAGATCGCTTCTTGAGTGACAATACCTACCTGGCCTCGCAAAGACTTAAAGGAAACCTCCCTCACATTAATCCCATCAAAGGTGACATTCCCTGAACTTGCATCATAGAAACGGGGAATCAAATTGACCAAGGTCGACTTACCGCTTCCTGTAGGGCCCACAATAGCAACTAGCTCGCCTTTTTTAATAGTTAAATTAATATCTTTTAAGATATCTTCAGAAGCTTTGTCATAGGTAAAATTAACATTCTCAAGGACAATTTTCTGTTCTAATGGCATTAAATCTTTGGCTTTGATTTTTTCAACTACAGTTGGCTTAGTATCTAAAACATCATAAATACGTTCGTTGGCAGCCAGCGCCTGCTGAATGATCGCCTGCACATTGGCCATTCTTTTAATAGGACGAATCACCTGCAAAATAGAAACAATCGATAGAGAAAAAACACCAAACGACAAACGACCTTCTAAAACGTCTTTACCCAAAATTAAAACTGCTGCAATCCCACAAGCAGCACCGGCTAATTCGGTAATAGGCCCAAGCAACATCAAATTCTTAAGCCCCTTCATACGCAGCTTGTAATAATCTTGATTTTGCTGGTTGAATCGTGTAATTTCATATCTCTCAGTTCCAAAAGCCTTTAAAATACGAACTCCAGAGATGGTCTCTAAAAGATGCGAATTGATATCAGCCATCTTCTCCTGCTGACCTCTGGAAATTTTACGAATCTTTTTGCCAATAATGGCCATCGGAATGGCAATAAAAGGAACCATTATAAAAATCAACAAGGTTCCACGAGCATTAAAAGTAAGCGCTAACCCTAAAAAAATAAGTATTAAGGCGGGCTGCTTAAAAAGATCGGTCACTGCATAAGAAACAGCGTTTTCAATGACCCCAACGTCATTAGTAATGCGAGCCACCAACTCACCGGTTCTTTTCTTGCTAAAATAATCGAGTGAAAGCGTCTGAATTCGCTCAAACAATCTCGATCGCACATCCCTCATAACCCGTTGGGCCACATCATTCATATAATAATCCGCAAAGAACGCCACCACTTGTTTGATCGTAAAAAGTGCCAAAAACGATAAAGGAATGGTCCAAAAAAGCACATGATTATCAACGGTGTTTAAATAATTAACGATGTTAGCTACAAATTCGGGAACTTTATTAGGTAGGATAGTCTTCTTAGTCGTAAAAGGACGGTCAGTGACCGGCAACATTAAGGTCGGCTGGACACCTTCAAATAACGAAGGAGCAGGAGTGAAGCAAATTGCTGTGGCAAAACGCTTTAGATGACTTTTGAGAAACTGAAGAAGCTTTAAATAACTCTTTATCATTTAGGGCAAATAATACTATGGGGTTTGACTTTTGTACAGGCCTTTGTTACTATCCTCCCATGCAAAAAATAAATTTAGCGTTAATTGGTTGCGGATTTCTAGGTACCAGGCACTTAAAAACCTTCCATAGTTTAAGAAACAAAGTAAATCTTGTAGCTGTGTGCGATCATACACTCGAACACGTCAAACCTCTAGCTAAACAATATCACCTACCTTTGGAAACTGACTATCGCAAGCTTATTGGTAAGGTGGATGCAGTGAGTATTTGTACGCCTACAGTCTCGCACTTTGAAATCGCCCAATTCTTTCTAGAAAACAATGTTCATACTTTTATTGAGAAACCCATCACCTACACCTTGGATGAAGCTCAAGTCCTTATTGATACAGCTAAAAAGAATGATCTCAAACTTCAGGTTGGCCACGTTGAACGATTCAACAGCGCTTTTCAAGCTGTAGCTCCCCTGGCTTCCAATCCATTATTTATTGAATGTCATCGTTTAAATCACTTTCCTAATCGCTCACTGGACATTGGGGTTGTTATGGATTTGATGATCCACGATATTGACATTATCCTGGGTATGGTCCAATCCACGATCAAGGATATTCAGGCCGTTGGCATCAATGTCATGACAGACAAAGAAGATATTGCGAACGCCCGTATCAGTTTCAATAACGGCTGTGTCTGCAATATCACCTCGAGCCGCATTTCGCCTGAAGTTACTCGTAAGATACGAATGTTCATCCCTAACGCGTATATCTCCCTCGATTACGCCAAGCAAGAAGCCTTTATCTACCACAAAGATGCTAAAGGTATCCATAGAAAATCCTTGCCCATCGAAAAAGAAGAACCTTTGAAAAAAGAATTGGAACACTTCCTCGACTGCATCCGTGAAAACCGACAGCCTCTTGTCTCGGGCGTGGAAGCCAAAGAAGCTCTTAAGGTAGCCCTCGAGATCACACACAAAATATGGGAACACAAAAAAAGCATCTTATAATTGTGGCTGGCGAAGTCTCCGGTGATATGCGTGCCGCTGAATTAGTTCGCGCCCTTACATCTCTATCCTCAGATATCCAATTCTCTGGTGTGGGTGGCGACTGCATGAAAAAAGCTGGTGTTGAGCTTTTTGAACACATCACGTCCCTAGCTGTCATTGGCATCGCGGAAGTTATCAAAAATTTAGGACGCATTAAAAAAGTCTTTGACCACACGCTTGCTGAAATAGAAGCAAGAAAACCTGATGCGGTTGTTCTGGTGGATTATCCAGGATTTAATCTTCGTTTGGCTAGTGCGCTTAAAAAACGCAATATCAAGGTGATCTATTATGTCAGTCCACAAGTCTGGGCCTGGCGTCAAGGACGTATCCATACCATCAAGAAAATTGTCGATCGGATGATCGTCTTCTTCCCTTTTGAAAAAGAACTCTACGCAAAATATGACATGGATGTGGATTATGTGGGACATCCTCTGGTCGATGAAATCAAAGTGCACCAGTCCGCCCACGATGTTCTTGGATCAGTAGGATTACCGACTCAGGGTGTTAAAACGATTGGCCTGATGCCTGGCTCGCGGCACAAGGAAGTTGAACGTCATCTGCCAGCGATGATTCAAGCCGCCCAAAAACTTTTTGATAAAGATCAGCATCGACAATTTCTTTTACTAAAAGCCCCAACTATTGAACGTAATTATTTGGAGTCACTTATCCCGCCATCCTTACCTGTCAAAATTTATGAAGACACTGCTCCCTACGATGCCATCAATGCTATGGATGCTGTTATTGTAGCCTCTGGGACGGCTACTCTAGAAACAGCCTTGCTTAATAAACCCATGGTCATTATCTACAAGACTTCCTGGTTTACCTACGCGATTGCCAAAAGCGTTATTAAAATTCCCTATATTGGTTTAGTCAATGTTGTGGCTGGTAAGAAAATCGTCCCCGAACTTATTAAAGAGGATTGCAATCCACAAAACATTGCCGCCACCCTTGAGGCTGTGATGCAGGACAAAAATATTATTGAAGAATTAAAACGAGTTAAATCTGCTTTAGGCGAGCCTGGAGCTTCCAATCGAGCTGCAAAAACTATTCTGCAAGAACTTGCCAAATAATTTATTTCAACTTTTTATCTAGATAACTAATCAATTCCTGCACTTTTTGTAGATCGCTTTTCATGGCAGATTCATCCATGGAGCCACCAGCAAAGCGGACGTGATCACATCGATCAAAAATATCTTTTAAAACCTTTTGAATTTCTACCTCTACCCCAGCTGCCGTCAATCTAGACTCGATTGATTCAAGCGTTATACTTCCCACAGGTTGATGCAGTTTATCAGCCAGAAAATTACGTAAAGTTTTGTTAACAATATTATAGAACTCAATCTTCTTAGATTCTTTTAGAAGAATCTCTGCCTCGGCAATGCCTTTTCTCGCTTTAGCTGAAGCCTGCAAGCGTCGGGCAAAAGCTGGATCATTTTGCATACGTTTTTGAAAGACCTGCCAGATCTTCAATGCCAGCCACGCAAGACCTGCCAAAATAACAATCAGCCAAAAACGCCAATCCTTAACTAACGTAGGGGTTTGATTCATCAAACCCTTCCCATATTGAAACCATTGATTAACCCAATCCATTTTTACAGTCACCGGCCTATCTGCCTTTGTCTTGTCAACAAAACCATAAGCTTTAAACTCTTCGCTCTTGGAGGGCGCAACAACCCTTATAGAAAACGGTCCTTGAACGATAGTCTTATATTGTTGTTCTTGAGGATCAAAATAACTAAACCTCACGGCTGGCACCTCGGCAACATTGGGATCAGTCGGAATAATAACCTGTTCATAATTTCTAGAATTATCTTCATCTTTAATTTGAGGATCATAGGTCTTAAAACGATCATCATTTAAACTCGGCATGGTCAATGTCTTAATCGGCCCTTCACCTGAAATGGTCATTCGCAAGGTCAAAGGATCTCCTAACTTCACTACGTTTGGGCCCACAATAGCCTTGAAATCATATCTTCCCACAGCTCCTGTAAAATCTGCAGGGACCTCTTGGGAGGGGAGATCCATAACCTCAAGAGTAACAGCCTTCTCATTTAAGGTGATCGGCCTTGTCTCTGCTCTACCGAAAAATTCTTGGAAGAAATCATTACTTTCTTTAATACGATAAATCAACTGTCCGACAGCCTGAAATGGTCCCACTGCAATTCGGCCAGCATGCGTTGGATAAATATTGGTATCAAAGGTCAGGGTATCATAGGCTATGCCATTTAAGGTCTCTCTACCTTTTTCCATCGTACACGTAGCATCCGCTGTAAATCCATCAGGTTTCAGTGAAGGGGCTGCCGCCAGCTGTAAGGACAAATCTTTCACATAAACCTTCATTCTTAAAGGTGTTTTCTGTCCTACATAAACCTTGGGTGTCGCAAGCGAAGCTTTAAGAAAAACCTTATCTTCAATACTCTCCTGCTGTTTTAAAGCCACATCTACAGGACTCTTGGATTCTGTTGATCGCTCTTCAACATCAATCTCAATAGGCTTTGTTGTAAAAGTTTTGCCATCCACAATCAAGGTCACAGCAGGTATTTGAAAATGTCCTGTTTTTAATGGAAAAAGATTGTACACAAACGAATGCTCACTTGAAGAAACACCATTAACTACAAAAAATCGAGTTTGAGGCCCTACATAACGTGAATCAAAACCATCGATAGCAGGCAGAGGAATATCTTTCACATCCTCCTTAGAGCCGTGAATAGTCAAACTCAATTCCAATACATCTTGTAAGGAAATTTTATTCGCATTAACGGTCGCTTCAAAACTGGTTTCTTCGCCATAAGATCGCAATGGGAGTAAAAAAACCACCGCATAGACAACAACGGTCCAAAAATTACCAATCACGGTCCACATGTGCTTCTCCTTTATTCGGTTGCTTGAAATTCAAAAGCCCTTTAGGCGCTTCATTTTGTTCATAATCACTGAGCATGGCCTTAGCTTGTCGTTGCTCTAAACCTTCTTGGGGTTTTTGTTGTTGATCCCCCAGGGAATGGTCGCGACCATTCCCTGCTTTATCTTGATCTTTATTATCTGATTGATTCTTTTGTTTCTCATCCTTTTTAGGCTGCTCTTGTTTGTTTTCTTTAGGAGATTTTTGAGATTGATCCCCTCGCTGGTCCTTATCAGGCTGATTATTTGCTTGTTGGTCTTGAGATTGATTCTCTCTCTTCTCGTTGGAAGATTGTTGCTGCTGTTGTTGCTTCTTTTTCTGCAAACGCTCAATTTCTTTCTCTACAATCTTACGATTATAAGAAGCATCTTCATCTTTAGCATTCAAATTTAAAGTTTTATCATAACTTGAAAGGGATTCCTGCATGAACTTAATGGCATCATCGATATTTTCTTTCTCTAACGAACTACCTTTTTGAAAGAAGGCATTACCCAAATTATAATGAGTGTTAGCTGTAAATTTCTTATCCTTGTCTTTTTTAGGTAAAGCCTTTTGTAAATGCTCGATCGATTGATTGTAATTACCTTTCTTATAAAAAGCTGCTCCTAAATCATACTGGACAATATGAGTATTCTTGTTTTGATCAAGCGCATTCATATAATGGTCGATGGCTTCATCCCATTGTTGTTTCTTAAACAAATCATTGGCCTGCCTCACCTGGGATTCTTGGGAAGACCACGAAGGATTGGCTAATACAACAAAAAAAGTAAGCAGGATAATTATTCTCATATGCTTAAAATCAAAAAAATGATCGCCAGTGCCAGCGGCCATTGAAACTGTTCATAATATCTTTTTTCAGATCGTTCCTCAAAACTACGCTTTGCCCACTTGGATAGTTCATGGGTGTAAAGATAGTCCAAACCAAACTCTGCCCCGCTTGAACGAATATAGGCCCCACTGGTTTCATAAGCAATCTTCTGCAGGAGATCTTCATTCAAATGAGATTTCACAATATTACCGTGATCATCTTTTAAGAATTCCATTGATCCATCAGCACCAGGAACTTGAATCAAATCCCCTTCCTTGGTACCAATGCCAATTGTAAAAATTTGTACCCCTAATTCCTTGGCTTTCTTGGCCGCAGCTAGGGCCTCTCCTTGAACTTCTTCTCCATCAGTTAACAAGACAAAGGCTTTGTACTTTAACTGTTCTTTTCCAAAAATCTTTAAGCCTTCTTCGATTGTGCGAGCCAGGTTTGTACCTCCCAAAGGCACGCTATCAACTCCCAAATCATCAAGACTCATACTAAAACCCGCATAATCATTGGTCAGAGGGCATTTCATAAAAGCCTCGCCAGCAAAAGCCATCAACCCCACCCGATCACCGCCAATTTTCTTTAACAAATCTTTGATAGCCAATTTTGTCCGTTCAAGACGATTAGGTCGTACATCCTTGGTTAACATGCTTTTAGAGACATCCACGGCCAGAATAATATCCAACCCTTGCTGTCGGACCTTCTCAATTGCATAGCCCCATTGTGGACGAGCCAAGGCAATAATCAAAAAGAAAAGAGCGACAAGCAGACACCAATTTTTTCGCTTAAGTTTATTTAACGAAAAGTCCTGGGTGACGTTGTCCAGCAGCCCATAATCAACAAAGCGAGCCATCTGTTTTTGCCTATTGTGTAAAAACCAACGAAGCAATAACCACAGTGCTGGTAATATCCAAAGCCAATTGAGTAAATAAGGATTAGCGAATCTCATAATTTATTCTTCTATGTCATCCCCGAATGCTTTAATCGGGGATCTAGTGCACTAGATGCCCGACAAATACATTCGGGCATGACACGTGTTAAGGTATCTTAAATAATAAAGTATTAGCTAAAGTTATATCCACAACTATAAGCCCCAGCGCAATTAATACAAAAATCCAAAACAACTCTCGATACTGACGATAGCCTTGCGTCTTAATCTTTGTTTTTTCTAATGCATCAATATCTTTATAGACTTGTTTTAAGGTTTCTGTGTCTGAAGCTCGAAAATACTTGGCCTGCGTTGTCTGAGCAATGTCTTTAAGCGTTTCTTCATCTAGAGTGACGGGGATATTCTGGTACACAGTGCGGCCAAACATTTCAACCGGAACTGGAGCCTCACCATTACTTCCTGCCCCGATCGTGTAAATCTTAACTCCTAAGCCTTGGGCCATTTTGCCTGCAGTGATGGGATTGATACTGCCAGCATTATTTCCCCCATCGGTTAATAGAATAATAATCTTGGATTTAGCTGTGCTTCCTTTAAAACGCAATAAGCTCTGCGCAATTCCAGAACCAATGGCTGTACTGTCTTCGACTACACCCAATCTCACCTGAGCTAAGTTTTCCTTAAGCCAATTGTAATCCGTTGTTAAAGGACAGACGGTGTATGCCCTAGAACCAAAGACTACCAAACCAATGCGATCACTGGTGCGTCGATCAATAAAAGTCTTCACTACTGATTTAATAGTTTCTAGACGATTGATTCTGCGTCCGTTGACCACATAGTCTTCTGCAGCCATGCTGCCGGAAATATCCAAGGTCAAAACAATATCAATACCTTCTGAATAAACAATTGTCTGGTCTAAAACCTTTCGAGGTCCAGATAAGGCAACAATTAAAAATGCTACCGCTAACCATCTTAGATACACAGGAACTTGATAAAACCTGGCCTTATACCCTACGTTCAGTCCTTCCACAATATCGGAAGAAGGAAAACGAAATGAAGCTTCCTTTTTACGCTGGTTCCAGAAATAAACCAACACAGGAATAACAAGCAGCAATAAAAGAATGTAAGGATTCCTAAATTCCATGAGTTTGATCAATAAGTGCTTTAGCCAAATCAAAGCTTTTTTGAGCTTCATTAACACTTGGTTGAAATTTGGCAAACTTCACCATATCGCAAGTTAATAAAAATTCTTTGAGGGTGCTTTTCTGAGGATCATTTAACAGTGTTGAATATTTCAAAGAGCCTAAGAATTCCTCTGTGGTCATCTCTGGAGCCCGCAAAGCAAACCTCTCTTCCAGATAATGTCGCACGATATCAGAAAGCTCAATATAAAAGGCCTTTAAATCAGCACGTTCCATAAGCCTTTTGAGTCGCAAATTTTCTAATCGCGCATAAGCTTTATCCCAGGCTGATACATTGATAAGCGGCTCTTGTTTCTTGACAAGTACAGTTCGTCTAAAATATCTAACCCCTAACCAAATCAGCAGCGCTATAACAGCGATCACTGCCAAAACTATCCAAAGCCACAGCCATTGACTGGGAATTTCTAAAGGAGGTCTGATATCATGTAAAGTATCGTTCATATTCTTCTATGACGCCCAGAGAAAAAGGCTACCAGTTGAGATACATAAGGTTCATTGGTAGTTAAATCGATATGATCTACACTAGCTAAACTAAAAAGGCGATCGCGTCTTTCTCTACGCGTTTTAGCGCTTTGCTCATACGCCTGCACTACTTGCTTGCGGGAAGTATCGATGATTCTTAATTGCCCCGTTTCAGCATCTTTAATCTGGATTATGCCGCATTCAGGCAAAAACTGTTCTCGAGGATCATTCAGAGTGATCGCAATCAGGTCATGGCGTTTATTAGCCAAATTCAGAGTCTTTTCTATATCATTTTGAAAGAAATCAGAAATTAAAAAACCAACACAGCGTCGTTTTGTCACGCGGATAAAATATTCCAGGGCTTTAGGAATATCGGTCTTTCGCCCCTTAGGTTTAAAATAGAGCACATCACGAATTAATCTTAAGACATGACCCTTTCCCTTGCGAGGCGCAATATAAAGCTCTACTTCATCAGTAAAAATAATTAATCCGACCTTATCATTATTGCGGATCGCTGCAAAGGCCAACACAGCGGCAAGTTCTGCAGCCAACTGGTTCTTCAAAACTCCTGATGAAGCAAAGTGACCTGAAGCCGAAGCATCCACGAGAATCATGACGCTTAGCTCTCTTTCTTCAACATACTTCTTTATATGGGGTTTTCCGGTCCTGGCCGTGACGTTCCAATCGATCGTACGAATGTCATCACCTGGCTCGTACTCACGCACCTGGTCGAACTCCATCCCTCGACCTTTAAAGGCACTGTGATACGCTCCTGCAAAAACATCGTTGACCAATCGGGAGGTTGTAATCTCGATACGACGAACTTTATCAAGAATATCTTTTGGGATCATGGCACTTCGACTTCATCAAAAATTCTTTTAATGATGTCTTCTGAAGATTTTCCTTCAGCTTCGGCTTCATAACTAACGATTAAACGATGACGTAATACATCCAGGCCAATAGATTTAATATCTTGAGGCGTCACAAAACCTCGGCCTTGGATAAAGGCATGGGCTTTACTGGCAATGGCCAGAAAAATAGTTGCACGCGGGCTTGCGGGATATTGAATCAACCCTTTGAGCTCTTTTAACTTGTACTGTTCTGGTCTACGGGTGGCTTCAACAAGATCCACGATATATTGCTCAATCTTTTCATCCATATAAATCTCATCGACCACCTTACGAAGCCTCAAAATATCTTCGGGAGTCAAAATAGACTGGACTTCAAAATCAGTTTGGGTCGTTGCCATTCTCCTTAAAATCTTTAATTCTTCATCCTTGGTAGGATAATCCACCTTTATCTTAAGCATAAAACGATCCACCTGTGCTTCAGGTAAAGGATAGGTCCCTTCTTGCTCAATAGGATTCTGGGTAGCTAAGACCAAAAATGGATCAGCTAATTTTAAAGTTTGCTCGCCAATAGTGACTTGCCTTTCCTGCATTGCTTCGAGCAAGGCACTCTGAACCTTGGCTGGGGCACGATTAATTTCATCCGCTAAAATGATATTTGCAAAAACAGGGCCTTTTTTGACGTTAAAATGACCGCTGTGCTGATCATAAATCAAGGTCCCAATGAGATCTGCCGGAAGCATATCCGGAGTAAATTGAATGCGCTGAAACTTGGCTTGAATGGTTTGGGCCAAGGTACGCACGGCCGTTGTTTTAGCTAGACCAGGAACGCCTTCTAAAAGAATGTGTCCATTACCCAGGATCCCAATCAAAAGCCTATCGACCATTGCAGCCTGGCCAATTAAAACCTTTGACATCTGTAGACGAACACCATCAATAACAGCTGACTCTTTTTTAACCTTATCATTAATAAGGCCTACAGCTTGACTGACCATGTTGCCCTCCGAAAGTTAAATCTTTGACTATTTTTTAAAAAAGCCCCCGAAACAATCGGTAGATTATCGCGGGGGCTTATGAAGAGTGTAACAAATTAATTATTAACGGTGGGTTGCGCAGCACCATCAACAGCTTCTTCAGCTTTCTCAACTGATTTTCCAGCTGGCTTCATTGGCTTATGATGCCCCTTTTTATAACCTTTTTTATGACCTTTTTTATTTCTATAATGATGCTGTCCTTTAATTCCGTGCCTATGCTTCTTGCTTTTCTTTACATTTCTTTTCTCCACGGTAGTGCTAACATCACCTGCCGGAGGAGCGCTTAGAGCATCTGGCACAGCTGTTGCAGGAAGCGTCTGCGCCAAACCAATAGAGCACATCGCTGCTGAAATCAGAACCGTCAGAACAATTAGAAACAAATTCTTCCTTTTCATAATTTCCCCTCTTAAATGGTTATTATGCACACAAAGCTTTGTAGCCTTTAGCTTCAATATTTTTATTGGCATCCTCAACTTTTTTCTTCAAATTTTGTTTAAAAGCTTCCAATTTCTTGGTGAGTTCTGGATCGTGGGTAGCGATAATCTGGGCCGCTAAAATACCTGCATTCTTGGCTCCATCAATAGCTACTGATGCGACTGGAATACCTTCTGGCATTTGCACAATAGAAAGCAGCGAATCCAATCCATTAATGGAATTAGTTGATTTCATAGGCACTCCAATGACTGGAAGAGTTGTTAAAGCAGCTGTAACACCTCCAAGATGCGCTGCTCCTCCTGCAGCTGCGATGATCACCTTTAAACCACGACTAGCAGCTGTACGGCTATACTCAATTGATTTTTCTGGTGTACGGTGAGCCGAAATAACGGCAATCTCAAATCCTATACCAAACTCAGCTAAAACATCAGCTGCAGCTCCCATAACTTTTAGGTCAGACTGACTTCCCATGATGATTCCAACTAATGGCTTACTCATTTTTAATTCCTCCTTGCATTTTTAATAATAAAATATTTTATAAAAACTTCTAAAAAATTCAATATTAACCAAGAATGATATCGATTCTTGAAAGCAGACCATTTCTAACGTCTTGGGCCACAGATCCTTTAAGCGTTGAACCATTAAATTCAACCTTACGTTGTCGATCTGAGTAGGTCAGAATAATCTTGGTTGCGCTAACAGCCTTGGCCCCATAGGTATTACGACGTAATGGATTATGATAGACAACCAAAGTTTTGGCAAACAACTTAAAAGCATAGGTGTTAGCTGGCAATCCTTGGGATTCTTTATGAGAAAACATCCATTCCGACACGAGTGGTGTAAAACTTAAAGTTAATTGATTGTCTTTAAAAGTAAATGGCTTTAAGCCAACATTGATCAAAAGCCAGATGTGTAAAAACTCAGCTGTGCTTCCTGATAATCGAGCCACAAAACCCTGTCCATGCAGATTTTTATCCTCATGGGCAGAACTGACAATAAACGAAGAATTCTCCAATATGCTTCGCCCATAGCGGTCGGCTTCTTGAAAAGGAATTAGTGACGTCTTGATTTCTTCATAAAACTCACCGACAAGCTCGTTACGCAAAAGCTCGAGAAGATATTTATATTCCATGTGAAGCCAAACTGATTCATTTTCCAACCATCCTGCAGGAAATACCCGGGTACGGCCAATTTCCTCGGTTTCTTTGGATAAATCAGCATTAACTTTATACATTCCTAGTTTTTTATCGTACAAAGCGCTCTTTTTAACAGCACGGAATAATTCTAAAGCTTGTCTGGAATCAGTGACTCGTAACGCATGCACAAAGCCTTCTAAAAATAAAGGAAGATCCTGGCGTTGGAACTTCAAAGCTTTAACATGATGTTGACCATGATGGCTTTTATCCAAAATCTCATGCTGGGTCACTTCATGATAAAAATACGTTGCAAAAAGACCGTTGTCATAGCGGGCTTTAGCTACCCCCGCATCAACCTTAGCGATCACACCATCTAAAAACTTTAAAACCTCACCGATAGTAACAACCTTTTGCGTACCTGCAATGCCATAACGGATATGTTGACGATAAAGCTCTTTAAGATCATTAGACTTTTGCCAATATCCTAAAGCATCTTTTTCAGTTGATAAAAGATGGGTCAAACCATTGACAAAATCAGCTAATTCTTCAAACACTTCTAATTTGTCATGAGAGTTAAGTTTTAATTCATTGATGCTTCTTTTAAGAAATACAGACCATCGTTTTAATTCAAAAGCCTCACTAATCGAAGAACCCAAAAGACCAGGCAAACCATTTAAGGCATCATACCAATTAGGTTTATTGGCCTCCATCTCAATACCAATGCCTGAAGGATCCAAGGTTGCTGCTTTATTAGCTAGAAGGCATATCATCTTAACTAATAAATTAGTATGGTAAACTTCCCCACTGCCAGCATGGATCCTTAGTTGGTGCCCCTTTTCTTTGGCGTTCACTTCCTTGTCATGCTCAGCCAAAGAATGGTATTGACGCACACCACTGTCAGTTAAAATATATTTCTTAGAACGTGGCAATACATAAGCATCATTGAAATAAAAGAAAAATTCTTTCTTATCCAGCAGAATATCTTTTAAATTCTCAGGGTATAAAGCCAAATAGCTTTCAAGTAAATCTAAATTATAAGTCCAATGATCGCTCCAATAACCTTCACCAAAATCAGCTTGTTCTCTTTTTTGACTTGAGGCGATCACCCTAGCAAGAAAATCTTTAGGGCTTGTTTTAATTAAACCCTCGCGGATGACTAATTTCAATAAATCTCCGGGCATAAAACCTTTATGCAAAAGATTTTTAATAGCCGATACTTCTTTGACAATACCAAACTCTTTAATCAAGGCATCAACGACTTTAACATCATTAATATAAAAAGTCAGGCCCCTTACAACTAAGGGATTATACCCATCGGCTTGCACCAAATTCATAAAATTAACTATAGCGCTGGATCCAACGTCCTTGTTAAACCAAATATCATTACGGCGATTTTGATTAACATCACGATAATTACCATTACCTTGAGATAAAAATGTGGGAGCTAGAGTAAAGAAATTATAATCTCTTTCTAAATCACCATGTTTGCGGCTATACACATTAAACGTGGCTGGGCCCTTGGCTGTTTCTAAAGAAATGGGTAATCCCCCTCGTAGAATATTATCCAAAAAGGTTTGGCCACAATATTCATTGAAAGCTTGTGATGAACTTCGGGTCAAACAGTTATCTTTGATGTCTTGAATAATTTGGTGATTTTGCTTCGCCTTTTCTTCGATGCAACCTTTACGAAGAACCTTCTTAACCACATTGTTTAGTTCTGCCAAATCATGAGCAAAACCAGCCAAAGCTGTCCATTGGGCCTTCTTTTTTCCTGGCAAGCTTAAGCTATGAACGCTAAAGGCGCATGGTGTGCGATTCGATGTTTGTTGAACGCCTACTTCAAACTTCTTTGAGCTTATAAAATTTTCTGGGACTAGGTAGTCGCTGGATGAACCGAAAATACAGCCGGCATCGGCAACAATATCTAATAATTCAAAAGAAGAATCATCATAAGCAAAATAAAAATTACCTTCTTTAATAGGTGTCACTTGAGGTGTGTCAGCCACTTCTACTTTTAATTGATAAAACGGTACTTTTTTACTGAGATTACGGACGGCACTCCACGCTTCTACGGTACGAGAAATATGCTTTCCCAGCCAATCTTTAAGACCATAGGGATTAATTGCTGGCAGTCCATCTAAACACTCAATCTCCATCTTTTTATTAGAGATATTCTCCAATGATACTCGACGGACCAAGGAAGCATAACTTTCTTGTGGCAAGGTGAAATAATTAATGGTTATTTTAAGTCCTAAACTAGTGTTGACCTCTTCGATAGTTAAATCATGCGAAGTGATCTTCATGCGTTGCGAAACCTTATAAGGACTTACAAGGCTGTTGGTAAAAGGCTCATAAAATTTATGATTCTTGCCATCTTTAATTTTAATAAAGGTACGAAATCCTTGAATGGATGTTAATCGATAAGCCCGATTGGCAGGTTGAAATTCTAAAATGGATTTGTCTTTGGATTCAATCCCAAAAGAACTGATGGCTTGTCCGCGATTGATGTAAAAAGCCCACATCGGGATTCCCCATAATCCAGCTACACCAGGGAAGAAGTTTGAAAAAACTTTAGCGTGTTGAAAATCTTCAATAACAAAACTACCTTCAGGATCTAGATGGTACTGGCTACTCATACAAACCTTTCTTGATTTACATTTTTGAGAGACGTTCCTTAACCATGGCGCTGACTTGTTGATTGTCTGCCTTACCTGCCAATTTGACTAAAGCTTCTTTCATCACCTTACCCATATCTTTCATAGAAGTGGCTGCAGTGGCTATGATCACCTCTTCGATAGCGGCGCTGATCGCTTCTGGGGAAGCTTGCTGCGGTAAATAGCTTTGCAGGACATCCATCTCTTTTTCTTCTTTTTCTGCCAAATCCAGGCGCGCCCCAGCTTTAAATTGAGTAATGGAATCCTGTCTTTGCTTAACTTGTTTCTTAATAATACTGATAACTTCTTCATCAGGAACTACATCTAATTTCTTATCAATCTTAACGTTCTTGACTTGGGCACGCAAAAAACTCAAAACAGATGAACGAAATGAATCTCTTTGCTTCATCGCAGTCACATAATCCTGTGAGATTTTCTCTTCTAATAACATGCTTTCTCTCCTTTATTGGAATTTCCGCCAGAGGCGGACCAGCCTCCGGCTGGAAAATGTTACCTATATTAACGATTTTAGGACGGGATTTCAATCCTTTTAGGATTTTATACAGACAAAAGGCGTATGATTTCTCATACGCCTTTATCTTGCCTCTTTATATGCATTAAATCTTATTGAACCATTTTTACATCAATAGAAAAAGTCTTATTTGTGGGATTTGGTTTTTGATAAACACCATTACGTAGAACAAAACCATTGTTTCCATTTAAGGCAGCTATACGATCACGCTCTTTTTGAGCAGCGATTCTAGCAAAATAAGCTTCTTGTTCAAGGTAACGCATACGGCTTTTAACTAATTTGATCTTGCTTTGGAAAAGAACGATCAAAGATCGACCCTCTTCCACTGTAGAGAAATCAGCTTGGAAAGCATGTAATTGTCCCTTCAGATCAGACAATTCAGCAGCAGCTTGCGTATTTTTTGTCTTCAAAGAAGCAATGCGAGCTTCAAGTTCAGAGATATTCTGGGCACCTTGAGCCGTAATTTGACTGCTATCTGTACCTCTGATCCCATCAAGATTTTGCAGATCCTCTTTTAATTTAGTATTTTCAGCTTGAGCTTGAGCAAGCATTGTTTGAGTTTGGGTAAGGAGCCCTTTAGTGGTTTCCAATTGGGCTGTGACATCGTTAAGTTGCAAAGTAACTGCTTCTAATTTGCGGGTTGTTTCTTCTAATTGTGCCTTGGTGTCCTTATATTGCTTCACATAAGAACGATAATTATTGCTCAATCCTTCTGCAGAGCTTTGCCCCACATCGTTAGATTGACCTAAAATCTGGCTATTTTCATGTTGTAACTTTAAAACAAATGCAGTTAGTCCAATCATGATGATAGACAAAACAATTCCAAGAATACGATTCATACGCTGATATCGGTTCTTTTTTTGTTCGGGAGATTCTTTTGAGTTTAATTTTCTTTCTTCTTGATTTAACACTGTCTCTGACACGATTTACTCCTTTGTTAGTTCATGTAGTTGTTAAGAATACCGACATCCATGACTTGTGCTATATTATTGACCTTACTATCGATCCAGTTCATTAAACCTTTATCTGGCCCTTGATCCTTTAAAAATTCTACCCCACAAAGATACGTATAGCGAGGACTTTGGATATTACGGAACCAAACCACCTTCCCTTTTTTATTAAAGAAAGGAGCTTTTTCTTCTTTCACAACCTCTGGATCAATAGAAAGAACACTGTTATCTAAAGGTCTGAAACTATTATCGATCTGTAAAAGAATACCTGAAGAACTTATGTTTAAAATCTGTCCCTGACCTGCAATATCTTCACCAGGCATATTCCACGTAATATCAATCGGTTGTCGAATACGCATATGGCGACGATTTTCTAACATAGGTCTCCTTTGATTAACGCCATAGTATATTCTGTAGGTTTACAAATGACAAGAAAAATTATCTTTCAGCCTTCTTAAGATAAATAAAGCCCAAGCATAGGAAATAGGCCAAAACACTTAAAAGAAAGCTTAAAATAAAATACCCTATCGTTACTGCACCTACAATCTTTAACATAAAAGCATCTGTTAAATTCGCCCAATGAAAATCTTTCATCAATTCTTGAAATTTTGACTGAATATCCTGAAAATCTAACCCTAGGACAATACAACTCAGATGTATGGATAAACCTAACACAATAAATCCCAGCCAAGTATTGGTTATAAGACTTCCTAAAATAGCAGCAGGTTTATTTAAATTAAAATACCATGCTATGCCTACCGCAGCCAAAACACCTGTAAAAGGTAAAATTCCTAAAAAAACCCCCACCCCAAACCCAAAAGCTATTCTTTGAGGAGTATCATTGAGCCGAATAAACTGCTCACAAAAAGATTTGATGGCTTTTTTAAGATTGTTTAACATGAATATAGGGCTAAAATTTGAAATGAACGAAAACCCGACCAAAATTCTTATCATCTTTTTCAACACGATGATATAAATTCTTAATGTGCTTTTGTTCTAAAAAACGTAATACGCTTTTCTTGAGCTGTCCGCTGCCTTTGCCTGGAATAATCTCAACCAAGGTGATTCTTTTTTCTACAGCTTCTTCAATCACACGATTTAATTCAGAATCAATGGTCCGGCCTTTATTGAAAATATCATGTAAATCTAATTTTAATTTAGCCATTTGAAGATAAACCCTTAAACACGAATAGGCATAACCATAAAAGGAATGCCATAGTTATACAGGCGTCTTTGCAAAGAAAAGACAGTGTAGTTATGCAGCCATTTGGTAAGAATGGTCTCATTTTCAAAAACGATTTGCCCCCCGAAGAACACAACTCCTGGAAGTCGTTTGATAAGTTCAGGGCTTATCTTTTCAACTTCATCAATAATGTCTGTTCCTGTTAAGGTCATGCTTTCAGCATAAAAACCTTGAGCATTCATAAAACGCACATAACGATCCACATCTTCTCTGACCTTGTGTTGCAGATGTTTAACATCATCTGCCCCTTTATAATTACCCGCATCAATGACCCCTACCTGGATAAACACAAAATTCTTAAATTCTTTTCCAAAAAGTCGCGTTACATTAAAAAGCGTATGGAGCCCTAATCCATTAAAGCCATTGACCACCAAAACAGCCGTTTTTGAATTTTGATCTAATAGAGGCTTTTCCTTTAAATCTTCCGTATTTTTAACAGAAACATAAGCTGCTTGGACTAAATTATTCAAACGTTGCAACTGTTTAGCTGTTGCTAAATAATGTTTTTTAATAATAACGGCTAAAGCAATCAAGGATCCTGTCACAACCAAGGTCACCCAGCCTCCTTCATGAAATTTAAGAATAACTACCGCTACCAAGATAAAGGTGGTTAAAACAAAACTAATCCCATTAACAAAAAGCTTATTGAACCAATCTTTGACTTCATTTTTCTTTTGCAGCCAATGGCGAACCATCCCTAATTGGGATAAAGAAAAGGTAATAAATACATTAATACTATATAAAACCACCAGATACTTTACCGAAGCATTGGTAGCTACAATAATCACTAATGCCGCAATACCACCTAAAAGAATTCCTTTTTGAGTCACCAATCGATCGCTCAAAGCAGCGAATTTAGTAGGAAACCAGCGATCGATGGCCATATTAGCTAGAACTCTAGGCCCCCCTAAAAATCCACTTTGCGCTGCCACAAAAAGGATAAAAGCTTCAGCCAGAAGACTCACCAGAACAAAAACATTTCCCCAAGGTCCCCAATTTGAAGAAACTGTTTCAAACAAAACAGCATTCAATGTTTTTCCTGGCGTGGAAGCAACATCATAAATTAAATAAGCCACCATCAATCCCAATACCGTAAAAGCTAATGACCACGACATGTACACCATAGTTCTTTTGCCTGTTTTAACTCTAGGTTCGCGTAAAATAGGTAAGCCATTGCTGACTGCTTCAATACCCGTATAGGTTCCGGCTCCCAGACTATAAGCCTTTAAGATTAAAAATAACATCCCCCATAACCCTAACTGATTGTAGGTGTCATGAATTTCAACAGAAGTGGTACTCATAATCGTAGGGAAATTACTGGTGTGAGTGAAAATAGCATAAACAATCATCACCAAATGTGTAACGATAAAGGTCAAAAAAATAGGCACCAGAGGCACAATAGATTCCTTAGCTCCTCTGATGTTCATAACCATCAAAAGCAAAAGACTGCCCACACAAAAAACAAGCTTATATTGCTGAAATTCTAAAGGAAAGAAACTAAAAAGAGCATCAGTACCGCTGGCTAAGGATATAGCAATGGTTAAAAGATAATCTATGAGTAAGGCGCAGCCTGAAACCATTCCAACATTAGGAGAAAGCAGGCGACTGGCGACGAGATAACCTCCCCCACCATGCGGAAATACTTCTATAATAAGGCTATAGCTAGCTGAAATGACAAAAACTGTAATAACGGTTGCAATAGCCACAAAAATGCTCAAATGGGTATGACCAGGCCCGAGGGCTAAATAAGCTTCTTCAGGACCATAGCAGGAGGATGAAAGGCCGTCTGCCCCTAAGCCGACCCAGGCAAAAAAGGCAATTAAGGACATATTATGCATCAAACTTTGGTCTTGAGGACTCAAAGCCCTGCCTAAAATTACATCTTTGATCTTTTTAAACATAGCGGTAAGTATACCAAGAAAAGGGCCAGTCTGCCAGAAAACAACTATTTCTCTTACAAAGGGTTAATAAAAGCAAAGGCCAGTTTTAAGAGACTTTATGATGTTCAAACTTGGTCAAGAGACTATAAACGCAAGGAACCACAAACAAGGTGAAGAAGGTCGAGACAATAACGCCCCCAATAACAGCAATCGACATGGGGATACGCACCTCTGCCCCGGGCCCTATGGCCATGGCGGGTGGTATTGCAGCTGCAATGGTGGCACAAGAAGTCATAAGAATGGGACGTAAACGAATAGGACAAGCTTCCAATAAAGCTTCTTTTAAAGGCCTTCCCTGCCCTCTTAAATGATTAGTAAAATCAACCAGCAAAATGGAATTCTTTTTGACGATACCCATTAAAAGAATAATCCCAATCAAGCTATAAATGCTCATCGACTGCCCACCGATCCAAAGGGCTATAAAAGCACCTGAAATACTAAAAGGTAGGGCCATTAAAACACTAAACGGATGCACATAGCTATTAAACTGTGAAGCCAAAACCATGTAGGCGACCGCAACACCTAAAACAAATATAAAAACCACCCCTTGATTGGATTCTTGAGAAGTTTTAGAAGATCCTGTGAAATTGGCCTTATACCCTTCAGGTAAAATAGATTGAGCTATTTGTAAAGCCTCTGACATGGCATCGGATTGAGACTTGCCGATAGCTATGTTAGCTGTAATGTTGATCGCACGTTCACGGTCCTGACGGGTAATGGTAGCTGCTGTAGGTTTTTGCTCTATAATGGCGATATCCTTCAATTGAATCAACTCCCCTCGATTATTCCACACATACAAATCTAGAATATCCTCTGGTTTGGAACGCTGGGAAGGTATCAAACGCACCTTAACATCATAACGTTTATCATTGTGCGTATATTGAGAGACTTTTGAACTTCCAATTAAAGCATTAATGGTCGAATTAATATCTTCAATACTTACTCCTCTTTGGGCAGCTTTGACCCGATCAGGAACAACTCGAATCTCCAAACCTCCTTCTTGATAATCGGTATCCACATCAACCATTAACGAACTTTTCGACATTTTCTCTTTAATTTGCTCAGAATATTTGACAAGTTGATCCCAATCTGGGCCTTGAATAGTCATTTCAATAGGAAAGCCTCGCTTTGCAGAAAATCCACTTAAAGACATGTCTTGAATAAAAGCTTTTAAATTTGGAATCTTATTTAACTCTTTGCGAAAAATAGCCATGATTTCGGTTTGTTTCAATCGATGGCGAGCTTGCGGGTCAACAGGTCTATCTTTAGGATCCTTTAAAGTTACAAAAATAATTCCCTGGTTAACTCTGCCTCCACCAAAACCTCCAATAGCTGCAAAATAACGCCTGGTTTCTGGTCGGCTCATGATAAACTTCTCTGCTTCTTTAAAAGCAGCATCGGTAAATTCAATCGAAGAACCCACCGGTGTCTTTAAACTACATAAAAACATGCTTTGGTCTTGAGAAGGAACAAACTCTTTACGTAGAAATTTATTAAACCCTAAAGATGCAATAAAAAACACAAGAGAAACAATAATGACTGTCCATCGATGCTTCAAAGACCAGGCCAAGCCTCCCCGGTATCGATCAGCTAACCAATGAAAATATTTATCTACGCTTCGTCCAAAATGGGTTGTTCTCTCCCCCACCTTTAAAAATTGGGAACAACGCATAGGCGTTAACATCAAAGCTTCCAAAAGCGATAAGGCAACCGCCACAGAAATGGTCACTCCAAATTGATAAAAAAACTTTCCTATCATACCTGACATGAATGCTACTGGTAAAAAGATCGCAATAATGGCCAACGTCGCTGCCAAGGCCGCAAAAGTAATTTGTCTAGCCCCCTGAATCGCAGCCTCAATTTTATCCTTACCTTGTTCTCGAAAGCGTACAATATTTTCAAGAACCATGATCGAATCATCAACCACAATACCAATAGCCAACGATAAACCTAGAACAGTAAACGTATTAAGGGTAAAGCCTAAAAAGTGAATTACGATAAAAGTTCCTATAATGGATGTTGGAATGGCCAATAAGATATTTAAAGTGGCTGTCCAAGATCCTAAAAATACCCAACAAACCAAGGAAGTTACTATTGCAGAAAGGATCAACGTAAACATCAGTTCATGAATAGAGTCTTCAATAAACCGACTTCGGTTACTCACCAGGTCTAATTCCAATCCCTTAGGAAGTTGTTTTTGAATTTCTTTCAATTTCTTTAAAACACCGTGACTAACTTCAACTTCATTGGAACCAATTTGTTTTTGAATACCTAATCCAATGGCGGCTTTTCCATTAGAGCGGGAAATTCTTCGAATATCATCCAAACCATCTTCAGCATAGCCCACGTCCTTTAAAAATAATGGCTTATAATTAATTCCTCCATTACGTCTGGCAATGACAATATTATCAAAATCATCAGGTGATCGAACTTCTCCCATGGCGCGAACATTTTGCTCTTTATCCAAAGATTCAATTCGACCAGCAGGAACTTCGGAATGCTCCTTGATGATCGATTGCGTGACATCACTGATGGTTAATTCATTAGCTAAAAGCTTCTCTTTGTCTACCCAAAAACGTAAATTTGGGGCAACAAAACCTCCTAATGAAATCTGCCCCACCCCGCGAACAGGTGCAAACTTATCTTGCAAATGATCCTGGACATATTCCATCAACTGACGAGGTTTGGCTTGGTCCCCATGTAAGGTAAGCCAAATAATAGGCTGCTGGTTAGGATTAACTTTAGTAATGATCGGTGGATCTATATCTTTAGGTAGTAACCGCTGGGCTTGAGAAATTTTAGCTTGAACTTCCTGAACCGCTACATTGATATCGCGATCTAACTCTAATTCGATAGATATTGAAGCTGAACCAGCCTGGACCTGAGAAGTGACACTTTTAATACCTTGAACCGAAGTGACCGCACTTTCAATAATATCAACAACATTGGACTCCATCACTTCAGGAGCTGTTCCAGTCCAGGTTACATTCACAGAAATAACTGGAAACTCCACATCTGGAAGCTGACTTATACCCATGTTTTTAAAACAAATCAACCCAAAAACAATAAGAGCTGTCATCACCATCCAGGCAAATACAGGTCTACGAATGGATAAATCAGAAAGCGTCATGACCAATATCCCCTGTGGCTACTTTTAAATTCCAATAAAATCGCTTTGTCTCATTTTGAATGGCAATGTAATTTCGTCGACCATCCTGCCAATCTCTCAAAGCCTGTAAAACATCCAAATTACTAACTAGGCTATTTTTATAGTCTGCTTCTTGCAACTTATAATTCTTTCCGGCAGCCTCCGATGCTTTTCTCAAAGCTCCCAGTCTTTCCTGGTTCTTCACAAATCTTGTATATGAATTTTGTATATCCAAAACAGCGTTGCGTCGCGTTTGGCTTAAAGTCAACTCGGCCTCTTTTTCGAGAGCTTTAGCCAACTGCACCTGGCCTATGGTCTGAGTCCCATTGAAAACAGGCACATTAACGGTCAACCCTATATCCCAAGCCACATGCGAGGAAACTCCATTACGTCGATCATAGGCATCTCCATTAAGGGTGACCGAAGGCCAGAAACCTGCACGCGCAACCGTCACACTTTTTTTAGCATAAACCAATGCTTCCTTTGCAGCCTCTACATCTGGTCTCTGCTCTGATCGAGCAACAAACTCATTCATATCCTTAACCGAGTCAGATGGCAATTCTACCTCTTGAATCTCAGTAAATGGCTGACCAATAAGAAACTCCAAAAGCTGATGCCCCACTTCTAATTGACTACGTACTTCTTGCTGATCAGCTTCAGTCCTATATAGAGTAGCCTCAGCCGAAGCTACCTCACTTTCACGTGAACGTCCTATCCCTTGTCTGCGCTTAAGCTCTTTGATCGTATCTCCATAAACCTTATGGATATCATCTAAGGCCTTTAAGTCTTCTTGATAACTGAGTAGAAAATAAAATGCATCTGCGACATCGGTAAAAAGAAGTTGCTTGGCTCTGATTAATTGACTTCGTCTTTGCTTATGTTGGGCCTTGGCCGCAGCAATGGCTGCATATTCTTTAAACCCGCTAAACAATGGCTGGCTAAAAGTAAAGCGTCGGTAACGGCTTCTTTGAGAACCTTCACCCGCTACCCCGTTATCCTGCCATTGACTGTAAATTTGATAATTAATTTGAGGCAATACACCACTTAAAGACGAGGTCATTTGAGCTTCAGCTTCCTTAATAAGCTGGGCATTAATCGCTATAGTCTCTGATCGCTTAAGGGCTAAGCGATAACATTCTTTAAGAGTTAACGGTTCGGTTGTCTGAGCGAAAGAAATGCTAAAAGAACTAAATAAGACAGTTAAAAGAAGAATTAATGAATACATGAAATACACGCCTTTTTCAATAATAGTTCATAACGCAAACTATTCATTAACGAAGTCTAATTCAGCCTTAAGTATCCGTCAAGCAATCCCGCCAAATAGTAAAAAGAAGAAAATAATTGCAGCAATAATGCGGTACAAACCAAAGGCCATAAAATTATGACGCTGAATATAGTGAAGAAGAAATTTGACTGACCCCCAGGCAACGACAAAAGCAACTATAAAACCAACGGCTAACACTCCCCATTCATCCAACGTCAAGTCTGCCTCGGTTTTAAACAAATCAAGAATGGTAGCCGCTAACATCGTTGGCACAGCTAAAAGAAAAGAAAACTCGACAATGGTTTTACGCGAAATCCCCAACATCAATCCTCCTAAAATGGTAGCCGCAGAACGTGATACTCCAGGGATGACGGCTAAAGCCTGACAGAGACCGATCAGCATGGCTTGAGAATAAGAAATTTTAGTTATTTCATTAATATTATTTTCTTTAGGTTTATAAATTCTTTCAAACAAGATGATGAAAACCCCACCAATAAACAAAGACTCGATAACAATCAATGCATTTCCTAACAAATATTGTTTGATAAGCTTGTAAAGCAATAGACCTATAACAGCTGTTGGGACAAAAGCCGCTGCCACCTTTAAGACAATCTCCCAATCTAAAAGAAAAGTACGCCAATATAAACCTGCAACCGCCGCAATAGCACCTAGTTGAATTGCGATCTCAAAAGTCTTAAGAAATTCGGTTTCGGGCAATTGCATGAGATGCGCAGCTACAATCATATGCCCAGTCGAAGATACTGGTAAGAATTCCGTTACTCCTTCAACAATCCCTAAAATAATTGCATGTAATAAATCCATGATCTTCCTTATATAATTATCAATTTAACTCAACCGCAATCCAAGAAGCGCTGTCTAAAGGCACATTGTCTAGATAGGTACGTGCACTTGTTAAAATTTTGTCAGGATTGCCCAACAATTTCAATGGAACAGCTAAGGTAATTTCCTTAGGAGTTCTTTTAATTCGAATCGCAGCAGCTCGGTTCATACGGTGTGCTTGATCATACACAGTATAGTTATTACTTCCTAAACGAACACTTATTTTAGGCATCTTTGCAAAGGCTACATTTTTATTGTAACCAAAAATATAAATGAACGCCTGAACATCCCGGGCCAGTGGTTTTGATAATTCAATAGAAACAATTAAGTCTTCCCCCTCCCAGCGTATAAACTTCCATTCCACCCCTATAAATGAAGTTTTCTCACGAGAGCTAAACTCATCAGGCAATTCCGCAACAGTCACCAACTTACGCCGAGAAGTAAAGACAGAAGAATCATTATCCATGTGTAGTTTGACAACTGAAAAATCTCCAAACAACTCATTACTGCGAACAAATGACAATAAATACTTAGGCGTTGAGGCAAATTGACTTCGATGAGCCTGCAAAGCTTCCTTTTTAAGGTTTAATTCCTTTTCGGTCAACTGAAGTGTTCGCCAAGAAATTATTTTACTTAACGATTCTGGAGGGTTTAAAGGATACTTCATTTTTAAACCTTTGGGATTAGGCCAGCCCAAATAATGAATTAAATAAGGATAAATCTCAACACTATCAGATATGTTTTCATCCCATAAAGCCACACGCATATAAAGATATAAGGAAAGATGATCTCCATTGTGATCAGCAGGATGAGAAATAAAAATCTTTGTTGGTTTAAAATCTCTCAAAATGGATCTTAGATCTTTAACTATTTCTTCCCCCTTATAGGCCGCCCCTAATCTAAATGCCCCTTGGTAAGGGACAGCGTTGGCCCTTGTTAAAGGACTTCTATAAGCAGCTCGAGTATCCCAATGCTGGTACCAAATATTAAGTGTTCCGAAATCAGGATATCCTAAGAAAATTAAATCTTTTTTATCCACTCCTAAAATGCCTGTAGCATCCAAGGCTTCTTGCATGCGAACAACACCCATTGTTTTTACAGCTCCAGGCATAATCACAGGATGTTTACGATAAAGTAAAAATGACCATGGATTACTATCTCCATTTGTAAAATACACCACCTTCATTGGCAGCTTCATGGCAACAGCTCTCTGCATGACCCCTCCTGAACCCAACACTTCATCATCAGGGTGTGGTGCGAGAATCAAAACTCTATCTTTAGGACTAAAAGCAAGTTCTGCAATCGAAGACTCTTGGGCTAGAGCTAAAGAATTCAAACTCAGAAGAAGAATTGAAAATAAAAAATAATTAAGCAGTGCTTTTAACATACGAAATTGAATGATATTCCCTGATCGATTGACCATCTACCATCACCATCGGATAACGCTCTTTAGCAATAAAACCCAAATGTTCAAAAAAACGACAAGCCCCGACATTCCCATCATGGACAGAAGCTGTGATTTGATTAACTCGGGCTTTCGATGCATGAGATAAGAACGCCTTCATCAATCTTTCTCCTACCCGTTGATGTCGAGCATCTTTTAAAACACCAATATGCAAATGGCCTTGATGACTATCAAAAGATTTTTTACGCCATTGAAATGCCCGTCGCCAATTTCTTAGCATGGCTCCCATAATTTTCCAAAATTCCGAATAAAAATAAGTTCCTCTAATAATTCCTTTAATCAATACGCTAGGGATAATTAAAAATATAAGAACCAAACCATAGCGGCGATTATCAAAACAACCATTAATATAACCCACCACCCGACCTTCAAATTCGGCTACAAAGGTATTCTCAGGTTCATAATCCGTATAGTATTTAGTGAGTATATCGGCAGCAAATTCACGGTCAGGAAATATAGCTTCTATAGGCTCTCCTCTGTCGGCCACATCACAACAGATTTGCCTTACCTTTTGACGATCATTTTGATTAAAAGGACGTATTGTTAGCATTAAAACATCTCAATATTGATTTTGGATTGTTTAAATTTAAAGAGTATTTAAGTCATCGTCAATCTATTTCTTGCATTCTTAAAGATATATAAATACAATCCCACTATGTCGATCATCTTTATCTTTATTACTATTTTCTTAAATCTAATCACTCCTTTAACAGCATATGCCCAAGACAGTTCTTTAATTGCGCGCATGCAAAGCCTACAGCCCTCCATTGTAGAGATTCGTACTGTTTTAGCCAAAGCCTTGACCACAGGTAGCGGCCGCAAAGGCATCGCCTCCTATGAACGCCATGGGGCTGGTATTATCATTGATCCTTCTGGAATTATTGTGACCAACACCCATATTGTTATGCATGCGCCTCGTATTCTCGTTGGTTTATCTAATGGCAAGGTCTATGATGCGACCGTTATCTATGCCAGTGAAGCAGATTTCAGTTTTATTAAAATCAATGCTCCCTATAAACTTAAAGCCGTACCCTGGGCGGATTCTTCAAAGGCCCAACTAGGAGAACCAATTGTAGCCATTGGAAATTCAGAACTTAATAATCAAAGCATTCTTGGTGGAGAAATTACTAGTCTTTTAGAAAGTATGAGCAACAATACCATAGAACTTATTGAACTTAATCTGAATTTATATCAAGGCGACAGTGGCGGACCTATTTTTGACACACAAGGTCGATTATTAGGATTAATCATGGCTAAACGTCTTAGCCAAGATCGAAAAAGTTATGCAATCGCCTCTAATAAAATCCGACAAGAATATTTAAAACTTCGACAAAAAATGTAATAATTGCTCCTAAATGAATTCAATCAAAACATGGTTATGTTTGTGGCTTGTGGCTGTTTCTTTAAGTGTTTATGTCCGTCTCTATCCACTTCGAGCTCACATTTGGGACCCCTCCCATGATCAAGCAACCATGCTTGTTGTTTATAACCTCAAAAAATCGCTGCTTGACTTAATTCACCGGCAAGCACCTCAAATTCCTCCTGCTGTTGCCGAGCAAATGGCTACCGCCAAACTTAATGAAACTCTTCACAAAGATTCGAGCAAGATCCAAGCCCTCATTGACAATACCAATCGCAAAATGTTTGAAGCATCTCGTCAAAAGGCTAACATCTATCTACTGGAGTCTGATACCTTCTATTTTTATTACCTAACCGAGAATATTGTTAAAAATGGCCGAATGGCTGATACTGTGAAAGGAAGCAAATACCTTGATCCACTCATGACAGCCCCTGATGGTTATTGGCAACCCAAAACTTACCATCCTTATGTTGGGTATTACGTTTATAAAACTCTTAAATTATTTGACCCTCAAATATCTCTCATGTCGGCTGTAGCCTATACCCCTCTTATTATCATCGTCTTTGTGCTAGCCGCATTCTTTTTAGCTTGTAGGACCCTTGAACTGTCGGCCATCTCTACTTTTGTTGCAAGCCTGTCCTTTTCCTTGGCCCCCGTTATACTTAAACGTTCGGCTTTAGGATGGTACCGTACTGACCCTTATAATCTTCTTTTTACGATATTGCTTCTGGTTATTCTTTTAAAAGCTATCACGCAATTCAAATCCAAAGATTTCTGGAAATATGCCGCTGTCTTTGGAGCGACTATCACAGCCTTTGCTTCTATCTGGCAAGGGTGGGGTTTTATGTTGGCCATGGCTGCAGTTATTCTAGGAGCTTGTTGCCTCTATTCTTTATTCACCAAAAACTTTAAGTCTACCCAATATTATATTCTTTTGGGTGGCAGTATTTTAATTTCTACCATCATAGGTATCAGTCTTCTGTTTGGTTTTAGTGAATTCTTCACTCTTCTTAAAGAAGGGTTAGGAGAACTGCAGAAATTTACGGTTAAAAAATTCGGGCTTTGGCCCAATCTTTTTATGGAAGTCGGGGAACTCAAGAAATCATCCCACGAAGACTTCCTGTTAGATAGCGGTGGGGCTTTCTTTCTACTCATAAGCTTAGGAGGACTGCTTTATAGTTTCTGGCAGATATTCAAAAACCGACAACTAACCCATATCCTTAAAATCTTAACCTTAAGCGTTTTTATGGGCGTTTGCATCTTCATGACGGCTTATGCGGAGCGTTTTTCTATCTTTGCTATGATTGGGTTAAGTTTATTCTTTGCTATTGGAGTTGAGGGAGCCTTACAGTTATCTTCTTTTTTAAAATTATCATGGTTACGTATCGCTCTTCCTCTTTTTCTAACCATATTTCTATTCATTAATGCTAATAAAAACATACGCACCGTATTAACCCCTATATTTAATTCTGCTTGGGAAAAAGCTCTTTTAGACATTCGAAACAAAACCCCTCAAGATAGCATCATCAATTGCTGGTGGCCTCCTGGACATTTTATTAAAGGCATTGCTCACCGACGAGTTATGTTTGATGGGGCAACTTTGAGCCAAAGTGCAACCGGATATTGGATGGCTAATATTCTTTTGAGCGAAGATGAGGAAAAAGCTGCAGGACTTTTACGTATGCTTAATCTAAGCAGCAACAAGGCTGTCGATTTTCTGGTTGCCAAAGGCCTTAAAACATCGGAAGCTGTTGCCCTATTAACAACAATCAGCTCAAAATCGAATCAAGAAGCTACGCCTCTCTTACAAGCCTTCTTGCATGACCAGGAAGATGTTAAAACTTTATTGATGCTGACTCGGGGCGGCTTTCCTCATAGTTATATACTTTTATACAATGAACTGGTGGATGGTAATTTAAGCCTGGCTTTTATGGGGCGATGGAATATCCAACGCGTCGAAACCCTCAATGAGAACCCTTCATTATTAGCTACCGTTCCAGCACGCGGTAGTGGCGCCTATCTTGATTTTCTTTGGGATCTTGCCGGCGGGCAAACCCATTATAGCCCTGCTCTTCAACTTTTAAACGAAGACGAAACCAACTATTATTTTACGGAAAACCTTGTCATTAACAAATCAACCATGAAAGCAACCATTAACTCATCGACCTATGGTCAAGGCTCACCTACTAGCATGGTCTACTCTAATGGTGGGCAAATTACAGAACGACTAAATCTGGCAGGGAATCTAAAATATTCAGTGGTGCTTTATCAACAAGATGAACAACTAATAGCTAGATTGATGAACAGAGAATTGGCAAACTCCTTAATTATTAAACTTTTCTTCTTCAATGCTCAAGGAATGGCCCATTTCTCGCTCCTTAGCTCTTCTAACGATCCAACAAATCGAACTCAAATTAAAGTTTTTAAAATACAATGGTAGGCTGATTCAAAAAGATTTACTGCAGATTATCTAACTTTCCACGCAACCTGACCTTCACACCCTTAGGACCATCAGGGGTATTTTCAATGGCACCTGAATTCTTGTTTTTATCCCCTTGATTCTCGTCATCATCGGCTGATTCATTGACTACAACTCGACGATTCTCTCGCAAAGCTTTCTCTAATTTATTAGCAAGAGTTTCTTCTTTCATCATCTTTAATTGAGTAAGAATATCCAAAGCTTTTTCTCTTTGATTATCGGAGAAATAAGCCATACCTAGACCAAAATAAGCATTAGGATTAGGAGTTGCTTTAATCACATCTTGAAAATAAATAATAGCTTGTTCAGGATTTGTTTTCTTACCAGTTAAACATATCCACCCTAAAGCAAATTTAACAGAAGTCGCATTAGGATTTATTTTTAATATTCTTTCAAAGGTACCTTTGGCTTTATCCATTTGATTGTTGGAATAATACAAGCGTGCCAATTGTTCTAAAGCTTGGACATTATTAGGGTCTTTTTCGATAGCCATTTTATAATAATACAAAACCTCTTCAGGCTCAGCCCCCTTGTCTTTTAAAGCCAGACCCAGGCCTATATAAGCAGGGGAAAAATCAGGAGCCATCTTATTGATGCTTTGATAAAGCTCAATGGCTTTATCGTATTGTCCTTGATTGTAAGCTTGCACAGCAGATTCGTATGTTTCACGCAAATCCGCAGCATTAGCAGATAAAAGGCTAAGAAAGATAAAAAGTGATAGAAAACAAGAAAACTTATTTCTTAGTAGGAGTCGCAACATCGGCTTGTACAGTAGTTGCTGCGGGATTGGCTGGCTTAACCAGATTATGCTTAGAAACGATCATCTTAGAAATTGTCATGGTTGCTTTAATTTCATCAGAATCTGCTTTCTTGGAAACTAAATTGTATTTAACAACCTTGGTCAATTCATCCGAAGAATTAATTAAATGCATAAACATAATGACTTCTGTAAATCTTCCAGAACATTCAACATCGGCAGAATATTTTAAATTATCTTTATCTTGCTGGCCTGTTGAAGGCGTTACCTTAGCTAAAACCACATTAGCTTTAGTGGCCACAATTTCAATCTTCTTTAAGAAGGCTGCAATAATTTCGTCATCGGTCGCAACCTTCTCTGTGAAATAGGATCCCACAGCCTTAGATTCCTTTAAAATCTTATTTTTATAACCCAAAAAATGTAGATCTCGCTTGATAACATCTTCTTCTTTCACAATTTCTTCATCAAGAGAAGAAAGACGGGACATAGTTGGAGCAATGAACAAACGATCAAACATAGCCGCAATAATAAGGATAACTGCAGCGATCAATAATTTTTTATCTCGATCGGTGAGCTTTGAAATGAATTGAGAAACTTGGGTGATATATTTTTGAAGCACAATTACTCCTTAAGATAAATCTTTCAACTCCAAATTTAATTCAAATACAGCAACATCCTTACCATTGTCCTTCTTAGTGGCGGTAGATTTAGTCTTCACATTTTTAAACATCGGTGAATCAGATAAAGCTTTTACATAAGAAAACACGCGAGACATCGAATCTGAAACTCCACTGACCATCAATGAACCATCATCATTCAAAGCAATGACATTCAAATATATTTGAGTTGGCGTAACTCTATATAACTCATGAATAACATCCAAACTTACCATTCGACCTGACAAATAGTTTTTAACCACATTTAACTTGTTAAGACGCTCTTGCAGCAGAACGACTTCTTCTTTTTGAGCAGCATATTTTTCTTTTAAGTTATGGTTTAAGAAGGCTTGTTTAAAATAAATTTTGCTCATCATGGCCCCGCCAAGCAATACCAAAATAATCAAAACAGCCACAACTGTTTTAATAGCTTCCTTGCTTTGTTTTTCAACCGACTTTTTGACAATCATCTCCTCTGGCATAAGATTAATTTCACATTTGGAGATGTTGGAAGCGGCCGCTATAACGTCGAGAAATGAATCATCTGCAAAATCTCTTTGTAACTTATTCTTAACTGAACCCGCATTAATAAATTGAATATAAGAACTTAAATGCACATCGCTTTTTAAGCTTTCTTTTAAGGCGCTAGGTAAATTTTTGACCACATCAGAATCGGTCGTTAAAACAAAACTTCCTATAGGTGTTACAGCATCTTCACTCATATAGGCTGCTAACGAGGTGTTGATTTCTTCTAAAAGCTTATTAACAGATTCCTGACTTTCAACTAATTGCTTAACTCCGATCGGTATGCTACGTGAAAATGTCACAGAACCACGTGAAGCTACCAAGAAATTAACCGAAGATAAAGCCACATCAATAACGCCTACAGGAGAAGAATCTTTCTTTAAATTAAGCCCCTTGCAATATAATCGACCAATTCCCTCAGGCACAAAAAGAACCTTATCTGGCTGAAGAGAAGCTCTTTCAAGAACATTAAGCCTGTCTTTAACAATGTTACGATGAACAATAACTAAAAATACTTTTGTATGATTAGGGGATCCTTGACCAAGATTGATATAACCAATCAAAACTTCTTCGCGTGAATACGGAGTGTGACGACCAACTTGAAGATTAATGATCGATCTAATTTCTTGGGGATCTGTAGAAGGAACTTCTATAGTTTTAGACGTTGCTGCACTAGCAGGAATAACACAAACAACTGCAGAGCTACGATCAAAGCCATTTAATAAAGTTTTAAGGGTTCCACCCAATGCTTCTACGGAAGAATCCGCAGCAGAACCTCGAGCAACTTTTTCAACAACACCAGAAGATGTTGCTTGAACAAGCTTTATGACTGATTCGTTAATTGAAAAACTTAAATAGCGTTTATTGGCTCCGAGCATGCCCTTCCTTTTTTTGATTTAATTTATTATAACCAAAATAATTTCTCATACCATTCAAAAAATGATTATTTTTAATCACTAATGTTCCTGCCAATACACAATTCGGTTTTCTCTCGGGGAGATTACAGCATGCACTGATTTAACAAAAAGATTATGGGCTAGTTGAGCCTTAGCATTCAAAGAAAAATAATTAGAAACGGTTGTTAGAAATTCTTTTTGATTAAGTGTATCGATAGCACGAACCTCTTCAGGCAAAAGTTTTATGACCGAATTAATTTCCGTAGCCACATCAAATGTTTTTAAAAAGATGTGGTCATCTTCCGTAGCTTCTAGCCTATCTTTTCCTTGACGAACCTCTAAAACTTTATCTATCAAAGAATCATCCAATCCTAAAGCATACAAAACTTCAGCTGAGGCCGTATTAATATTGATTTTTCCCTCACCATAAATAGTTACATAATTAATCAACTTATCAAATATCTCTTTATCCATTCCTTTGACAAGCAATAGCTCATCCAATGTTTCGTAGTTAGCATCTTTTTTAGGATAAGGATATTCAAGATTACTGTAATACTCGTCACTAAAAAAACCTTTAACCTGACTCTCTCCGAACTGGCGCCAATCCAATAAATCTCTAGCTAGTTGAGCAGCCTCCTCAGGCTTCATCACAAGAATTCGCTCTAGCAATCTCGAAAGAACTACCACATTGGTTGTATTAAGATTAATTTTCCTCTCTTCATCCATAACTCCGAAACACTCTCCTTGATTAGGCTCCACATAACTTACCGAGACCCTATCTCCGGATAAATCAAACTGACCAAAATCATTCACATTATTATGTAAATTCATTTTTATATTGGCGTTATAAAGCCCTGCTGATTTATTTAATTGATCCGCCACGTAGGCAGCGCTCAGTTTTACTGCCCCTTCGAGCAAATGGACAAGTCGATCACGTTGATCAAGCTTCTCAAGCACGACTATTTTCTGACGCACACTAGCAGCCACACCAACGGCCAATACGGTAAGAAAACCTAACACCCAAATGGCAAAAATTAAAACAAATCCTTGGCGTCGAATTAAAAATGCTATCTTCATTCTTATTTAACCACCTACCGGTATCGACAAAAACCTTTTAAACTGATGCGGACCGCCTTCATCATTAAAACGGACCTCAACCATGACTCCTAAGGGCACACCTTCACTGATCTCAGATTTTAATAAAAATCCTTTGTCTGATGCTATGTCGTAATGAAACTCTAACCCCTCGATGCCTTTGACCACCGGCACCTCCTCTTGAGACCATCGTTTCTTTGAAGCTTGGGCATAATTGGCTTGTTGACGATAAATGGCGCGCCCCTCAACATCATAGCGATATTTAACAGCTCCAATCTGCCAAACCATCTCTTCTTTCTTTCTTGCTGATCTTTGATCTGCCCTAGTGTTTACTGTGGCGGGGAAAGACAGCTGTTGAGCTGTACCTTTAAAATTAAAACCAGACATAACAACCGTAGACCTTAAGTCTTCAGCCATTTTATCTAAGAAAATCACCACCTCAGCTTCTCGATTCAAATGTTGCGCTTTGCCCCAAAGCTTTAAACCATTACCAAAACAACGAAAAATAGCCAGACTCACCAGCGCAACCAAACTTGACACTAAGAGAACCTCTACTAGTGTAAAAGCATCGGATTTAGGTTTCATATTTTTGTTAATAAGCTTTCTCGGGATAAATGCATAAGGCGATGCCCATCATGCCAACTTAAAACAACCTTTAAGCGGTAAACATAATCCAATCCCCGCTCTGGAAACATATCAATGGAATAGTTAAAATCGATCCACTTGCGGTTCACCTCTAGGCTTTCAGTCATCGCTCCCCTGTCAAAAGTATTGTCTTGATTCTTTTTATACGAATGACTGATATCCGCTATTTTACTTTCGATCATTTGACTGGCGTAAATACGGCAAGTTAGATAAGACAGATAATCCAGACACATAAAAAAACTTTTATAAACCATGACAATGCCGGCAGACAAAACCATCAGGGCTACCATTACTTCAATAAATGTAAATCCTGAATTCTTATTGCCAGTTAACAACATCGTCCTTGTCGGAACCATCATCTTTGCCTTTGGAGGACAGGTCATAGTCAGAACGGTGAGTTCCTGGAGACACATAAACATAGGCACGCCCCCAAGGATCTAAAGGTTCTTTTTCCAGGTAGGGACCATTCCAATTTTGAGACACTGGATTTGTTGTGGGCTTTACACGAAGAGCAGCTAAACCTTGTTGGGTGGTTGGAAAAGTTCCATTATCCAACTCGTAAAGCTTTAAAGCTGTAGGAAGATTGGCATCAATATCGCTCTTGGCGATTTTAACCTTGGCTTGTTCTCCTCTGCCAGCCAACCTAGGAATGATCATAGCTGCAAGAGCTCCAATAATAAGAACTACGAGTAGAATTTCAACCAATGTAAAACCTTTTATAGATTTGCGAAACATAACATCCTCCTGTAGGTCATCATAAATTTACAAGTATTGCATCATATATTGAACCCATTTTTCTTGCAAAGCTGCCAGAGAATCAAGACCAGGATAATACGCTTTTTTCAAAGCTTCCTCAAAAATCAGTCCATCACGTAAGTTACGGCAGAGGTTAATGAACGATTCTTTACCATAAGTTTTAACCAAAAAATCAACAATGTACAGCCTTTCTGCATAAAATATTGATGCGTATCTAGAATCCATCTGCGCAACTACCCCAGGGTTTTGAAAAGTCACAATCGGAAGACTTTGACCACTTCGAATTAGCTCAGCCAAAATAGTTCTGTGATCTTGATCATCACGCTGCTCTTCCAGTTGAGCTACCCCTTCATCAAACCATACAGGAATAGACTGCGGAGCCTTAATAAAATCATGTAAAATTAAATGACTTATTTCATGAGGCAATGTCCCTACCAAAAAATCTGACTGTCCTTTAAAAGTAACAATCATACGTTGGTTAACCGAAGTTAAGTGACTGACCGCAAACCCTTTAGACCAAGCTGGCCGACCGGTAGCTTTAATATATTCATCTTGGGAAGAAAAAAGATAAATAGGCACACGCTCATCCCAGGTCCAAAAATTCTGATAACGCGCATAACCTATGCGATCAGCAATAGCAGAATAATAGATCTCAGCTTTATTTAAGATCTCTCTGGGAAGATTGTCAGCCTGCCCCGCTTTAAATAACACCTTAAAATGTTTGTCATTGATTTGATCCCAACCTTTAGGATCAATAGTGAGCGCATCGACATCAACTTTAAAAATTAAAATAAATAACAGAAGCAGAAATGTTCTTCTCATCTTATGAGGCCATAAGATCCATAGAGAAAATGGGCATCAACATGGCAAATACGATAAAGCCCACAATCAGACCAACAGATAATATCATGGCAGGTTCCAGCATAGTGGTAATCACATGGATACTCTCGTCAATATCTCCTTCGTAGGTTTCGGCAATGTCCTTTAAGGACTCTTGTAAAGATCCGCTTTCTTCAGCCACAATTAACATTTGCCCAATCATAGCAGGCATTAATACAGATTGTTTTATACAATGACCTAAACTATCTCCAGATTTAAGACCTGAAAAACAGTTGTAGAGATCTTCTTTTAGTTGAGGATTGGTAATAGTCGGTATCGAAACTTCGATTGCACGCACCAAGGTTAAACCACTATTTAAGAGCAGATGCAATGTACGCGTAAAACGAGCTAAATCTGTTTTTATGACCAAATCTCTAATAACTGGCAGTCTCAATAGTACTTGCCCCACCACGATTTTAGCAGCAATAGTATGACGCCATTTATTAATAGCAAAAGTAAGAATAGCGACCAGGATCAACAACGGGATCCAATAAGCCCTAAAAAATCCACTAACCTTCATAACAATCATCGTTGGTAGCGGCAAAACTTGCGATGTCCCTGCATAAATAACGGCAATCTTAGGTAAAACGATCGTTAAAATGAAAATGCCTGTTAAAAGACCCACCGCTAACATAACAAACGGATAGATCATTGCACCAGTCACTTTAGTAATAAGATCTTGCTGTTTTTTCTGAAATTCAGCTACATCTAACAAAACCTCCCTCAAATTTCCTATTTCTTCCCCTGCTTGAATCATAGATATGTAAAGAGAAGAAAAAATCTGAGGGTAGTCACTTAAGGCCACAGAGAAAGAACTACCACTCTTAACATTTAAAGCAATGTCTCCAATTATTTTCGATAGATAAGGGTTTTTTGTTTGAACACTTAGAACTTCTAGACCTTTAAGTAAGGCCACACCAGATTTGACAAGACCACCTAACTGTTTTGTAAAACGATATACCTCTCTAGCCTTAATCCGTCGAGGTTGTATATTGCTAACTAATACTCCCTGAGAGATTTCCTCAAGAGATACGGGTACCAAATCCATTTGATTAATTAATTCAAGAGCTTCATCAGGATTTTGTGACTCGATACGTCCCGTAACGGTTTCACCAGAATTCTTTTTGGCTTTATATAGAAAAAAAGGCATAGGTATTTATCTAGGACTATACGGAAGCTGTGAGAACTTCAACATTATCTTTTGAGGCAACATACATGACTTCTGATGGCGTGGTTAAACCCTGCACAACACATTGCCAACCATTTTGACGTAGTGTTTTCATACCACTACGTATAGCGGCCCTCTTAATA
>CAZOXU010000005.1:116246-126235 GCA_964583975.1 uncultured Planctomycetales bacterium
TAACTTCCACCTGAGGTTTAGTTCCAAGCAATGCGCGGATATTTTCATTCATAGGCAGAATTTCATAAATGGCTGTACGGCCAAAATAGCCTGTTCCATAACAGTGGTCACAACCACGGCCTTTATAAATCTTAAAATCTGATAAAGATAATGATCTTGCGATCTCTTCATGAACTAGCGGGGATATATCATGATCTTCTTCTTTACATTTAGGACAAATTAATCTTACGAGACGTTGCGCCACAAAAGCTTCTACCGATGAAGCTACTAAAAACGGTTCAACCCCCATATCTACAAGACGCGTAATTCCACTGGCGGCATCATTAGTATGTAATGTAGAAAAAACTAAATGCCCTGTTAAAGCCGTACGAATAGCGATTTCAGCTGTTTCGAGATCGCGCACCTCCCCCACCATGATAATATCAGGATCATGACGTAAAATACTTCTTAATCCTTCTGCAAAACTAAAATTAAGACGCGTATTAATCTGTATTTGAGTAATACCTTCCATTTCATACTCAATAGGATCTTCGATCGTGATAATTTTATGTTCTGCACTGTTGAGCTCATTAAGGCAAGCATATAGGGTCGTTGTTTTCCCGCTTCCAGTAGGCCCTGTTACAAAAACAATTCCATGAGGTTTGGTAATAAGACTACGAAATTGAGCGGCATTATATTCATTAAACCCTAAACTCTCTAAGGTCGTACGCATATTTTTGGTAGGCAAAATACGAATGACCATACTTTCACCACGAGGAGTAGGAATGGTCGAAACACGCAAGTCCAGATCTTGTTCATTAGTACGCACCACAGCACTTCCATCTTGTGGCAAACGTTTCTCTGTAATACTTAAATTAGACATGATCTTAATCCGAGAAAGCATAGGCAGAAGAAAAAGCCTGGCTTCAGGAGGCAGGTTACCATCAATAAGGATGCCATCAATTCGATATCGTAAACGCATCTTGTCACGATAAGGCTCTAAATGGATATCCGTAGCTCTTTTTTGATAAGCCTCCAAAATAATCTGATTTACTAATTTTGCGACCGAAGGATCTTCACTCTTTTTCTCAATATCCTCTACCCAAACTTGGGCTTGCTCATTCTGCTTATGCTTGGGCTCTTTAGTTAAGATTTTATCAATCGTATCAGAAGCAAAACCATAATATTTCTTAAGAGCTTCTTGGATATCTGATTTAAGAGCCAAAACCTCTTTGGGTTCAAATCCCAAATGCACCCGAATATCATCTCCGACACGAACATCTAAAGGCGAAGAAATGGCTAATTCCAACTCATTACCTACAATGGCAATTGGCATAAATTCATAAAAGGAAGCGAACTTAACAGGGACTCTTTCAATAACATTTGCAGGAATTTCCTTATGTTTTAAATCTACAATGGGCAGCTTTAATTGTTGGGCGAGGGCTTCGATAATTTGTCGATCAGTCAAGATATCATGACGAATAAGGTAACTATGCAGATTTCTTTTTTCTTTTTTAGCAGATATAACATAGTCTTCTAAATCCTGGGATGTAAGCAATCCCGATTTAGTCAACACATCGACGAGAATTTTATTAGCAGCAGGCTTGTACATCGTTAGATTTTGGGTGAGCGACCAATCATGTAGAAATCTTGAGCTTCCATGTGGTCGTAATCCCCACGTAGAATACGTTCACAACCGAGAATATTATCTTCCAGAGGTACGTACTCACCTTTTTTACCTGTGAAGACTTCACTAACAGTAAAAGGTTGAGTCATAAAATTATACAATTTTTCTGCACGTTTGAAAATCTTCTGATCTTCCTTACTTAACTCTTCAAGACCAATAACAGCTACGATACGCTTTAAGGCATTATGTTTACTGAAATGCTGAATAACTTGCTGAGAAACTTCATAATGCCTTCTTCCCACCACGTTAGTATCAAGGTTTGTACAAGAACTTTGCAATGGGTCAATAGCAGGATACATACCGCGCTGAACTAAGTCACGAGAAAGAACAACCACACCATCAAGAGTTGCGAAAATAGACACAACCGCAGGATCAGTCATATCATCCGCAGGAACATAAACAGCCTGCATTGCCGTGATCGAACCACCACCTTCGACGGAACGAATACGCTCTTGAACGGTATTAACTTCAGAAGCTAAGGTTGGCTGATAACCTGTTTCAGCAGGAACGCGTCCAAGCAAAGTAGAAACTTCCTGACCTCCCTGAATAAAACGATAAAGATTATCCATAAACAAAAGAACGTCTTTATTTTTAGCTAAAAGATATTCGGCCATCGTTAAACCGGCATTAACGACTTCTGCACGGGCACCAGGTGGTTGATCCATTTGTCCAAAAGCTAACATAACTTTAGGCAATAGATGTGCTTCTTCCAATTCATAGAAAAGCTCATTACCTTCACGTATACGTTCACCAATCCCACAAAATACGCAAGCACCACCGTGAGCTTTAACGATATTGTTAATAAGTTCAAGAATAACAACAGTCTTACCGCAACCAGCCCCTCCTAGAACACCTGTTTTACTTCCCTTGATCATAGGGTACAAAAGATCAATATATTTAATTCCTGTTTCTAGAAGTTCTGGAATTTCACGACCAGTTTTCTTAAGATTAAATGTAATTTGATCTGGCGGACGACGAATCGGAACTGTTGTAGGGCACTGATAAGGTCCTGCATTATCTAATGGACGTCCAGATGCATCCATAACCCGACCAAAACAACCATCTCCAATTGGAATGGCTACAGGCTTTTTAGTATTAGTACATGGAGCGCCTAATTGAAGATTCAATGTTTCCATAAAAGAAATACATCTAATTAATCCAGGTCCCAAGTGTTCTGCTGTTTGTAAAACAATTCGACGGCCATCAAAAGCAAAAGTTTCAATACAATCATAAACAGCTGGAGCTTCTTCGGTCTCTGGAAAGCGAACATCTACTACAGGCCCTTGAACAGCAGCTATACGACCTGTATTTTTCTTAACATCCGAGTTTTCTGTAGGTGCAGCAGTATTAGTATTGTTTTCCATAATTTTTAAAATCCTTAAATTATTTTGCCGCCATCATTTTTGCTGAGAAAACCTCTCTTAAACTCTTATCAATGTCTCCTCGACGAGCTTTTCGATACTTTAATTTAACCAGATCTCTTTCCTTACGCATTTTACCAAGACTACTATCTAATTGCTGAGTTTGTGCAGAAGCTGCAGCAAGACTCGTATCATAAAAAATCTCAAAAATCTTGGCTGATAACCATAAGTCAGATAAATAACCCATCATATCTACTGGATCTGATTCTTCTATAACCCTACGAAAACTTTCAACGCTTTGCTTTTGTTTAGGTAAAAGATCTTCGCAAGGAAGAAGTTTAATAGCTCTGGGTTTTATGACTGTATAATCTTTAGGCCAAGGATAGACTAATGTAGCCTTACCTATCCGCCCTTCCATGACTTCTTTAACAAGATAATCTTTAATCTGAACAGCCAATTCATAATACCCTATATCTTCTATTTCTTCCCAAGTTTTAGCACTTTTTTTTCCATAAGACTCTAACTTGGCGACACCTTTTTTGCCCACCGTTATCAAAACGGCATCTGGTGTTTTTTCTAACTCTTCTAGGGCGCGAGCTACCACACGCGAATTTAAATCACCAACGAAGCTTTTTTCTGTGGAAATAATGACAATGGCTGTCTTGGGATTATCATTATTAACTAAAGGATGTCGAACCTGGGAAAAACTAACAAGACTAAAAAATTCAGTAAAGGATTCGCTAAACCTATTAAATTTGACTTTTTGTGCAGATAAAGCGTGGTACTTCATGTCAGCTACGTCTTTTAATACCTGGATCAAATCGACCAGGTCTTTAACTTCATTGACTTCGACTTTGACTTTACTGGCTTTACCCATAAATTATTTAAGCCGTATATTGTTTTTCCACTTGTGTTTTAATAGTATTAGCCGCTGTTTTAAAAGAATTTTGCAAACTGCCATCTAACATCAAGCTTTCAAACTGTAGGATAATTCCTCCCACAATAGTTTTATCAATCTTGGGATTCAGTTTGATGTCTCGTGAAGCTTTTTCTTTAAAGATCTGCACAATAGTATTTAAGGTAGCCTGGTCCAAAGGATTGGCTGAAATAACATCTGCTGTTTTAATATCTGGGCCTAAACGCTTCATATCTACATTCTTTAACTGTTCAACGAATTCAACAAAAAGCTGCTTATCTAAAACATCTTTAACCGTATTACTAAAAACTTCATCGATAATCTTCACAGAATAATCAACCATCTTAATTTCCATGTTTTTCTCTAGTTCTTTACGAATACTGTCCTTGGTGTTTTGTGCTTTGGTAATAATTTCTTCAGCTTCGGCACGAGCTTTTTGAATAATCTCATCTTTTTGTTTAGCAGATTTTTCTTCCAATTCCTGGCGCATTTTTCTTTCCATCAAATCAATCTCTTTTTGTCGACGCTGCAACTCGGCATCAGCTTCTTTAATTTTAGTGTTCAGCTCTCTTTCTCTTTCACGCGCCGCTTCCGCATCACGATCTAAACGCTGTTTAGCTCCATCAACTGGCTTTATAAGCAAATAATGCAATCCAAAAAGGATAAAGCCAGTGCAGAACACAAATAAAACAATGATTTTAATCACAAAACCCCAATCTAACTCTATTCCCATAAAAACTCCTTTATATCAGATAGGTGTTAACTAAAAACACGAAAGAATACCCACAATGCAATGCCCGAAACAACTTCTACAATTAATAATTTCCATATAACACTGGTCTGGATTTTTGCTGCTTTAGTTGGGAAATTCCCCAACTCATTGATCATCTTAGTCCCTAAAAGCACAACCATGAAACATGGAAAACCTATAATCACGCTAAAGAAAAATATAAAAATGAGCCCTTCATACCAATATTGAAACCCCATAGCTGACCTTATTTCTTAAATAACTGAAATATAATTAAAATAGCCACTATTGAGACAGCTTCAACAAATACCAACATAATGGCCATGCCCATAAAGATTTTTGAAGCTGCCGAAGGATTTCGACTTAAAGCTTTAATGACCGCATAACCTAAAATAGCAATAACAACAGACGGCCCCATAACCGCAATAAACATAACAGTTAAAATTAAAAACGTTTCTGCTAACATTCAATTTCCTTAATTATTAATGTTTTATCTCTTCTTTAGTTGTTTTTTGCGCTGAAGCAACAGTGTCTTGTGTTTCTTCTATTAAAATCGTACATTCATTAGCAAAAAATCTTAACACGCCAGAACGAATCGGAATACGACGCTGCCAGTCTACAATAATATCGCCTTTTTGAACCAATCCTACCAGGGGATAATGATATGCTAGGAGTTCATATTCACTTCTATCCCCTATTATAAATACACTACTGACTGTACTTTCAAAAACCAAATTCTTAGGGCTTAAAATGGTGCATCGAAACTGCATCTTACTTTTAGCCATAAGCTTTAATCCGTTTTAGCTTCGACCGTCTGCGCTTGTTCAGTATATTCATCTAAGACATCGGGTGTTTCTTTTTTGCGCTGACCTATTAAAACTTTAACATAGGCATCAACAGTTTCTGTAATACCTTTTTCAACATCTGGCTCTAGCTTGCGCTTTTCTCTTAGAAGTTTCAATAAATCAGGATTATTCTTACGAATATAATCTAAAACCTCATCTTGGAAAATCCTGACTTCAGGGATTGTTAATTCGTTAAGCATTTTCTTATTAAACGCATAAAAAATAACAACCTGAATCTCCTGCATAACAGGTTTATCTTTATCTTGACGAAGAATTTCAGTTAAAATCGCACCTCGTTTGAGTTTTTCTAATGTCTCATCCGAATGTCCGCTAGTCTTTAATTTCGAAGTACGCAATAATTCTCGATATTGTAAGTACTCCAAACGTAATGGACCTGAAAGAGCCTTGATTGCGGGCCACTGAACTTTAGAACCTACACGAGAAACAGATAACCCCAAATCCAAAGCAGGTTTTTGACCTTCGCCAAAGAGTGTGCTGCTTAATAGAATCTGTCCATCCGTCATGGAAACTAAATTAGAAGGAACGAATGCTGTTAAATCTCCTTCGAGAATCTCTACAATAGGGAAAAATGTGATTGATCCTCCACCATGCTTTTCATCAAGATAGCAAGCGCGTTCAATCATTTTAGAATGTAGATAGAAAATGTCGCCTGGATAAGAGTCACGGCCTGGTGGACGTCCCAACAAGAGAGAAATTTCACGATAAGCCCAAGCGTGTTTTGTAAAATCATCGAAACCTATAAAGACATTTTTTCCTTGATGTAAGAAATGTTCAGCCAAAGAACAAGCCACGTAGGGAGCGAGGTATTGCTGACCAGGAGGCGAAGAAGCTCCTGCGCAAACAATCATGCTATATTTAAAGCAATCATGATCTTTAAAAAGTTGAACAATTTTAGCCAAAGCTGACTTAGGTTTTCCAATGGCAACGTAGATACATAAAACACCAGTATTTTTTTGATTAATAATGGTATCTGTAACAAAGGTTGTTTTACCCGTTCCTTTGTCCCCTAAAATTAATTCGCGCTGACCAAAACCTATAGGAATCATGGCATCAAGAACCTTAATACCTGTTTCCAAAGTCTTTTTCAAAGGTTGACGAACAAGAATTGGTGGAGCTTCTGGGAAAATAGGATAATTTTTATCGCTCTCCACTGGTCCCAAACCATCTATAGGATCACCGAGAACGTTGACAATACGACCAATAAATTTATCCCCAACAGGCATTTCAAATGGTTCAATCGAAGCAATTGCCTTATCACCTGTTTTGACCTTTTCAGCTTCTTTAATAATAAGAACCTGGGCTTCATTTTCATTGAAGCCAAGAATCATTCCCATGGTACCATAACCAAATTTAATTAATTGACCATTAATACAGTTTTTAAAGCCCGTCACAATAATGATAGATCCCCTCATGGCTTTAACAATACCTACTTCTGTATATTGTAATTGCTTTACATTCATAGATTTCTCACTTCAGTTATTTTTTCCCTTGGGTATCTGCTGTTTGCTGATTACCAGGCGTTCCTGTACTCTGATCAGAATCAGATGTTATTTGTTTTTCTTTAGAACGTAAAATCCAAACTAAGAAACTGGCAACAGTTAAAACCCCAACAAAAATCAAAATCCAGAAAATAAATTTCCAGGTATCTCCTTCAGAGACTTTGGCTTTATCAAATACAGCTTTAGAGACATTTGATATTCCCTTAAGAGATTGCATTTTGCGTAACACATTATCGACCTTACTCTTTTCTAAGTCCTCTCTGTAAACAGACAACAACTTCTCTAAACTTTCCACATCGATCTTGGCATTATCGTAGATTTTCTGGTTGTCACGAAAAGCGCTGATATGCTCAGTAATACTTTCTTTTTTCTGAGCTTGTGAATCATCTATAGTTTTCAAAAGTCCAGCGACATGATCAAATAAGATTTTGGCGCTCTCTGCAAATTTTGATTCTTTAAGAAAATCATACGTCGAATTAGAACGGTTCCTCAAATAATCAATGTCTTTTTGAGGCACAAACCATATGTCCTTTATTCCTATAGTGAATTTCTTTTTTTCTTTAGGTTGAAGCTGTTCTTCTCTAAATAAAAAAGAGGTTTTCTTATCTTGATCATACCTTACTTCAAACCCTTCAAATTCAACAAGGTCTTCAGGCTTTACTTCCGATGGCAAATATTGCTTATTTTTATAAGTCTTAGAAATATCAAAAGGGTTTTCGACTTCTATGTTAAAACGTATAATTTTATTATCTTTTAATTCACTTGGATCTGAACGCCAATAATCCACCGCTAACGCACTATTTTCAATACGTTTTAATTCTTTGGTATAGGTGCGATAGGCATCCATACGTTTTTCAACGCTATCTGCTTTATTACCTTGATCTTGTACAAAGTTAAGTTTTTCAAGAAGGTTCTTCTTAAGCAACTCTCCTTGTTGTTGGTCTTTTTGTTTTCCTATTTGAATATAACCTTGTTCAATTTCTTTTCGGATATCTTCAACTTGTTGAGGGTCTAATTTCCAAATATCACGAACACGAATACGAAAAGTTTTAGATTCCTTTGGTTGAAGAGTCACCTTACCATGAACAAAATAATTAGAATCATTCACGTTATAGGTTAAATCTAAACCATTGGTATCTAGAATATCTGCAGAATTAAGATCTCCAGGTAGAGGAAAATTAACATCTGTTTCTTTTACACTGTCAGTTCCATTAACAACTAATTTATTAATATAAACATCAGCATAAACTAAGGATTCCTGCCCTAAAAAAAAGCAGATAAAGAACATGAATAAGATAGTTCTAAAAGAATATTTAGTTTTTATCATTATTCGCTTTCATACCAAGTCTTAACAACCACATCCTTGGCTCCGATAGCTTCAGTAAGGGCATTAATCTTAGCTGTAATTTCTTCGAGTTTTTGATTAACCCTATCCATATCTTTTGATTCTTTTTCTGAGAGTTGAGCTACGGTCATGGTTTCTTGTAAACCAGCCTGTCTAGCTTGTTCATCCAAAATTTTCTGGAGCATTTCGACTGTTTGTTGGGCTAAATTCTTACCGCTCTCTCCACTTCCTGTTAAACCAGATACATTGTTTTTCAACTCTTCTATAGTAGCTTCCAAATTCTGTAATGCTGTCGTTACTACAGTGCCGCTACCTAATGTGGTGAGAATTTGTTGCGTATAACCGTAGGCAGCGCTGGCATTAGATTCAGCGTTTCTCACATGACCAAAAAGCGTGGGGCTTGAAGTTGGACTTGAAACTGTTCCAATAACACCCTTAATGTTCACTAAATTTCCAAAAACTGTATTAGTGCTTGAGGTATCTGTTGTGCTTCCTAAAACTGAGCTGACTGACTGAACGATTGTCTTAATTTCATCGACTGTTGTATTTGAAGATACACTTCCTACCAAGGTAGTAATATTGTTTAACTTACCAAATAATGTGACTGTTCCAGTATCTCCCGTGGCACCGATATTAGTAACTACAGAAGTTACGTTGGTCATAAGCGTATTTAAACCACGCCAATTAACACCTGCCGTGCTTTGGTTAGCTGAATCATACCAATTAACTCCACCATGAGTCATTAAAGCATAATCTGACCAATTAATTCCTGAACGAGATTCAACATTCACGTCTTGCCAATTCACACCAGATTGTGAAAGTTCGCTTAAACTTTGCCAGTTAACATTGCTCGTAGACAATTGACCAACTCCAGACCAGTTTACGTTAGCGTAAGACAAGACGTTAATACCGCTCCAATTGATATTAGCTGTAGATAAGGCTCCAAAGCTTAACCAATTGATTCCTGATTTGGTCATAGCATTAAGATCTTGCCAGTTAATTCCTGTGCTAGCAACCTTCATAATATCATCCCAATTAACGCCTCTAGTGCTGAGTACGGCAAAATCTTGCCAATTGATACCCTTAGAGGACATTGCAGAAATATCTGACCAATTAACACCAGCATTACTGATATTTGTTAATGCATCCCAATTAATATTTTGATAAGAAAGTTGAGCTATATTAGACCAATTAATATTGCTATTAGCTAAGCTGCTAACTCCAGACCAATTAACCCCAGTTCGGCTTAGTGTATTGATATCATTCCAATTAATTCCAGTCTTACTTAAGACTCCAAAGTCTTGCCAATTAACTCCAACCTTGCTAACAACTCCTAAGTCATTCCAGTTAATTCCTGTCTTACCCAACACGGCCATGTCTTGCCAATTAATACCAGTTCTTCCTAATACTCCTAAATCATTCCAATTGATTCCTGTCTTACTTAACACTCCAAAGTCTTGCCAGTTGATTCCTGTCTTGGCCAACACTGAGATATCATTCCAATTGATTCCTACCTTACTCAATGCTGCAAAATCTTGCCAGTTGATTCCAGCCTTTCCTAAGATTCCCCAATCATTCCAATTGACTC